>CAZWLN010000007.1:0-67216 GCA_964634885.1 uncultured Hyphomicrobiales bacterium | reverse complement strand
ATTAGAAATATTGGCGCTCGTTGTTCTTCAACCCCAGCTAAATCCTCCCCAAGGGGAGGACTTAAAGAACCGCTTACTGGTGCGGCTTTCCACTGTTTTGTATTAGAAATATTGGCGCTCGTTGTTCTTCAACCCCAGCTAAATCCTCCCCAAGGGTAAGACTTAAAGAGTTACACACCTTCTTCTTTCTCCTTCCCCTCGGGGAATAATTCCCTTGGGGAAGGCCGGGATGGGGTTGGGAAGGCCGGGATGGGGTGGCTTCAATAGATTAGAATTTACCTTTCAACAGCTACTTACACTACAAATAGCGAAGAACCGCTATTTCCCGATAGAGAACCGGTAGAATGACAGGCCCTTTGTGCCGTAAACCACCAGTTCTTTTCCGTCGAAGAAACAGTATTCCGGTAACAGTTTCCCGATATTGTCAAGTTCCTGGTATATCTCGTTATTGATGTTTATCATGTATCGCGAAGGAGCTGTCTTCTGTATCATATAGAAGCCGTTATTAACACATTCCAGTTGAATCACATCGCCGACAGCGGGTTTCTCCGTATTGATCATGAATCTGGCAGGCATCATCTTCTTTGACAGGACTCCGTTAAAGACATAGTATGCTGCTGAATCGAATTCGAGATAGAAGAGGGAACTGCCGTCCCGGTATTGGGTTCGGGGCCGGCTGGCGGAAAGTAATTCGCTGCGGGGATAATAAATTATGCCTGATTTTTTGGCAATGGGTTTGAACAAAAGTTTGCCGTCACTGTAGAGATAGATGGAATCATTGGCATTCACAACATAAATGGAATTGCCCTTAGGGCCGATATAGAGCGGATCGGCGAGAATGCCGGGTTTCGCCACCGGTGTTGCCTGTTCTTTGCCGTTAATGAATTTATATAAGTTATTGTTTTTTAATCCGAACAAGGCGAAATTGCCGTTTTTGTCCAGTGCCGGGTTAAAAGTCCCCTGGTAGCTGTGGCTGTATGTCTTTCCGTTAACATTGATCTTTGTGCTGTCATTTTCAGAGAATTCGAAATAAAAATTCTTACGGTCTAGTAATATGATGTTGGTAATTGACTTAATTTCCCCGAAGAAACGGCCATTGACTGCAATATAGGATGGCCCCCTGCTGTCCCCTACGAAAAACCAGCTCCCGTCTTCTTGCAGGCCGTACCCGCGGATTGACCTGACAGGGCCGAGAACGGTATCCTGCGAATGGATGAAAAAGCTGTAGCTGTTAGCGCCGTTTTTGTCTTTGGACTTCAGCCCCTCGGCGTAAATGTAGTTGCCGCTGTTGTTTACCGCCAATCCGGTGAATTCCAGCCCGGAACTGTCTTTGGCTTTGCCGTTCACATACAGGATATACATACTGTCGGGCTTGCAGTAGTAGATGGAATTGCCGTTCTCACTGAAAGCGAACCATTTTTCGTTGTTAAGAAAATACCTGTAATAGTCTTTCATCGACGTTGCAGAGACGAGGGTTCCGTTAAGGTAGTAGTATGCCGAGTCTTTGTATTGTGTAATCAGCGCTACGCACTCTTTCGTACCGAAGGTCTTCCGGCTCAGTATCGTACCCCTGGCGTTGCCGTAGAGCCTGACACCGTGGAAATTCTTGTAATACCACAATGAGTCGGAGCCGGCGTCGTAAGGTGATGTGTTGTAAACTTCGCCGTTGTAATTAACATAGCTGAAACTTCCGACTACGCCGTTGTTTGTCAGAAAAGAAAACAGTCCTTTCTGTTTCCCGAGGAAACAGTAGTTGCCGTCTTTATCGAAACTGGCGTTCTCCGTCCTGATGAGGGCAGAATCCTGTGAGTTATCTTTAATTATTAACCGTTCCGACAATTCGCTGCTTGTTGCCGCCGAACAGCCGAGTACCAGCAGGGCAAGGGTTAATACTATTTCCAGTCTTTTTCTTTTCATAATTACTACTAATCCAATCTACAGCAAAATTTAGTGGAATAACGAATGAATCATGAAAAGATTATCGTTTCCATGAGGCAGGGCAGAGGCATATTTCAATTTTGATTATTATAATTACCTTCTGATCTGTCTATTCAATAATTGGAAAAGTCTTTTTCCCTTTTTATATGTTTCAGGTCAATTATAGCAGTGTCAACTTCAGCATTTTTATTACGAATTACCCGGATTCTATTCTTTTTAATCTTTTTTACTAATCCCTGGAATTCATTAAATTCTTTTTCGATGAGTCTGTTCGTACTGTCGTCGGTAACAACTGCCACACCGTCGAATAATCCCATACAGGAATAGTCTTTGTTGTTTTGAGGTAAATCGGGCAGTTGCCAGTCCCAGATGGTGAAAGAATACATTTCCTGCCATTTATTATGCCTGTATGTCATGATATGCCATGTGTTGATATTGGACCAGTCTGCCCAGTCAACAACATAAGATACTTCGTCGTTGCCGTCGCCGTTCAGGTCGCCTTCGTTTTTCAGGAAAGAAAGGCCTAACAACTGTTCGTTTGTTGAAATTCTTAAAGTATCTATGAGTTGATTATCGGAAACAACAAATGAATATGGTTTCTTCCGAACGGTAAGATCAACCAGTCGATCGTAGTCTTCGAGGCCTTCGTAGTATTTGTTGGTTTCACTCTTCTCAAGCATACTGTAATAGTGCTCGACCAGTGTTTCCTTGTTCCCGTCGCCGTCGAAGTCTCCGTCGATGGCAAAACGATAGCCGCAAACAGGCTTCAGGTTTGCTGTGCCGGTTCCATTCTGTCGGGTTCCGGCCTCTGCACTGTCTTCCTGACTGCTGTACCGAACTGCATCGGTCATTCCGTAGGATAAACTATCGGTTTGGCTCGTGAATCCAAGCAAGCAGATGATTGGTACAAGGAAAACAATTATCGATTTCATAAAATTCCAACAAAAAATACTATTTAACGGGAAGATATACGGTTATATTGTCTAATGGTGAACTTTGATATTACTAATTGGATAGCCTTCTGTCACTTCTTTCCTTTTCCCAGTTCTTCCTCCACCCGGAACCGGACTGTAAATGTAATTATCAGTATTGCTGTTGATTGAACGACTTCCTATCGACTTTTTCATTGAAACGCGTATAATGCATAGAAAACTTAATTAGAAATAAATAATGGCCATAATTACTTAATGAGAAAATCCGTATCTTATTCAAGTCGTTTCTATTTATATATGTATTCCCAATATTATAAATTCGATCGAAAAATATTATCGATTCATCAAATGAGGGATCATATTTAGGCAGGTAAAATATTGATGTAATTCTTTGTTTTTTAATGTTGTAAATTAATTCATCAACCTTTTCAGGCAATAGACCAGAAACTAATAACGTTTGTTTAAAAGAATTCAGATTAATAATTGGCGAATAAACCAAATGAGATTGATAATTCCTTGAATTGTTAAGATCGGCATCGCAAGTGTTAGAAATAATGATTGCAGGCACCTCTTTTTTTTGGGTGGCAGGCAAATTAACAACAATCATATCTTTTATACAATCGCCCTGGTAGATTATAGGATCATTCTTTAAATATGAGGTATAGAAATTCATTTTCGAAATATTATCCGGGAATTGATTAAGTCCTTTATATAGTTCTTCTGTTGAAGCGGGAGTGAGATATTTTGGTAAAAAGTCCTTAATGTCATCAAGATTCATAGCAAATCCCAGAAATTGTCATTTATTACTTTCTGAACCGATTCATCAATATCAATTGATTGTGTAATGATTTGCGCAATAAAATCGGAAAATACTCTGGCTTGATCCATATTACTTAACTGTTTGGCAATCACATTGGTATTTATTTCATATTTGCTGGTAGTTAAATTCTTATAATTAGCAATAATTGATGGAGTAAGTGAATGGCTGGAGCCTGTAATAGTACTGCCGTTATCATATTGGAAGTTCATTAATGAAGACCCAATCAATATAAAAGGTAAAAAATTCTTTGTTAGGTTAGTATTACTCATATACGGGCTCTAATGAATTTATATAATCCTGCTTAAGAATACTAAAAAACAGTTCTTTTTCAATATTATGTGCATTCTGAATCTCAGATTTGTAGGAATTCAAAAAGGACATGTCCTGATATATTTTGAAAGTATCAATATCGATTAATGAACCAACAATTTCATTTTCGGGATCAATTTTAGCATTGTTAGTAATTTGCAATGTAGATGTATAGGAATTGCAGGGTACATCTGTCCGAATGACTGTATTGCCGGTTGGCAGATTCAGAATATTGTCGGTAGATTTAAATTCCAATATAACATTATCGAAAATGTTATTGTCAAAATAATTAATATATCTTACACCTAATCTGATTACCTTATGAATAATACCTGTTTTTAATATGTTATCAAAATTACTTTGGAACTTTCTACTAAATTCAGTCCAACCCGGATATGGAATCACTGATCCAAAAGCAATTACATCGGATCCGATTTGTATTGTATATTGATCATCTGAAATCTTATAATGAGGTTTATATTTGAAGACCGGGTCATTCTCACGTAAAGGTTCCGGAACCTGGAGAATTGGCAGTGTCTCGACTTTTGGATACTCTGCCTGTAAACAACTATATATTATTCCGAATATGGCATTCGAATTTATACTTGATTCGAATCGTATTTCAATTACCGCATCAATTATGGGACATTTGCTGATTTTCTTTGGTAATTTCATATTTCTTTCAATTACATTTATCATAATAAAACAAACAAATATAATATATTTAACGAAATAATCAGTTTATTGTTTGGATGGTTGATTAATTAGTTTTTTGGTTTTTCCTTTCCCCTGTTCTTCCTCCACCCGGAAGCGGACGATTCGGCTGATGAGCTCGAGTGGGAGGGGCTTGCCAAAGGGGAACTGTACTGCGCCTTTAGAGCTTTTGTACGGAGCCAGTTCATCTTTGAAAGCCTCAATGCCCGAAGCAGTAGGGTAGAAGCCGATGTGGTTCGTAAAGGCGGCGTACCAGACAATGATGGTGCGAAGACGAAAAGCAGGCATCTGATAGCTGATGACTTCTTCCGCATCGGGAATGATTGCCTTAACAGCCTCCCGTACCTGCTTCAGCATGCTTTGTGCCGGTTCGCACTGAAGGGCAATATATTCCTCGTGATTATTGAATTTTGAGACAGGTTTAAGTTTCATGACATTCCTTTTGTTTAGCTGAATTGATTCTTTTAACTGTTCCAGGCTTCTTTTAATTTTGCAATATCCAACTTCACCATTTTCAACAATTCTGTCGTTACTCTTTTTGTCCTTTCGTCGTCGGGATCGGTTAACATATCGCCGATGAAGGACGGGACAATCTGCCAGGTAACGCCGTACCTGTCCGTCAGCCATCCGCAGTTCAGGGGCTTGCCGCCATCGCACAGGCGCTCCCAGTAATAATCGATTTCTTCCTGCGTTTCACATTGTTTCACTAATGATATGGCAGGAGTAAACGAGTACATCGGCCCGCCGTTCATAGCCAGGAATTGCTGTCCGTCGAGTGTGAAGCCGATCGTCAGGACTGTGCCTTTCTCGAAGGGGGCGCCGTCACCGTAGCGGCTCGTTTGAATGACGGCTGAGTTTTTGAATATGCTGCAATAGAAATTCACAGCTTCTTCTGCCTGACTGTCAAACCACAGGCACGGTTTAATACTCTGCATCGCTTTACCTTCAATCAAATACATACTTTTTCAATAGTAATGACACTCAGTAACAAGGGAAAAATTGTAATGTAAATCATGATAATGAAATATGCTCTCTCTCGCTACCTGGCAGTAATCCCGTTAACCACAGGTGTTGGGAAATGATCAATAGCCCGATACCATCGCGTTAACTTCTCAATTCCCTGATTACGTCGTCCGGGGACTCTTCCTGCGGGTAATGGCCTACGTTGTCGAGCCTGACGACTTTCGGGTTGTTCCAGTGTTCAATCCAGTAATTGAGTTCTTTCTCCCTGAAAGCAATGTCTTTCATGCCCCAGACGAAAGCAGCAGGAATAGTATTGATCTTTTCGTGCTGCTGCCACAGGCTGTCGAGCCACTTTGACGAAGCAATGATATGCTTTGGAAAAGTATAGCAGCCTTTTCTTTCTTTCCGTGTTGCCAGGTGTTTTGAATAGTGCCTGTGGATAGGCTTAGTAAGCTTGTTCCTGTCTCCGAATACCTGTTTCAGGAATGCTCCGGCGAAGACATTGAAGTTTTTAATTAAAAACCTCCCAAGCCATCCGCCCATAAAACCGCTGAATTTCCTGTAATATGGGTCATCTTCCACAGACCAGAGCCAGGTGTTCATGAAAACCAGCTTCCTGAATTTTTCCGGGTGTCTGATGGCATAGGAAAGGCCGATTGGCCCGCCCCAGTCGTTGAAAGTCATTGTGATGTTTTCCAGGTTCATGCTGTCCATGAACAACTCGAAGTTCTTTGCCTGGCTTGCCGGGAGGTAGTCAAAGTCAGAGGGTTTGTCCGACAGGCCGAAGCCTATGTGGTCAATGGCGATGCAACGGTTTGTCTTTGACAGCTCTTTGATGACATGCCTGTACTCGAAGCTCCAGCCGGGATTGCCGTGTAAGAGTACGATCGGCTCGCCACTGCCTTCGTCGATGTAGTGCATTCTGCCTGCAGGCAATTGGAAGTAATGGCTTTCGAACGGGTATTCATTCCTGTCAAGCCACTTGGGATAGTAATTTTCCCGGGTTGTATCCTGTTTCATAAACACCAATATTTATTAAAATATACTTATATAAATCATACACTTTTCATGTGTATAATATGATTTAAAAAACTGAAATATCCTAATAAATTCCGGTGGCGGAAAAAAGGAACGGCAGTCGATGATTGAGTTGCGTTTGGGCAAAGGTAATACAATCCTGTAACATTCCCGGCCCGTCGTCCTTTGCCTGAGGACCGGTTCCTGCCGTTACCAGTTATTGCGTTTTTTGTCTTTTTTGTAATTCTTCAGCATTTTCCCGAAGTCCTTGTCTTTCTTTCGCCTTTCGACCAGCGATGACTCAAAATAGGACCTCTCTTTTTCGATTTTCAGGTAGTTTTCGTAGTGGCCCCTGTCGATTTCTCCGTTGTCGAGGGCTTCCAGTACGGCGCATCCGTCTTCCTGCGTATGGGTGCAGTCTTTGTATTTGCAATCCCCTGCCAGTCCGGCAATTATGTCGAATGTTACCTCAAGGCCGTCTGCCGTATCTGCAATTCCCACTTCCCTCATGCCGGGGTTGTCAATCAGTATTCCCCCGTTGTCCAGCACGGTCAATTCCCTGTGGCTGGTAACGTGCCTGCCTTTGTTGGTACTTTGGCTGATGGAGTCGGTTCTCATCATGTCCCTGCCGGTCAGGTTGTTCAGCAGGGTGGATTTGCCGACGCCTGAGGAGCCGAGCATACAGTATGTTCTTCCGGACTCTATTAACGACGTGAGCGTTTCGTAGCCGTTCCGGGTACTGTTGCTTACTGCGACGACCGGCACACTGGCGATTCGGGCCCTGATGCTGCCGGTAATTTCAGCAACGTAAGCCTCCTCGGCAAGGTCGGTCTTGGTAAGGAGTATTACCGGTTCCACACGCGAAGAGTTACAAATGGTAAGGTAGCGTTCCAGCCTGTTGATGTTGAAATCCCTGTCCACGGCCTGCACCAGGAAAGCATAGTCGATGTTTGCGCCAATGACCTGGACCTCCCCGAACTGTCCTACGGCCCGTCTTTTGATGATCGAGTACCTCGGTAGTACCGCGTGGATTACGGCAAAATCGCTGTCACAGGCAGTCAGGGCTACCCAGTCGCCGACGGCAGGGAAGTCTTCCCGGTTTTCGGCAGAGAAGCGCAGGTTGCCGGTTATTTCCGCCTCATATTCGCCGGAGGCAGCAGCTACGATGTACCGTTCTTTGTGCTCGGCAAGCACTCTGCCGGGTTCGAAGCCTTCGAAGCCTCCTTCTTCCATCAGCTTCCCGATTCTTTCGCTGTAACCCAATTCTTCTAATGTCATTTTCTTCTCGTTGTTGTTTCAAAATGTGTGTAATACGGCAATAAATGTAGAAATGTTACAAATATTCTTAAGATAACAGGAGGAAATGATTACGGCATGGGGCTGAGTGCGATGAATGTCAGATAGTCAGGTTCGACAATCCTGGTGTATTCGATTACTGTTTCCTTCTGCGAGTCCGGGTTGTCGATGAAGGCGGCGTAGGTGCCGTCCCTGTAGCCGTCCACCCTGAAGACTCTTGCCAATACGAGTTTCGAGCCGAACCACAGGAATATCGGCTTCGAATAGATGACGACGACAGGGCCTTTCTTGAGATAGGTGTTGACTTCCTTGTAATCGAGCTTGTTAAGCTCTTTTGTAGAATAGCCGAGAACACTCCATATCGCCGGAAGATCCTTCACGAATATATTACTGTTCCGATCATAGGTTACATCGAAGGTTCCGGGAATGGTATCATGGTAAAAGCGCTGCATTTTCCCGATGATGTAATCTACGGTCCCGCTCTCGACATACATTTTTTCAGGGTTTTCAACGCTGTTGACAGAACCACAGGAAGCAAGCATAAAACTTATTAACAGGGCCAGGCCTGTCATTTTGCAGGCTGCAATCAGTTTTTCATTCATTATATACCTCCTTACCATAGTACTTTTTCTTAATGCATATTACGACCAAAAAATGAAAAAATTTACATAAACGCCGTTTTAATTGGATTTTAATTGTATTACTATCAGATTATTTTGGAATTTTTGTCAAAGGGGCACATCGTCTTCGCCTTGAGATGAGGGGCCTGATGACGTTATGCTGTTGTGCTGGGTTGATCGGCAGTGCCGCGCCTGTGTCGTTGATGGGAATATATTTAAAAAATAGTTTGGAAATTTGTTCTTTGAGGCTGGCTCCACGGGCCTGCCGCATTCAACAGCAGGCCCGTCAGAGTGAGGGTACAGTATGGGATTGCTCCCATACCTCCAACACGATTATCAGTGGTTTTGTAAACCGTAATCCTGAGGAATCGACGACTCCTGAAGATTATTTCTTGTGTTTTTTGCAGAAACCGCTGGGATCAGATGTTTTCTTTTTGCATTGTTTGCCTTTGTCATCAACAAACTTGCATTGCACTTTGGGAGCCTTTGTTGTAGCAAGCTTCTTTTCGGGAGCTTTCTTCTCGACGACTTTTTCAGTCTTAGGCTCTTTTGTTGTCTTATTGTCCGTACCTGCATATACGCCAACGCTGCCGACCATCAGGGCAAACATAATGAAAAATACTAACTTCTTCATGGTTTAAAACCTCCAAAAAACGTTCAAAGAACAAAAATTGCATGGCTAAGAACGTGTTGATTTTGTAAATATTATGAGGAAAATGAATTTTTTTCAATTTTTTTTAAAAATAAATATTACAATAATTATGCCTTTGATTAAGTGTATCTTGTATATGCGTTTATGAAGTATTAACCGGCATGGGAATATTAAGAAGTTTGATGGTGATCTTTTAATCAGGTGTTACATTGAATGATGCCTCCAAAACCTCAATACCGAAAACCGCGGAAGTTGTTTCCAGGCAGACAGGAGGACAATCCCCCAATTACTCGGACCGGTAAATGAGTATTCATTTTGAAACAATATCCGTGATCAGCCGTACTTTCCAAAAACGCAATTTTGAAGATGTTAAATGTACCGGGATAGATGAATGAAAGCAATAACCTGTCGAAAGTCGGGAACAGCGGATGTCCTTCGGCTTGAAGAGATTGGCAAACCCGTGCCGCAGGACAATGAGATGATTGTTAAAGTTAAAGCAGCTACAGTTACGATTGGCGACGTTTTGTTAAGAAAGATGCCGCGTATAGTATTAATACCGCTGGGCATGATGTTCGGATTCAAGGTGAAAACCGTTCCAGGTACAGAGTTCGCCGGAGTAGTGGAATCGACAGGTAAAGACGTGAAGCTGTTCAAAGCCGGGGACGAGGTGTTTGGCACTACTACGGGCCTGCGTACTGGGGGCAATTCACAGTATATATGCATACCCGAACGGTGGAAGCAGGGTGTGGTAGCTGTCAAACCGGGAGCTGTGCCTTTCGAAGAAGCGGCAGCCCTGCCTGTAGGAGGTATGACGGCCATGTACCTTCTGAATAAAGTAAATATCCGGAAGGGCTGCAAAGTCCTGGTTTACGGAGCTTCCGGCTCCGTCGGTACCTATGCCGTGCAGCTTGCAGTCTATTTCGGTGCGGATGTTACAGGCGTTTGCAGCACGGATAACATGGATATGGTCGGAAGTCTCGGGGCCGCCCGGGTAATTGACTACACAAAGGAAGACTTCAGGAAAAACGGTGAAAGCTATGATGTAATTTTTGACGCTGTGGGCAAGATACGCCGTTCAGCCTGTGAAAAGTCCTTAGCGAAGGACGGGGCTTACGTGTCCGTAAGGAAACCCACAAAAGAGAAAACAGATTACCTGGTTTTTCTTGGGAACCTGGCAGCAGAAGGGAAGATCAGGGCGGTCATCGACAGGCGGTACCCGCTGGAACAGGTGCCGGAGGCACACAGGTATGTGGAAAAGCGGCACAAAAGAGGTAACGTTGTAATTACATTCGACCAAACAGATTAGAAAAGGAATAATCATGATAGATGAAAATAACGACACTAAGAAAGTATTCAAAGAACAGGGGACCTGCTCCCGTACATTCTTTTACCTTCTCAACCGCGAATTCGGCGCCCTGAATGATGAAGAGCAAAAAGCAGCAGACCCTTTTGCCGGCGGGATAATGCAACAGGGCTATCAATGCGGTATGCTTTGGGGCGCCGTAATCGCCGCAGGAGCCGAAGCCCGGCGCAGGAGTAACGGTAACTCTACGGCCAGGGCCATTGTTGCATCGCAACATATTGCAGGGTCGTTTGCAGGAAGGTTCGGCAGTTGTGAGTGCTATGACATAACCGAGACGAATTTTGCAAGTAAGCTGAGTATGGCGAAATTCATCTTTTTGAAAGCCAGGTCCTGCTTCAAATACGCTGAGAAATGGGCGCCGGAAGCTGTCTCTGCAGCCAAAAAAGGTTTGGCCGCCGAAGCTGCCTGCCCTTCGGAGCAAGCCTTGAGTTGTGCTTCTGAACTGGCGCGGAAAATGGGGGCAGACGAGGAACACGCAGCCATGGTTGCCGGCTTTGCCGGGGGCATCGGCCTCAGCGGCAGCGGCTGCGGTGCACTGGCTGCTGCCATTTGGCTCAACACAATTGCGTGGATGAAAGACAATCCCGGTAAGTCACCTTACAATAATCCGAAGGCGAAGGGTACCTTAGACAGGTTCATGAAAATTACCGGCTATGAGTTGGAATGCAGGAAAATTGCCGGACGGAGTTTCGGCAGCCTCGGCGAACACACAGAATACATCTGTAACGGCGGCTGCGCGGAATTAATTGAGAAACTGGCTTTGGTAGAGTGAGACAAAGTGTGTCTAATAGTAAATTCATTGCATATACTCTTTGAAGTCTTCAAGTGGTTCATCAAAATTGCTTTTTATTACAATTGATCCTTTCGCATAGCCGAATATTCTTTGCTTTTTTGCCTGGGAATTATTGTTCCGACGTTTTGCAAGAAGAAAATCCACGAAATCATTGACCTCTTTTTTCATATCGACAGGCAACTCGCGAATCTTTGAATATATCATCTGTTCAGCCATAGTGTCATCAATTAATTCAACACAATTATTTTATTATTATTTAGACGAAGAATTCTGATAATATTTTCTGATTAAAGATTTATACTTTATGAAAAAAGCATTGGGTGAATCATAAGTAAAGGAATAGTAATGGCAGGGCCTTTCCAATTGACCGGTGCCACCTGGCACAGAATGTCAATATACTATTGCCCGGCCGGATCTTCAAAATATTCACGATGATATATCGTTTACAGAAACATAACGATATGAATTATTATCTGGTTTATTCCTGTTACTGATTCTGTGCTTTTTGACAGGTAGCAATAACAGGACTTGGAATGAAGAGGCTGAATGAAATTGTTATCTTTGCTTTACGGGCCGCAGGAACTGGGACAGACATTCCTGAGGTATTTACCTGCGATTATCAAAACGAAAAAAAAGATTGGTTTAAAGAAGTTAATGAATGCGATGAGAGCTGAGTATGAGCGTCGTAGAAAGAAGCTCACGATGGCGGCCCATCCTTTCATATTGCACGTAGAACTTACTAATGTCTGCAATCTGAAGTGCCCATACTGCCTGACAGGCAACGAAACCAACCTTCAGAAAAAGGGATACCTCGACTACGAAGGCTTCAAAAAGATTGTCGATGACCTGAAAGAGTACCTCATATTGGTCCGGCTTGACGGTGTGGGCGAGTCATTGTTGAACAGAGATTTCTTCCGAATGGTGGAGTATGCCTCCAGGAACAACATAGTAACTGCCGTCAGCACAAACTTTAATACCATTGCCAAAGAAGACACGGAACAGTTCATCGATGCGGGCCTCGATTACCTGATCGTCGGGCTCGACGCCGCCACAGAGGAAGTGTACCGGAAGGTACGTACCGGTGGCAGCTTAGAGAAAGTCGTCGAAAACACAAGATACCTGGCTGAGAGAAAAAGGGCAAGAAAGAGTAAGCACCCGTTAATTGAAACACAGTTTGTAACATTCAATGAAAATGAGCACGAGGCGGAGCAGGTCAGGCAATTATCTATCGATCTCGGAGCAGACCGCCACTTGGTTAAAGACCTCAGGGACATGGCTGTTAATGTCCCAAAGAATGGAAAAGACAAAAGGAAGTCCTGTTACTGGCTGTGGTACGTGGCGAACATTACATGGCAGGGAGACCTGAAAGCCTGCTGCCTGGCAGGCCTGTCAAGCGATTTCTCCTTCGGCAATATCCTGCATAATAGTATTAATGACGAATGGAACAACCGGACAATGCAAAACATCAGGAAACTGTTCATCGAAAAAGACCCGGCCATTGTCAGGGAATTGGATGGCTGCATCTGCTTAGACTGCTACAAGCTGTGGTAGGATGCATAGTATTGATTCACACTATATGCAGTACGGTAAATATATAAAGCGTTATTCAGAAAGGTCGAAAATAACTGCAAATGAAAGGCCGATTCTGACACCATTCCATTCTTTCGCTACTGTTGTGGCACCCGTATCTTTATCTATTCCCAAATGATAGTTAAAGTTAAAGGCCAGGTTGAAAGAACTAATGGGATAGACAATCCTGATGCCCGGCATAGAGTAAAAATTTGTATAGTCTTTCATCTCTGTTATTTTTTTTGTAGTATTGCCGAGAGTGAACTCTTTTTCAGAGGAATAACCGGTAAATTTTATTCCGAGGTCTAATCCCAAGAGTACCTGCACCTCATAACTTCTAAATGGATAATATACCATTAAAGCAATGGATCCGGAATTCATTGTCTGATCGAACCTGAAAGATCCTGAATAGTCAATGGTCCCGAGCCTTGAGGCGGTAGTCTCGTTTGTATAGCGCAGGCCAAACATGAAATGCTTGGAATCAAGGTAATAGCTTTCAAAGGAAAATGTATAATAACCCGGGAAATCATTAATTAATTTTGTAGAGAACGGAAGCGAAGACATCACCTCCGAGTTAACGACCTTCAGTTTGGACATGCTGTACTGTCCGTAGGAACTGCTGACACTGAAGGCAAGATTGCCGGCATAGCACTTACAGCTGATAATCAAAAGTATTACTATTATCTTTTTCAATAGAAGCTCCTCATATCAAGTAAGTATCCATTCTTGTGAAGAAGAATTTTGTTGTTCAGGGCCAATCCGGTATTTACCAGGCCAAAACTTAAATCGAGCGATGTCTTGATGTCAAATAATTTTATGTTATTAAAATTCCATACACTAAGATAACCGACACTATAAATGACATATTGCTCATTGTAGAAATCAATATCCAGGAGACCATTTCCGGTAAGCAATGTCTTTTTATTACCGTTGTCAAGGTTCATAAGTATATATTTATTTTCGTCAGCTACCGAATAAACAATTTCATCTTCAGATTCAGGATTGAACAGGCATCCCTTGTCGTTAAGATTATACTTCTTAACAAAGCTGCCGTTTTGAATGCAATCGATCTCATTTTCGCTTTCGCTGTCGATATAGAAATACTTTCCTCCGGAAGATACTGCTATACCCCATATTTTGCTGTAGTATTGCTTACTTGCTAATATTTTCTTTTCTTTGAAATCGTATGCAACAAGGTTGTTGCCAAAACTTAGCACACCGATGAGGTTATCGGATATTTTAAAGTTGACGGAAATATTAGTATCGAGAATGTCAAGGGTTTTCAGTTTGTACACCATATTATCATTAATCAGGTCATAAACGCAGATGATATAATACATCTGGCTTTCAACCGAACAGAAAACTCCATATCTGCCGTTGGGAGAAAAAGACTGGAATATATAATTTAATGTTTTTACTACTTTCCCCTGGGTAGGATTATATATTGCACATTTGTTTTCATCGCTGATTTTAAAACAGAAGTTACCATTGGCAGCCTTACCGCAGTAACTGTACCCGGAACCGTATTTTTCGCCCAGGTCTGTTTTGCACGCAAGGCTTTCAGGCCGGAGGTACTTAGAGAAATTCGTTCTGTTGTTGTCGTACCTGGAGAGAGGCAGAACCCAATACTTTGAGCCTGTAAGGAATCCGACGTCAGTAATATTGAATTTCCTGCAGTTTGGATCTTTGACAACTGTCTTCTTACCAGAGTTTGTGAATATATGGTATTCGCTGATCAAGTGCTGGTATTTGCTGTCATTCCAGTTTAAATAGTATTTCTGGTCTTCATAAGTGATTTTATTGAATGAAGGCAATGACCAAGAGGCAGTAATGCTGCCGATTCTTATGTTACCGCAACTGCTTTTAACGTCAAAATAATAATACGTGGGGTAGCCGACATAAGCTGAATCTTCCATACAGACTTTATTAATATCTAATATGGATTCTTGAATCCAATTGTTTTGTGTCTCCCAGAACGAATTAAACAGGTAAGCTTTAAAATCGGGAGGGGTATATTTATCCCAACATAGCTTCAGGACATTGGAAGTAGTATCCGTCCTGAAATGAAGGAAATTAGGAAAATCCCTGATGTTGACATACCAGAAATATGTGTAAAAATATCTTTCAAGTCCCATTCCGTCGGCTATGGAACCTGAAGATGAATGAGAGTAAACATTGACTTGTAATTTGTGTATTCCCAGGCTCAGTTGGCCTTTTGGGCTACCTGTACCGTTTTCAATATAATAATTAATAAGACTGAAAGAATAATTACTCTTAGATATGGTGTCGTCATCGAGTATTAAGGTATAACCTGATACATCGATAGCAGAGTCGGCCTTAAACTCGAGGTTTACGGACAGTCCCTTGTACAGATAAATCGTGTCGCCGGTGAAATTCTTTCCTAACTCGATTACCGGGGGCTTATCCGGTTTAATTGCTCCGGAATTTTCCAGTTCGTCAAGAGGATATTCGCAGGAATATAGTTGAAGTATTAAAAACAAGTATAGTATTCGCTTTGTCATACAGAATCAGTAAAAATTACAAAATAATTTTCATTAATATAAAAAAAAGACTTCGAATAAAAAATACTTTTTCTTGTTAGTAAACACATAATCTCAGCCCGTTCCATGGAAACGGCAAAAAGAAGCGACAGCACGGCCAGGGTTTCACAGGTAGCACAATGAACACGGCAGGCGTATGTTTCGGCAGCATTCTTAATAGCAACATCGATGATGAGTGGAACAACAGGACAATGCAAACCGTCAGGCCGGACAATTCCAGTCTGAAATCGCACCTGTCATCAATGCATCTTCTTTAACCTACACGCACCAGGTTCTCAGGCATGGCTGTTTTGTGATGGAGAGGCACTTTCTCGTCTATTACAACACTGGTGTCCAGGCCGAACGCTTTGCTTTCAGGCACGCTGGCCCTGTTGAATAGTTCGTAGAGGTTCATAATCATCTTGTCAAAGAAGTTCAGGTCAAAATCGTGCGTATGTATCCTGTCAATCAACACGAACTTGAAGTCACCCTGTATCTTGTGTTTCCTGAGCGACGGGAAACTGCTGACAATGTCGATCTCTCCGCTGTCGATCAGGTCTCCTACAGCTTTCCTGAAAAAGACGTTAACTTTGGGGCTTATCCTGAATCCAATGTTAAAATCTATCCTGAAAACGATGTCCGGAACCAATTGTGTAACAAAATACTCCATTGTCTCGGGTTCGTCGGTGTAGTTGATGTGTAGAATCCAGTATTTGTCGGCTCTTTTGGGAAACTTATTCAGGATGGAATAGATAATCTTGCTTTCGATGTCCGACGGCCGGTCTGCTTTTGTAAGGTAAACCAGATTCGAAGTGAAGATGGGTACCTTCTCGTCTTTCTGCAGGTCCTTGATGGCGGGAAAGTATTCACGAAAGTCGCAGAACTGGAGGTAGCGCTTTTTTATCTCCCTCGTCCTGAACCACACGAACATAATCAGGGCGAAGAAAGAGGACAGCATGATGGTGAACCAGCCGCCGTGTATGAACTTGCTGCTGCACGCGTACAGGAACGACAGCTCTATCGTCAGGAAAACTGTCATGAACAAAGCAACAAGAGGTAAATTCCTTTTTTTATTCAGCCTCAGGTGGAAGGTTACCAGAATTGTGGTCATGAGCATGGTAATGGTGATTGCCAGGCCGTAAGCCGCTTCCATTCTCGAAGACTCGACGAAATAGATTTCTACAAAGCAGCAGCCGATGAACAGGAGCCAGTTGATGAAAGGTATATACATCTGTCCTTTCAGTTCTGTGGGATGGTCCACCTTGAGTTTGGGCCAGAAGTTCAGTTGTATGGCTTCGGAAATCAGGGTGAACGTACCGCTGATCAGCGCCTGGCTGGCGATGATGGACGCGAGTGTTGCCAGGATGATGCCGGCCATAAGGAACCATTGCGGCATTATCGAAAAAAACGGGTTGGTGGTTGCCGTAACCATTTCCGGATGGGTCAGTACCCAGGCGCCTTGCCCCAGGTAGTTCAGGATGAGTGTCGCTTTGACGAACAGCCACGACACTTTGATGTTCTTGTAGCCGCAATGCCCCAGGTCGGAGTACAGGGCTTCGGCTCCGGTTGTACACAGGAATACTGCTCCGAGCAGTACAAATCCTTCCGGGAATCGAGTAAGGAAGACATACACATAATAGGGATTGAATGCCTTCAACACTTCGGGGAACTCGAATATTTCCATGAATCCCAGGACTCCGATTGTCGAAAACCAGACCAGCATAATCGGGCCGAATGATTTCCCGAGTTTTTCAGTCCCGAATTGCTGGGAGAAAAACAAGACTGCAAAAATCACTAATACTATCGGCAGGACGGGAATGTCGGGGTAGATGCCCCTCAGTCCTTCGACGGCGGAAGTGATGGTGATTGCCGGTGTAATGACCCCGTCGGCAAGCAATGCCGCACCACCGACGACAGCGAATGCGAACAGGTACTTCTTCTTCTTCCTCAGAAGCGCATAGAGTGCCAGGATGCCGCCTTCCCCCTTATTGTGGGCTTTCAACGTAATCAGCACATACTTTATCGTGGTTTGAAATGTCAGGGTCCATATCACACAGGATATGGCCCCGATGATGAAATCGGCGCTGAGCCGGCTGCCGTCGATCAGAGCGTTCATTACATAAAGCGGTGAAGTGCCGATGTCCCCGTAAACGATACCCATCGTAATGATCAACCCTATCAGCCCGAACTTCGGCTGGCCGGCATCCGCTCCTTTATTTTCAAGTTCTTTATTCATCTATGGTTTTCACAATTCCTGAATACTAATATTTATTAAATTCCAAAAAAATTGTGCAATTTAATACATGTTAATATATCATTAGGGAAAAAATATTCTGCCTTTGTATTCATAATACTTGTAATTAGGAGGAACAGTGAAGAAAAGCGCAGTGAAGAGAAATTGATGTCAATTCATTATTAAAGAAAACTGCCTTGGGGGATTGACGTACCTGATTGGGCGCAAAACTGATAATTTATAATTTAATAGTAAAGTATTTATTATATTTGGATTGCTTAATAGATTAATTTTTCATCAATTTGGAATATGGATTCATGAAATATTACATATTTACATTAGCAATTGTCATTCTGTCATCGAAGGTTCTTGCACAGGACCCCCAGGCAATACTGAAGCAGTCGGCAGAAAAATGCAAAGCAGTGAAAAGCGGCTACTATGAAATGACAAAATACAGGAAGTCGATGACTCGTAAGGATACCCTTACAGACGTTTCAAGCTGTACATTTAAAAAGAATGGCGCCGATACCCTTCACCCTTTGCTGTTCCACCTTACTTCTTCAGTACCCGGAGGTTCCCAAAAAGTTGAATTGTTCTCCGGCAAAGACTATGTCAATTATACCACCAAGGACAGTACCGGCAGAATATATTCGATAGCAAAGAACCCCGATCTGGTAAAGGAGATGCTCGAATATGCGAATATATACGCACCATTTAAAAACAGTAAATGCTTCCCGGTTCCCTCAGAATCCCCGAAGGTTTCTGTTACCCTTGCCGGTGAAGAATCTATCAAAAACAATCCCTGCTACCGGGTCAGAATAATCGAAAAACCGGACTACGACAGTTCCGATGTCATTCACAGCCTGAAAACCGAGTACAATATATGGATTGATAAAAAAGGCCTGCTGCCGGTACAGTATTCTGTCCTGTCTGATATTGTTTCCTTTGCAGACACCATGTACCAATATGAGAAATATGTATTGGATAAACACGAACCGGAACAGGTGAAAGGCGAATCCCAATTCCAACCGGCTTCTGTACCGAAATACATCAGGTTGAAAGAGTATTCTAAAGAGGATGAAACACCCTTGCTGCCTGTCGATACGGTAGCGCCGGCCTGGAGCCTGCCTTCTCTCTCCGGTGAAACGCGCAGCCTGTCCGACTTCAGGGGAAAACTCGTGCTGGTGGACTTTTTCTACAAGGCCTGCTACTGGTGCATGAAGTCCTATCCTATGTTGCAGAAGCTACACATGAAGTATAAAGACAGGGGACTGGAAGTAATCGGCATCGACCCAAGGGACAAGAAAGAAGACGACGTCGGGACTTTCCTTTCTAAGAGAGGAGTTACTTATACCATTCTAATGGCCCCGCCGGAGCTTCCAAAACTCTACAGGGTTACAGGATACCCCACGATGTACCTCATCGGCAAGGACGGCAGGATCCTCTTTGTACAGTTAGGCTACGATGAAGAAGCTGAAGCCAAACTGGAAGAAGTAATAAAGAAAAATTTGTAAAGATGTATTAAATCCAGGGGAGTGAATGCGCGACAGAAGATATGTGGCGGAACACAGGGGAGGCTTGCTCACGAAAGCACATCACCGTTTGTTGATGGGATGGGCAGTGCAATGTTCTGAGCATGTCCTGCCTCTCCTCGGCGGGAATATTGACGGAAGGCTGCTCCACGCTCTCTCGGTCGGCAGGGAATGGGAAAGAGGCGGAGCCTCTGTCGGAGAAGCCAGAAAAGCTGCTGTCGGAGCAATCGCTGTGGCAAACGAATCGACCAATCCCGTGGCTGTTGCCGTAGCACGTTCAGTAGGCCATGCCGTTGCTACAGCCCACATGGCTGACCATTCACCCGGAGCTGCCCTCTACGCATTGAAAGCTGTCAAAAGTGCCGGCCAATCTGTAGAAGAGGAAAAAGAACGGCAAAAGGCAATCGTACCGGCGGAACTGGCCGGGCTTGTCTTGGAGACTTTAGCTGTAAAAGGAAAAAGCATGCGATTGTGAACCCGTAGCAGTATTCCTTTGTAATACGGAACGTTATTTCCATGCCTCCGGATCATTATAAAACACATCCAGTCCGGAAAGATCAACTGCTATATCGTCTTTGTCTGCTACGGGAACAGAGAAGAAAAAAGTAGTACCTCTGTTCTCTTCGCTTTCGACCCAGATTGAGCCGCTGTGTTTGTCGACAAATTCTTTACACAGTATCAGTCCGAGGCCGGTGCTTGGTTCATTGTTCGTACCGGGGCGTGAAACCTTTTTGTCAATCTTGAAAAGCTTGTCTTTCATTTGGCTGTCCATACCGATGCCACTGTCTTTGATTGATATTACTACCTGGTTTTCAGGAACAAGGGAGCCTGCCGGTGGAATGAAAGCTCCCACTTCGACTTTGCCGCCTTCAGGAGTGAACTTGACGGCGTTGGATACCAGGTTGCGTATTATAGTATTGATCATAGCCATGTCGGCTTTAATCAACAGGCTGTCACCGACGACACTCGTCAACTCAATATTCTTATGCTTCGCAATTCCCGATATGATCCCGATATTGTAATCTACAATCTGATTGACGGAGCAGACAACGGGTGTGAATTCCATGATTCCTCTTTGTACCCTGGACCATTCCAGAAGGTTTTCGAGCAGTTTGAACAGATTCGTAGCCTGCTCTTTCATTGTAATACCTAAACTCTGAATCTCCCCGAGGGTCAGGTCCTGTATTTTTTCAGCCATATACTGTGTTAAGCCGAGGAAGCCTGAGAACGGGCTTCTCAGGTCGTGGGCGATTATGGAGAAGAATTTGTCTTTTTCCGTATTGGTCTTTTCGAGGTCCTGAAGCAGTGAATTCTTTTGTAACAGGTTTTCTTCAATTATTCTTTTCGATGCCTTCAACTCTTCAAACACCAGTAAGAAATTTTCCTCTGACGTTTTGCGCTTTGTAATATCCTGGTGGGTACCAGACATGAACAAAGGCTTCCCCTCGCTGTCGCGGGTGTGTACCTTTCCTCTGTCGAGAACCCATACCCAATTGCCGTTTTTGTGCCTCATCCTTGCTTCAAACTCGTAGTAGTCTGTAATTCCTTCGAAATGCTTATTTAAAAGTTCGCCTGATTGTACCAGGTCGTCGGGGTGACAGGCTTTCACCCAGGTTTCAATCGATAATGGCGCCAGCTCTTCCAGGGTATAGCCCATAATATTAGCCCAGCGTTCATTGAAAACAGTCTCACCTGTTTGGATGTTCCATTCCCATGTACCGACATTTGTACCTTCCAGAATGTCGGACAATCTGCGCCTTTCAATCTCCAGGGCTTCTTCAAAGCGTTTAAGTTCAGTGATGTCATGAGCTACGGTGTAACGGTATTTTTTATCCTGGATAGTAATGTTCTCAGACGACAATAGTACATTTTTGTCATTGCCGTTCTTAGCTTTCAGCGTAACTTCCACATTTGTAACATTACCCTTGTCGTCTGCTTCTGACATTACTTTTGTAAAAGATTCCTGTGTCATTATCCCAAGTTCGGTAATGCTTCTGCCTATGACTTCATCTATGTCGAAGCCGAATATTTTGTAGAACATATTGTTCACTTCGATGAATTTTCCGGTTGCCATGTCGGTGAGGCTGCAGGCTGAAGGATTGACATAGAAAACTTTGGAGAATTTCTCTTCGGAGAATTTGATTTCCGATATATCTTTTGTAACACCGAACAGAACCGGTTTCCCGTCCCACTGTCCGTGCATAACTCTTGTTTCCACAGGTATTAGACTGCCCGATTTTGTAATAACAGGTACCGGGCAGTATTTTGTTTGCCCGAGAATCATCTTTGTCACAATTTCCAAAGCTTCCTCTCGCCTGTCGGGTGGATGAACCATCAGCACACTTTGTCCAAGAAGTTCTTCGGAAGAGTATCCGAGCCTGTCATAGACTGTTTTGTTAGCCTGGAGAATGTTGCCCTGTTCGTCGAGGATGAATAGTAACTCGCTCAATGTATTAAAGAACGATTCATAGTTTTTCTTTGTCTGTTTCAGCATTTCCTCGGACAATTTCTTTTCCGTATGGTCCCTGACAATACAGATGATATTTTCATTTTCCTTTGCTACGATTCTTGATTCAAAATAGCGAGTCTGGCCGCCTAAAACGAGAGAATATTCGTAAGATTGCATAAGGTTTGTTTCAATGGCCTTTTCAAACAGCGGTATCAGATTGTCGCATATATCCTGAGGCAGGAACCGATTGATGTTTTTTCCGATGAATTCTTCGGGCGGAGCTATCAGGGTAAACTCTTCAGGCCCGTGGTAGTCAAGGAAGACACCATTCCTGTCGAGTTTAAACAACAGGTCGGGTATAGCTTTCAGCGTGGCAGTCATCTGGTCGTTGATTCTCTGCAACTCTTTTGATATCTTGTTGTTGCTAACGAGGCTTCCGAGCATATCGCCCCATATTCTTAATAAGTTGATTTCACCGGGCCGGTATGTCTTGCAGTTGTTAATATCGTCAAGTCCTACGAAGCCGACTAAGACGCCGTTGTTTATTAAAGGAATAATTATTACGGATTTGATACCTTTCAGTATCTCTTTTTCTGCTGTCCACTCGTCAGGCAAGTCGTCAACAGAGGCTATGACAATAGGCTCTTTGGCAGACAGGCTTTCCATCCACTTTGGAAAAAGGTCGCACGGAATATTCTGAAGATTGTCTCTATCGGGCCGTATTCCTTCCTTACACCACTCGTGGGTATTGCTGGCAGTGCTGTACGCAGAGTCGAATTCGAAAATGTAAGCCCTGTCGGCTGAAAAGTATTGACCTATCTTGCCAAGAGCGATTTCTATTGCTTTGTTTATGTCTGAATAGGGTATTGCGACAAGATAGGATGAAAGATTAAGCAACTCGGTTTCAAGATTGTCAATTTGTTTTCTTTCGGTTATGTCCCGGAATGACCACACTCTTCCCACAATCTCATTGCCGATTCTCCGGGGCTGAGTGAAGTATTCGACTACACGCCTGTCTGTCAGGGTAACTGCGTCCAGGCACTTCTCTCCGGGATTGTCGAACAAAAATACAACTTTATCTTTGAAATCATTGTAGGGTGATATTTGGCCGGCGATATGCTTCAGGACCGATTTGTCAACCTTCTCACCGACGATGGCCCACAACTCAAGGAAATTGCGGTTGTAACTGACGACATTCCTGTCTAAGTCCATTACCAGAATAGCGTCGGCTGTCGATTCGAGAGTGGCATTGAGAAGCGATATGGTCGATCTCAGCTCCTGTTCTGACGTAGAGTGTGCTGATTGGTCTTCAAGGTTTTTTATCTTCCACGATTCACATTCTTTCCTCAGGCTCTGCAATTCCAGCAGCAGTTCGTCCTTAGTTTTTTCCTGGTCGCTTTTCATAATTCACCGCAGCCTGTCATGTTTTACTCTTTTATAATAAAGAGATTACTAATAATACATTTCTTTCATATTTCGGTAATAAAATGAAAATTATTAATAATATTCATGCTCCAATTAATAATTATCTGCCGGTTCGTTTCGGGTAAGATGGACTCCACCTTTGAGGTGGAGACCATCTAATGTATTAATGATATTGAGACAGGTCTGAGACCTGTCTCTACCAGTATAATTTTCTTGTAGAGAGGGGAAAGACGCTTTGGCTCTGTCTTTAGAACCTTCCGAAGGTTGGCAACAGGCAATCAGCAAGATGGACTCCACCTCAGAGGTGGAGACCATCTAATGTATTAATGATATTGAGACAGGTCTGAGACCTGTCTCTACCAGTATAATTTTCTTGTAGAGAGGGGAAAGTCGCTCTGGCTCTGCTTTTCCAGCATTCAGCATTGGCTACGCCGGTCTCGCTGCGCTCGGCTCAGCATTCAGAATTCAGAATTCAGAATTCAGAATTCAGAATTCTAATAAATTTTTCCATTAAATCTATTCTTGCTAATTTGCCTGTTTATTTTTGTTAGAAATTGAAAAATATGGAAACTAAGAAACAGAAATATATCGAAGTGAAGAATGCGAAGGTCCACAATCTCAAGAATGTGTCCATAACCATTCCCCATAACAAATTTACCGTAATTACCGGTGTCAGTGGTTCCGGCAAGTCATCCCTTGCCTTCGACACCATCTACGCCGAAGGGCAGAGGCGTTTCGTCGAGTCTCTTTCTTCCTACGCCCGGCAGTTCCTCGAGAGGATGAACAAGCCGGATGTCGAATCTGTTTCCGGACTGCCACCGGCCATTGCCATAGAGCAGAAACAGCCCCAGAAGAATCCCCGTTCTACTGTCGGTACGACCACTGAAATCTACGACTACCTTAGGCTTCTTTACGGCAGAATTGGAATTACCATCTGTAAGGTAACAGGAAAAGTGGTAAAGAAAGATACGCCTGACTCTGTGCTCGAAGAA
Source organism: uncultured Hyphomicrobiales bacterium (assembly GCA_964634885.1). GTDB lineage: Bacteria > Bacteroidota > Ignavibacteria > Kapaibacteriales > UBA2268 > DAINRZ01. The sequence goes on along the minus strand of CAZWLN010000007.1, from coordinate 43,059 downwards.
CTGATGAAATGGAAAGACGACGACAAGCTCTATATACTCTTTCCACTGGACCTCAACTCGAAGAATCACGCAGAATTGTATAAATACCTTAAGGAATCGGGCTTTTTCAGGGCTGTAACCGACGAGGGCGACGACATCATCGACCTCGATTCACTCGAGGCGCTGACGTCCCTTGCCGGTAAAAACCTCTATATCCTTGTTGACAGGATGGTACTCAGGCACGACGAAGAAACCGGGTCGCGCCTCATCGACTCCCTCGAACTGGCTTTCAGGTCCGGTTCGGGAAGAATTGCCGTGAGAAACCTGACACGCGGCCAACTGCGAAAATTCAGCATCCTGTTCGAAGACCCGGAGTCTGAAATCGTTTACGTCGAGCCTGAACCGAGGCTGTTCTCGTTCAACAATCCTTACGGAGCCTGTCCTACATGCCAGGGATTCGGAAGGACCATCGGCATCGACGACGACCTCGTTGTCCCCGATAAGTCCAAATCCCTGAAACGGGGCGCCATCCACCCCTTCAAAGGTGTCGTCTATTCTTCGTTCCAGAGAGACCTGCTGAAAATTGCCCCGAAGTATAGGATCAATGTCGATGCTCCATACTCTACGCTGTCCGAAGAGCAGTTGAAAGTAATATGGGACGGAGCCAACGGCTACATAGGCATTAACGGGTTCTTCTCATGGCTCGAGCAGGAGAATTACAAAGTACAGAACAGGGTAATGATCAGCCGCTACCGTGGCTATACCACCTGTAAGGCCTGTGGAGGTTCAAGACTGAGGACGTCCGCACGCCAGGTCTATGTCGGCGGCAAGAATATCCCCGAATTAATTAGAATGCCGCTTGAAAAGCTCCTCGACTATTTCGTCAACCTCCAATTGACAAAGTATGAAGAAAAAGTTGCAGGCCAGGTTGTCAGGGAAATAATCTGGCGTACACGCCTGCTGGTGGAGATCGGACTCGAATACCTGACTCTCGACAGGCTTACACATACCCTCTCCGGAGGTGAAGCCCAGAGGATTAACCTCTCCACTGCACTCGGATCTTCACTCGTCGGTACTCTCTATGTACTCGACGAACCCAGCATCGGTATGCATCACAGAGATACTCAGAAGCTGATCAATATCCTTAATAAATTGCGCAATCTCGGCAACACGATTGTCGTTGTGGAACACGACCCGGATATCATCAGGAAAACGGACTATGTCATCGACATGGGCCCAAGGGCCGGCGATCGTGGCGGAGAAGTCATGTTCTCCGGCAGCTTCGATGAGTTGTTGAAAGACGGGAAGTCCCTTACGGGGCTTTATATGTCCGGCGCCAGGAAATTCAGTGTCCCTGCCCGCAGGCAGCGTCAGCCCGGCAATGAAATCGTACTGGTCAACCCGCGTGAACATAACCTGAAGATTGACGAGGTAGCTTTCCCGCTCAATACTATGACGGTGGTTACCGGGGTGTCGGGGTCGGGAAAGAGTACACTGGTGCACGATGTACTGTACACTGCCCTGAAGAAGATCAAGGTGGGCTACGACGGCAAGGCCGGCTCTTACAGCGAAATCAGGGGGTTTGCCAACATCGACGATATACAACTCGTTGACCAGGCACCCATCGGTAAGTCGTCACGTTCGACACCGGCGACTTTCACCAAGGCTTTCGACGCCATCAGGGATGTCTTTGCAACAACACAGGCTGCAAAGCAGATGGGATACAAACCGGGATACTTTTCTTTCAATGTCGCGGGCGGAAGGTGTGAGGTCTGCGAAGGAGAAGGCATCGTCAGTGTTGACATGCAGTTCCTTTCCGATGTCCACTTAGAATGTGAATCGTGCAAGGGAACGCGTTACAAAAAGGAAATCAGGAACATACTTTTCAACGGCAAGTCAATCATCGATGTACTGGAAATGACCGTCGATGATGCGATTGAGTTCTTTGAGCCGATCCAGAAAGTAACACGCAAACTGAAAGTGCTTCAGGATGTAGGCCTGGGATACCTCAAACTGGGACAACCGAGTACGATGCTTTCCGGTGGCGAGTCCCAGAGGATAAAACTTGCCAATCACCTCGATTCCAATGCGAACCATACCCTGTTCATCTTCGACGAGCCGACAACCGGCCTGCATTTAGACGACATCTCGCGCCTGCTCGAGTGTTTCAGCCGTCTTGTGGATGCCGGGCACTCGATGATCATCATCGAACACAACATGAACGTAATTGCTTCGGCAGACTGGATCATCGACCTGGGGCCGGAAGCCGGTGTTGAAGGCGGAGCTGTTGTCGCTGCCGGTACTCCGGAAGATATTGCCCGTGTTGACAATTCTTACACAGGAGCTGCACTCAGGGAATTTTTCAGCGACAGCCTTTGATAAGTTTATAAAGTTTGTCAAGTTTATCAAGTTCATAAAGCAAGTAGAAGCAGGCGTAGTGCGGCTTTCCCCCGCCTTGGATAAGGAGGGGGCAGGGGGTGGTTGGACTAATTGTTTGTAAAGAAAGTAAGAAATATCTCACGCAAAGGCGCAAAGCCCGCAAAGTTAGTGATTATACAAATAGCCCCGAACGAAAGCCCCGTAGGGGCGACATGTTAATAGCAAAACCCGCCTGTAGAGTAGATGCCTTTGACTTTTTATTTTTATTATATTATATTTGGTTTTTTGAATGATGGCAGGTATTATTTTTTTTATTTGTACGGAGAACGCCTAATGATAAATATCAGGATCAGCTTCATGCCTGTGCTCATGATTGCTGTCTTACTCTCATCGATAATTCCATGTTCAGGCCAGTGGGTCCAGCCGCTGCACAATTTTTACAAGCTCTCATGTTACGACTGTGGAGAAAGCGCCCTGTTTATCGGTACGGATTGCGGAGGGATATTTACTTCGAGTGACAACGGGCTTAACTGGCAGTCGACAAATTTCGGAATTAATAAGGGTTATGTTTACTCTGTCGCTTCGATTGGCGACAAAGTCATCGCACAGACAGGGGAAGGCCTCTGGAAGTCAAACGATCGGGGGAGGAATTGGGAAAAACCGGATGATAATAACAAAACATTTGAAATAATTAAAGCAATGGGCAATGAATTCTGGGCATCGACTTATTCGGGGCTTTTCCGGTCGAAAGACTACGGAGCCACCTGGAGCCTGGTTCTTGTTTGTTCTGATATTGAATCATTTGCTGTCATTGATAAAAGTGTCATAGTCCTGACCGGCGACAGCGTCCTCGTTTCGTCAAACATGGGATCGAAATGGGCCAGGTCTTCGTTAGAGCCTTGTAAATACGACAAGTACAGCCTGCAGTTGTCCGGTTCAATAGCCTATATCCTGGTTAACAATAAAATTTACGGTACTGTTGACGGGGGAAAGAACTGGACGCAGTTTCCACTGAGCTCTCAGATTGGTACTATTAATTACTTTGCTGTCAGCGGCAGGAAGATATACGCTGCTGCTGCCCAGGGCATATTCCTCTCCTCTGACGACGGCGCTTCCTGGAACGCTGTGTCGTCAGGCTATCCCGACGGCACTCCTATGCCATTGCAGCTTACCAGGTGGGGGACTGTCCTCGGTTTTACAGATAAGAATCTATACTACTCGAATGACGACGGCAAGAATTTCCGGTCTGTCAATTCCGGTTTGAAAGCAAAAGATTTTACCTGTTCTGCAGTATGCAGCGGCAAGCTTTTCTACGGTTCCCAGTCGGGAATCTACGTATCGACAGACTACGGAGAGACCTGGAAAACGGCTAATGGGGGGCTGCAAAACACAAAAGTTAATACATTCTATGTCGAAGGCGGGAATATCTATGCCGGGACAGAAGGAGGGCTCCATCTCTCCACCAATGGAGGCGCTTCGTGGAGTAGGATAGATACGCTCTCAAGTTACCTCAAGTTCTATGCCCTGACGAGAAACGCCGATTGCTTGTTTGCCGTGGCAGGGATTACTTCCACCGTTTACAAGTCAACGGACAATGGAATTTCCTGGACCGCCTCGACATTTGGTTTGCCCAATGAAATGTTTTCATGCCTCGCTGCTTACGACGGTGTACTTTACTTAGGAGGGTGGCGTGGAATGTATATTTCCACTAATAACGGGAACGTCTGGATTAAGACAAACGGAGTTTATAATTATTCTGTCAACAGCATCAGGCACTGTAGTTCCATAGTGTATATGGCTTCCGGGTCAGGATTGTTATATTCTTCCGACAAGGGCGCTCACTGGGGAGCGGTGAACAGCCACCACGGCTATGGGGACTGCGCTTTTTCCGGGGGGGATATTATCTCTGTCAGCTATTACGGTATCAAGATCCATCATGGTTCCGATTCGACAGATGAATTGAAAAATTCCGGATTATACATGAATTTCTATAATGAATATGAATCTGCCAAATTGGAGATATTCGGGCCATATGTTTTCATTTTCTGTAAGAATATCGGCTTTTACAGGATTGAGCGACAGGCCTTACCTGTGTCCGTTGAGGAAGCCGGCAGGGGTGAGGCCCCTTTTCGCCTCATACCACAGCCTGCGGACGATTACCTGTCAATCGAACTGCCGCCGGGATTCGACGGCGCACGGGTATGTATTGCTGATGAATCAGGCAATATTTGCATAGATGAATTCATTACAAATAATTATATCGATCTCAGGAAACTCAGTTCCGGACTATATTTCTGCACTGTCAGTTCCGGCAGCAGGTCATATACCCGGAAGTTTATCATAACTAAGTAATCCCTTCCGGAGCAATTATGAATAAATACTATATATTGCTTGTCCTGGCACTGGCCTTTGCCGTGCAACCCCTCGCTGCCCAATGGTCCCAGCCGATGCAGGAATTTCACGAAATATGCGATTTAATGGAAAACAACGGTAAAGTATATGCCCTGTCACAACGTGCAGGTGTTTTCCGTTCGACAGACAACGGAGTGACCTGGGTTTCCGTCAATTGCGGCCTGAGGAACGAATATATGTCGGGCATGGCAAAGTCCGGCAATACATTATACGCATGGTCAGGATATAAAATATATTATTCTACTGACGAGGGTATGAATTGGAACACTATTACGGAGAAAAAAGGCGCCGGTAAATTAGCAGCAATGGATAATACCATTTTCATTACCAACGGGAGCGACAAAGGGGTTCTGGCAACATACGACAGAGGCGCTTCATGGGTAAAGATCGAATCGGGACTGGACAATGATAAAATCGAATGCCTTTATGTTTCCGGCAATAAGCTTTATGGAGGCGGTAAAACCGGGGGTGTCTGGGTTTGCAGCCCCGAAGATGAGGAACCTGCCTGGAAGCAGCTCAACCCCGGCCTGACCAATTTAGAAGTGTCACAAATCGTGGTTTCTGAAGGGAATATAATAATAAATACAAACATGGGAGCTTTTTACTCTTCAGATAATGGAGCTAATTGGCTGCCTGTTATTGCCCCTCCTAATTCCGATTTAAAAAAATTCAGTGTCTCCGGTTCGAAGGTTATATGTGTAGGCTACAAGGGCTGCTATCTGTCCACCGATTGCGGAGTACACTGGAATAACCTTCCCATACCCGATTCAATATATGTCCCGGGTTGTTTTTGCTTTGCCGGCGACAATATCATTGTCGGCAATAAATACGGTACATCATATACCGGCGATGGCGGGAAAACCTGGAAAATAATGAATACGGGACTGGCCCGTGGCACGATCAACGCCATCGTGTACAACGGCAATGAATTTCTTGCCGCCGGCGCCAATGGCCTGCTGAAAGTTCTAGACGACGGTGCAGCCTATACACCTCTTCCGGAAAGATTACCCCTTAAAAAAATTAATATCATGAATAGTGACGGCCCGGCCATCGTGGCTTTGGGAGCTTTGTCCGATGATAAATATATTTCAAAAGATTACGGATTGACCTGGGAACACCTTACCGCTGCAAATGGCTTCGGAGCTACGGCACTGGCTGTTTCAGGCCAGTGTATTTATATTGTTTCTTCAGGAAATAAATTCTGTTATTCCCACGATTTTGGCCGGAATTGGAAAGTATCTGCCGGATTCGGCAAAATGTTCGAAGCAGGACAGATTGCAGCGATTAATAACTATGTCTATGCCGCTGTCAGTCCCTATTATGGAAAGCTGGTGTATTCCCCGGACAGGGGTGAGAACTGGATCAAAATCGACAGCACCGGAAAAAGCGGGGAAACTCCTTCGATTGCCGTGAACAGCAGAGGTGTATATACTATTTACACAGACTCGATTGTCTTTACCCCCGACAACGGCATTACCTGGAAAAAGATTGACATGCCCGACACAAACATTAGAATTTTCAGTTCTGCCTTCAGGGATGATTATGTTTTCCTCAACACTAACAGCGGACTATTTGCCGGCAGTGGCGATTGCCGGAAATGGGCCTATATAGGGAACGGGATTGAAGGCCCGTTAAGTTCCATGGTTTTCATCGGTAACAAAGCATATGCCCTTACTTCAAACGGCATTTACCACACCGATTTATCTTACATCAAAAATGCCGTTTCTGTCGGGGATGGCGGCGGCGACGCAGTTTCCGGTGAATTGTCCTTCTCGCTGGCTCCTGTCCCTGCCTCGGGCCACCTCACCGTCAGGCTGCCCGACGGCTGCGATGAAGCCTCGATGGTGGTTGTTAACACGCTGGGCGTAGTTGTAATGAGTGGCGATGTCGGGAACAATGGCATTGTCAACATCGAAGGACTCGACCCAGGACTCTATTTCTTTACTGTGAAAGCCGGCAGCAGTGTCCTGACGCGCAAATTCATCGTCGAAAGATAGGCCGTCTCCTTTTTCAGTTATCTGATTTGACAAACGTAGAGACAAGTCTCAAGCTGTCTCCACCGATGAAACAGCAGAATAACAGTACCCACGCGGTTTCCCACTCCCTGGATAAGGATGGGTCAGGGGGAGGTTGGATTTTTTAATTTGTAAAGTTCATCAAGAATAGCCCCAGCGGGGCGGCATGTTAATAGTTCATCAAGTTTCTCAAGAATAGCCCCATCGGGGCGACATGTTAATAGTTCATCAAGTTAGTAAAGACAAAAAAACCTGAAGGGGTGACATTATTGTAGTCAAAAGAAGCAGTTCCACCCCACCTAAATCCTCTGCAGGTGGGAGGACTTGAATATCTCCGCTGCTTCTTTCCCCTTCCCCTCTGTGGAAGGTCGGGATGGGTTTTCGGAAAAATATCTTTCAATTCACGCTTGGAGATTAACCCCGTCAGGGATTGTATATCGGTAACAAACCGGTGGTATCAGGCCAAAACAAGCACGTTAGGGGTTGAACATACAGAGAGTAATACGATGTAGAATCCTGTGGGGTTCCAAAGAGTCCTTTCTGATTCTTTTGGTTATACAGAACCGGAACGGCTTTTCCCTTATCTTCAATTATTTTACTTAGACGGACTACAACTGCGAGGTAGAAACCATCATGTGCTTTACATAATTTCAAATTGATGAATCTCAACAGAGTCCGCTCTCAGACCTGTTTCTAAATATCGTACCTTTAATATAACAGGGATTGAAATGAGCCGCTCATGATTGAATATTGATGATGCAACCCGTATAAATACGGATGTCGGAATCCGTAAATATGACTATTATATGATACCTAATTATACGCATATAGGTTATACTTCAATTTGCTGATGGTCAATACCGAGTGCTCGGTATTTTCTCAAATTACCGAGTTCATGGTATTTACATTAGGGTTTTTACTGTGTAAATTTGCACCGTGAGTTTGTGATATTGTTTGAAATAAGGATTTGTTGGAAATATAAAGTGATTTTTGAAAACAAAAGAATAACAATATAAAAGAAACGGAACTAATATATAATGTCAACTAATTTGTTAAACATCCTAATAGCAGAAGACCACAGAATGACAGCAAAACTATTGCAATCGGTACTGAACAAACAGGACAACATGAGAGTTGTCGATGTGCTGTGCAATGGCGCCGATGTAGTTACTGCAATGAACAACGTCGATGTTGACGTGCTTCTGCTCGACCTGGAAATGCCCTTCATGAACGGATTCGAGATAATGGGCAAGCTTCCGGCGCCAAGCAAATCGAAGGTGCTGGTCTTGTCCGCTCACACCGAAGAAGAAGTAATCCGGAAATCTTTGTCGCTGGGAGCAGCCGGATATATGTCGAAAAGGGTAGGGATGAACGACATCCTCGACGGTATCAGGGCCGTTTCCGAAGGGAAAATGTTTTTCGGCGACAACGCACTGGCAATGGCAACCGGTGTACAAAGAGAAATGGCAATGAAGAAAATAGAATTTGTATAGTAAATTTTTTCTCAGTGTTTATGTTTTAATTATTGTTTTTTTATAATTTTTTGGAGTTTATCATGAAGAAATTCTTTGCAATTTTTGCAGCTCTCCTCCTTACAGCATCATTTGCATTTGCTGTAGAACCTTCCGCCAGCAAGACAGGCCCCTGGAATGCAGACGACAACTTAACAAACGGCAAGATCGAAGCAAATGACTATTCATTTGACAATGCAACAGGCGAATACAAAATATTCGTTATCTGCCAGATCGACATCACAAACGTTACCGGCAACATTTACCTTGGCTGGTTGAACCCCGACGGCGCCAAAGACCTCGGTACAGCTTACAACATGCAGTTCAAAGTTACAGGCGGCAACGGCTGGCCCTTTGAAGCCAATGCAAAATTCGGCGCTACCGGCAGCAATGCAACAAATGCTTTTGCATGCGACGAACAGAACAACGATCAGATGACAAATAACGTATTTATCACTGGTTCGACATGGACATACCAGCCCGAAGGCGGTAATTTATCAAACATCACTGGCCAGCAGTGGACAAACCAGAACTTCGCTCTCAGCGGAACAATGGGCATGTTCGGCACAAACACAAGCAGCCCCAAAATTGGCGACAATTACGGTGGCGGCCGCAGTGTTGTTCCTACAACTACTCCCGAATTTGCATCAAATTCTGCTATCAAAGAATTTTGGGTAAAATGCTCCGAGTGCTGCCCCAGCAATGCTTGCCAGGGTAAAGGCATGTTCACTTTGACACCCGGTACAGTTTGGGCTTCTCCCGATGCATCCGAAGGTTTCTATACTTTCCCGGTTTACATTGAAGTTGACTATCTGACATTTAAAGATGCATCAAACTACTACTACACCGGCAGCCCCAATCCTGCTGACCCCAGTGCATTCTCACTGACAACACAGCCGTAATAAGCTGAGTTACAGAGCGGCAAAGCCGCACTGAATACATAAAAAAAACGCCCCGGTTATTCGGGGCGTTTTTTTTTTGCCCTTCCGAAGGTTTCTTAGCCTTCGGAAGGTTTCACGTCGGGTAAGATGGACTCCACCTAAGCAGTTGGGACGGCAGGCAAGATTGACTTAAAATTGCACGCCAAGGTGGAGTCCATCTTTAAGACAGCATTCAGAGCATTCTTAATTGGCAACGCCGGTCTCGCTACGCCCGGCTCAGAATTCTTTACGAACTTGATGAACTGATTAACCCCATCCCAGCCTTCCCCAGGGGGAAGGGGCAAGAAACACAGGGTCTTCAAGTCCTCCCCTTGGGGAGGATTTAGGTGGGGTGCCCTTCCGAAGGATTGAAAAAATCGGAAGGTTCGCGTCGGGCAAGATGGACTCCACCTAAGCAGTTGGGACGGCAGGCAAGATTGACTTAAGATTGCACGCCAAGGTGGAGTCCATCTTCAGGGAAAGTCTCTTTGGGGCTGCATTCTTCATTCTTATTTTTTCATTTTTCATTTTTCATTTGTAATTCGTAATTCCTTGATCACCCCATCCCAGCCTTCCCCAGGGGGAAGGGGCAAGAAACACAGGGTCTTCAAGTCCTCCCCTTGGGGAGGATTTAGGTGGGGTGCACTTCCGAAGGTTTCTTTACCTTCGGAAGGTTTCTCAAATTCGGCTTATTTCTCTGTAAACACTACCAGGCCTTCGCCGCCGTCCACGCCGATGACCTGGCCGGTAATCCAACCGGAGCGGTCGTCCTGGAGCAGGGCAATCATCCTTGCAACGTCTTCCGGTTCGGTGTTACGGTGCTGGGGATTGAGTTTACGTGCCAGCACGAGGTTCTCGTCGAAGCCGGGAATGACTTTTGCGGCGGGGGTATCCGTAAAACCTGCCATTATCGAGTTTGCTGTAATTTTGTATTTACCCAGTTCAATCGACAGGTACCTGATGTATGCTTCGAGGGCGGATTTTGCGGCGCCGACAGCCCCGTAGTTATGCATGACCTTTTGTGAGCCGTTGCTTGTCATGGCATAGATGCGGCTGTTTTCTTTAAGCAATCCGTTGTGGAACAGGTCCTGTGCCCAGTAAACGAGGCTGTTTGCCATTACGTTAACCGTCATTTCAATCTTTTTCTTGTTGAGCGCCTCTTCGGGCTTCCTGCCGATGAGCGGGCCCAGGGCGCCGAACGCCAGGGAATGGAGTACCACTTTGAGGTGGGGTGAGTTCTGGTTGGCAAAATCAGCCTTTATTTCTTCAATCACTTCTTTTCGTTTATCGTCGTCGGCAGCGTTGACATTGAAAAAGCGGACTTTTGTCCCGATGCTTTCGATTTCCTCTTTAGTTTTGTTGACACTTGCCATATTAGAAGCCCTGTCGAGATGGACCCCGTAAATATTATAGCCGAGTTTTGCGAGTTCGATTGCGGTGGCTTTGCCGAAACCGCTGGACACGCCGAGTATTAATGCATATAAATTCTTCTCTGCCATAATCTTTCCTGTTAATTAAACAAAATATTTAAAATGATATTAACGATTACTAAATAAGTTTAGTTACAAATTTAAAAAAATATATTGCTAATGAAGAATATAGAACTTTATAATAACTATAATATACAATGGATTAACCTTGCGGACTGAAGAAGAAATATCTCACGCAAAGGCGCAAAGCCCGCAAAGGAAGAGTATTTGGGAGGAAGAATTATCTCACGCAAAGCTCGCAAAGGCGCAAAGAATAGGTTTATCCCGGATTGTGCATTAGATAACCCAAAACGCGGAAAGTCCAACCGCCCCCCACCCCCTCCTTATCCAAGGTGGGGGAAAAGCCGCTCCGGTTCAGCATTCTTAATTCTTAATTTTTCATTTTTCATTCGTAATTCGTAATTCGTAATTCGTAATTATGCATTCGCGATGGTTCAGACATCAACGCAGCCAGCCCGTCTGCGTCGCTGACAGGTTGTGAGCATGTGAAGTTGCGGCAGACATAGGCTCTTGGCCTGCCTTCAGACGGACTCATCGTCTTTGTGTAGGGTGCGATGGCAGCAAGGCGCTCCGCATTGGCGCTTGTTTGTAGTAATATTGCCCTGTTTGGGACGAATCCGGACCTGGCGATGCCAATCATCTTTTTGGTCTGCTCGTCGCAGCTTTCACCACAGATTACAATTTCGACGGAACCGGATGTAAAATAATAAAAAGCATTGAGAAACTGGGTGTAGCCCCGGGGGTAATTGTCAACTGCACTGGTAAAAAGGCGTATTGTACTGTCTATTACTTCCCGGTATCCTTCATCGGATGTGATTCTTTGCAGGCGTATCAGGCTCATGAGTGCAACAGAATTGCCGGAAGGGACGGCTCCGTCGTACAGTTCCTTCGGCCTTGCAATCAGTTGCTCGCCTTTGTTCGAAGTAAGGAAGAATCCGCCGTTTTCCTCGTCGTAATAGTCCCCGATCATTAGGTTCGCAGCCTTAACGGCGTCCTCAAGAAAGGCCGGGTTAAACGAAGCTTCATACAATTCCAGTAAACCCCAGATCATGAAAGCGTAATCGTCAAGGCCTGCGTATCCGGAGGCTTCGCCGTCGCGGAAACGGTGCAGCAGCCTGCCGTCAGGTAGTGTCAGGTTGTTTCCGATGAAAGACCACGCTTTTTCGGCGCTCCGGAGATAGTCCGGCCTGTCGAAAACTGCTGCTGCCTTCGAAAGAGCAGCAATCATCAGCCCGTTCCAGTCGGTGAGTATCTTGTCGTCCCTGAACGGACGGACACGCTTTTCTCTTGCCATGAACAATTGACTTAGAGACGGTGCAAGCCTGTCCTTGAATTCCCCGGGGCTGAGTCCTGCCTGTCGGGCCAATTCTGCGACAGGAGCGGAAAAATGGAGGATGTTGCCGGCTTCGAGGCTGTGCCCGGCAGGGTCCTGGAAATTGCCCTCCTCTTGAATTGAAAATGCTTTACAAAGGAAGTCTTTATCCTCGATGATCGAGTCGATTTCACCTTTGGTCCAGAGGTAGAATTTCCCTTCTATGCCATCGCTGTCGGCGTCCTCAGCGGAATAGAATGCTCCGTCCGGGTGGGCGAGGTCTCTCAACACATAGCCGACAGTTTCATGAACCGTCTCCTCCAATATGTCTCCGGGCTTGACCTGGTATGCTTCAGTATAAGCAATGGTTAACAGGGCCTGGTCGTAGAGCATTTTCTCAAAGTGCGGAACCAGCCAGCCCGCGTCCGTTGAATAGCGGTGGAAACCACCGCCCGCCTGGTCGTAGATGCCCCCGTACCTCATGGCTTCGAGGGTTCTCAGGACCATCGTAAGGGCCGGTTCAGCTTTTTCTGACTGATAATACCTGAGGAGAAATGTTAACTGGTGCGGCATCGGGAATTTGGGAGCCTGGCCGAACCCGGCGTATTGATTGTCAAAAGCGGTGGCAAGCTTGTTGTATGTCCTTGTGAAAATCTCCCCGCCCGGTTCTGCTGTGCCCGGTTCCTGGGCCGATTGTTCGATTTTTTCGGTAATATCGTTGGAAGTCTGCACCAGGGTCATTTTGTTTTCTGTCCATATCCTGACAATTCTCGGCAGCAGTTCCATCAGGCCAATCCGTCCGTAAGCCGAGTTTTTCGGGATGTATGTGGAGGCGTAAAACGGCTTCCTGTCGGCAGTGAGAGCCAGCGTCAAAGGCCAGCCGCCGCTGCCGGTGAGCATCTGGCATACGTTCATATAGACAGAGTCTATGTCGGGCCGTTCCTCACGGTCCACTTTGATGCAGATAAAATATTTGTTGAGCAATGCTGCAACTTCGTCGTCCATGAACGACTCGTGCTCCATCACATGGCACCAGTGGCAGGTCGAGTATCCTATAGACAGGAATACGGGTTTATTCTCACTGCGGGCTTTCCCGAAGGCTTCGTCGCCCCAGGGATGCCAGTCCACGGGATTGTAAGCGTGCTGCAGCAGGTATGGGCTTTTTTCGTTTATCAGCCTGTTAGGCTTCCTGTTGGTTTCATCCATTAGTTATATCTAATTAATTAACAATAATTAATTATTTGTCTAATAACGAACAGGATAGAATTTATTATATAATTATTAATTGTTTTTTAAATATTTCCCGAGCCATTCGTTCATTTCCCAGAGAGTGTGCAGAATCGATTCCCTGGCGCTGTATCCGTGGCTTTCCTCCGGCAGCAGCACCAGCCGGGCTATTGCCCCGTGGCCTTTCAGGGCTGCAAAGAAGCGTTCGCTCTGCATCGGGAAAGTACCGGTGTTGCTGTCTTCTTCGCCGTGGATGAGCAGGAGCGGTTCCTTGATCCGGTCGGCGAACATGAACGGGGACATCTCGATGTACTGCACCGGAGCTTCCCAGAAAGTACGTTCCTCGGACTGGAAACCGAAGGGTGTCAGAGTCCTGTTGTAGGCTCCGCTGCGGGCGATGCCGGCTGCAAACAGGTCTGTGTGGGCGAGGAGGTTGGCGGCCATGAATGCGCCGTAGGAATGGCCTCCGACGGCAATCCTGTTGCTGTCGGCGATTCCGAGCTTCACGATATGGCGGACGGCAGCCTCGGCGTCGTCTTTCAATTGTTTAATATAGCTGTCGTTGGGTTCGGCTTTACCTTCGCCGACGATGGGCATGGACGGATCGTCGAGAACGGCATAGCCCTGTGTGAGCCAGTACAACGGAGACAGTGCGCCAATGCGCATGAAAGTGTAGGGCGATTCCCTTACCTGGCCGGCAGCGTTCTTGCTCTTGTATTCGTTGGGATAGGCCCAGACGAGCACCGGGAGCCTTTTGCCTTCTTTGTAATTGGGGGGGAGATAGAGGTCGGCAGTAAGGTCAACGCCGTCGCTCCTCTTGTATTTCAATACTTTTTTCCGGACATTCTTCAACCCGGGGTAGGGGTGGGTGAATTTTGTGAGCTTAGTCAGCTTTTTGGCCCCGATGTCCCTGATGTAATAATTCGGCGGCTCTTCAATCGATTCCCTGCGGGTAATTATCAGCTTCTTGCCGATGTCGAGTATATTGACGGGAGTCTCGTACCAGGGGGCTTCTGATTCCCAGATATTTATCCTGGCGTTGTCCTTCAGGTTCATCATTGCGATGAACGGGACATTGCCGGCAGGGGAGGCGCCTTCGCCAGTCAGGAAGAGGATATTCGGGTCGCTGCCCATCAGCAGAACGGGAAAGCCTCTGTCGTTGAGTCTCGTCGCGAAATTGCCGGGGTCGGCGTAGCTGTCTTCGGTGTTCAGTTCGAACACCCTGTTCTTTGCGATTATCGTAGCGCCGACGCTGTCCGGAGCGAAGGTATAGACGAATTCCTTGCGTGTTTTCCACCATTCCTCAGTGACGACTGCCGTTTTGCCCGAGCCCCAGAGAATGGAGCCGAACCGGAATTTCAGGTCGGTAACCGGTAGCGCTTCACCGGTGAAAGGGGCTTTGAGGCAGAATATCCTGTCCCTTACTTCGGTTTTGGTTTCGGGGTCTCCGTCGTCCCGGGCTTCCACCCAGTACAGTTCGGCGTCGGCGTCGGAACGCCATGTGAATTCGCGCCTGCCGGTCCTGACGGCGTTGAATCCCTTGGGTATGTTTTCTCCTAGCGGTACATCTTCAATTTTTACAGGCTGGCCGCCGCCGGTGGGGTACAATTCCACTTTGTAAGGGAAGCGGTCCCACGGTACGAGGTACGAATAAGGTTTTTGGATTGTCTCGATGAGCGCCCAGGCGCCGTCGGGTGAAGGCCTGAAAGCCCTGATGATTCCGCTGACGGGGAATTTTTCGGCAGCACCGTCAGTTGTAACCTTGTATAGCTGCGACTGCAGGTAATAGTCGAAGAGCTGCTCATCGTAGGGTGTTTTCAGCAGGTCCTGGTATGTCTTTACGGGAGCGGGCCTGCCGTCAGAGATGCTGACGACGGGGCCTGAAGGGATACTGTTTTCAACGGGCAGTATGCCCTTTGTTTCGGGCTTAGCCCTGACAAGCAGTGTTTTACTGTCTGACAGCCATGTGTAGGACATACCCTGAATTGCGTTGAGTTCGAGGGCGGTAAGCCTTTTGGCAGAGGCGGAAGCGACGTCCAGCAGCCACAATTCGTAATGGCCGTTCTGGAGGAGTGTGAAGGCTGCTTTCTTTGAATCGGGCGACCAGGCAACCCAGGCAATCTCCGGCTTCAGGGGCAGGCCTGTTACGGTTTTCTCGTCGAGGGTAGCGAGGTTTTTTAGCGTCATTCCCCTGTAATTGTAGGGCCGGGAAGGGCCGTATTTCTCAGGGTCGAAGCGCAGCCCGGCGAGCTTCAGCTCGGGCCGCGACAGTTCCTCGATGGAGGGATGCAGGGGCTTGTCGAGCAGCATTATATAATTCTTGTCGGGGGACACGGACTGTGCCGGGAGTTGTGGCGCATCGACGATTTCTATCATCGCCTTCGGGGGCGTCATATAATTCAGTTTTTCCTGTGCCGCCGCCGTATTCAGCGTAGCGACGAAGCAAAGGGCCGCAGCCAGTGCATATCTGCCGATTCTCATTTTCATAGTAACCGAAATAATTGTCAAACAAATCTCAAACGAAGAAATGAGACTTAAAAGGGGGAAGAATAGTGTAAAAAATTGAGAGTTACTTCAGGTGTTCAGCGAGGAACTCTTCCATTGTGTGGTAGAAGTCGAAGCGGTTCTCTTCTTTCATGAAACCGTGGCCTTCATCGTTTTTGAGCATATACCTGACGGGTATGCCGCGCTTCTTCAGCGCTGCCACCATTTGCTCCGCTTCGGCCTGCTTCACGCGGGTGTCGTTGGCGCCCTGTGCGATGAATACCGGTACGCGTATCCTGTCGGTGTGGAATACGGGCGAGGTGGCGTAGAACTGGGCGCTGTCGGTAACGGGATTGCCTACCATGGCGTAGATCTTGTTACGGACAAGCATCCACGACGGGGGCATTGACTTTGTGAAAGTAAAGAGGTTGGAAATGCCTACATAGCTGATGCCGCAGGCGTAAAGCTGCGGTTCCCTGACCAGCGAGACGAGCGCCTGGTAGCCGCCGAAACTGGAGCCGTACACGGCGATTCTATTCGGGTCGGCAATTCCCTCGCTGATGAGCCAGTTGACACCGTCGGTTACGTCGTCGGCCATTTTTAGGCCCCACTGGCGGAAGGACGCTTCCCAGAATTTGCGGCCGTAGCCTACGGAGCCCCGGAAATTCATCTGGAATACGGCATAGCCGCGGCTGGCAAGGAATTGCGCTTCCGGGTTGAATCCCCAGGTGTCGCGAGCCCAGGGGCCGCCGTGAATCCTGACGACTACCGGCAGGTTCTTCGCTTCCCTGCCTTTGGGAATGGTAAGATAGCCGTGAATGACGAGGCTGTCGCGGGACATATACTCAATAGGCTTCATGTCGGAGAGGGAGTTTTCATTGATCCAGGGGCTGACTTCGCAGATGATGTCGAGCTTGCCGGTACCCTCATCCCAGAGGTAGTAGGCCCCGAGGGATTTGTCGCTGTATGTACGGATGATGAACTTCTTTTCGTCTAAGCTGAAGTCGGCAATCACGATTTCATAGTCGCCGAGCAGCTTGTCGAGCTTGGAGTATATGTTTTTGAAAGCGTTATCAGTGATGTAATACTCTTTCTTCCAGGATGTATATTGCACGGCCAGCGTTGTCCTGCGGGAGAAAGAATAGAGCAGCATGGCTGCGTCGTAGTCGGGATTCTGGTATATTACTTTCGCTTCCCTGGAAGTGACGGGGTCGAATTCGACTATTGCCTGTTTGTCGCGTCCGAGATTGGAAGAGGCGATGATTCTTTTGTTGTCGCCTGTAAAAATCATGGGGATGAAAATATCGTTATAATTGATATTGAGGACTTTCCTGAACTGCTGGTTCTCATTGTCTCTGTAATACAGTACCGAATTGCAGCTGTCGGCGCCGAAAGCCATCCTGATCCTGCCGTCATGGTCCGGAACGAAGCGTTGTATGTTGCCGGGATTGACGGCGGCTGATTTCATCCGGCCCGTGTTGATGTTAACCCTGAAAACATCATCGAGTTTTGGGTCGCGTTTGTTCAAAGCAATCAGGATTTCATCGTCGTAAACCATGCCGTCAACGAAAAGCGCACACGCATCTTTCTGGCTGACGAGCGCTTTACTTCCGCTGCCGTCGATGTTCGCGGCAAAGATGCTGAAGTTCTCGTCTCCTGCGTTGTCTTTCTGGTAGAGTATCTTGTTGTTGCCGGCCCAGAGATAGTTGTTGATGTCCCGTGCGGTCTCTGAAGTAATCCTGACGGCTGTGTCTTTGCCGATTTCCTGAACGAAAACGTTGAGGCGGTTCTTGTATGGCGCCAGGTATGAAATATGGCTGCCGTCGGGAGAAATCTTCACATCCGACTTGTCAGGGTTACGGAAAAAATCTTTCAGTGAAATATTGGCTTCAACCTGTCCGAGGCGTTGTCCGCCTTCTTCCGAGCATGCTGCTAAGGCAATTATTATCAGAATTACAAATATTTTTTTCATCATCTATTCAAAAAACGCTATCAATTATCAATATCTCTAACATCATTATCATTGTACGCAAAAATTACAAAAATGTTTCCAAAAAGTGCTATAATATTTATTACTTTATTATCTCAGCCTTCAGGACACTGAAACGGGTGGGTGTCCTCAGGGTAATATAATAAAAGCCCGAGGCGAGTTGCCCCGTGTTTAAGAATTTCCTGTGCTCGCCTGCTTCCGTGTTGCCGTCGCAGATTACGGCAATCTGCTTACCGTAACAGTCAGACAGCGTAACGTTACACTGCTGCTTTTCTTTCAGGATGAAAACAATTTCCGTCATGTCGGAGAAGGGGTTGGGAAGATTGTAAAACACCAGGTCTTCCTTAACGAGCAGCAGCCGGATGTGTCCGTTGGTTATGCAATAGTCCGACAGGCAGAAAACGCCGTCAGTAGTTTTGACCCATACTTTGGAGTCGGTTTTCCATATCACCGAATCGAGGTAAATTTTACCGCAGACAGTGTCACCGAGGGCTCCGGTGAAATTGATTTCATGAAGTATGCCGGCTGTCGTTGCCGGGTTACGAATGGCGTTGATTAAGATGGCCCGCTCTTCGTCGTCTTCACTGACGCCGACGAAGTCTCCTTCCGGCAGCAGCAGTGTTTTATTGAACCTGATGTATGCCGTAAATTGTTCGGCATGAAACTTATTCAGGTTGGCAGAACTGTCGAGGTACAGCAAAGCTTTCACCGGCCTGCTGGAACCGCCGAACAGGGTGTCGTTCAGGTCTGTGGCCCTGATGGAAATAGCTGCATAGGCAGTAATTTTCCTGAAACTGAATGCATCGGATTCGTCTGAGCAGCCGAATTCATTATTGACCTCGACAGTGTAAACATCTTCCGATTCGGGAACAAATTTCTTTCCGGCAGCCCCTGAAACCGGACTGCCGTTGAGTTTCCATTTATATCCTGCATAGTCGCCAGTGAAAAGGGTGTCGTCCACCTGGACGATGACAGGTTTGCCGGGTGAAGGGATTACGTTCACATCTACGCTGTCAACCGAAGGGCAGCCATGGCTGCTAAGCGCATTTATAAGGTACCTGCCGGATGTTTTAACGGTACGCCAGGCGTCTGAGCTGCCGTCATTCCATTGCAGGCCGGCATAGTCGCCGGCAATCCTGAGGATTACCGAATCGCCGGAGCAGAACGTTAGTGGCCTGTCATGAGAAATGGTTACGGGAGGAGTAGTGTCGATATAGACAAAAAATGGCTTTGACAATCCTTCACATCCGAGACTGTCAAGAGTTTCCGACACGGTAAGCGTATCCCATCCACCTCTGTCCCAACTGAGTGTAACATCGGGTGTATTCCCACCGGAGACGATATTACCGGTCTTTGTAAACCATTGATATATATTCATGGGGTTACCGGCCGTTGAATAGTGAACTTCCTTACCGGCAGAACAAAGCAGACTATCGCCTATGACCTCAGGTGCGGGCTTTTGTACCACAATAATTTCCGTTGTGTTCAAGCCGACCAATATATAGTCCTCATAGACTTTTACCCAGTATGTGCCTTCCTCTGTTACTTTAATTGAGCGGGTTTTTTCGCCGGTTGACCATTCATACCTGTTGAAGCCTTCTTCTGCAATCAGTTCCAGCGTGTCGCCCTCACAGACATGGAACATCCCGGTGCTGGTAGTGATCTTCGGGACAAACAACTGGCTGATAACGACAGTGATCGTGTCATAGGAGATGCAACCGGTATTCATGTTTTCTGTTTTAAGATAGATGAAGCCTGTGTCGGCATTGCTGTCCCAGTTAACGTCGATTTTCTTGGAGTTCTGGCCTGACAGTAAGGTACCGTTTACTATTGTCCAGGTGAAATCCGTGCCGTTGGTATTTTTAATTGAATATGTTTTCTGCGTATTGCTGACGTAAACCTTGGTCGGGCCGGTAACTTCAGAGTATGTTTCCGGGTAGAATGTAACAAGAATGCTTGTCGTACTTGTGCAGCCGAAACTGTCGATTACAGTCAGCTCATAGATGTTTTCTTTGTCAACCGTTATCTGTTTGGTCGTTTCTCCCGTTGACCATGAATAGCTTTTGTAATCATGGTTCGAAGACAGTACCCCGGATTCGCCGGGACAGATCATCTGTTTGCCTAAGATCTGTATGTCGGGCAGGGGATGGACGGTAACGCGTACCGGCTTCGACACTCCTCGGCAGTAATTATCATCCCACACCGTAACATAGAATTCGCCGGACTCAGTAATATCGACAAATCTGTCGGTAGAACCGTTTGACCAGCGGTAAGCAGCAAAACCTTCGCCGCCGTCGAGGCTGACAAAGTTGCCTTCGCAGAATTCGAGCGCGCCGGAAGGCGTAATTTCTGTGACAGGCTCAGACAGGCAGTGTTTCATCAGGTAGGCGTCCGTATTGCCACCGTAATTACCCTGGAGGGGAGGGTCGATGGCCGGGAAGTCCGGGCTGGAAGTGCTGCCGGTGGAATAGAAATTATCATATATGTCTGCCGCAATGTATCTACCAATATCATCATTTTCACCGCCGTAGTATGAACCCCAGATCAACGAACAGTCAGCGGCATTGAACTTGGACGCGAAAGCGTCGGTAATTCCATTTAGCGTATCGGAGAGTGCGCCCGGGGAGACCGGCAGGCCGTTGCCCCAGGTCTGGCCTGTAATGGCGAAATTCCCAATTCTGTCTGCAGCTATGGACGAGGCATAATCATATTCGTCGCTGCCGTAGAAAGTTGACCATTGTACGATTTTGCCGTTGTTCAGTTTCATTATGAATGCATCGGCAATGCCGGAAAGGCTGTCCTGGATGCAGCCTTTTGTAACAGGAAAGGACTTACTGTACGTATAGCCTGTAATATATATATTATTATCCGGATCGAGGCAGATACCCATTCCTTCATCATTGTCGTCGGAACCGAAGTAAGAAGAATAGACCAGGTTGCCGGAAGACCCGAACTGTGCCAGGAAAGCGTCCCTCAGGCCCTGCAATGAAGGGGACATTACATTGCCGGCAAGCGGGAAATCGGGACTTTTGGTCGAACCCGTAATGTAAATGTTGTCTAACTCTCCGACGGCAAGGCTCATTGCTTCCTCGGTGCTGTCTCCGCCGAAAAATGTTCCCCAGACATATCCGCCCGAAGGGTTGAGTTTCAGGAGGTAAACGTCGTCCACTCCCTGGTTTGTCCTCTGGAATGAATTGAAAGAGGTTGCGAACGGAGCTTCGGAGAAGGTTTTACTGTTTGTCCATCCCGTGGCAATGATGTTGTCCTCCGAGTCGATGGCCAGGCCGTAAAGGTGTTCTGTTTTATCGCCGCCGAAGAATGTACTCCAGAGCCTCATTCCACTTGAGTCGAATTTCATTATTACAACGTCATTTTCCGGCCCTGCAAAATTTGTCTGGTAAGCGCCGGCTGAAACAGGGAAATCCGTACTCCAGGTCCAGCCTCCGACAATGATATTGTAGTCTTTGTCTGTGCAGACATTGTTTACATATTCATTGTCGGTACCGCCGTAAAATGTTGTCCAGATGATCTCTCCGTCGGAATTCATGCGAGTGATGTACATGTCGTAGGAGCCGGTAATTTTATTCTGGTAAGCCCCGGGAGAAACCGGGAAATTGCTGCTAATGGTCCTTCCTACGAGGATTACTTCATTGAGGCCGTTGACAGTCACAGAGTATCCGTGATCGGGGTCAATGCCGCCGTAGTATGAAGACCAGGTGACATTAGGGTCAATTACCAGCGCCCTTGATTTGTCATAGCCGGCTACGTCGAAACGGATGCTCCCGTTGCTGACATTGAAACTGCTGGCAACTGTTACTTCAGTGGGATTACTCTTCACGGTAACGGCGCTGCCCGGAAGATGCTGGTATGTGTATGGTTTCATTTCTGTTACTGTTCCAAGCGGGCAGTTGACGATGATGTTGCCTTTCAGCAGTTCGACAGCCTCCTGACCTTTGTACGTCATTGCTATGTCAGACACACTCCCCCCGGGATTGACTATAATGTCGTATTTCATGTTATTGTCGGCGCTGACATAGAAAACCAAATCGATATGGGGGTATATATTCCTGTACCGGAGACGCCTGAATGACCTGACGGAGCAGGCGCCGCCGGGCAGGTTCGGGCTGTACACATTGCAGTATCCGCCGGCAGGCTCCAATGGCTCGACGGTTACTCCCGGCAGGGAGCCTTCGAATGTAAGGTCGATACGGTGATAGTTGACGAGGACGGAGTCGTTTTCCACAGGTAATATGTTCCCCGGGATTGTCTTCAGGGGTGAACCGACAGGGGCAATCCTGCGGAAAACATAGCTGACGGTGTTGATTCCGAAATAGACTTTGGCATTGCTGGATTCAAGGGTGTAAAGGACATTGTCAGCCGGAGCGCCGTTCATATCCGTTACCTGTCCCCTGTTCTCCGTGAAACAGGTTCCGGAGGAAGGCCTTCCGTATGAATTGAAGGCTGTTGCCAGCAAGAGCAATAACACAGCCGATATATTGTGAAACCTCATAGTCATTGCGTTTTTCTTCAGTAACAATTGCCCGACAATAAATAATCAATACTATTTTTAGTAAATTAAAGATTATTGTTTTATCAGGCAATTAAAAAAATAGCAGCAGAGGGTATTAAAATAAAAAAGGAGTAAAAATGTTTATTATACTATTAAAATTTGAAAATTTTAAGATAATCTTATTAAGTTGAATTGCAAAATGGCACGGAAATAGATTATAGTGCTAATTTGCAATAATAAAAAACCGATTAATGAAGTCGGGAAGAATGTCGAAAATGGCCTGTAGTGGCAGGGAAAAGATTTTTTGTCCATTGACGGCAGTTGAAAGAGAATGAAACAAATGGAATTGTGTAAGAAAGAAATGGTTATTATTAACAAGTCAGAGGCTATATAGAGTACACTGCTACGTTATATTTGTTTTTTGTAAAGATAGTAGGTTGATAATTTGCATAAAGACAGACACATTGGAAAGAGGAGCCGGCACTGGCTGTAAACCGGTGTTGTGCCCTTAAGGTGTTATGTTGAATTAATGTTTGAGTACGATTGAGCAGCAGTGTAAGAAATATCATAGCCGCTGCTATTGCCATCATTGCAATAGCGGCAGAAGTGGACGCAGCCCCTGTGGGCTTCGTACAGCCATACAGTAAAGTAAACAATTCCTTGCTAAATACATGTTCATTGGTTACGTCGCAGGCCTTCTTCGGATTTCCTTTTACGTACTCATCAGCTCTTACTGTTTACAATACCATATTTGACGCAGTGAGCCAGATTGACTCACTGAGGGATGCCTTCCAGATACCAAAGCCGCCGGCAGACAGGTACAGGACGAACTCGTCGAGAGGCGACAAGAAGTTCGGTGCAAGCGCCGACAGTGTCAGGGTAGATGTGTCGGCTGATTCCACCGGCAGGGCGTACCGTGTTGAAGAGAAATTCGGCAACTACATTGTAAACTATCCCTATGACCTGGGCCTTGACAGGTATCTCGAACTCAGGAAAGATAAGATCAGGAATGAGATATGGGACTCGATACTTACCCGTTACGACCTGAAACAGGCGCTGTCCGGCGGTGATATCGCCCGAATGCTTGCACAGGCAACGGGGTTTGCCATTCCTGTCCCCCCCAATCCCGTAATGAGCCTCTTCGGCAAGCCGGAAATCAACATCAACGTCAGCGGTGAAGTGCTGCTGCGCCTGGGCTGGCGCTGGGACAGCCAGAACCTCGGTACTGTTTCGGCTTTCGGCCAGACACAGTCCACGCCTGTCTTTACACAGGACATCAGGGTCAGGGTCGATGCCAAGATCGGCGACAAGCTCAAGCTTGGTACGGACTGGAACACACGCCGCCAGTTTGAGTACGAAAATAAATTCAATATCGGCTATGAAGGCGAAGACGACGACATCATCAAACTGATACAACTCGGTAACGTTTCGCTTCCTCTCCAGGGACTCATCAGCGGTGGCCAGGCGCTCTTCGGCGTACGTGCCGATTTTCAGTTCGGGCCGCTCTTCCTTAAAACTATTGCTTCCCAAAGAAGAGGCGAAAAAAAGACGGTTAAGGTTACCGGCGGCGTCAGCACACAGGTGTTTTCCATCAGGGCTTACGACTATGCCAGAAACCACTTCTTCCTGGACTCTAACTATAAGAAAGTGTACAAGAAGTATTTCAAGAGTACCAGCCCGATCATTCCTACGGATGATTCTTCAAGGGCGCTGGAGGTACTCCAGGGAATTGAAGTCTGGGAATCGACAAACACTGTAACGGATATATCGAGAGATGCAAAAGCAATTGCCGACCTGCCTTCCCGAAAAAGAAACCAGTCTTACGACGCGTCTGTTACCGGAAGAACACTTCAAATCGGGGCCGTCGTCGAAGGAAAGTTCATGAAATTGGACACAAACCGTTACAAACTCAATACCAGCCTGGGAACACTGACAATCAACAACCTCAGGTCCGACAGGTATTACGCCGTTGCCTACAGCATCAAAGGTACTACCGAGAACGAATTCTACGGCGACTTGCAGACTGACGTTGACGCAAAAGCGAAACTTACTCTTAAACTGCTCTATGTTCCCAACCTTCAGCCTTCCTTCGGGATACTGTGGAACAGGCAGATGAAAAACAAATACTCCATCAACGCTACGAATGTCAATGTAACCGACACGAAGGTCGGCATCTGGTATATTAACAAGTCTAACGATTCTACTGACCTGCTGCCTAACGTCCAGGACAAGCTGGTTACCATCATGCGTGTTGACCAGATCAACAACAGCACAGGCTCTACGACGCCCGACGGCCAGTTTGACCTGAAAGACCCGTTCTTCGACGCTGCAAGAGGTGAAATTACTTTTCCTGAACTGGAGCCTTTTGACCAGGGCCTCAGAGACTATTTCAGGGAAAAATTGCAGAACGAGAGTCTTGCCGACCAATATACCTATCCCGATATTTATGACACAACATACGACGCTGCTAAGAAGAATACGAACAAGGACCATTTCATCATCAGCGGCCAGGTCTCAGGCAAAGCTACGAACAGGATATCCCTCGGTGCAATCAACCTGGCAGAAAAAAGCGTTAAGGTAATGCTCGACGGTGTGGCGTTAAAAGAATATGACGACTATATTGTCGATTACTATTCCGGCATCGTTACACTGAGAAACGCCCGTGCAACCCTGCCGAACGCCAATGTTACGATTGAATATGAAGCCAACGACGTCTTCAATATCACCACCCGTACAATGCTTGGGTTGAGAGCCGACTACGAACTCATCAAAAAACGAAACGTTCAGGCAGGCCTGGGATTTACCGCCATGTTCTATGACCAGTCTGTAATACAGGACAGGGTCAGGCTTGGAGATGAACCCGTGTCCAACATCATGATGGGGTTTGACGGGAACCTGCGCTATGAAGCGCCCTGGATTACCGAAGCGCTCAACAAACTTCCTTTCTACGACACAAAAGTCAAATCCACCTTCTCGCTGAAGGGTGAATGGGCCATGATGATTCCCGAGCCAAACAAAAGGTACTCTGAAGTTTCTGAAGACCTGAACGAACCTGTCGTTTACGTAGATGACTTCGAAGGCGCACAGAAATACATATCTCTTGGCTTGACGCCCACTCAGTGGTCTCACTCATCGCCTCCTGTTGACAGCAGCATTGCTAAAACGGATTCCAACGCAACAAAGCTCAAAGGTAAGGCTTTCTGGTACCAGTATTTCATTCCCAACATCAGGATCAATGAAGTTTACCCCAAAAGGCAGACGCTTGCAACAAACCAGATGCTCAGCCCATTGTATATTTCATTCGACCCTCATATGCGCGGCATCTACAATGAGAATCCCGAATACCTTGATAAAGATAATCCCCAGTATGATTCTATGGCGATGGAACCCTTTTTTGAAAGAAACCAGGATAAGATCTGGGGCGGCATGATGCGGTTGCTGTCATCGTTCAACACCAATTTTGACAATGAGAATATTGAATATATTGAAATCATGATGAAGGTTAACGCCTGGGAACCCGGTAAGACAAAAATGTTCATGGACCTGGGGTATATCAGCGAAGATGTCATCGCAAACGGGACCCTCAATTCGGAAGACGGCAGCACTCCCAACAACCCTCTCCCTAATAACATCATCGACATTGGCGAAGACGAGGGGTTGGACAACCAAAATAATACGGAAGAAAAAACATATTATAGTGGTAAAGGAGCTGCCATTCTTGCCGAAGAGGAAGACCCTGCCAAAGACGATTACTATTTCGATTTCAATGCCTCAGACGAAAGGAAAGAAAGCGATTTCGCAAAATATAACAATTATGAAAATAATTCGAAATATGCAGAAACCGGCCAGTTCCCTGACTCAGAGGTGCTGAACAAGAACAACGGACAAACAGTGTCGCTTACAAACAGCTATTTCTCATATGAAATCAATATGGAGCCTATCGCTGAAGCAAACTCACAGATCGTCGGCGGCGGCAACAACGGCTGGTTCCTGTACAGGATACCAATCCGCAAACCGTCGAGAAGCGTGGGCAGTCCCAGCTATTCTAATATACAATACGTAAGGCTCTGGTTTAAGGGCGGTCTCGCCAATGTGTCCATTGCTGACTGGCGCCTTGCCGGCTCACACTGGTTACGCCAGAACAATATGCAGGCCAATGTACCTTCATCCGACAGTGTACTCCAGGTGTCTTACGTTAACGTCGAAGAAAACTATGAAGCTCCCGAATATTACAGGATGCCTCCCGGTGTTAAAGCTCCAAGGCAGCTGAACAGTTCGGATCCCACCAAGGACATCAGGCTTAACGAACAGTCCATCGCCGTCAGTGTACAGAACCTGAGATATGGCGAGGAAAGAATGGCAGTACGGTTCTTCAGGGCGATGGATCTTTTCTACTACAAGAAAATGAGGATATTTCTCCACGGTGACGGCTCCATGCCCGACAATATCGTTTCAGGTATTACACCCAAAGCATACGCTTTCATCAGGTTCGGAGTGGACTCCTCCAATTACTATGAACTCCGGAAACCCCTGTTGCGCGGCTGGCAGAGCATCAACATCACTCTGTCGGAACTGACGTCCTACAAACAGTCGAGAGATATTACGAAAATAGATGAACGGCAGTCGTTCACCGATCCCAATGATAATACCATCACCTATGTAATCAAGGGGAACCCTATACTCACAAAGGTGCAGTATTTCGGCCTCGGCATTGCCAACCCTGCGGACAAATACCCCGATGAGCTTACTACAACAATGTGGGCTGACGAGTTAAGGTTGATCAGCCCGGAGAAAAGTACGGACTGGGCTGCGAGGGTCAGCAGCGAGCTTAAGCTCGCCGACATCGGTACCTTCAATGGGAGCTTCTCGATGAAGAAGCCCAATTTCCACGGCCTGGAAGAAAAATTCGGGGACAGGATCTCTACTAACGACATGACGATTACGGGGCAGATTGCTGCCGAGAAATTCCTACCGAAAGCATTTAAACAGACAAGGATACCAATAACGATGACGCATACCGAATCGGTACAGGACCCGCAGTTCGTTGCCAACAGCGACATCAGTATCGATGCCGCCGTTGCTACTGCCCAGTATAATGCATCAAAAGCGCTGGGCAGGAAACTGACCGAATCGGAAATGGCCTACATCGAAGACACAATCAGGAAACCTTCGCAAACACTCAAGGTATCAGACAATTGGGCCCTGACAGGCATTAAGCTCGGCATCCCGGTGGAGGACTGGTGGATGAAACAAACTCTGAACCAGGTTACAATCAATTATTCCTATTCTCAAAACTTTGAGAGAAGCCCCATTGTGGAACAACGGTTCAACTGGATATGGAAACTGGGCGTAGCCTATAACGTTACGATTCCGCCGCTTCTGACCCTGGAACCATTTGCCTGGGCCAAGGATGCGTTCATACTTGGAACCTATGAAAAGCAGAAAATTAATTTCCTGCCGACAAACCTGACTTTGAATTTCGATATGTCGAGAAGCCGTTTAACGGAGAAGTCACGGTTCCTTGAATCGGCTTCGCCTGTAATCAGGGATTTCTCCTCGACCCGTTCGGCACAGTTCACATGGAGAATATCCGAAAACGGTTTCATCAACCCTTCAATAGACTATTCGATGAACACCCTCAGCACCCTCGTTCCCTTCGAGTTGAACGAAGAGGGTAAACAGCGTACCGGCAGCCAACTGGCAGACGTTGTATTCTTCAACAACGGCAAATTCCTTTTCCTCGGAAGGGATAACTATCACACGCAGACTGTTGTCCTGAACATGAAACCCAAACTTCCGCTCGGCCGTTACGAAAAGTATTTCGATATGACCGGCACTTTCAACACATCCTATAACTGGACCGACCCTCTTCAGGAAGATCCGGACATCAGGGATGTAGTAAAAGTGGCGTCTTTTAACAACACTGTCAGGTTCAATATGCCAATCAAGCTGAAAGCTCTCGGCGACGACCTCTTCGGCTCCAGCGCCGCTACTCCGGGACTTCCGCACAAACCGGGGCAGAAGGACAGCAGCGGGTCAAACGGCAGCGGCATATTCCCCGCCATCGGCAAAGCCCTGAAATTCATATTCATGGACTATGAAAAGATAGATATTAATTTTAATCAGTCAAACAGCGCTACCAATCCCGGAGTCCTCGGCGGCAACGGCCTGACCAATTTCTGGTCTGCCAGGTCGAGCGACGCCATTTACGGACCCAGCGCTGCTTACCAGCTTGGCCTTGTGACATTCCCCCACGGCGGTTTCCGCGTCGTTGGCAGCGACAATTTCCCGTTCTTCGGCTTCGAGACCTATCCGGGAAAAAGGCCCCCCAATGCCATTCTACAGGACAATTTTTCCCAGCGTTCAAAGCTCGACCTGAAAACGTCGAGGCCTTTGTGGGTGGGCGCTACTCTGGAACTGAACTGGAGCAGTGAGCTGAGCTGGACGAAGAGGTACAATTCGGAAACCGATGATCAGGGTAACCAGACATTTACTAATGCCATCGGATTGAAGTCGTATAATAAAACATTCCTTACTTTCCCGTCCATCTTCGGCCTGAACATCTTCAACAACAATATCGAACATGTACTCGAACTCTACGGCCAGCGCAGGACCCGGATCATTGCGACAGATTCCGCCGGAGCCACGAGAAATCAGAAGATGCTCCAGGCTCTTTCAGAATCTTTTGCCGAAGGAATGGAAGCCTTTTCATTCTCCAGCGGCGAAATCGGCAAATTCCTGCCTGCCGTCAACTGGCAGTTGAAATGGGAAGGCATCGAGAAGTGGGGAATCTGGGGCGGTACTATCCAGAAAATGTCCCTCGAACACAAGTACGCTTCCACCTACCTCGAACGAATAGAGTACACTTCGCTTGGAAAGACAGTCCAGGCACAGTCTGTTCAGTATGGCTTCCAGCCGCTGATAGGAATTAACGCTTCGTTCAATGAAGATAAAATGGACGGTGTAATGTCTGCTACCCTCAGGTACTCGACCACATCTTCCTACAGCCTTAACTCTTCGAACAAGGCAACAGTTTCCAAGAGTTCATCGGATGAATTCCAGTTGCAGGCTTCCTACGCCAAGAAGAAGTTCGAGTGGGACCTCATCGGCCTGAAACTTGAGAACGAGATCGAATTCTCGCTGACGGCGTCGGTGAAGGCAAACAAAACCGCGACTTACGACGTTACTTTCGACGAGAACGACGAGACGGCCGACAACGGAGATAACGGAAGGACTCTTAACGGTACGACGCAGATTAGTGTCGAGCCGCGTATCCGTTACACGATGAGCAAGCGTGTCGTTGCTTCGCTGTTCTACCGTTACGAAGGCACTTTCAACGAAGGCGCCGCACAGCCGGGATACTACGTCCAGCAGTTCGGCCTGGACCTGAGGATCTCGATTGCAGGCGGAAGATAGTACGAAGAAAAGAAGCAGTAAAGTTTTTTTTCTGCCTGCCGATATTAACAAAGAATTAAGGATTAATTGGTAACCTATGGAGGGTGAAAAAATGTCGGAAGCTGTTGTACAGGACTTGCACCAGAAGATTGCAGAAGAAAATGCTGCCGCATCGAGCCTGGACCTGATCCAACTCGTAAGTTTCAACATCGGAGATGAAGAATTCGGCGTTGATATTACAAAAGTCAAAGAAATCATCAGGATTGTAGAAATTACGAGGGTGCCGAACACTCCCGACTTCGTCGTCGGCGTCATCAACCTCCGCGGCAAGGTCATCCCGATCATCAACCTGCGACAGCGGCTGAGTATGGACTCGAGGGAACACAACAAAGACACCCGCATCGTCGTCATCGAACACGACAACAAGACCATCGGCTTCATCGTGGACAACGTCAACGAAGTCATCCGCATTAGTAAAAACATCACTGAGCCGCCGCCTCAGATGACCGGCAGCGTCGATTCGCAGTTCATCACCTCCATCGGCAAGCTTGAAGACCGCCTGCTCATCCTCCTCGACCTGGAAAAGATCATCGAGAAGGGCAGCCAGATTGAACTCGGCGAAGTGCAATAATAAGCCATTCCTTGCCTGAATGGGCATAACTGCAAAAGTAACGGCGGTGCAAATCAGCCAGTTGCAGTTTTCTCCTTTTTATTCCAATTGTTTAACCGAAAGATAATTACATTTATATTATAAAATCCAAAAATTCCTTAACTTTGTAGTTTATGCAAATAATTATTAAGGTTAATGTTTATTTGGATCGTATTGCAGAGTGATAGATAGTGATGGCTGACAGCATTAAGAAATGGGACACTTTGAACAGGAAGTTCGCAGGCAATTTCCGGATATTCGACCTGTGGGAGATCGAGCGTAAGCACCCCGACAGGCAGAAGTCCGGCTCGTTCGTCGTTCTCGACTCGCCACGCTGGGTGAACATCATTCCTGTTACCAAAGGCGGCAACGTGGTGTTCATCGAACAGTACCGGCACGGCATCGACGAAATTACCCTCGAAGTACCGGGCGGCCTCGTCGAAGCCGGAGAAGAACCCCTGGCTGCCGCACAAAGGGAATGTACCGAAGAGACGGGTTTTGCCGGCGCCGGCAGCGCTGAACTGCTGGGCGAAAACATACCGAACCCGGCATTCCTTAACAACAAGTGCTGGTCGTTCCTCTGGAAGGACTGTGAAAAGGTCGGCGCACAGAAACTCGACGGCCACGAGGATATACGAATAGTGGAGTATCCGCTTTCCAGCGTGAAAGAGATGATCCTCGACGGCCAAATTAAACATTCATTAGTATTAACGGCATTTTTCTTTTATTTCCTGAAGTATGATAAGGTGATACAGGCATAATATGGGTAAAGTAATAGCAATAGCAAACCAAAAGGGCGGCGTAGGCAAGACGACGACGGCCATCAACCTTGCAGCGTCACTTGCTGCAGCGGAATATAAAGTACTTTTAATAGATATTGACCCCCAGGCAAACGCCTCCGGCGGCATGGGCATCAACACAAGGGATCTGGACAGCACTGTCTATGAGACATTGGTCAATTCGGTTCCGGCGAAAGACGCCATCCTTAAAACCGACATGCCCAATCTCTATCTGCTGCCTTCACACATCAATCTCGTCGGCGCAGAAATCGAAATGGTGAACAAGAAGAACCGGGAAATGGTACTGAAAGAGGCCCTGACGAATGTCAGGAACCAGTTCGACTTCATACTGATCGACTGCCCGCCGTCACTGGGGCTGTTGACACTGAACGCACTTTCGGCTGCCAATTCCATACTCATTCCCGTCCAGTGCGAGTAT
Organism: uncultured Hyphomicrobiales bacterium; assembly: GCA_964634885.1. Classification (GTDB taxonomy): domain Bacteria; phylum Bacteroidota; class Ignavibacteria; order Kapaibacteriales; family UBA2268; genus DAINRZ01. Next base: position 11,568 of record CAZWLN010000007.1, on the reverse strand, counting down.
TACGCTCTCGAGGGCCTGGGACAGTTGCTCAACACAATCTCCATTGTCAGGTACAGGCTCAATACTGCCCTCGACATCGAAGGCGTACTACTGACGATGTTCGATTCGAGGCTCAGGTTGTCAAACCAGGTAGTGGAGGAAGTCAGGAAGCATTTCGAAGATAAGGCTTTCAACACCATCATCTACAGGAACGTCAGGATTTCCGAAGCTCCGAGCCACGGGAAACCTGTGATATTGTATGACGCCATCTCCACCGGCGCCCGCAATTATATGGACCTGGCGAAAGAACTGATTGACAGAAATCAAAACATTGTAAAAATAAATTCATAAGTTTATTGAATGACAAAAACAAAGAAAACACCAACCGGATTGGGTAAAGGCCTTGGAGCCCTCCTGCCTTCGATAGAGTTTTCCAACAAGGGATTCAGGATTAAGCCTGAAGATGCCAACGGTAAGGAAAAAGACAGGGAGCAAGCCCTGCCGTTCATCGAGGTGTCGAAGATCAGGGCAAACCCGTACCAGCCACGTAAAGACTTCGACGAACAGGCACTCGAGGACCTGAAGAATTCCATCCTTGAACACGGTGTAATACAACCTGTTACTGTTCGCCGCATTGTTGACGGCTTTGAGCTCATAGCAGGCGAGAGAAGGTTCAGGGCGTCGAAAGAAGCAGGCCTGGAAAAGATTCCGGCATATATCATCGATATTGAAGAAGGTTCGGCTTCGCTTGAGATTGCACTGATCGAGAACGTACAGCGCGAGAACCTCAATCCCATCGAAATCGCCAACGGTTACCAGAGGCTCATCGAAGAGTGCGGACTGACGCAGGAACAACTGTCTGTCAAAGTCGGCAAAGACAGGACAACGATTACCAATTTCCTGAGGCTGCTGCGTCTTCCTGAGAAGATACAGGAAAGTGTCAGGATGAAGGAATTGTCGATGGGCCATGCGCGCGCTTTGTTGGGCGTATCCCAGGCCGGCAATATGCTCTGGGCCTGGAAGGAAATAACCGAAAAGAACCTTTCCGTCAGAGCTACCGAGGACCTGGTCAAACAAATTGAATCGGGAAAACAAAAAACAGGAGACAAAAAGGAAGAACAGAAGCCCAAACAGGTAATTACTCCCGAAGAAGCTTATGTCTTAGCCGACAATGAAAACAAATTAAGGCATATATACGGCACACAGGTAAAGATTAATGCCAAGTCGAAGGAAAGCGGGACCATCGAGTTTGAGTTCTATACAAAGGACGACCTCGACAGGCTTCTGGAATTGTTTTTTTCCGACAACGGCAAGTAATAACAATCAGGTCAAGAAATGAATATTAATGAAGAGAATACATCCGGCAGCAATGCCATTGAAACCTATGATTTCAGTAATACCTTACTGAAGCATACCACAGAGATCAGGGTAAGGTATTCGGACACCGACAAGATGGGGTTCGTTTACAACGGCAATTACCTCGCTTTCTTCGAAATCGGCAGGACAGAGACTATGAGGCACTACGGCCTGCCCTACACCGTTTTTGAGGAATACGGATTCTTCCTCCCGGTGGTTGAAGCCCATGTCAGGTACAAAACCCCATCCTATTATGACGATACGCTGAGGATTGCCACTGTGATGAAACCGGAAATGAAAGCAACAGTAAGATTTGATTATAATATTTTCCGGGGTGATACGACAATTGCTGAAGGGTACACCGTACATACTTTTATGAACGCTGTTACCCGTAAACCGGTCAGGCCTCCGAAGTTTTACTTGGATATTATGGCCGGTGTAAAGACAAGTATTTGATAAACAGTATCTTAGAGGTATAATGTTCAGGAATCTGCTTTCGTCTTTGATTATGCTGGTACTTATCGGCAGCGCGGCTTATTCGCAGGACAAATCATTCATGCTGCTCAGGAACAACATGAGCGCCAGGGCTGCCGCCCTGTCCGGAAGTTTCGAGGCAATGACCGACGACGTCAATGCCGTGTTCTTCAATCCTGCAACAATATATACCGTTGAAGAAAAGAATTTTTCTGCTACCTTCTTTAAACATGTACTCGATATTAACTCCGGCTTAGTTACATACATACGCGATTTCAAGGATGTCGGCAGGTTTGCCGCCGCTGTCAGCTTTACCAGTTACGGCAGCTTCGACGCTACCGACCAGTACGGCAATGTTACCGGCACTTTCTCCGGCAGCAACTTCGCAATGGGTATCAGCTATTCCAATGAACTGGACAGCAACCTCTACTGGGGCGCTACAGCCAAGATGGTCTATTTCGGCATCGAAGACGCTTCGTCGATGGCTTTTGCTGTCGATGCCGGCCTGATCTACTGCATACCCGAAAAACGAACTAACCTTGCCTTTTCGATATTGAATGCCGGTATGCAGATTTCGAAGTTCGGCGACATCTCGGAGAATCCTCCGCTCGACGTCAGGCTTGGCCTTAACCATTCCCTAAAGGGGCTTCCCCTGCTTCTCAATGTTTCGATACACCATCTCGCCGACGAAGAAGACAATTTCTTCGACAGGTTCCTCAATTTCTCGATTGGCGGCGAGTTCAGTTTTGGAAAGGTAATACAGGTAAGAGTCGGCTACGACAATGCCATCAGGCAGAATTCCGCTCCCGATTTCGACAAGAAACTATCCGGGTTTTCAGGTGGCGTCGGCATGAGGCTGAAAGACTTCAACTTCGATTACGGCATTGCCCAGGTTGGCGCATTTGCCTATTTCCACAGGTTCAGCCTTGCTTTTGGGCTGTAGAAAACAAATTTCAAAATAAAGGAATAAAAAAATGAAAAGAATTGTTACTATACTGTCAATTGCTTTTGTACTCACTACGCTTGCCGTTCAGGCCCAGGTACAGAGCGCCCAGAAGAATATGATCATCAAGCCTAATTTCGTGCTTGAAGACATAGTGTTTGCCTATAACATGATGGGTACGATAGAGATATTAGGCGCTGAAGTCGATCCTTTCCTCGAGTGCAAGAATTTCCTGAAAGGCGCCATCGACAAAGCCCAGGCTGAACAAAAGAAAGCAAACGACAAGATTGCCATCGAGATACCCCTGGTAACGGCCCAGAACCTTTCCACATTCCTCAGCAGGGGAAAATTCAAGGGCGAAAATGCGGAGAATTACAAACGGCTGATGGATGCTATGGTTGAAGCAGCCAAGAGTACACAGAAATAATCAGAATCTTTCTTCAAGTCCCATTGGATCGGGTGGTAGCCCGATGATTCCTTCCCTGTTTGATTTCAGGTAACGCCATGGTTTGTACCGGTTTTCGTAGTCGTACTGGTCGATGATGATGACGGGAGTGCCTGTACGAAGCCCCCACTTTTTTGTCGCAGGGTCAATTTTACGTGTCTCACCCCAGGTGAACAGCCATTCCGCATCGCGGGTAAACTGTCTCAGGCAACCGTGAGAGGCAGGGTAGCCGGGCATCTGGTACTGATGGAAAGCCTGCCCGATTCTTGTGTAATTGAAGGTGTAGGGCATAATCCATGTTTCGTCATAGGACGAGGTGTGGCTTCTGGCTTTCCAGGTAAGGTAATAAAGCCCCTGAGGGTTGGAACCGGCATGTTTACCGGAGTTGATTGCCGCAAAGTGTACCAGCTTCCCGAATTCATAGGCCCCGTAGCACTGGTTCATGATGGAGACTACAATCAGCTTCTTAAACGACGCTGCCTGTGGGTAGGTGTGAGGAAAGAGGGAATAGGCTTTCTGGTCGTCGATGACTTGGTCGGGCACGAGAATGGAATCTTTTACCCTGAAAAATACATATTCCTTCCTGTTAAGCGTGGAAATGGCCCTGTAGGCGGCAGTGAACTCCTTATTCACAAAAAAAGACTTCTTGATGGAGTCGAGATGCTTCTTGTCCCTGATTTTGATTCGGGTGTAACTGATGGCAGGATAGGGGATTGAATCGACTTCAGCGGCTGCCGTTTGTACGGTATTGTCGGTCGATTGTGCCGAGTCTGCTTTCAGTACCTCTTCCAGGGACCTCTCTTTGCTTTCCTTCCTTGCCAGGTTGTTGTCGCTGTCGAGGCTTCTGGTACATTGGAACTGAGAGACAAGAAGGATTAGTAAGAATGTATTTAATGCTGTTTTGCTGAAACTGAACTTTTTATTCATAACCATTGCAAAGATAATTTTCATGTAAATACATCGATTCAACTATTAATCAGCCCTTCATCCGGCTGCTGCCATCTGAAAAAAGCTGCCTCCCGCCCGAAACAGCTTTCCTCAGAATCATAAAATATGTTTTATTACCCAATAATAATAATCGGCAATAAAAATAAAACTTTAACCTGCTTAAACAGCTTCACCGTCAGTGTCTTTGTAGAGCGGGAATGCTGAGGTGAACTCGCTTACCTGATTCTTTACCTGTTCGATGACTTCGGCTTTGTCATGATTGGTAATTACTTTGTCGAGGAATTCGGCAATCTGTTTCATGTCCTTCTCGACAAGTCCTCTGGTTGTCATGGCAGGAGTACCGATCCTGATGCCTGAAGTAACGAGCGGCGGTTTCGGGTCGTTAGGAACAGCGTTCTTGTTAACTGTAATGCCGGCCAGGTCGAGGGCTTCTTCTGCCTGTTTGCCTGTGACGCCTTTGTTCTGAAGGTCGATGAGCATCAGGTGGTTGTCGGTGCCGCCGCTGACGAGGCTGTAGCCTTTTGAAGTCATGGCTTCGGCAAGGGCCTGAGCATTCTTCATTACCTGCACGATATAGTCCCTGAAATTGTCTGTGAGGCACTCGCCGAAAGCTACGGCTTTGGCTGCAATGACGTGCATGAGTGGGCCGCCCTGTACGCCGGGCATTACCCATGAATCTATCAGTTCGCTCATCATCTTCACCCTGCCGGATTTGGGAGCTACCTGACCGAAGGGATTCTCACGGTCTTTGCCGAGCATGATGATGCCGCCGCGGGGGCCGCGCAGTGTCTTGTGGGTAGTACTTGCCACCACGTCTGCGTATGGCAGAGGATTGTTAAGGAAGCCTTTGGCTATGAGGCCTGCCGGATGGGCAATGTCAACGAACATGAAAGCGCCGACTTTGTCGCATATATCCCTGAAGGCTTTGAAATCTATGTCGCGGGGATAGGCGGAAGCGCCGACGGTAATCATCTTAGGTTTGTGAGTCATGGCGAGTTCTTCGACTTTGTTGTAGTCGATCCTGCCTGTTGCCGGGTCCAGTTCATAGGGAACGAACTTAAAGAATTTGCCTGAGAAGTTGACCGGGGAGCCGTGAGTCAGGTGTCCGCCGTGTGCGAGGCTGAGGCCCATGACTGTGTCGCCGTGGTTAATATATGTGAAATAGACTGCCATGTTTGCCTGGCTGCCGCTGTGGGGCTGAACGTTGGCGTATTCGGCGCCGAAGAGCTTCTTTACGCGGTCGCGGGCGATGTTTTCTGCAACGTCCACTTCTTCGCAGCCGCCGTAGTACCTTTTACCGGGGTAACCCTCGGCGTACTTGTTGGTCAGGACTGAGCCCTGTGCCTGCATTACTGACGGTGAGGTGAAATTCTCGCTGGCAATCAGTTCGATCTTCGTCTTCTGTCTCTTGTATTCCCTCATCAGAGTGTTAAAAACTTCAGGGTCGCTATTTTTTACATAATCGTACATAACTCTTTTTACCTCAAAATATTAATAATAGTAATATTCTCAACCCAATGGTTACTTATTTAAAATATCAAACAATTCATAAATCAATAAAAAATATATATTTTAAATAAAAACCATTTTTCCGCTCGAAAAATTATAAAATATTTAGTCATTTTAAAAATTATATATTTAATTTTTTAGTTCTTTGCTTTTTCTAATCCGTGAAAATAACAATTTGAATTATCACGGATTATTATTAATTTATTCCGGTATTAATTCACATTTCGAAAGGGAAACTGCAATGAGCAGAAAACTTTGTGTTTTATTATTATTAATTATTTCTTCTCACAGTCTTGCTTTTTCCCAGACCGACAAGGAGAAAGCCTTTGAAAAAGCTAAAAAAGCTGTCGAATTGATGGATGCAGGCAATATCGATGAATCGCTGACACTGTTGAACGAAGCATGCCGGCTGGACCCGGACAATATCGCCTACCCCTATGAAATTGCTTACGCAAAGTGTATTACTAATAAATTTGATGAAGCGATTCCAATCCTTGAGAAGTTGAAAGATCACAGGGACAGTTACGACCAGGTCTATCAATTGCTTGGCAACAGTTACGACTATGTGGGTAACCCCGCTAAAGCATTAGAGATATACAACGAGGGTTTGAAGAAATTTCCCCGCTCGGGTAAGCTTTTACTTGAACTTGGCAATATGTATGTGACAAAGGAAAGCTATGATACGGCCTTGTCGTATTATGAAAAAGGCATCGAAAACGAGCCGGCGTTTCCTTCTAATTATTACTGGGCGTGCAAGCTTTACATGAGTACAACAGAAAAAGTCTGGGGCCTGATCTACGGTGAGTTGTTCATGAATCTGGAGCGAAACAGCAAACGTACTGCCGAGATCAGCGAGTTACTCTACAAAACCTATCAAAGCCAGATTAAAATAAGCAAAGACGAAGTTGCGGTCAGTTTCAGCGAGAATAATCTTGTCAAAATTCCGGAAAACGGAAAGCCGGAGGATGCCAAAATGCCATTTGGAACCGGTGTATTCGAAATACTGCTGTTGATGTCGGTACCCCATGAAGAACCTTTGAATATTAAGAAACTGCACCTGATGAGGCAGGGCATCGTTACAAATTTCTATCTTCGGAAATTCGAAGAAAAATACCCCAATGCCCTGTTCGACTACCAAAAGAAGGTACTGGACGCAGGTATGATGGAGCCCTATAATTACTGGATACTGATGAAAGGCGACGAGGAGGCATTCAAAAAGTGGGCCGCTGCCAACCGGGACAAGTGGAATGCTTTTGCCGAATGGTTTACGAACAATCAGATTAAACTTGACGATACTAATAAATTCTTTACGAAGCAGTATTAATGAAAATCAAATAATATCCCGTGCTGTGCATAGTAATTGAAATCCTTTACTTCACAAACCTGCCTTCGCGGTATTCCCTGAAGGCCGTTTCGAGCTCTTCGGCAGTGTTCATCACAATGGGGCCTTTCCAGGCGACAGGCTCACCGATGGGCCTGCCGGCAATGAGCAGGAACCTCAGCCTGCTGTCGTGTGTAGTAACCCTGACTGTGTCGCCGTCGCTCATCAATGCACCTTCGCCGGACTTCATAAGGTTCGGTTGGCCGTTGCCGAAATTGCCTTCACCCTCGAAGGCTATTATGAATACTGTATGTTCGGGATTGACGCCGACGGAAAACTCTGTGTCTGCCGGAATGGATATGTCCAGATATTCAGGATTGGTTACGATGTCCTTCACAGGCCCATGTACACCTCCATATTCACCGGCGATGACCTTTACCACTATGCCGTTTTCATACTTTAACGCAGGAATGGCAGAAGCTTTAATCTCCTGGTACCGTGGGGCCATCATCTTATGCGAAGCCGGCAGGTTGACCCACAACTGGAAGCCGAACATGCTTCCGCCGTCGGATTTGGGCATCTCCTGGTGGATTATCCCGCTTCCGGCTGTCATCCACTGGATGTCGCCGCTGCCGATGACGCCGGAATTGCCTAAGCTGTCGCCGTGCTCGACCCTGCCGTCGAGCATATAGGTTACTGTTTCGATGCCGCGGTGAGGGTGCCAGGGGAAACCGGCAAGGTAATCGTTGGGATTGTCGGAGCCGAAGTAGTCCAGAAGCAGGAAAGGGTCGGTCATGGCCGTGTCGCCAAAGCCGAAGATGCGCCTTAGGCGTACACCGGCGCCGTCAGAGGTACTGTGTCCCCTGAATACTTTTTTAACAGTCCTGATGGTCTGCATTGTAGCCTCCGCTTTATTATACTTGTTGCTCTTACAATTAAATTGTAATAGACTGAAAACTCCGCAAATAATTTCTTTCATTGTAATAAAAAACCGGAAAAATTGTACATTTTAAATTTAATTAATTTCATATCTATTAGCAATAAATAAAAAATGATATTAAATTTGAATAAAGTCCGTTTATCGTTTTGTTAGAAACGACGGAAAAATTGTGATAGAGTATGGGTGAAAAATAGATGGAATTCTATTGACAGGCAGGAGATTCATATATTTCTTATCTTGTTTGGGGCTGGCGCTCCAGCTTCTGACAAACTGTACGTCCATGCGTCCCCGGTACACTGAACCCGTACAGGTGGAACGCAACCAGGTACTGGCATACCAGGAACCCTACTTCGTCGAGAAACTCAATGTCTGGGGCTGGTCGGTCAATGTTGCCGTTTCTGCCGGTGTGGGCTACGCTGTCTATCATTACCTGCCTGAGAAAGCAGGGCTGCCAAGCTTAAGCTATGAGCAGAACAGGCTGATTGCCGGTGCAGGCAGCGCCCTGGTCGTCGGCACACTCTATTACCTCCTCAGTCCTGACGGCAACCGCCATCCCATCGAAAAACTGGGAGCAGAGGCATGGCTCGGAAAACTCGATGACGACCAGATATTCATCAGTTACGGTATGTCTGCCGACAAAGCTGTACTCAGGGGGATACATAAGGACTCGGATAAGTATTTCATTATCGGCAGCCTGGATGATGCTGTGTTCTTCAACAGGTACTTCCCTTCAAACCGCTACTCCGACACAGTGCTTACCAATTCAGCGCCCGGGCTCGGCAGGGACCTGATTCCTCCCGTCATTGGCGCCCTGAGGACCATTACTGCCCTCGACATACTCAAACAGGCCTACTACGACAAATCGACAAACCTTGACCAACTGCTGCAGGCAGCAAAGCTCTTTCCACAACTCAGGAATATGAATTTCAGGAAGATCACTGCAAAGATTGATTCCTTAAGCGACATCGTAAAACTTAACGGTGAGATAGGGCTTGGAGAAAACAGGCCTGAACTGGAAAAGATTGCTTACTCGATGGTAAACAGGATGGCGGACTGCAAGACATTTACCAACCTGTTTCCCGGCAGCGACAGGATACCGGATATTGAAAAGAATGCACTCAATAATGTGAAATCGCTACAGGACATTGAAAACTACCTTAACTATTTCCCGGATTTCAATCATGCAGGGCTCGACGACAGGGGGCTGGACTATGTTAACGGCCTTCCGGCGCTGAAATACTATGCAAAGATATTTGCAGGCAATCCCAAAATCGACACTGCCATCAACCGTCTGGCGCCGCAACTTTCGAAGGACGAACTTAAGGACATGATCAGGAGTTTCCCGTTTTCGGGCAGTTCCAAGCTCGTAAAAAACGAGTATATCAGGAAATGCTCTACTGTCAATGAGTTAATCGACGCCTCGCAGAGTTTCGAAGACCTCTACGACCCGTCTGCCGAAAAAGCTGCCCAATTGTGCAGTTCTCTCGAAGACATCAGGAATTACCTGAATTATTTCGGCGACAGTGAATACGGCAGGGATATAAAACTGAAATACGACAATGCGATAATAAATAAGGTTGAGAACTTAGGCAGTAACATCAATACAGGCAACGATGAATACCTGGCTGTAATTTCCCCCGACGGCGAGACTCTGTACTTCGTCCGCAACGGCGGCAGCGATTCCTATGGCGGCGAAGACATCTATTTCTCCGTTAAGTCAGGCTTCGACAGTTGGAACAAGGCCGAAAACATCAGGGACCCGCTCAATAACAAGTATCCTAACGGTGTGAACTCCGTTACTCCCGACGGCAACTACCTTCTGCTCCACAACCTCTATCACAGCACCGGCAACGGTTTGTCCCTGTCGGCAAAAACGGCAGACGGGTGGAGCTTCCCTACAGACCTGGACATCCCGGGATTCTATACTTACAGCATGTACCACAACGGCTGCCTTTCCAGCGAAGGCAATGTCATGATCATTTCCCTGTGCAAGAACAAGAAACTCGGTACAAACGACCTGTTTGTCAGCTTCCGCAGAAAAGACGGCAAATGGACAGAACCCAAAAGCCTCGGCAGGACGATTAACACTGAAAAAGAAGAATCCGATCCTTTCCTTGCTTCCGACGGTGTAACGCTTTACTTCTCAAGTAACGGCCACCAGGGAGTCGGTAAAAGGGATATATTTATGTCACGCCGCATCGGCAACAGTTGGACGAACTGGTCTAAACCCGTGAACCTCGGACCGACAATCAACACTACCAAAGACGAAAACTTCTACACCATACCTGCTTCGGGCGAGTTTGCCTATTTCTCCTCCAACAACCAGTCCCTCGGCGGCTGGGATATATTCCGGATAGGGCTTCCTTTGGACAAGCGACCCAATCCTGTTGTGCTGCTTAGCGGTAAAGTAATCGACACGAAGACAGGCGAACCGCTCAACGCACTCGTCAAATACGAAGACCTGAAGACCGGCGAAGAGATTGGTACGGCGCATACAAACCCGGCAAACGGCATGTATAAAATAGTACTTCCCGGCGGAAGGCAGTATGGGTTCCGCGCTGAAATCAACGGGTTTGTCTCCGTTAACCAGAATCTCGACCTGATGGGCCTGAAGTCCTATAAGAATAAAACGGCCGACCTGTACTTAGTGCCAATCGAATCGGGCCAGTCTTTTACAATCAACAACCTCTTTTTCGATGCCGGCAAAGCGACAGTAAGGCCGGAATCGTACCCTGAACTGAGCAGGCTCCTGAAGATCCTCAAAGACAATAAGAACCTGAAGATAGCCATTACCGGCTATACAAACAACAGCGGCAATGAAGCCGCCGACCTGGCGCTGTCGGAGAACAGGGCTAACGCTGTCAGGAAATACTATGTTTCAAAGGGCATTTCCGAATCGAGGATGACCGTCATCGGCATGGGGCCGAAGAATCCTGTAGCACCTGACGACACTGAAGAGAACAGACAGAAGAACAGAAGGGTGGAAGTCAGGTTTAATTGATGCTGAATTCTGAGCCGAGCGCAGCGAGACCGGCGTAGCCAATGCTGAATTATTTATCTTTATGGCTATTAATATGTCGCCCCTCCGGGGCTATTTATGAGTTTTTCCGCCTGACAGATATGCTATTCAATTAATATCTTTCTTTTCGCGAGACAATTCTTCTACTCTAAAAATCTTTCTTTGCGAGCTTAGCGCCTTTGCGCGAGATAATCTTTCCGTAGTCTGAACTGTGATTTATTTTGATTGAAATGATTATAATGATTCATCAAAAAATCTTTCTTTGCGAGCTTAGCGCCTTTGCGCGAGATGATCTTTCCGTAGTCTGAACTGTGATTTATTTTGATTGAAATGATTATAATGATTCATCAAAATCTTTCTTTGCGAGCTTAGCGCCTTTGCGCGAGATGATTCTTCTTCTCACTTACATATCGTTCTTAGCTTCTTTGCGTGACACTCTCTTCCCCATCTCTCTTTGCAGGCTTAGCGTGTACTATTTCTCTTGTTTCTTACTTCTCGACTGCTTATATTCGTACAATGTGATTTTTCGCTTTGAGGAAACGTATGAATAATATAGACATAAGCAAGTACAACCTTCGCAACGACATCATCTTCAAGTATGTATTCGCCACCGACAACTCCCAGGACATACTCA
>CAZWLN010000006.1:0-151386 GCA_964634885.1 uncultured Hyphomicrobiales bacterium | reverse complement strand
TTACAGGAAGCTACAACACCGGTACAGGAGGCAATACTCTATACAACAATACAAGTGGAAGCAACAACACTGCTAACGGCTACGGAGCGCTGCAGAGCAACAGTACTGCTAAAGGGAACACTGCATGCGGCTACAACAGCCTCTATTCCAACACTACAGGCTGGTCTAACGTGGCAATCGGAACTCAAGCTTTATACAAAAATACCGATAGGCCTAACCTCATTGCCATTGGCGATTCGGCTTTGTATAATAATGGTATTGGTGTTTACAAGGATTATCATGCTCAAGACAACGTTGCAATTGGCTCGAAAGCGCTTTTTAGCAATACTATAGGCGGCAGAAATATATCAATCGGAAATTCCTCACTTAATGCTAATACTATTGGAGGTGAAAACACTGCTATAGGCTATCAGGCTCTGGCGCTCAATACAGCCGGCACCTCAAACACAGCAGTTGGCTTTCAGGCTCTTTCTCTTATTACTATCGGGGCTATGAATACAGCGGTCGGTTCAGGTTCAGGTGTTACGACAAATAACTTATGCAATACTGTCTCAATTGGTTATAATGTCATTGCTACTGCCGGCAACCAGGTTCGCCTCGGCAATTCTCAAATTACCACCTTTTACTGTCAGGGAGCATACGCTGCAACCTCAGGCAGCTCTGCAAACATGGTCGTAGCAAGCGACGGAAAAATACAGAGAAGCACATCGTCTGAGAGATATAAAAAAGATATTAGGGATATTACCGTAAATACTGAAGAAATCTTCAACCTGAGGCCTGTCAGCTTTGTCTCCAAAACAGACGGCAAGGAGTACTTCGGCCTTGTCGCCGAGGAGACGGCAAAGGTCCTGCCCGAACTTGTAGAATACGCAGTTTCAAAAGATGTGATTCCGGGAAGCGCTTCCGAAGAACTGATACCCGACGCCGTGCGCTACCCCATGCTTTCCGTGTTGCTTCTGAATGAAATTAAGAAGCAAAAAGAGACAATCGAGAGCTTAACCAAAAGACTGGAAGCCCTCGAAAAGCGGCTTTCTGAAATTACTACCCAAAATACAGGAGAAAGGCCATGAAATTAATTCGTTATTTGTTTTTGTTCTTCGTGTTTACGTCAGCTCTTTGCTGCCAGGCAACACTGGAAAGGCAGGTAATTAACAATAGCGGCGACTCTTACAGTGGCGCCGGTTTTTCCCTGACTTACAGCGTCGGAGAAGCCGTTACGGGAACCCTTCAGCGCCAATCGGTTATATTGATCGAGGGATTCATTCAGCCAGTCGGACAGGAGAAAGTAAATGTCGATTTCGAAGAAAATAACATAGACATTATTGCCTATCCTAATCCTACAAGCCAATTGCTGACTCTAAATATTGTAAGTCTGAAGAACCCTGACTACGGCAGCCTTTCAGCCTCAGTTGTCAATATCCTCGGTGAGACAGTGTATTGGCAGGCAGAGTTGGCTCCGGACAAGCACACAATAGATTTTAGCGAATTCCCTTCGGGGGTGTATTTTGTAATCATCGGCAAAGCAGGCTTAACAAAAAGGATGAAGGTTGTGAAAATCTGATTCCGGTTGAGTGGTTTGGCTTCTTGAACTAGAGTCAGCTGCCCCTTGTTCAACGGGTAAGATGGACTCCACCTAAGGAGTAAGGACGGTAGGAAAGATTGACTCCATGTTTAGACTGCAAGCCAAGGTGAATCCATTTTGACGCACCCAGAACGGAGCAGGTTGTTTCATTTTTCCGTTCCACGCCATGAATGGCGTGGCTATTGGGAGAGGAAAAAGCCCCTGCGGGGCTGTCTTGATGATCTACAATTATGTCACCCCTTCGGGGTTTTCTTACTTGACTAACTTTATAAACTTGATGAACATGATGAACATGATGAACATGATGAACATGATGAACATGATGAACTCAGAACGCAGGGCTGATCCACTGGGCTACCCGGAAACAAAGGGCGCCGACGAGCGCCGAGAAAGGTATAGTTACTATCCAGGACAGGACTATCTTCAACGCAATCTTCCATTTGATGCCGGCGAGGTTGGTGGTCGAGCCGACGCCGACGATGGAACCGGCAATGGTATGGGTAGTGGAGATCGGTATTCCCAGGCCTGTAGCAAGGAATGTAGTGGCTGCGCCTGCTGTTTCGGCACAGAATCCGTGTACGGGTTTCAGGTGAGTGAGTTTCATGCCCATTGTTTTTACTATCTTCCAGCCGCCGAAAGCTGTACCGACAGCCATTGCCAGGTGGCAGGCAAATATGATCCAGTTCGTTGAACTGTCGAACAATGAAAGCTGAGTGTTCTGGCTGAAAACGCCTCCTGCCACGAGCAGGGCCACGATGATGCCCATGGTCTTCTGGGCGTCGTTACCGCCGTGGCCGAGCGAATAGAGCGCTGCTGAAAACAGCTGCCCCTTGCGGAAGACTTTGTCAACTTTCAGCGGGCTCCATTTCCGGAAAATCCAGTACACGGCGATCATGAAAACGAAACCGACGGCTGCACCGATGATCGGGGCCAAGGGTATGAAAGATATAGTTTCAACCAACTTGTGCCAGCGGATGATGTCTGTGCCGCCGTAAGAGATGCCGGCTCCGGCAAGGCCGCCGATGAGTGCATGGGAAGAACTCGTAGGCAGGCCGAAGAACCAGGTCAGGAGGTCCCAGACGATGGCGCCGAGCAGACCGCACAACACTACATAGACAAAAGCCGGGTCGGCGGCGTCAACAATAACAATTTTCGAAATAGTGTCTGCTACTTTCGGAGCAAAAATGAACATGGCTACGAAATTGAAGAATGCCGCCCAGATGACTGCAACTTTTGGCGAGAGTACACGCGTGGAAACGACAGTGGCAATCGAGTTGGCAGCGTCGTGGAAACCGTTGATGACGTCGAAAATCAATGCAATTGCAATTGCTACAATTATTATTATCGATACCTGATCCATATGTTTTAACCTTTAATTCTCAGTTCCTGATTATGCGTTGTCTATCATTATTCCTTCGAGAAGGCTGGCGAGGTCTTCGCACCTGTCCACGGCTTTTTCGAGCCTCTCGTATATCTCTTTCCACTTGATTACGTTCATCACGTCGCCTTCGCTGAACAAGGATTTGATTGCTTTCTTGTGTATGTCGTCGGCTTCGTTTTCCAGGTCATGAACAAGGCGGCATTTTTCTGTTATGATTTTCGATTCGGGCCTGCCGATCTTTTCGAGAACTACGACTGCATCCTTCAATTCGACGACGCTCTTGTTGATGATGACGGCGAATTCATTGATCTCAGGCCTGAAAATGTCGATGCTGTATGTTACAATACGTGTTGAAACGGAGTTTAGCTGGTCAAGTACGTCGTCGATCTTTCTCAGGAGCTCGTATATGTCGTTCCTGTCAAAGGGTGTTACGAATATCTTATGAAGTTTCTCGGTCGAGCTGTGGACTATCTTGTCAGCCTGGCGTTCATAGTTCTTTATTATGTGGGAAGCCTCGCTGAAGTCCATTTTCATCGCGGTAGCGGCAACGAATGTTTCGCTGGCTTTCACAACGATTTCAATGAGTTCGTTGAAACTCTTGTAGAAGTCGTATTCTTTCGGCAATATCCTGTTAAACATAATCTTCACCTTCATTTTCAAAAAATAATTACCCAAAATTATATCCGGAATGTTAAGATATTATGAAGATTGGGTTAAGTTTAAGTGTTTGATAAAGATTGTGTGAATTTTGAATGATGGCCTGCCGTCCCTTGTCTCTACAGAAACTTGACCAATGGCCAGGCCTTTATTCTTTTCTTCTTCAGTCAAGCTTTCGCATTATTATCGATTTCTTCACTCTGCCGCCGGCGAGGGAGCAGACATACACCCCCGAAGGCAGCCTGAAGCCGCTTTCGTCCCTGCCGTCCCAGGCCACCGAATTGTTGCCGGAAGGATAGGCGCCGGCTGCAAGCCGCTTCACCACCGTCCCGCTCAGATCGAGTATGGTAATCTGAATTTCCCTGTCGGCGTCGAGTGTAAACCTGATGGTTGTACTCTGCGTGAAAGGGTTGGGTGAGTTCTGCCTGAGGACTACAGCAGGCCTGCCGTTCTCCTGCACGCTACCAGTGCCGGCTGGATCGGTAATTGTAATAAGTTCAATCTTGTCCATGTCTGCCGCGCCGAGCTGATATACACTGGCGGCAGTGTCGATGTAGGCAGCAGTGCCGGTAGTTTTACATCCGTACTCCTCCAGTGTTTTCCTGCCGATGAAGTCAACGGCAACAATGTCCGTACCCATTATAATTTTCTTGGGAGTAATCTCCGGGCCGAGTATCGGATTATCGCTGACGGTGCCGTAGAGTGCATCGATGATTGCCAATGAGTGCTTGTTTTTAATCGGAGCAATGCTGTTCAATTCGGGTATGAAAGGGTTGCAGGCGTTGCCGTGCATCTGGCCCGGATTGGAGCAACTGCCGTAATGGTTCTTCATGCAAAGGCTGACCCCGGCGATGGAATGGCTCTTCAGGACTGCCAGGTTAACTAGGTAATCGCAGTAATCCGTGATTATCCTGCTGACATTCTGGGATTCACCGTTGATGGAATAGTTCGTGCTGTCGTAAGGACTTTCGAGGTTGCTGCTCCCAAAACAACGTACGCCGGTAGCAGACTCGTTTATAGTGTATTTGGAATCGGTCAGATCGGAATTCGTCTTGTCAAAAACAATCATATTGTTTGGATTATAGTAATTGCCGTTGAATTTCATAGCCGCAATCGAATCGGTTACTGCTGCGGTATATTCAGGGCGGGTAGGCAGGAGGCGGTGAAAAGCATTGACTTTCAGGGCAATTCTGCTGAAAGCATTTATACCGGCAAAAACAGACTTCCACGCTTCGCCGGTGTCGCCGATGCCGGTGGTTGCCCTGATCGCTTCGTCGGCCATAATGCGCAAAACAGCAGAGTCGATGCCGTCGTCGGTAACTGCTCCCCTGTCTTCTACGATGACTACTCTCGACTTGTCGCTGCCGGTTACTTCGGCAATCAAACGGGAAGGGTATATGAGGCTTCCAATGCCTGCAACGGAAACAATTTTCATGAAATCCCTGCGGTTCAGGTTCCTAATGAATGAATAGTCGTCCATCGGCATGAATCTCTGCAAATTATTTAATATCTCACAAATATTAACTAATTTACAAAATAAATTAATATTATAGCAAGTGATATTTATGAGCGGAAAAATATACGGCGCCGGTGAAACTGTCTATGACATAATATTCAAAGACGGCGTTGTCTCTGGCGGGTGTCCCGGCGGTTCCGTCCTGAACTCGATGGCGACGCTGGGAAGGCTCGGCGCCCCTGCGTACTTCATCAGCGAAACCGGGGACGACAGGGCCGGCGGCCTGATTGCCGGTTTCCTGGCAGCGAATGGCGTAGATACGACATACATCAGGAGGGACAGTGCTATGAAAACAACCCTTGCTCTGGCTTTCCTCGACAGCAACGGCAACTCCGACTATGATTTCTACAGGAATGGTTCCGGTACGCTTAAACCCATACAGGTACCGGCTTTCCAAAAGGAAGATATTTTTCTTCTCGCTTCTTTCTATTCCATCATTCCCTCGAACCGCAGCAGGGTTGATGCCCTGCTCGGCAGCGCTGCTTCGGGTAATGCCCTGATCATCTATGACCCGAATTTCCGAAAACCTCATCTCCCAATGCTTAAAGAATTGAAGCCTTTCATTGTCGGTAATATCGAAGCGGCAGATGTCGTACGGGCTTCAGACGAAGACTTCAGTCTCATCTTCGGGGCTGCCAGCCACAACGAAGCACTGGAAATTGCCGGTGACAAAAAGGCGCTGGTATATACGATGGGAAGCAAAGGTGTGTGGCTGCACAGTAACAGTATTGAAAAATACTATCCGGCAGAGCAGATTGTTCCGGTAAGTACCATCGGCGCCGGCGACAATTTCAACGCTGCCATTGCCTTTTCTTTGTATTCAAAAGGAGTTACGCGCGGCACACTCAACGAATTGAATGAAGGGGACTGGGACCGGATAATCGGCACAGGGATTGATTTTTCCAAACAGGTATGCCTCAGCAGCCTGAACTATATCGATGAAGACTATGCCTGTCAATATATTAGACAATTACAATCAGATAATTATTAATGGAGAAGAAAATGAACGCTGAAAAGAACCCTTTTGAACTCTTCAAAGAAGAAGCTCCCGAAGTATTTGCCGCTTTCAACGGCCTGGTACAAAGCTTGATTAACACGAAGGGAATGGACCAGAAAACGAAACAGTTGGTGTATATTGCCCTGAAAGCAGCTACCGGCGACACGACAGCCGTGAAGTTCCATGTGCCGATGGCAAAACAGGCAGGAGCTACGAGAGCCGAAGTTGTCGATTCTTTACTGATGACACTGAACGTCACCGGTCTTAAGGGTGTTACCTCCTGCCTGGGTATGGCTCTGGATATGTACGACAATGCGTAAAAAGCAAAAAAGGCAAAACTCTGTGAGCCCTGCCTTTTTTATATCTATGTTATTGCCTGTTATTCCTTCGGGAGACTGCCGAGCTTGCTGGTAAGCACAGCAAGGCTTGACGCAACCTGTGCGTTTTCGACGATTACGTCGTGTGGAACCTTCAGTTTCACCGGAGTGAAGTTCCAAATCGCTTTAATTCCTGCTTCAACCATCTGACGGGCACATTCCTGTGCAGCAATAGCCGGGACGGTTAGTACGCCCAACCTTATCTTCATCATCTTAACGTAGCTCATCATATTGCCGGACTCGAATACTTTAATAGCGTGAATATTAGTTCCAATCCTGAACTTATTAGTGTCAAATGCTGCTACGAATATTACTCCATTATTCCTAAACCCTTCGTAACCTAACAGCGCTGAACCTAAGCTTCCCGCCCCGACTAAAATTGCATACTCCGTTCTATTCCAGTTTAAGCATGAATCAATCGCATTAATCAGCTTGTTAATTTCGTAACCGACTTTCGGCAGGCCAACGATGCCCGTGTGTTGAATGTCCTTGCGGACCTGGATGCTGTCCAGGTCGAGTTCATCTGCTATCGTGGCGCTCGAAATATTCTTGATGCCCAATTGCAGATAGTTTATCAGCACACTTCTGTAGTTTGCCAGTCTCCGGATCGTCGGTTCCGGAATTTTAATTTTCAAATTTTCAATCATATAGATAAATTTTATCGATAAAATTTTATCGATACAAAATTATCATATTTTTGTTTTCTGTGCAAATTAATATTTGCTCATAATTTAGGCGAATATAATGCGAATATATCTTAGCTGTTTGTTACAGGTAAATAATTAAAAAGAAAAAGGCTTATTGCCGGCACACCCCGGCTGTTTTTCCCGGTTTATGAAGAGGTAAAGGCCCGTTACGCTCCTCCTCTGCCGGGAGAAGGCCGGGGGAAAATGGTGCTGCATTACAGTGTTACTATCAAATCACTTATTACGGTTACAATCCATTACGGGGATGACAATATGTTTTTGCTGTAATGATTAGCGAATAACCTTAGATATAATAATTACAAATTCATTAACCCCGGATAATGCGTTAGAAGTTGTAAATATCACATATATAATTGATATATAACAAATTACAGTTTTCCCCTCCTTTGACAAGGAGGGGCCAGGGGTGGTTGGATATTCTGTGTTTTGGGTTATCTAATGCACAATCCGGGTTAACTTAACAATTAACAATTTCTTAACAAACGGCAGGCTGTAATCGAAAGGATTAATCTTCGTTAATATTTTACCTGAACGGGAAAAAAAAGATGAAAGGGGAGTAATAGAATCAAAGGATTAAAATGGGTTGTCAATCAGTTGTGAGATTGTCCGGAAAGTGATATGGTTAAAATATGGCGAGTAAGATAATATATAGGATAACAAGTAAATGAATAGGTGGGAGAATATTTCTTAACTCAATCTTAACACAAAAATCTTAATTTGCATTTTTTATAAGTATAGGAAAATAATAAATATGTTTAAAAGAATTTTGCCTAAAGAATATGACTTTTACCATAGTTTTAAGGAACTGATAGACATCGTGGTTGAGGCCAGCGATACGTTTGTCCTTGGTACATCCGTCAAGATGGACTTCACCGAAGCCCAGCACAAGATCAAAAAGCTCGAGCGCGAGGCCGACAAGATCGTCCACGGTTCTACCGAGAAACTCCACAAGATTTTCATCACGCCGTTCGACCGTAACGACATTTATATCCTGCTCAGGAAGATCGACGACGTCATCGACCAGTTGAACTCCGTTTCCGGCAGGGTGGTGACATACAGCCTCGATATACTCAGGCCGGAGGTCAATGAATTTGCCGAGATCATTCACAAATGTGTCGTTGAACTGAAAGGAGCCATCCATATCCTCGATAAGATGGGAAAATCCGAATCGGAGACCATTTTACAGCACTGCAAAGCTGTTCATGAATTCGAGAACATTGCCGACGAAATCCACAGAAAAGCCATCAAATCGCTCTTTGCCGAAGGTGACCCGATGAATGTCATCAAATGGAAAGAAGTGTTCGAGAGGCTCGAAAAAGCTGTTGACCGTTGCGAGGACCTCGCAAGCCTCATCGAAGGTATTATGATCGACAACAGCTGATTTTTTCAATAATAGAATAAGTAACAAGGAATTTAATATATGGGCACTGTTCCGGTAATCATTATTATTGCCATTGTGATAGCTTTGGTCTTCGACGTCATCAACGGCTTTCACGATGCATCCAACTCAATTGCCACTGTCGTGTCAACCAGGGTTCTCTCGCCCAAGGTAGCAGTCATGTGGGCCACCTTCTTCAATTTTGGTGCAATGTTCCTGTTTGCACCGAAAGTGGCGGACACTATATCAAAGATAATTAAAATCGACGCTAACGATCCGGCTTTTGTCTATGTAGTACTTTGCGGGCTGTTAGGCGCCATCGTTTGGGACTTGCTTACCTGGTTCTTCGGCTTGCCTACCAGTTCGTCCCATGCATTAATAGGCGGGCTTGCCGGAGCAGGAATATCTTACGGCGGCCTCGATCTGATACGCTGGCACAAATTGCTTGAAACACTGTCATTTATACCTCTTGCTCCAATATTAGGCGCTACGATGGGTTTCCTGTTTATGCTTGCAGTTTACTGGATATTCCGGAAATGGAGCCCGCAAAGGGTTGACAAAGTTTTCCGGAAAGGGCAGTTGTTCTCCGCCGCTCTTAATTCGTTGGGGCACGGTGGTAACGACGCCCAGAAAACAATGGGTATCATCGTTGCGCTTCTCGTCGCAGCCGGCATTTTTACTCACGACAAGCAGGTGTCGCTTTACGACCCTGAGACTAACTGGATAATAATCGCATGTTTTACTGCCATGGCAATCGGTACTGCAATGGGTGGGTGGAAGATAGTAAAAACCATGGGTATGAAACTTACCCATCTTAAACCGGTTAATGGTTTCTGTGCTGAGCTGGCAGGCGCAACGACTTTGTTCATCGCTACTCATCTCGGCATCCCGATCTCAACCACGCATACCATTGCCGGGTCCATCGTCGGTGTCGGCTCGACGACTAACATGGCCGGCATCAAATGGGATATTGCCCTGAAGATCGTACTTTCGTGGATAGTAACGATTCCCTTCTCTGCCCTTGTCGGCGCTTTGTGTTTCTGGGTAGCTCAGTGGATCAGCCCTGCTTTCTGAGTTAGTAAAGTTTATCAAGTTCATCAAGTTTATCAAGTTCATCAAGTTCGTAAAGTTTGTCAAGTTCATAAAGTTCGAATGAAAGCCCCGTAGGGGCTTTTTCCTCTCTTAATAGCCACGCCATTTATGGCGTGGGCCAGTTAACGAAAGAAACAATCTACTCCGTACCGTGAGCGGTTTTCTCCTTCCCCTTGGGGAAGGCAGGGATGGGGTCTCTTAGTTCATCAAGTTTGTAAAGTTCGTAAAGTTTGTCAAGTTCATAAAGTTCGAATGAAAGCCCCGTAGGGGCTTTTTCCTCTCTTAATAGCCACGCCATTTATGGCGTGGGCCAGTTAACGAAAGAAACAATCTACTCCGTACCGTGAGCGGTTTTCTCCTTCCCCTTGGGGAAGGCAGGGATGGGGTCTCTTAGTTTGTCAAGAATTCTGAATTCTGAATTCTGAGCCGAGCGTAGCGAGACCGGCGTAGCCAATTCTGAATGCTGAGCCGAGCGCAGCGAGACCGGCGGAGCCAATTCTGAATGAAGAATTATAAATGATGAATGATAAATAATAAATGATAAATGAGTGAATATCCTGAATAGGAGCGCTTATCCCCTGTCTGGGGAAGCCCCGCAGGGGCTTTTTCCTCTCACAATAGCCACGGCATTTATGGCGTGGGCCAGGTAGCAAAAGAAACATTCTACTTCTTTCCGGGAGCATCGAGATGGACTCTACCTCTGAGGTGGAGTCCATCTTATGGATTAGCCCGTCGTGAACCTTCCGAAGTTTCCAAACCTTCCGACAGTTGCCTAACCTGACGCAAAAAAAAGAGGCTGTCCTTTTGAGACAGCCCCGTTAGTGTATCTTCTAATGAAACAGGCTATAATCAGGCTTTTTCAATCATTTTCTTCTCATTAGACTTCAGTTGCCTCCCGTCTTTACCCGAAAGTCGTTTGTCGCCTGCGTCCACCTTAAAGAACGATACGGACTCGGCCATCTGGGCAATCATCCTGCTCAGTTCCTCGGCGGAGTGGGCAATTTCATTAATCTGGTTTGCGGTGTCGTTCGATACCTGTGAGATGGCAGTGACGTTCTTTGAAATTTCCTCGCTGGTTGAAGACTGTTCCTCGCTGGCGGCAGCAATGCGGCTGATCATATCCTGGACTTCCTGCGAACTGACGACAATCTCTTTAAGAGAATTGCCGGCGCGGTCGGCTAACTGGATGCCGTTCGTTACCTCCTGGTTGCCTTGGTTCATGACCCGTACAGCGATCTGGGTTTCGCTTTGTATTCCTTTGATCATGCCTGCAATCTGCTTTGTAGCTTCGGTGGTGCGTTCTGCCAGCTTCCTTACTTCGTCTGCAACGACGGCAAATCCGCGTCCCTGTTCTCCGGCGCGTGCAGCTTCGATGGCGGCGTTAAGCGCCAGAAGGTTGGTCTGGTCGGCAATGTCGTCGATGACGGAGATGATCTCGCCGATCTTTGTGCTCGATTCTCCGAGTTTCTCCATGTTTGTGGCAGACTGGCTCACAACACCGGCAATGTCTTTCATCTTGCTGACGGTCTGTGTAACGACGTCTCCGCCTTCCTGAGCCACTTTCTTGTTCTTGTCGGCTTCTTCGGCAGTACGGCCTGCCGCCATTGCGTTCTCGGTGATGGTCCTGGACATTTCCTCGACGGCAGAGGCCACGTCGTCGGCCTGAGCGCTTTGTTCCTGTGCGCCGGCAGCCATTGTTTCGGCGGAGCTTGACATCTGAGTGGCAATGCTTGCAACACCCTGCGCCATCTCGGCGACCTGCCGGATGAGTGAACTGAGTGAGTCGCCGAGTGTGTTGATGCTATCCTTCATTTTGATATGGTCGCCTTTGTAGTCGCCCATCATTCGTACGGTCAGGTCACCGGTTGCCATAACTTCGAGAATCCTTGTTCCTTCGTTGACGGGGTCCAGCATTTTGTCGAGCATATTGTTCAAACCCTGGGCGAGTTTGCCGAAGTCGCCACGGTGCTTCGACGTGTCGAGCCTGTTAACGAGTAAGCCCTGTTCAGCCCATTCTACTAAGCGGAAGGTGTCTTCCTGAATGGCCAGTACCGAATCTTTAAATTTACGCACACCGAGAAGAATTGCCAGCAGGACTTTGTGTACTGCGCTTGTGTCTTCGTCCGGATCTGTCAAAGAAATTTGAACTGTGAAATCGCCGTCAGCAAGGGTTTCAACTGCTTTTACCATTGAAGAGCTTTCGCGTTCCTGATACTGGCTTACTTTGTGGGCTTTTTCGATTTCCAACTGTACGCCTTCACGTGCCTTGTTTGCTTGTTCCATGGCCGCCTGTGCTTCTTTCAGTGCTTTCTTTATGTCGGTCTGATCGAGTACAAACTCGAAGGAGCCGATTACGGTGCCGTGTTCATCCCTGATTGGGGCGCCGGCAGTAAAGAGACTGAATTCCCTGCCGTTGACCATGCAGGAGTTCTCACAGGAGTGTATGCTGTTACTTGTCATGGCAACGGAGCAGGGGCAGGAATCGGTGGAGCATTTACCCATCTTCCAGAGGTCTTTGCATTTCTTGTTCATCAGTTCCTGTTTCGATCTGCCGAGCATTTCGGCAGCCGATTTATTAATGTAAACAATATTATAATTCTTGTCCATGAACTGGATGGGAGTAGGTATTGCTTCGAAGTAGCCGACGATGTTGTCGAGAGTCTTGTTCAGGCCCTGTATAATATTCCTGAAGTCGCCGTTGTGTTTCGTAGCGTCGGCGCGGGTGTCGAGCCTGGCTTCGATGGCGGCTTTGGCAATCATGTTCGAATCGGCTACCAGATTGTTAATTGAATCGATACACAGATTAAGGCTGTTCTTGATTTCGTTGAAGTCGCCTTTGACGTCACCTGTGAATTTTTGTGGGATGTCGCCTTTCGAAATCCTTGATATATAGTCGGATGTAGAAGTGATTGGCAGGACGAAGCTGTCGATGATGCTGTTCAGTCCAGTGATCAGTATGCCCCATGTACCGGTAAGGTTGCCGACCAGTGCACGGTAACTGAGTTTGCCGTTGTCCACGGCGTCGAAGATGCCGTCAACCTGTCCTTTTAATGCCAGCAGTACGTCGATTAACACATTGACATTATTCTTTACTTCATTGAAGTCGCCCTTGTACTCATCGAGGATCTTAGGTGGAATGTCCCCCTTAGCGATACGGTCAACATATTCGGCAGTAACGTTGAAAGGCCTTACGAAATCATCGATGATGTTATTAATGCCGGTTACAAGAGAACTCCAGGCGCCGATATATTTGGACGAATCTGCCCTGTTGTCAAGTTTGCCGTTTCTCACCCCGTCGATCAGCTTGTTCGTGTCGGCAAGCAAACTGTTCATTACGTCGATGCAGCCGTTGATGTTATTCTTGATCTCGTTGAAGTCGCCCTGGTAAACGTCTGTAATTCTCGGAGGGATGTCGCCTTTTGAGATGCGGTCAACATATTCGGCGGTTACGTTGATTGGGCTGACGAAGGAATCGACGAGGCGGTTGATGCCGGCGACGAGCTCGTTCCAACTGCCGGTAAATTTGTCGGCTTTGCCGCGCAGGTCGAGTTTACCTTTGTTGGCAGCGTCGATGAGCATATTCGTTTCGGCAACGAGGTCGTTGATGCTGCCGGCCATGGACTTCATGGCGTTCAGCAGTTTGCCGGTTTCATCCCTGTTCGTTGTGTTTAGATTGACGTTAAGGTTGCCTTTTGCTATATTATCGGCTGCATTGACGGCCTGGTTGATCGGCCTGGTAATGCTTCTGGTGATCAGCACGGCAATTAGTACAAGTAGTAATAAGGCGATGATACTGATGATTAACATTACAGTCCTGGAACTGATATAGGACTGGTAGGCTTCTTCGGAAGCAACACCTACGAGGTCAACGAGCAGTACTTTCATTTCTGCCAGCGCACCCTCGTAACCAATTTGAGCTTTTTGGAATTCACCGTAGAGTACCTTAGTAGCCCCAGCGTCGTCATTAGCTTTCATTCTTGTTATGATTGTGTCCCTGAAGCCAAGGTAATCGCTTCTGAAACTGGCAATTTTCTCGAAAATTTCCTTTCCCTTTTCCGTCGTGAGAGAGGCTTTGAGTTCTTTCATGATCGGCCCGGCGACCTTAGTCGTGTTATAGACATTGTCTGCTTCTTTGGTGATTTCCGAAGGGTCGTTCTTGAGGATGCCGTCTCTTAAGGCTTTAGCCCCAACACCAATCTGCGACAGGATCTCATTGATCCAGACTGTTTTCTGGAACCTGTCCTTGACGATGAGGTCGATGTTGTCATTCATTTTTCCCATGTTCGATATGGAAAGAACAATGACCGTGATTAAAGCTACGACTGCTACTGAATATCCTAAAGCCAGCTTAGCAGCGATTTTCAAATTTTTTAACATAACATCACTCCTTGATTATTATTTATTGAATTGCATTTTTATATTTTTCGTCAGAGGTTGTCTGAAAGAGCCAGGAGCTCTTTGTTGAAAAGGATTTTTTCTATGTTGAGCAGGATCAACAGTCTGTCTTCCAGTTTTCCGATTGCGGTAATAAAGTCGGAATCGACACTTGAAGCCATTTCCGGTGGTGGTTCAGTAATGCTTTTTTTTATTCTCAGGACTTCATTGACGCTGTCAACGATGAATCCGATGACTCTGCCGTGTATTTCCACAACGATGAACCGGGTGTTCCTGTCGAATTCCTTGTCGGGCATATCAATCCTTTTTCTCAGGTTGATGACCGGCAGTACCCTGCCTCTCAGGTTGATGATGCCTTCGACATAGTCGGGAGCATTGGGTACTTTGGTGATTTCTACCATCCTGTTGATTCCCTGGATGTTGAGGATATCGACGGCAAACTCTTCGTCTCCGATGTGAAAAGTCACAAGTTGTAAAAGTTCATCTCCACCGGCAGATTTTTCCTTCTTGGATAATGAATCGGTAATTTCCATATTACTAATCCTGTATTAATGAACAATTCAATTATTTCACATAACTGTATTTAAAAAAGAACATTTCTACATATTCTGTATCGGCGGGTTGTCGGAGAACTTTATAAACGAAAGGAATATAAAGAATAAGGGCGATTAGTTGACATATATTAACTATTATAAGGATAGTATTGTAATGAAAGAAAATATGAATATTTTTCAGAATATTTTTAAAATTGTGAAAAAAGTAAGTTTTTCGGCTGTTTCTTACTTAAGGATGCGGTATGAATTGTAAGGACAAAACTACATTTTTGTGAGTATGTGTTGTATATCAACCGGTGCATTTAAAAAGAAGGTTAATGGTGAGTGTCACAAAAAAGGGGCAGCCGTTTCAAGGCCGCCCCTACAATCGAAGTATTAAAAAATTGTCTGCTATCTTACTGCTTTTTCAGGCAATCTCTTACCTTCAGGTTTCAGTGTCCTGCTGTCTTTTCCGGTTTGCCTCCTGTCGCCGGAGTCCACTTTGAAGAACGACACCTGTTCGGCCATCTGTGCAATCATCCTGCTCAGTTCCTCTGCCGAGTGGGCAATGTCGTTGATCTGGTTGGCAGTGTCGCTGGAGACCTGGGAGATGGCAGTAACGTTCTTCGAGATTTCTTCGCTGGTGGAGGACTGTTCCTCGCTGGCGGCAGCGATGCGGTTGATCATGTCCTGAACCTCCTGTGAGCTGACGACTATCTCTTTCAGCGAAACACCGGCTTTGTCGGCCAGTTGGATGCCGTTCGTTACTTCCTGGTTGCCCTGGTTCATGACTCTTACTGCGTCCTGTGTCTCGCTCTGTATGCCCTTGATCATGCCGGCA
Organism: uncultured Hyphomicrobiales bacterium; assembly: GCA_964634885.1. Taxonomy (GTDB): domain Bacteria; phylum Bacteroidota; class Ignavibacteria; order Kapaibacteriales; family UBA2268; genus DAINRZ01. The sequence goes on along the minus strand of CAZWLN010000006.1, from coordinate 135,930 downwards.
ATCTGTTTTGTAGCTTCGGTGGTGCGTTCTGCCAGTTTCCTGACTTCGTCGGCGACGACTGCGAAGCCGCGTCCCTGTTCACCTGCACGTGCTGCCTCGATGGCGGCGTTGAGAGCAAGGAGGTTGGTCTGGTCGGCAATGTCGTCGATGACGGATATGATCTCGCCGATCTTGGTACTCGATTCGCCGAGTTTCTCCATGTTGGTAGCAGACTGGCTTACAACACCGGCAATGTCTTTCATCTTGCTGACGGTTTGCGCAACGACGTCCCCGCCTTCCTGAGCCACTTTCTTGTTCTTGTCGGCTTCTTCGGCTGTGCGGCCTGCCGCCATTGCGTTCTCGGTAATGGTCCTGGACATTTCCTCGACGGCAGAAGCCACGTCGTCGGCCTGGGCGCTTTGTTCCTGAGCGCCGGCAGCCATTGTCTCGGCGGCGCTTGACATCTCGGTTGCGATGCTTGCTACTCCCTGTGCCATCTCGGCTACCTGCTTGATGAGTGAACTCAGCGAGTCACCGAGTGTGTTAATGCTTTCCTTCATCTTGACATGGTCGCCTTTGTACTGGCCAACCATTCTGGTGGTGAGGTCGCCTGTTGCCATTACTTCGAGGTTCTTACTTGCTTCGTTGATTGGTTCGAGCATCTCGTCGAGAATGTTGTTCATGCCGACGACAACCTGTTGGAATTCGCCCTTGTGCCTTGTAATGTCGAGCCGTTTGTCGAGCTGGCCTTCTTCGGCATATTTGACGAGAGTCAGTGCGTCTTCCTGCAGAGCGATGACCGAGTCCTTGAATTTGCGTACGCCGAAGAGGATGCCCATTAGCGTATTGTAAGCGTCTTTAGTATCTTCGTCCGGGTTGCTCAGTTCGACATGAATGCTGAAGTCGCCGTTGGAAAGTGTTTCGACAGCATGTACGATCTTGGCGCTTTCAAGGTCCTGGAAGCGGGATATTTTGCTTGATTTTTCCATTGCAACCTGAACATCGGCTTTTGCACGGTTTGCTTCATCCATTGCGATGTTAGCTTCCTTCAGTGCGGTTTTGATTTCGGTCTGGTCGAGGACGAACTCGAAGGAGCCTATTACCTTGCCGCTTTCATCCCTGATGGGAGCGCCTGCGCAGAAGATCTCCAGGTGGTTATTATTAACAGTACAAGAGTTTTCACATGTGTAAACGTCGTTGCGGTCCATAGAAACCTGGCAGGGGCAGGAATTGGTATTGCATTTATCAGTCTTCCACATATCCTTGCATTTTCTGGTCATGAGTTCCTGTTTAGATTTGCCTAAGAGATCGGCGCCGGTCTTGTTTATGTAAAGTATGTTGAAGTCTTTGTCCATGAATTGCAAAGGCGTAGGAATTGCTTCGAAGTAACCGACGATGTTGTCGAGAGTCTTGTTGAGTCCCTGTATGATCTTCCTGAAGTCCCCGTTGTGTTTCAGGGCGTCGGCGCGTGTGTCGAGCCTTGCTTCGATTGCTGCCCTGGCGATCATGTTGGAATCGGCAACGAGGTTGTTAATGGAGTCGATGCAGAGATTGATGTTGTTTTTAATCTCGTTGAAGTCGCCTTTGACGATGGTATCAACTTTCTGAGGTATGTCTCCTTTGGATATACGGTCGATGTATTCAGCCGTCATGTTGATTGGACCGACAAAGTTGTCAACGATGTTGTTAATGCCGTTGATGAGTTCTCCCCAGCTTCCGGTCAGGTTTCCTGCCTGGGCACGCAGGTCGAGTTTGCCTTCTTTAACGGCGTTGATGAGCAGGTCGGTCTGTTCTTTCAGTTTACCCATGACATCGATGAAGACATTGACGTTATTCTTGATCTCATTGAAGTCGCCTTTGTATTCTTCTTTGATCTTTGGCGGCATGTCGCCTTTTGAGAGTCTGTCAACGTATTCGGCGGTAACGTTGAAGGGAGCGACAAAGTCGTCGATGATGTTGTTGATGCCGGCAACGAGGGAGCCCCATGCGCCGATGAACTTCGAAGAGTCTGCCCTGTTGTCGAGTTTTCCGTTCCTGACGCCCTGTATGAGAGTGTTTGTTTCTGCAAGCAGTCCGTTCATTACGTCGATGCATCCGTTGATGTTATTCTTAATCTCGTTGAAGTCGCCCTGGTAAACCTCCGTAATTCTTGGTGGAATGTCGCCCTTGGAGATACGGTCCACATATTCGGCGGTAACGTTGATGGGGCTGACGAAGGAATCGACGAGGTGGTTGATGCCTGTAACGAGGTCGTTCCAACTGCCTGTAAATTTGTCGGCTTTGCCTCTGATGTCGAGTTTGCCTTTGTTGGCAGCGTCGATGAGTGTTTCAGTCTCTGCTACCAGGTCGTCGATGCTGCCGGCCATGGACTTCATGGCGTTCAGCAGTTTGCCGGTTTCATCCCTGTTCGTAGTGTTCAGGTCAACTTTGAGGTTGCCTTTGGCGATATTGTCAGCGGCAGTAACAGCCTGTTTGATTGGTTTGGTAATGCTGTTAGTGATCAGCAGGGCGATTATTACAAGCAGGACAAGTGCAATGGCACTGATGATGAGCATCAGAGTCCTGGAGCTTACATATGCTTTGTAGGCTTCGTCAGCTGCAACGTTAACGAGGTTAACAAGGTATTTTTTTAATTCGTTCATTTGACCTTCGTAGCCTTCACGAGCTTTCTGGAATTCAGTGAAAAGTATCTCACCGGCAATGCTGTCCTGGTTTTGTTGCATCAGGCCAACGATCTTGTCCCTGATCTCAGCATATTTTCCCCGGGCATCCATTATCTGTGCAAACATTTCCTTGCCTTTATCCGTGTTCAGTTTACCTTTGATGGTGTCGAGAATGGGCTTTGCAACGGCGCCTGTGTTTTTAATAGCTTCTGCGTACTTGGCAATTTCTTCGGGATGGTTCTCGATGATGCCGTCTCTAAGAGCCATAGAACTTAAGTTTAATTGCTCGATGACATTGTTGATAAAGACTGTCTTCTGGAACCTGTCTTTAACAATGGTCTCGATATTATCATTCATACTGCTCATATTAATTATGGACAGGATGATGACAACAATCAGTGCGATAACGGCAATTGAAAAACCAAATGCCAGTTTCACAGCAATTTTTAAATTTTTAAACATGATAAAACTCCTTTTAAGTAATGTATATCCTATTAATTTAATTCATATTATCTGTAAGGTTGAGCAGTTCCTTGTTGAAGAGTATTTTCTCTATATTAAGCAGAATAAGAAGTCTGTCTTCCAGTTTGCCTATTGCGGTTATGAAGTCGGAGTCGATGCCGGAGGCCATTTCCGGCGGCGGTTCGGTAATACTTTTGTCGATTCGAAGGACTTCGCTGACGCTGTCAACGATGAACCCGATGACCCTGCCTTGTATTTCCACAACGATGAAACGGGTACTCTTGTCAAAATCCTTGTCGGCCATTTCCAGCCTTTTACGAAGGTTGATGACGGGGAGCACCCTGCCCCTGAGATTGATGATGCCTTCGACATAGTCGGGTGCGTTGGGCACTTTGGTAATTTCTACCATTCTGTTGATACCCTGGATATTAAGTATATCAACTGCAAATTCTTCATCGCCGATGTGAAATGTTACAAGTTGTAATAGTTCGTCAACGCCGGCGTTTTTTTCCTTCCTGGGAATAGAATCATTTATTTCCATGTTTTCGTCCTGTTTATATTAAAACACCATTTTTATCTTTTTCAAATCGTCAAAATCACTCTACCAGACAGTTATCGGCGGGATAGTCTTTAACTTAATATGTTCATTTACTTTATTCATGAAAAAAGCTGCAATTCAGTACAAGCAAATAGTGTTGTGATAACATCAGGAATATCAATGAGATAGCTATTGTTTCCGAGATATATTAAGATAAATTAATTATAACGTAATAATCAGGTTAATAAACTCGCACTTTTCACAGAGATTTTGCTTAACGGCCATTCGTTGCAGGGAAAGACGCAAAGAAACCAAAGAGCGTCTGTTATCGCTGCCGGCTGACCGCAGAGGCTGAAGTCAGAAGAATGAATATTCCTTAAGCTACTCATGTGGAACATAATGGAGAGATATGCCAGGCGGTTGAAGCAACCGGCAACAACATTTCATAAGGTCAGTTCTTTTCAAGGTGATTGATAGCTGTCATGAACAGAGATGAACTGAAAAACATGTATTGTCAGAAGTATGGTATTATTATTGACAGGAGTTAAGCCGGGACACCGCAACAGTCGATTTCTGTGTGTCCTCAATGTGAAATATGACGTTTACAGTAACTGCCGCCATTGTGACAGTGGCAGCCGCAAGCAGTAAAGACCGCTGTTTGTTCTCCTGATGACCCCCCTGTAAAAGTATGAGAATTATTGAGGCACAGATTAATTGCTTTCCTTCATGAGGACTGTTCTCATCTCATTCCAGGCGCTTTCATAATCGCTTCGGGCTTTTTGGTAATCTCCGAAAAAGAATCTCAGGGCTTCTAAGTCGTTGTTTGCTTTCATCTTTTGAAAAACCGAATCGCGCAGTCTGACATAATCATATCTATAGTCGGCGATCATAACAATTACATTCTTTTCTTCGTAGGTACTAATTGTTTTAATGTATTGATTAAACATTCGGCTTGCAGTCATTTGGCAATTTTCAAAGATGTTGACTTCTGATTCCAAACCGGCGGAATCGCTTTCCAAAATGCCTTTAATTAAAGCATTGTTAGCTGCGTTGAGCTGGTTAATGATCTCGTTTACCATTACTATCTTCAACAGCCTGTTTTTTGTTTCTTTATCGATTCCATTCTCATTATTGTTATCGACAGCTGAGGTAAAAGAAGGAAGCGACAGGAAGATTGCGACAAAAGCAATAAACATAATGATAAGGACAATTGCACCGGTCTTGGATGATTTTTTCATTATTCATTCTCCCTATATTAATTAATAACTTTTTGCTTCAAATTTTCAAACCGCCATCAATAACTTGAAAGATTATGCGGTATTGACTGAGAATGTCAGACTCTGTCCGGATCATGCCGTTGAAGCACCAAAAATCTTTTCCGCCTTGGTTGAGCAAAGCCTGCATTCCCTGTTCGGTATATATTCACAAAATTCAATTTGATGTAATTATGAGCCATCGGAGAGAAAAAAAATATTTTTTCAAAAAATAATGAAACTTTTTCTGATTATTATCATCTTACAATATAAATTAGTAATAAAAAACTTGGGAAACAAACAAATTGGAAAAACAGGAACAGTTCATGGCGTTGTTGGAACCGCTGCTCGACAGGCTCAACAGGTTTGTAAGGGCAATGAATTACAACCGTGAAGACGCTAAGGACATCATCAGCGAAACGCTGCTCCGGGCCTGGGAAAGCTTCGACAAAGTCAGGAGCAGGGAAGCATTTCTGAGCTACCTATTTACGATTGCTTACAGGACAAACATCAAATACCGCAAGAGGAACCGTTTTTTCAGCTTTACGGACGACGACAATGTCGGGCAGATTGCCGTAAGCTTTGACCCGGACAAGAACCTCGAAGTTGAACAATTGTACAAAGCTCTTGACAAACTGCCGTCCAAACAGAAACAGGCAGTAATCCTTTACGAGATTTCCGGGTTTTCCATCGACGAGGTGGCTGCCATACAGGAAACCGGTTCTTCTACGGTGAAATCGAGACTGAAAAGAGGCCGCGAAAAACTGACTGAGATAATGACTAAGGACGAACGCTTTGTTTCCCAGGGCTATTCTTCCAAAAGAAACAGGGTATTAAGCCATATTAATTATAATATAATAAATGATGAAGAAGTAATCAATTATCAGGTAATAAAATGAAAAACAATCAGAATAAATTGGATATGCTTTTCGAAAAGGCCAGGAATGAAGAAAACCTGATCTCAACCGGCGATGCGCGCCGCCTGATTGAAACCAGTGCCTTTCCTAATCCTGCCATACATAAGAATGTTGGACTTAAGAGGATACTGAAACCTATGAATATAATATCTCTGACAATCATTGCCGCAGGGATTGCCGGCTGGCTGACATTCGGCGCTGACACTCCGTCAGTTTCCGACGGCACTGTGCCGGGAGTAACAAAAACAGTTGCTGCCGAACAGAACTACAGCCGTACCGCCGTCCCGGAGGCAGGAGGCATGACAGCAGACCCGAAAGACGGGGTTGCTTCAGTTGCTGCCGTTGAACATGAAGAGAAGGCGACTACTGCCGGCAACGATAGTAAAAACACAACTGCACAAGCTTCTTCTTCGGATGAAAGCCGTAAGGTTAATGTGGCAGACGTAAAAAGATTGGAACTTACTCCTGACGAACTGAAAAGTTTCTTTGTTACAATCGACGCTGACGGAAGCCTTTCTTTCAACGCATTTACAGACTCGAGGACACCGGTTAACATCAGGTTAAACGGAAGCAATGTCTCGACAAGCTTCATCGATAATAGCGGCAGGAAAACGCCGGCTCCGGTTTTCGTTACCGATCTGAAGGGCAACAGGATACTGAGCCTGTTCAAGTCTTCTGACGGCAGGAATTACCTGTCCTACGAAAAGGACATCGATGAAAGCGACCTGAAGAATGAAAAATTCTTAGTTAAAAATAATATCAAACAGATTAAAGCCGACGTGAAGATCGACATTGAGAAGCACAAGGACCTCATCGACAAAAGCATGGCCGACAAGGTAATAGACATGAATGAACTTGGCGACATGATTAAGATGATTGTTGACGGTACGGTTGTCAACATGGGCGACAATAAAATGAAAACCGGTACAATAGTGTCTTCCAACTGCCGCATTGACTCAGTCAGTACGAAATTGGACTCCCTCGTCAGGGCGCTGAACATGGAAACCAGCCTTACCAGGAACGGCAAGGCGGCTAAGATATACATCAGGAGCAAAGCCGCCAACGGTTCCGGCGACCAGGTCTTCGACTTTAGCAATTCTCCCGGCGTTACAATGTTTAACGGCATGAGTCCAACGGTAAAGACATTGACGTATCCGCTTACCGATTCCAATCGCCTGAAGTCTCTCCAATACCCGGATTCATCATTATTGAAGATGTTTCAGAATTCGGATTCGGCGTTGATGAAGATATATCAATCTCCTTCTTCGGCCTTTTCTCTTATGAACGGGAACGACTCTACGTTCATCAAGCTTCAAGACTTGTTCAAAAACATGAAAATTCCGGATGTCAGCCTTAACTTTCATATTAATATACCCGATTCGCTTTTCATGCCAAGGGATTCGAGTGTTGTCAGGTTCCTTCTCCAATGTCCCGACTCGATGTTCAACAATGGCCAGTTCCTCAATTTCAAGGATATGAAACTACCGGATTTCGACACTTCGAGTATTATGGATAAGTATTTCAATATTAATATCGATTCACTGATCGACCTGATGAATAGAAAGAGCAAGCACATGTTCCAGCGCGATGGCAGCGGCATCAAAATAACTCCTGACAGCGCTGCCAGGTACAGCCTGAGTTACAGGCTGTTTAACGGCGGCGTGGAAAGCAACAGCCAGGGCCTTAACTGCGACATCAATAAGTTCAGGAAAGAGCTTGACGACTATTCAAGGGTCAATAAGTTCATTGCCGTCAGCGTTCCGGACAAAGAAATACCCGGATTCGGCTACATACTCTGGTATGAGCCCTCTCTCGACTTCATTGAGAGCATACCCGAGCGCTACCGGGTGAATCTGCTCGAAGAATACAATGCTGCGAAAACGGACGACATCTGTAACAATCCTGCAATTGCCGGCGAGGAAACCTATTTCGACATCTGGAAATCATGCAGCGGAGCCATCGAAAACCTTAATATCTATCCCAATCCTGTTGGTTCCACTCTTAATATGAAATTTGAACTGACGGACAACCGCAGGCTTACATTCAGGATATACTCCCTTTCAGGGCAGATACTGACGACATTTAAGAATAATGTTTCGTACAACCCCGGAGAATACAAGGATTCCTTCAATGTTGACAGCCTTGAGCCCGGCTTGTACCTCATATCCATCACATCGGAAAAAGGAGAGAAGGTACTTCAGAGGTTCATCGTTGAGTAACAGAAACCATCTGTAAGAATATTGCGCAGCAAAACCCGGCTCATCAGAGCCGGGTTTTTTGTTAATTCGCCGAAAAAAAAAGGGGCTTTTTTGCCCCTTTTAATTTTTTTTAAAAAAAGTTGAAACCTTTTTTAAAACCATACGTACTACTTGTGTATTTGACATACATACTCTATTGCCCGTTTGGATTAATTTCCAGGCGGGCAAATAGTAATATCATAATTTAAGAAAATTTTTTTCATCTTTGAAATAAATTAATTTTTGGGGTTGCCTGAGTTCTTCACCTCCCGTATGATAAAGCTCAGTAAATTTCTCAGTCAGCCCCTTAAAATATCTCACAAAAGCGATATTACCTTACAGTTCTTAAGACCACTGCTGAAGTTCGACAGTGAATAAATATTCATATATTATTCACAATGTGTTAAATTATCCACACACTATGTCAGGCAATTTTAACATTTCAAAGTTGAGACAAGGCGCCTCCGTCAACGGCAATAACCTGGCCGGTAACATAGGAAGCAGCCGGGAGGCAGAGGAAAACAGCAACAGAAGCAACTTCGTCCGGATTGCCGAGCCTACCGGCCGGAGTTCTGTCAACAATCCTTTTTAACACAGCCTCATTCTGCATGAAGGGTTCGGTTGCCCTTGTTTTAATATACCATGGTTCCACGGCGTTAACCCTGATGTTGGCTTTGGCCCACTCGACGGCAAGGTAACGGGTCATGTGGGCAAGGCCGGCTTTGGCTACGGAGTATGGCAATCCGACCTTTAATACGGCCTTTCCAGCTACCGACCCGATATTTACAATCGAAGCCGAGCCGGAGGCAGCGAGCAGTGGATGGAAAAGGCGGCACATCTCCAGACCGGCAGTTAAATTGACGTTCAACTGCGACTCGAGTTCACCGGAAGAATAGTCGAGTGATTTTTTCATGACAGTATATCCAACATTATTAATAAGGATATGCAGTTTTTGCGACATTGCCGAAATATTCTCATAGAGGGTGTTCCGATCGCCGGCCGAGGTTACATCGGCACAGAAACCGTGAGCATTGAAGCCATTCTTACGCCATTCAGCCGTCAGGTTGTCAATCTCAACCTGGTTTCTTGAGACAATCGAAACCGAAGCGCCAAACTGTAAGAGGGTTTCGGCCACAGCCTTTCCGATGCCGTGAGTACCGCCGGTGATAAGTGCATTATAACCATTGAGTTGCCATTGTTCATTCATAAAATTTGCTCCCGATAAAATTATTTATATATAAAAATAAGTTTTTTTTATTTAATTTTACAACCTATGCAGTTTAAAAATACGGGAAGCATATTTTTAACAGGCTGACCGTTATTAAAAATACTGGCACTTAAATTGCATGAAGAATAATCTGATTTCCCCATTAAACGTGGGGATAAAAATTTGTATAAATTTGGAAAAGGAGGGTGTTTTTACGATTGGAAATGTGACAGGTTTACAATTCTGTAAAGAAAATTAAAATGTGTGGAAAAATTTTCACACTATTTGTTCAATTTCACAAAAAATATTGCCTAAGGGCAAAAATTAGAGTCAAGAGGCAATGATTTTTTTGCAAGTTTGGAAAAAAACGTGCAAGTTTGTAGAATATCTTGACGATTGCATAAGATTATGGAAAATAAATTGTATTTATATTTAGTTAAATAGCATTATTGGAGGTTTTGTATGAATTTTACTAGACCAAAACTCTTACTGTCTCTATTACTGATGGCAGTTGTTGGTCTGCTTTCTGCAGGAAACGTCCTTGCTCAGGACATTAGTGTTACTGCTACCAATGTTAGACCAAACGCCCAGACTGGCCACTATCCAATTCTTTTGGATGCATCTGACGCAGGCCTCAGTTCTATCGATGTTAATTACACAAACATCAGCGGAACTGCAGCTACCGGCGACTTTGTTGTCAGCCTTTCCATTTCCTGGCCCGATCAGGTCGGCGGCCCTCTGGTTCTTACCCAGACTCTCGCAAGCCATACTCTGGCAGGAGGCGCTTCTGAAACATGTACCTTCTCCGGTACCTGGCTGAAGAATAACCTCTTCACTTTCGACAGGAGAATCATCTACACAATCGATGCCACAGTAAATGTAGCAGGCGATATTGCCGCCGGCAACAATACCCTGACAGGCAGAAAAGTAGCTCCTGCTTTCAACCAGGCAAAGATCACACTCAGCCCTACCGGCGATTTCTCTGACTTCGCTACAATGGGCGAATACATAACTTACTGCGGTATGTTAGGCGATCTTGAAGTAAGCGTAGCTGCAGGTAACTATTCGACATCCTCAACAATGTCGATCGACGGCAGCACATACACTACCGACAATGACTACGAACTCTACATCCACGGCACAAAGAACTATCCTTCATACACTACAATTGCAGGTGTTGCAAGGGACAGGGATCTTGGCGACAACTGGTTCTGGCACTTCAACCAGATGAATGTAGATATTAAATATCTTACCTTCGGACTCATCAGCACAGGTCTGTACAACGAAGGCGGCCAGATATTGAACTTTACAAACACTTCAACCGGCTATTACGGTATCGACCTCGAAGGCAACGTTTTCAACGGCTATGTTATCCCCGATGCAAATACCTTAGCATTTGCTGATATTTACAGCGACGGTAACTATCTATCGTCATTCAGGCTTTACAACAACCAGATTAACGGCGGCTTTTACTCTGTCTATATGGCAATGGACGGCGCTGTAACTCCGGTTGGCACTGACATTCTCGTTTCGAGAAACAGCTTCACAAACTTTACAAGTAGCGGAGTTTACCTGCTTAGGCCTGCTGTCACATCTCCCGCAGACTACAACGGCGGCATCTTTACTTATAACACCTTTACAACTACAGGATTTGGAGGCTCGGCTCTCTATGTACTCAACATGAGCACAATCGAGAACAACACATTCGATCTCGTCGGCGCTGCCACGGCAGAATACGGTGTTCTGGTTCTCCACTCTGCAACATACTATCCTGAAGTATTGATTAATAACAACACTTTCACAGGCTCTGGCTATGGTGCCATATCTATTCTCGACGCAAGAAAGTCAACAATAACAAACAATACCATCGATGTCGATAATATCGCTGCATTGAACGCCATCTTCATCAACGGCGGCGGTTCCGACATTTTCACAAACTATGCTCACATCGAAAAGAACACTATTGACATCACGACCGAAGGTAACGGCATCTTTATTAACGGCGCCTATCATAAGGTATATTACAATGACATCTACGTTGAAAGCGGCGCTTCCGCAACCGGCAGATATGGCATTTATGCTAATAATTCAATTGGTATCATTGCAACCAATCTCATCCAGACAAACTTTGCCGAAGGTATTATGTCATTAGGCCTCGATGAGAATATCTTCTACAATACTGTAATTGTTAACGGTGCAGGCAATACCGATGCTGCCCTTTATATTAATGAAATCGGCGCAGGCTTGGGTAAAACAACAGCAAAAAGAAATATGCTCTATAACGCAAGCACCAATGCTGCTGCATTCGGCATCACGATTTTTGCCGGCGTTACAGCTCCCATCGTTCTCGACGAGAACAACTATTATTCTGAAGGCGGTAACCTTGGTTTCTTTACAGGCGTTGCAGCCGACATTACTACCTGGCAGGGCATGACCCAGACTCTTGTTGCTCTCAACGACGTTGCTTCGACCGAAGCTCCTCCGGAATGGATTACAAGAAACGGCGGCCAGGTATTCACATATGAATTCTATGACGACGACAACGACAGTACTAACGTCGGCGTTTACTCAGGCACATTCTACAACGGCAATCTCTTCCTCGAAGAAGATCCACTCCATGCAGAATTGGAAATGTTCGACTTCTTCGGTACAGAGAGACTCGGCTACTATGCCGGTTACACAAACGTACAGCCTGTTGCAGCAGTCGTTACACAGCCTGAAGACATCTTCTCCTGCAAAGGCGAAGTATGGCAGCTCCAGTGCGTTGCAAACGTATCGCTGAATGCACATTCATATTACCAGTGGATGAAAGACGACGTCATCATCGCCGGTGCAACTGAACCCACACTCAACCTCGATACACTCGACTGGAAACATGCCGGTAAATACCAGTGCATCGTTAGCGGCCAGGGTGGAACTGCTCCTATTCTTACAAACGAAGTCATCGTCGTTGTTGTCGGCAAGACATCAATTACACGTCAGCCCGTTGACCAGACCGGTTCAGAACACGGCAACGTAGTATTCGAAGTTGAATCGCACACACAGGGCTTCCCGCCTTACGATCCTGATTTCCCGAGCGAAATATACAATCCCAAATTCCAGTGGTACAAGATTGAAAACGGCATCGGCGTTCCGTTAACAGACGGCAGCGATTACGAATACAATGTCATCGCAGGCGCACAGTCATCCATACTTTCAATTGCTAACCTTAACTCAACAGCTTGGGGCACACCAATTGAAGTTTACTGCGAAATTCTCGGCTATTGCGACTATACTATTAGTTTACTCGGCAATAAAGAATGGAACTGGACACGCTCAAACACAGTTAAGGTCCTTGCTCCTCCGAGCCTCGAAATCACTGCACAGCCCGAATCTGTAACAGAATGTGAACAGAAAGCAGTTTCATTCAAAGTCGAAGTTGCAATCGAAGGCGATGCAGAAGCTACATACCAGTGGAAGAAAGACGGACTTAACCTTACAGACGGCAGCGGCATCCTCGGTTCAAAGACAACTACTCTTACAATCGATCCATTAGAAGTAGCCGACGCAGGTATTTACTCCGTTGACATTACCTTCATGGGTGAAGTTACTGCTTCCAACTCTGCAACTCTTACCGTTGACCCCTTACCTACGATTACAAGCATCACTACAGGCCCCGTTGCTGTTACAGCAGGCAATCCTATTGAACTCGTCGTCGTTGCCGACGGCCCCGGTACTTTAACATACAAGTGGTTCAGAGACGGTGAAGAAGTTGGTACCAACAGCGCAACCTTCACAGTAGCTGCTGCTGCAACTACAGATGCAGGCGATTATACATGCCAGGTTACTAACGACTGCGGTACAATCGAATCAGACCCGGTTACAGTTACTGTTACTCAGAAAAATGTACCCGATCCTAACAGCGTAGGCGAAGCAGTTGCCGGTGGATTCATCCTGATGACAAACATCCCGAACCCGTTCACCGAAGCTACTACCATCAGTTTCTACTCACCCGTTACTACTAATGCAAGAATTATAATCGCCGACCTCTTCGGACGTGAAGTTGCAAGCTTCAATGTTGTTGCCATCGAAGGCCTCAACACTGTCGATGTTAACGCTTCCACATCCAAGCTCACAAGCGGCGCCTATAACTACACTCTTGAAGCTAACGGCGTTAAACTGACAAAACAGATGATATTGAACAGATAATATCTATCTGAATATAAAGTCTGACAAAAGGCTGTTCGTAAAAAGACAGCCTTTTTTATTATTTTTAAAATAGATTAAAATAATTCTAAAATAATAACGTTTATAAATATAATTATGAAAAATTATGATAAAATAGTGAAAAAGTTAAACGACAGCGGCTTGAAAGCCACTCACCAGAGGATTGTCGTTCTCGAGGCTCTGTACGGACACCGTACACATCCGACACCGGACGAGTTATACAAATATGTAAAAGAGGACTTCCCCACGATTTCCCTGGCAACAGTTTATAATACTCTCGATTGGCTCGAGAAATGCGGACTGGTAAAATGCCTCCATTCCGGCGACAACATAAAACATTACGACATTGAAACAGGGGAGCACTTCCACCTGGTCTGCGAAGACACCAAAAAGCTTGTTGACTTCCATGATGAAGAACTGGCTGAAATAATACATGAATATTTGAAAAAGAAAGAAATTCCCGGATTCGAAATCAGGGAGATAAATCTGAATATTATCGGTAACTTCAATAATAATAAGGAGAATTAAAATGAAAGAATTAAATAGAATCGGACTCTCAGACAAAGACTCAAAAGTATTGGTTGACAAACTGAACCGCCTGTTGTCTGACTACCAGATGTTCTACCAAAATACAAGAGGTTTCCACTGGAACATCAAAGGTGAGAAATTCTTCGAACTGCACCTCAAATTCGAAGAGCTATACACAGATCTTCAGCTGAAGATCGATGAAGTGGCTGAAAGGATACTTACACTCGGCGGTGTACCCTTACATTCATTCAAAGATTACATAGACAACTCTGACATCAGGGAAGCTGTCAATTACAGCGACGGCGCCGGATGCGTAAAATCGATCCTCGACAGCCTGAAGTCGATACTCATAATCGAGAGGGAAATACTCAAACTGTCGGCAGAAGTTGACGACGAAGGAACAAACGCACAGATGTCCGACTATATCCGCGAACAGGAAAAACTTGTTTGGATGTATTCATCATTTCTTAAAGTATAAAATAATAGGAGGTATATAAAATGGATAACGAAAGAATTCCAATGCTCGGAGACAATTTTCCGGAAGTTGAATTGCAGACTACACATGGAAAAATGAAACTGCCTAAGGACTTGGCAGGCAAATGGTTCATACTCTTCAGCCATCCTGCCGATTTCACTCCCGTATGTACCACAGAGTTCTACGCCTTCCAGAAAAGGTACGAAGAATTCAGGAAACTGAACACGGAATTGATCGGCCTCAGCATCGACCAGGTATTCTCACATATAAAATGGGTCGAATGGATCAAGGACAACCTGAAAACCGAAATACAGTTCCCCATAATCGCCGACAACGGCGATTTCGCAAAACGGCTGGGGCTTGTCCATCCCCAAAAAGGCAATAATACAGTAAGGGCTGTTTACATTGTGGATCCGGAGGCAAAGATCAGGTCAATACTGTTCTATCCCCAGGAAGTCGGCAGGAATTTCGACGAATTGCTAAGGATGATCAGGGCTTTCCAGGTCGCAGACAAGAACATGGTTGCAATGCCTGCCAACTGGCCCAATAACGAACTCATCGGCGACAAAGTAATAGTTCCGCCTGCAACTGACATCAAAGCGGCCAAATACAAACAGGGACGCTATGATAACTATGACTGGTGGTTCTGCTACAAGTCGGTGGACGACAAAGATTAGAATACAATTCCTTACATAGATTGAACGGGGCGGACTCCGGTTCGCCCTCATCCTTTGTGGCCTGAGAAAAAAAAATAAAAAAAAATAATAATATAATTACTATTACTCTTTGTCTTTTCAGGAATATACGATAATTTTGCTGTTGGAAATTGGAGAAAGATATGAAAAAAAGACTTTTATTATTAATAGCATTATTATCAGTTACATTGAATTCATGCTTCCTGTTCGAGGACAAAAAAGAGAAGTTCATCGAGACATACAGGGAGATACTCATAATCAGGGAACTCTATCCCGACAGTGCAAAAGCCGGGAAAGAAATCGACAAACTCTACGAAAGCAATGGCTATGACCGGGAGTCCTTCATCGATGACTATACGGATTTCAAGAGCAATCCCGAGGAGTTCATGGCAATCATGGATAGTGTACGTGAGAGAAACCAGAGGGAACTGAACAAGCCCGAAAAAAAATAGTCTTCACGATTGGAAAATTAAATTACAGTAAACGTAAATTGCTTTGGTGCAAGTGCTAAATGTCTTTTGTATTAGGCAGAAATGAGGTATTTTGCACAATTGTTTTTTGATTAAATTTCAGTCAGGTAGAAGTGAAGAAGAAAGTTGGTTTGATAACTGCAGTTGCTGTCGTAATAGCTAACATCATCGGTACGGGAGTGTTTACCAGCATTGGGTTCCAGGCTGCAGTAATACAGTCCGGATTCCCCTTGATTATGCTCTGGGTAGTAGGCGGCGTCCTTGCCCTTTTCGGCGCTCTCTCCTACGGTGAGCTTGCTTCGGCCATGCCTCACTCGGGCGGCGAGTATTATTACCTTTCAAGGATATATCATCCCGCCGTAGGCTTTCTCGCCGGCTGGGTATCGCTGATTGTAGGTTTTTCGGCCCCGATTGCCCTGGCTGCAATCGCCTTCGGCAGTTACCTTAACGGTGTCTTCCCGGAACTCCCAATCGTCCACACAGCCGCAGCCATTGTTGTACTCATCACATTGGTACATTCCTTCAACCTGAAAACAGGCAGCGCCTTCCAGGTTATATTTACCACTGTGAAAGTATTATTGATACTTGTATTTATCATAGCCGGCTTTTTAATCGCTGTGCCTCAGGATATATCGATAATGCCCAAAACAGGCGATCTCGGGCACATTACAGGCAATTTCTTTGCAATTTCCCTCATCTTCGTTACCTATTCCTATTCCGGCTGGAACGCCGCTACATATATTGCATCAGAGATCGAGGCGCCTGCCAGGAATGTTCCCAGGGCCCTTTTCATCGGTACGGTAGTTGTAATGGCGCTCTATGCACTCATCAACTATATATTTCTTTACACAACCCCAATAAGTGAATTCGTCTCGGTGAATGCGGACGGAAGCCTTACCGGAAAAGTAGAAGTCGGCCTGATCAGCGCCAGGAACATATTCGGCTCCACCGGCGGCAACGTCATGGGGCTGGTAATTGCAACGCTCCTGATCTCTACCATCAGCGCTATGGTTTTCGTCGGCCCAAGGGTAATACAGGCTATGGCGAAAGACATCAGGGTAATGTCGTTCTTTTCTAAGAACAACAAGAATGATGTACCTACGAGGTGCATCCTTTTCCAGTCAGCCATTACGCTGATCTTCATTTACTCCTCCTCGTTCGAGGTCGTCCTTAACTATGCCGGTTTTACGCTGAACCTGTTCACGCTACTGACGGTGACCGGACTCTTCGTGTACAGGCACAGGAACAAAAACAGTGAACACAGCTATAAAACCTGGGGCTATCCCGTGGTTCCATTACTGTTCATTGCATTGAACCTGTGGATACTTACCTATCTTCTTTTCAACAAGACCGTAGAATCTGTTTCCGGCCTTGCAACTGTTCTGGCAGGCCTGATATTCTACTACGCAAGCGGCAATCATTCCAAAACCATAGCAAAAGATTAATATGAAAAAAGTACTGACTATTGCTTTATTGTGCCTTCTGGCATCTTCCTTCGCCGGTTGTAAAAAGGAAAGCAACAGGCCGGCGACTGTTACAACCCGAACAGCTAACGAAAGCGATACGGGAATTAACCCCGTTAACCTCGACAATAAGGACCTGAGCGAAGACCCTGTGCCTGAAGCCCTGCCGCCCGAAAAAGATATTAACATCGAAACTGTGCCGATAAACACCAGCCGTAACTCCGTGGCTCA
Organism: uncultured Hyphomicrobiales bacterium; assembly: GCA_964634885.1. Lineage (GTDB taxonomy): Bacteria > Bacteroidota > Ignavibacteria > Kapaibacteriales > UBA2268 > DAINRZ01. The sequence goes on along the minus strand of CAZWLN010000006.1, from coordinate 118,606 downwards.
GTTCCTTGCAGGGAACAAACAGGGTACTCGCAATGAGATTACAAAATATGAAGACAGTTCTGCCTGGAAAACCTATTCGAAGCAGATGAAATCAAAATGGAAATCGCTGGAAGCCGGCAGGCTCAAACCCTATGAAACTTTCAGGGACAAAGAATTGTCTGAGATCAACAGCAGGACAAAAATCCTGTTTTACCCCTTTGGCGGCCCGGATGTACTTCACGCCGTTACTTTCTTCCCGGATGCGGAAATGCTTGTACTGATTGGGCTGGAGAAAGTCGGTTCACTCCCCGGGGTACAGAACATGGAAGGCGACTCTGCCATGATCAAGTATTTCAATAATATGAAAAGCTCTATTAACACTGTCCTTTCCATCAGTTTCTTCATTACTAAGGACATGAAGGTTGACTTCAAGGCTAAGGAACTGGACGGCATTCTACCAATACTCTTAGTGTTCGCAGTAAGGACCGGACACGACGTAGCAGACATCAAAGGCGCACGCATCGACGCCAATGGTGAAATCGTTTCCTTCGCCACAGACCAGTTCCAGAAAACAACGGGTGTGGAGATTACGCTGAAAGACCAGGGCGGAAAATTCAAAAAGCTGTACTATTTCTCAAAAAACCTGGCTGACGGTTCTTTGAAGCCCAACAGTCCTTTTTACCAATTCATAAAAAAAATGGGTACTGTAACTACCTATCTTAAGGCAGCGTCCTACCTGATGCACAACGACGCCGAGTTCGCCAACATCAGGAGCCTCATCCTTGCTCAAAGCCGCTATGTGGTTCAGGATGACTCCGGAATACCTATGAAGTTTTTCAATCAGTCAAAATGGGATCTCACATTTTACGGACATTACGACAAACCTATAAATATGTTCCAGAGTAGGCAACAGCCCGATTTGGCACAGGTTTACAAGGATTCGTCCGGAGTCCGGAAACTCGGATTCGGCATCGGGTACCAGCACAACAAAGGCCGGTCAAACATGATGGTTGCCAAAAGAAAATAGGATATGGTTCGTTTCTGGTTTATTGTAGTTGATATATTTCCTAAAGATTGGCCTGCGCTAATGGCAGGCAAAAGTGTAATGGAATTATGGCTCTTTCAAACATAACGCTCAGGGATATTCCACAGATTGTCGTCAGTGCAATCTTCCTTTCAATTATTCCGCTTTTTGTATTAATATTTGTCCTGGACAAGATTGACCAAAGTGGAAAGGCTAATGCTTCCGAAGTATCTGCTGCCGTGGTACCCGACAAACAATCGTCAGCCGCTACAGACAGCAGCGCCATGGCTGCCGCCGGCACCGAAGATGGGCGCGATGCGACACTGGCTGTAACTGACGGAGCAGACAGCTCAGATAATAAATACGACAAAGCCTCGAGTACCGGCTACAATAATATGGCCCGTTACCTCGCCGGATTGCCGCAGCTTTACAGCAATGAATGGTCTGCCTGTGAGCGCTTTCCTTCCTGGCAAAGGTATGCGGAAACAGCAGACAAACGCTGGGCTTCGCTCGCTGAGAATAAATTCAGGAAAATTGTGGACTTCAGGGACAAGGAACTGGCCGGACTGGACAACCAGGCCAGGACTGTGTTCTATCCCTTCAGCGGGCCTGATTTCCTTCACTCGTGCCTGTTCTTTCCCAATGCTAAAGAATACATTATGATCGGCCTGGAGAAGGTCGGAACCATGCCCTCTCTGAGGATATGCAGCAGCGACTCCCTGACAGCCAGGTACATTGCGAGTGTGAACAGGTCCTTGAGGGACGTCCTGAGCCTGAGTTTTTTCATTACCAAGAAAATGAAAAACGACTTCGGAAACAACCAGCTTGACGGTGTGCTGCCGACCCTGATGGTATTCATCGTAAGAACGGGTAACGTAATACTTGACGTCAGGTATTTCGGAATCGGCAAAGATGGCGCCCCTGAGTACAGGACGGAAGGCAGGAGCGAAGGCGCCTCCGGAGTGGAGATCCTGTTCAAAGACCGTAACAACAAATTAAAAAAGGTGCAGTATATGTCCGTGAACCTGTCGGACGACGGCCTGAAAAAGAACTCACCGCTGATGGGCTACCTGAAGCGTTTCCGCAGCAATACCACTTACCTGAAAGCTGCTTCCTACCTGATGCATGAAAGATATTTCGCTACAATCAGGGATTACATCCTCGGCTCCAGCATGATGATTTTACAGGATGATTCCGGCATCCCTTACAGGTACTTCAACCGCTCTTCATGGAATATTAAGCTGTATGGCTCATACTCAGGGCCTATCGGGCTGTTTGCAGGCCACAGGCAGAAAGACCTTATGGATGCATACCAAAAATCATCGTCAATCAGGACTCTCGACTTCGGCATCGGTTACAAGTACCGTAAAGGGGCTTCCAATCTGCTGCTGGCAGTAAAGAATATAAATTCTTAGAATACTTCGGCAATAGTTTACTTATTCCCATAATTTTATTACTATTTATACAATATTTTCCGATAACACTTTTTAAATCATTTTTTCGTTCTACCCATTTGTAAATTGTATATTTCTAAACAATACTCAGGGAGTATGAAAGATATGAATCGCAGAGTAATGGCAACATTCGGTGTCGCAGGAGCAATGTTTTTGGGAGCTTTGGTGTTGATGCTCACAATCAGTCCCGGTATGGTCAATGTACTGTTTGCAAGGGACAACATCGGGGCGGGACAGCCTCCGGTAAAAATGAACGACCAGGTTAAGGCGATAAATGATGCTTACAGAGCAGTCAGCGACGCTGTCATTCCCACAGTGGTCAGCGTTAGCGTGATATTCGAAGTATCTGGCCAGTCTAACAATCCATTCTCCGATGACTTTAAAGATTTCTTCGAGTTCTACGGCAACCCCTTCGGCGACAACGGCCCCCAGCAGAGCGAAGGCGGCGGCTCGGGTGTGATAATCACCGGAGACGGATACATCGTTACCAATAACCACGTCGTGGAGAACGCCAAAGAAATCAAGGTGACTACCAACGACCAGAAAGAGTATAAAGCTACACTCATCGGCAATGACCCGTTGACTGACATAGCAGTGATTAAGATTGAGGCCAGGAACCTGCCTGTTGCTCATTTCGCCACGATGGACAATGTCCGCGTAGGCGACATGGTGCTTGCAGTGGGCAATCCCCTCGGCCTGACACATACCATCACCGGAGGCATCATCAGCGCCATCGGCAGGGGATCGCTCTCCCTCGGCAGAGGCAAAGGCGGGTACTCTGTCGAGAATTTCATCCAGACCGACGCTGCCATTAACCCGGGTAACAGCGGCGGCGGCCTCTTTAACCTCGAAGGCAGCCTCGTCGGCATCAATTCGGCCATTGCCACCAAAACCGGCGGTTACATGGGGTACGGCTTTGCCATTCCCGTGGACCTGACCAAAGCAGTCATTCTCGACCTGATGGAAGACGGTAAAGTTGACAGGGGATATATCGGAGTTACCATCGACATCGTGGACGAAGTACTTGCCAAGTCTGTCGGACTCGACGAGGTTACCGGCGTCCTGGTGCAGGGCGTGCTGCCCGAAAGCTCCGCTAAGGAAGCAGGCATCGAAATGGGGGACATCATCCTCGAAGTTGACGGTAAGAAAGTGTCTGCTCCCAATGAACTGCAGGGACAGGTCGCTAAGAAAAAAGCAGGTGACTACCTGAACGTTACACTCTGGCGCGACGGCAGGAAAATGAACAAGAAAGTTAAACTGATGCCGAGAACCGACCAGGCAATTGCTTCGAACGAGCCGGTGAAAGGTTCACCCGACAGGGATGACGGAGAAGATGCCAATTACAAGTTCGACAAACTGGGCTTCTCGGTGGAGCCTCTGAACAAAACCCAGAAGGAAAAATTCGACATCGAGGATGGGGTGTATATATCCGCTGTGGACAGGTACGGCATAGCATTTAACAGGAGGCTCTCAGCCGACGGCGTAATATATAAAGTTGACAAGCAGGCTGTCAATTCTGTCAGGGAACTGAAAAGTGTACTGGAATCGAAGAGCAAGGGCCAGGCTGTTCTGCTCCATGTCAAGTACAAGGAACAGTCGAGGATCGTTGCCATTGAGATGCCCTGAGACCGGCGGAGGCGATGCTGAATGCTGAATTCTGAATTCTGAATTCTGAATTCTGAATTCTGAATTGGAGGAATTAGGAATTAGGAATTAAGAATTGGTAGAATTAGGAATTAAAGAATAATTTTTGAAGTAAAGAAGTTGATAGATAAACGAGGCGTTGAGCGGGTCAGGTACAGTCCTGATGAGTGCAGCGGCAGAAACAATGATTGAAATACTAAATGTACACAAGGCGTTCGGAGAGAAGGAAGTTCTCTCCGGCGTCGATTTGACTATCCCCACCGGCGCTGCCATGTGCATCATCGGCAAGTCCGGCTGCGGTAAGAGTGTTTTGTTAAAGCACATCGTCGGACTGTTGACTCCCGACTCGGGACAGGTCCTTGTGGACGGCAGCGATATTGCAGAACTGAACAACGGCCAGCTTTTTGCCCTCAGGCGTAAGATGGGCTTCGTGTTCCAGGGCTCGGCGCTGTTCGACTCCTACACTGTGTATGAAAATGTGATTATCTCGCTCTATGAACACGGCGTCAGGGACCAGAAACAGCTCGAAAGCGAGGCTGTAAGGGTGCTTACAGCCGTTGCGATGCTGCCTGACCGGAACGGAAACGGAAGCAGCCCGGAATTTGAAAAAGAGTGGGCAATCCTCAGGGACAAGAAGCCTTCCGACCTTTCAGGCGGTATGCGCAAGCGTGTGGGCGTTGCCCGCGCCCTCGTCGGCAATCCGTCATACATACTTTACGACGAACCGACGACAGGCCTGGACCCGGTCACTTCCGAACAGATCGACAACCTGATCGGCAGATTGGCCAAGAAGTATAATGTAACGTCCATCGTCATCACCCACGACATGTTCTCGGTGGCCCGCGTTGCAGACTCCGTCGCAATGCTCCACGAGGGAAAGGTCAGGTTTGAAGGTAAACCCGAAGAACTTGACAATTCAAAAGATGAGATTGTTATGGAATTTTTAGATAGATATAAAAATTAACCGCCTATAATGGCATAATATTTGTTTCCTTACCAGCGAAAAAATTGTAATGAAGAAATTAGAAAAAGGTTTTATGGCATTAAAAAATGATTACACAATTATCGGTATCGATGGAGGTGGAACACGGACCCGGGGTATATTATACAAAGGCGGTAAAATACTATCACAATCAAATTCCGGAACAACAAGAATTGGCGCCGTAGGTGTTGCCGAATCCTGCGAACGCCTTTTAAATGTTATCATCGAGCTTTGTGCAAAAGCTGAGATCGAGTATGAAGAACTGGACGCCGTTGTCATCGGCCTTGCCGGTGTGTGGCTGGACGAAGAAAAACGCAGGTCAACACAGTTGCTCAAGACAATGGCAAGGCAGCAGCAGGTCATTCTTAACGACCTGCTCATCATCAGCGACGCCGAACTGGCTCTCGAAGGCGCTTTCGAGGATGACAACGGTGTGGTGATGATCGTTGGTACCGGTTCCATTGCTCTCGGCAGGTACAACAAGAAGCTTTCACGCTGCGGCGGCTGGGGCATCGAACTCGACGACGAAGGCAGCGGAGCGTGGATCGGCAGGGAAGGCCTGACCGCCATCGTCCGCAGCATCGACGGCAGAGGTAACCCGACAATACTTGCGGACAAACTGACAGAACTTGTTCCTGCAATTGACCTGGACCAGCCCCGTTCGATTGTTAAAGCATACGCCGAAGGCGGGTTTGTGTACCAGATGCTCACTCCGGCCGTCATGGAATGTGCCGAAGCTGGAGATCAGGTGTGCAAAGAGATTATCGAAAGATCGGCTTATCACCTGATGGAACTGCTCGGAGCCATCGGTAAGGAATATAAAGCCAAGAAGATGCCTGTTGCGCTCATGGGCGGCATCATCGATGCAGAATCGCTGCTGGCAAGACTGCTGTTCGAGCGAATAGAAAAGAACCCTGCTGTCGAGAGAGTCGAACCCAAAGGCAATGCGCTGCACGGCGCCGTCTCTCTGGGCTTAAGGCTCATCAAAGAAATGCAGTAAGCAATAAAAAAAATCCATCCGGATGGTGGAGTACGCTTCCGTAGTGTGCTCCACCATTAGTTAATTACTAATACGACACCGCTAAGCCGATTTTTTGATTCGACGATAACATTTTCCGGCTCAATTCGTTTCCTTTTTTTTAGCGGGTGTTTTTATAAACATTATGGCAGGAATGAAAATGGATAACTTCGTTTTTTACAACCCGGTAAGAGTCCTCTTTGGAGAAATGACAATCGCTCATGTCGGTAGGGAAATCAAAGACTCGGGAATAAAGAGAGTATTGTTGCTCGCAGGTGGCGGTTCCATCAGGGAAAACGGCGTCTATGAAAACGTAACCAAATCACTTCGGCGTGCCGGCATCGAGTGGGAGGAACTGTGGGGTGTCCGCCCCAATCCGGCTCTCTCGCATACCCGGACGGCAGTCGCACTGTGCCGTGAGAAGAAACTGGAAGCAGTACTCGCAATCGGCGGTGGCTCTGTAATCGACGAAGGAAAATCCATTGCCGCCGGTTTCTATCTTAACGACCCCTGGGGGGCTTACGACGGGACAGAAAAAATTGCCCGGGCGCTGCCACTGTTTACTATCCTGACTATTTCTGCCACCGGTTCGGAAATGAATCCGACGGCCGTACTTACCAACGACGATGAGAAAAAGAAGTGGGCCACGCGCAGCGAGCATATCTATCCACGGGTTTCCATCATCGACCCTTCCGTACAGATGTCCCTGCCCTGGAACCAGACTGTGAACGGCGGCATCGACTCCATTGTCCATGTCCTCGAACAGTATTTCATGGGCACAAACCAGGAAATTACCATCTCATTGGACGAAGCCATCGTCAGTACCATCATCAAATCTATCGACAGACTGAAAGCCGACCCGAAAGATTACAACGCCAGGGCCAATTTCGCCTGGTCTTCGACTCTTGCCCTTAACGGCATTTCAGGCATTGCCATGAAGGGGGGCGATTGGGCTACACACAACATCGAGCACTCCATCTCTGCCTTCCATCCCAGGATTGCCCACGGTGAGGGGCTTGCTGTTGTTTACCCGGCATGGATCAGGTATATGCAGAAAGAAAACATGCCCCAGTTCCTCAGATGGGCAAAAACGCTGTGGAATGCCGCTTCTGTTGACGAAGCCGTCGATGCCATGAAGAATAAATTCAGTGAATGGGGAGCTCCTGTCAGCCTGAGGGAATTGTCCATCGGGGAGGATGAGATTCCTGCCATTGCAAGCAATGCGATGATCCGCGGCAATTTCGGGAACCTTAAGAAACTGGACTACGAAGACGTTGTCAATATCCTGAACGGAGCCTGTTAGCGAAGAATTTTTCAAATATTTGCTAAATACTTTAATAATTATTAACTTGTACTTGTGTTGATGGAACGATTTTTTTAGTATATAATTAAGTGGATGTGTTAAGTAATTACATTGTAAACATTGGCTTATGATAACAGAGGAGAGGAAAAAAGCGCCCAATATACTGATTGTCGATGATCTCCCTGACAATTTGCACTTACTTGGCACTGCACTGAAGAACATTGGCTGCGAGATTTCCATTGCTACAGAAGGGAAAGTGGCTCTGTCGCTTGCTAACAGTTCGAAGCCCGATGTCATTCTCCTCGACGTACTGATGCCCGGCATGGACGGCTTTGAAGTATGCCGTCAACTGAAAAACAACGAAAAGACTAAAGACATTCCTGTAATATTCCTTACTGCAAAAGCCGGTTCGGATGATGTACTGCTGGGGTTCGAAACGGGCGCCTACGACTATATCGTCAAGCCGTTCAACATCCTGGAAGTTATTGCCAGGGTCAAAATGCAGATAGAACTGAAAAATCAGCGGGACATGAACGTCCGCTTCATCAACCAACTGAGCGAAGCCAACGACAACCTTAACGACAAAGAGAAAGAACTCCTTGAAATAAATGCCGGAAAAGATAAACTGTTCTCCATCATTGCCCACGACCTGAAGAATCCCTTCCAGGGATTCATCGGTCTAACTGAACTCCTCGTTACCGAATTCGACGGATTCTCCATCGACGAGATCAGGGACATCATCAAAGAGATCAACAAATCGGCGAAAAGACTGAACAAGCTGCTTGAAAACCTGTTGACATGGTCCCGCCTGCAGATCGGGCGAATACCGTTCGAACCCGCACGTTTCCACCTGAAAGACCTCACGGAGGACACGTTGAAAATGTTCCACGACCTTGCCGGTGAGAAGAATATCTCACTGAAGAACAGGGTGTCGGATGAAGCCGTGGTTTTTGCAGATAAATTCATGATCGACACTGTGGTACGTAACCTCATCTCGAACGCCGTGAAATTCACCGACGGTTTTGGAGAGGTGATAATGGAAGCTCGCGAGATGCAGCAGTTTACCATCCTGAATATACGCGATACGGGAATCGGGATGACTCCGGAGGAGATCGGCAAGATTTTCCGTATGGATGTGGATTTCACCAAGCTGGGTACAAGGAACGAATCGGGTACGGGCTTGGGGTTGATATTGTGCAAAGACTTAGTGGAGAAGAACAACGGAATACTCGAAGTAACGAGTTCGCCAGGCGCCGGGACAACTTTTTCGGTCTATCTTCCCAACAAGAATGATTAGGCAAAAAAAAGAGGCTTAAACCTTCTGTCCGGCTTAAGCCCCCTGTTATTAAGAAAAATTTTTATCCTGACTATTCACCTGTAGCAATATTGTAGCTTTGCAGTACTGTTTCGTAACCAGCCACATGTATCGATTTTAATATTATTGGGACAGTAATTAACTGGCTTTCCATTTTCTCTTTGATAAATCCCATATCCTTGTTATAGTAATTGTGTATGACAAATGTCTTGTTGAGTGTAACGATTCCCGCGATCTTGCCCTCAAAAGTATATGAATGCTGGAAATCGGTTGCAGTAACGGTTTTGTCTTCATTCGGCCCCCATTTGACAGACGCCGATTCGACCCTTTTACCGGTTATTGTCAGTATCCCGTTGAAGTTATAGGTATTACCGTCAACGGGTATAGGTATATTTTTAAGGGAGTCTCTGTATATTGTCCACGAGTCGTTGCCATAGTCTGCAAATGTGTACCATTGATCTGGTATGTCAACAGGTAAAAGGCCCTTAGTCATTTTCTGTGGTGAAAAAGCCGCTTTTGAGGAATACAGTTTCTTTCCCTCAATTGCAAAATTTACAGTGTCATTTTTGTCGTCGCTTAAAGAGACGAATACACTTGCCTGTTTGCTAAGGTATGTTATTGTGCCGGTAATGTTTGTATTCAGTAAGCTATAGGTTGACAGCCTGTTGCTTAAAGTATCGAGTTCGAATCTCTGAAAATTCCAGGAAGAACCCTGGGTAAACTTGAAAGCCGGAGTTTCATCGGTAGGATTGGTTGTGTCGTCGTCGCTGCAGCCGTAGGCGAAGAAAGCCAGGAAAGCTGCAAAAGCAGTAAGCAGTATTTTCTTTTTCATTGAAAAGTCCGTTGTTTGTTTGTAAATATATTATTTAATTCTAAAGTTCTTTAAGTAGGATTCTGTGATTGACTGGGCCATCGAATAGTTACCGAGACTGACGGCCGGCATGTAAACAATGCTTTTAATCAGGCCTACACCTTTTGCAAACCAAAGATGTATCTTAACTTTATAGCTTTTTTCGATTTCTGTTTTCAAATAGAGGACTTTACCTTCGAAGTCAACGTCGAGGGTGTATTCCTGAGCAGTGTAATCCTTTCCGTTGACTGCCAGGGTTACTGTTCCTCCCTTGGTATCCCTCATGGTGAGATGGCCCCAGATTTTAGTTGCTATCAGAGGAAAGGTATCGATGTCCTGTTCGAGAACCGTCCAGTCTTCATCGTTTTCATTGGCAATCAGCAGCCATTTTTCATCTATCTGAAAGATTGAGGACATTATACTCATCATATTTTTAATGTAATCTGTGTGGACATAGAGTTTGCTGCCATCGATATAATAGAAATCATCATCTTCTTTTTCATAGACACCGGTCCGATTCTGGGTATATTTAGTCATGACCGAAGCATTTTTGCCCAGTTTCACTGTTGTACCGGAGATGATCGAAGAGTCAAGCCCGGTAAATTTGTTCAACCTGTTGTAGCTCTCATCAAGGTTGTAATTCTCATAAATCCAGTATGAACCTAACGTAACAGGCAGGATGGAGTCTTTGCCCGGGCCTACCGGGTCGTCATCGGAACAGGAAACCAGCATGATTGGCAATAAAATCATCAGGCAGTATATATTTCTTCTCATTTCGATTCCCAACCTATTCGTTATTAATAATGTTCTTATTTTACGATTAAGGAGCAGGTTTTATTTTAAAAAACAGAAAGGCTTTTTGATTAATAATCCTGTCTGGTAAATAAAAATACATAATGTTGAGATAATGAATGAATCAAACAGACCGGTGCTCAAAACCAATTTAAAACTTCACATTGTTCATTTCTGGGCTGAAGGAAGGTGTTTCAAGGATGATCTGAACCGTACGACAGTAGAAACGGCCCTCAGGCAGGTCGTTGTCGTAAAGGAGGATGTCTTCGCCGATGCCGTAAGTCTCAGCCCTGCGGATGTCTAAGGCAGCCCTCGCCTGGTTGGCCCGATGCAGGGACAGGCGCCTGTTGAAATCCACTTCCCCTGTTTTGTCCGTGTATCCGATGATTCTTACCTTCGAGTCGGGCCTTATCCTCTGTTTGATGTAATCGGAGATTTTTATGTTCGGCCCGGTAATCATCGACTTGGCAAAATCGAAAAGAATGAGGCTGAAGTTGTCAAACTCCACGTCGTTCATCGAGTTGGACTTCTTTTTGTACAGTGTCAGCTGGTTGACCGGAACAATTTTCACAGGTGTCTTGTATTGGTTACCGGCCCCGTCGATTACCACCAATGAGTACTCGATCTTATCGTCTCGCAGCGACCTGTCGAATTTCCAGTCGAAGAAATTATTGAGGGAATCTGTCGGGAGCAGTTCAGAGATGATATCGGAGCCGCTGGAAAGCAATACCTTCGAGCTTTTAAACCCCGTTGCCTCGTCTATCGTCGAAAAGAACCTGACGACCTCAGGGTCTGACTCCCTCAGGGTGTCAACTGTAAGTATCGGTGCAAAGATGTCATAGTCGTTGGAAGTCATCTCGACACGGGCGTTCTCCTGTGCTTTTTCCGGATCGTTTGTCGGGAGGGAGGCATGCTCGGGCAGTCCCCTTGCAGAGATCTTTATCCTGTGGCTGCTTATTTTCCATACATTTACAAGGTAATCCCTTACAGATTCGGCCCTTTGGACAGGCAGTTGTTTGTTGGTCCTTTCGTCCCTGGTCCCGGATATGCAGCCGATGACGGTCAGGGTGGCTGCCGGTTTTTGGGTAAGCCTGTAACCGATGATGTTCAGGATGTGATGATATATCTGAAGTGTGTTCTTCTGCATGAAAACATTGAAGTTGAATTTTCCGGCTTCACCGGCAGTTAACTGGTTGTACCTGGCAGGTATCGCGGGGCTGTTCTCGTCGAAGAAAATATAGTTCAGGAGAGGATGGAGGCTCTTCTGAGAGAATTCCTCGATGATGAGGTCTTTCTTTTTCAGCTTCTTGCCGTACCTGTCCACGCCGCAGTAATTAACAATCGTATCCGGGAGGTCCGACAGCCGGAAGAGAGTGTCTGTGCGAAAATAGACTTTGGTGCGCCTGGACTTGTTCATGTAAACTTCGGTAGAGATCGAAACCCTCGGCACGCCAATGGAATAGTCGGCGTAATAGCCAAGGGGGCTGACATTGACGACGGTGGTGTCGATGAACAGTTTCTTTGAAAAGAAATAGCTCTGGATGAAATTGGGAAGTCCCAGCGTGGAGTTCCTGTATTGCAGGTAAATGCCTTCCTCTTTGAAATCTGCTTCGGGGCCGATTCCGTCCGGATTGTTAATAACCCCCAGGTATGGCTGGTTGTAACGGGCAACGTAGATTTTCCCGTCGGGAGCTATTTGAAGTGCGAAATACAAATTGTCGAGTTCGCTCTTTGCTACCTCTTTCACATTTTTTACTATGTCCTCTGCCTGGCTGTACCTGAGGTTGAACTGCAATATCTTCGATTTCGGCCTGGAATAGCTGACGTAGAGCAGGTTGCCCCCGGGAGAGAACTCGATGCCGTATGGCTGCTTGCAGTCTTCCAAATCAATGTGGATGGGGGAAGAGACTTTGCCTGTAGTATTGTCGAAATTGAACAGTTCGACGATGCTCTTGTCCCTGATGCACAACGCCAGTTTGTCGCCGTTAACGGAAGCTTTGAGGTACCCGATGGAGTTCTTTTTGTTGCCTGAGTGAACCACCCCGGCTTTGCTGACGACGGGAGTAATCGACAGGCCGTATTCGGTAAGGAGAAAGACCTTGAAATTGCGCGAGTCCCAGTCGTGGGTGATAATCCAGTAGTCTTTGTTGTTGTTGTGTAGTACAGCCGTGACTTTTTCTGTCGTAGGCGTATAGAGCAGGACGTTTTTCTTGACGACTTCACCCAGGCCCTTGTCCCTGCGGACATCGACGACGGAGTACCTGAAGCCGTTGAATCCTGCTGTTTCGTCAACTGTGAATATGTAATACAGATTGTTGCTGTTGGGTTTGGGTATTATTATTCCTGACTGAGTCGATGAGAAGTGCCCCATCAGGTTGTTACCGTTCTTCATCTGCTGGTGGTTCCTGTTGTAAACGGTACATCCGTCGGTGTAGAAAAGCAGGTTGCCGTTGCCGTCGGAAATTGTTGCCACACCTTCGATTGTCTTCAGTGTGCCGTCGATTACAGCGGTCGGTGTGCCGTTGGTAAAGTTCAGGCCGGCATTGTCACCGAAATACCATCTGTTGGTTTCGTACTGGCAGAACGAGGCATTAGACCAAAGGCACAATATGGCTAAATACGCTGCAATCCTTCTCATCTGACATTCGATCCTGCCTGCCGGTAAACCCCCTTTACCATCTGAGCCAGGCAATTAATTACATACTCCATTTTTTATTTGTTTTCACAAATTAATTTAAAAATATTATTATTGCAACATTTAAAATTTAGTATTTGCGTTCATATATTATTTATGGGTAATTAATTGTACGAAAACAACACTGAACAGGAGAGAGCCATTCTCGTCTCGGCAGGCGAGAAAGGCGGAGACCGCGATCTGATCGAAGAATACCTCGGGGAACTGGAGCAACTGGCCGACACTGCCGGTGCTACTGTCGTTGACAGGATGCACCAGGAACTGGAGAAGCCCAACCCGAAGACACTCATCGGCAAAGGTAAGGTGGAAGAACTCAAGGAACTGGCAGAGGAAAAAGACGTTAAGCTTGTAATTTTTGACGACGACCTGACCCCTGTGCAGCTCAGGAACCTTGAAAACCAGCTCCAGGTTAAAGTGATAGACCGCAGCATGCTGATATTGGATATATTCGCCAGGCACGCACGCACGAACGAGGCAAAGACACAGGTGGAACTGGCCCAGCTTCAGTATATGCTCCCGCGCCTTACGAGGATGTGGACGCACCTCTCGAAGCAGTACGGCGGCATTGGTACCAAAGGCCCCGGCGAAACGCAGATTGAAACCGACAGGCGGGTAATCAGGGAGAAGATCAAGAAGTTGAAGGAAAAGCTCGAATTGATCGGGGTACAGAAGGAGCAGCAGAAGAAAGGGAGGCAGGAGTTTCCCCGTTTTGCGCTCGTGGGCTACACGAACGCCGGCAAGTCAACATTGATGAACACGATTACCCAGGCTGATGTCTATGTGGAAGACAAACTCTTTGCCACTCTCGACACTACCGTCAGGTCATTCCTGCTGCCTACAGGAAAGCAGGCGCTGATTTCCGACACCGTCGGTTTCATCAGGAAGCTGCCGCCCCACCTTGTGGCTTCCTTCAGGAGTACGTTGACTGAAGCGTCCGATGCCGACATCATCGTCCATGTCGTCGATATATCGAACGAGTTTTTCAAGGACCACATCGATGTCGTTAACGAAACACTCGAATACCTGAAGATAAAGGAAAAACCGCAGGTGCTGGTGTTCAATAAAATCGACTGCAAGGAGACTCTCGAGGAGCTGAAGATCATCGAGGATGAGTATGCCAATTCGATATTCGTTTCTGCCCGTCGCGGCATCAACATTACCGGCCTTCTGGAGTTGATGCAGAAAAAGTATGACGAGCAAAGCCATTCGATAAAGATTCTACTGCCATACAGCCGGATGGGGTCCATTTCCACCATCTATACCATATGCGACATTGCCTCGAGGGAAGACACCGACGAGGGCATACTGCTCGAGCTTACGGTCAAACCCGACAAGATGGCTCTGTTCATGAACAATTTCGCTGAGATGATAGTGGAGAACTAGTAAAAAGAAGGCTCGATTTTTACATTACTTACTCACAACAAACGAGCCGCGCTGTGAGTACGAGCCGCCTGTGATTGTATAGAAATAGAAACCGGGACAGCTGTATTATTTGGGGATCAGGTAGAAAAGTGAATTTATTAGCCACGAGCTTCAGCTCGTGGACCGTTTCGTCGGAAAACCGGTTTTAACCATTATCCTAACGGATGTTTTTCATCGGTTTTCAAGTCAAATTATTATGAATATTCGCATTTGTAGTGGGTAAATACTTATTGAAAGAAAAATACTCATTCATTGATGCCACCATATACCAGCCATCCCGACCCAATCCCAACCTTCCCCAAGGGAATTATTCCCAAGGGGAAGGAGTAAGAAACAAGGCAGTTCTTTAAGTCCTCCCCTTGGGGAGGATTTAGGTGGGGTAGAATAACAACGAGTGCCCAATACCCTCATACGAAACTGTGGAAAGCCGCACCAGTAGAGACGCAAGGCCTTGCGTCTCTCCGAAATAATTGAATAATACGGCTTCTTTACCATATTGAGTAATATAATAACTTCCCCCATACTGTATAGCGAAGAACCATTCTATATTACTTCTTGCTTTCTCCCCAAAATACTAATATGTGCCGAAATATTTTCAGGGCAGGAAATTATTACTTTCAGCCAACAGTACACTAACCCTATGAAATAAATAAATATATGCCGCCGGGTAGTGAAAATAATTATTTGCATAATTAAAATATTTTTATAATATTGTAAATAAATATTAATATGATATTAAATTTATTGCAGGATGCAATTAATTAATAATATGAAAGAAAAGGGAAGTCATGGAATTTTCTGAAAAACTCAGGTTCATCCTCGACAACTTCTTCGGGGGCAACAAGAGTTCACTCGCCGACGCCATGGGTGTCTCCCGCCAGAATATAAATAATTACTTTCTTCCGGAAAAGCCCGTAAAACCGTCCTACGACGTTCTCCGCAACCTCTATCGCATAGGTTTTTCCAGTTCCTGGCTGCTGGACGAGGACGACACAGAGTTCTACGCCGACAACGAAGCAGGCAGGGCGCTGCGGGAGAAGTACACAGGCAGGGCGCTGCCCGCAAAGAAGAAGGCTGCCGCCGTCTCCAATGTTACGGCTGTGTCGGCTCTGTCGCAGGAGACCATCGACATGATTGCCGACAAGGTGTTCGAGAAGATGAAAATAGCGGCTACCGGGCCGCTGAAAACCAAAGGACACCATGGATAGGCCGGTCAGCGAACTGAAGGACGACGAACTATATACCCTGTTCCGGCGCTATGCCTTCAGGGAGTACCTCGGCGACGGTAACCGCAGGCAAAAGCTGGACGAGATATTCGAAGAGCTTGCCCGGCGCAATCCCGCCGTCGGCTTCAGCGCCATCGACGATACGATTGACAGCCTGGAAGGCTACGAAGCTCTGTACGGCCGCCTGGCGGCAATGAGCAGCAACGCCGGTGAGGACGAAGGCAGTGGCAATGCAAGGGTGATGCTGGGGGAACCTGTTACTGCGGGGCCGGGCTTGCCCCGGTTCGACGAAGTCAGGGAGACAATAGGAATGGATGAACTCCTGGCGGTCATCAGGAACAGCAATATCTTCGTTTGCAGGGTGGCAGGCGACAGCATGACCGGCGCCGGCATCCTCGACAAAGCAATGCTTTTCGTCGAAAAAGTGAAATTCCCCCGGTCCGGGGACATCATCGTTGCTACTTACGACAATGAGATGTTCGTCAAACGGCTCACCATCAGCGACGGCGAAGTACGGCTCGTGTCGGAGAACGACCTCTACGACGACATTGTAATAAACCCGGATATGGTTTTTATAATTCACGGTGTTGTCAGAGGTGTTTTTCAGGTTCCAAAATAATTTTAAATATTTTTGAGACCTTTTGCCCTTTCATGTGTCATTATAAATATTAAAAAGGTTATGTCTGAAAATGACATAAAAAATTGTTATATTTATTTAGAAAATAAATAAATTAACATGTGAAACGTGGAATTAAAAATAAGTGTAAAACCCCAATTGGGGAGATGACTATGGAAAAAAGAACTGGTACTGTTTTTTTAATAATTGCCCTGGCAGCATTCTTCGCCTGTTTGAACCTCACTGCCGGCGACGACAGCGGGGCGAGGACCGAAGATGCGACCTATTCCACAATGGGCAATTCCAACGTGGGAATGGAGTTTTTCCTGACTTTTCACCCTGCCGACCTTACAGGCAACACCAATGCTTTTAAAGTGTACGTCAGTTCCGAGTACGAGGCCGAAGTAAGGCTCACGCTTCCAAACGGCACCGTCATGAAAAAAACGACAGTCAAAAGGGACATCATCGAATTCTCACTTAAGCCTTCAGAAGTCCTTTGCTATTCAAAAGCTCCGCAGGACAAGCCCTTCGAGAGGGACCTGTTCCATTCCTGGGCAGTCCGCCTCTCTGCCGACGCCCCTGTCATTGTCTATGCTGTCGCCGAAATGACCGACCAGTCGGGCGGATACCTTGCTCTGCCTGTGCCGGTGTTGGGAACAAAATACGTCATTGCCTCTTCCCCGGACAACTCCGAATATACACCCGGCTATTCCAGTATCATCGCTGCTTACGATTCGACCGACGTGGAAATCTCCGCCAGCGCCGAGACCTACTCGATTAAATTAGGTGAAACCAGGCAATACCGGACCCTGAACAAGGGAGACATTATACTCCTCGCAGCCAAAAACAAAGGCGAAGACCTCTCCGGTACCCTTGTCAAATCGACGAAGCCTGTCGCCGTCATTTCAGGTAACTATTGTACATTCGATGCCGCAGGTACTTTCTGCGACTACACAATTGAAATGGAGACCCCTGCTTACGCCTGGGGAAAAACATACCCCGTCAATCCCACTCCGGGAGATACTACCTATATGCTGAAAATATTTGCCGGTGAAAAAGGCGCTGCCGTTTACAGGGACGGCGCTAAAACAGGCTATATAATGGATGAATTCGGCCCGGAGAATGTTGGCTATATCACCCGTCAACTGCCGAACGAACCGGTTGTCATCTCCTCGGATAAAAAAATTAACGTCGTCAGGTACAACATAGATACAACAAAATCCACGATGCCGTTCCAGATGAACATCCTGTCATCGACCCAGTTCCTGAATGAAGCCTATTTCATGACACCCGGTACAAGGAACAGCGGCCTTTCCGACGAACATTACATCAGCCTTGCCTATTGCGGTAAAGCTGACGGCAGCCTGCCTGACGACCTGAAGATTGCCGTTGTCGAGCAGGGTACATACGAGTGGAAGCAGTCCAAACTGAGCGATTTGTCCCCTGGCCCCGGACAGAAACTGAAAGACTCCCTGTTCGGCAGCGACAACTATTACACCAAATCTGTAAAGATCGACGCCGGCGTTTACAAGATCAGCTCCGACAAGCCTGTCGGCCTCTACAGTTACGGCTATGCCGGTTCTTCGGCTTACGGATTTCCCACGACAGTCTTCCTGGCTTCGGACATACCCGACGCGGTTCCACCGGTTCCGTCCTGGACGCTTAAATGCGACGGTTCCGTTGAAGACGGATTGGTGACGGACATGCCGGCAAACCCCGACAGTTGCTCATTCCTGCAGTCGGTGATTTTCCGCGGCGACACAAGCTCCAATTACGGTTTCAGTTACCGGGAGTTCATTCCCGGTGTTGACAGGACAACGAAGTGGCAGCTAAACGTAATCAACAAAGACATCGACGCTTTCGCCGCCATCGACTTCTTAGACATGAGAGGCAATAAAACCGAGATTTACATTCATTATTATGCTCCTAAACTGGCAGTTGCACCGTCCGAAATAGATTTCGGCATCGTTAAAGCCGGGACTACAGTCGAAAAAGAAATTACCGTTACAAACAATCATCCGACTTCACCCTATGTTATTACCAAAACCGGATTGAAATCGGGACTCTACGGATTCTCTGCCGTCATCCCCGAATCCTTAGAAATACAGCCAAAAAAATCCGTCAAAATCACAGTCAGGTTCTTAAACAGCGCTACCGGTACATTTACCGATTCCTTAGGCATCGGCAATGACTGTATCTTCTCCTACCGTACCAAACTGACGGCCCAGTCCCTGAGGCCGGTCATCAAAGTTACGGACATTGACTTCGGCGATGTAACAATCGGCGACAAAAGGACAAAAACAATTACCGTTACCAATTCCGGTAAGGTCAATCTGGTAATTACAGATACCCTATGTAATATCGACAAAGATTTCACTCCTGATTTCGACATACAATTCGACCAGTATAAGCCCTTGACAATCACCCCCGGCAACAACAGAAAATTGGACATATCATTCCGTCCCACCGTCGAAGGCCAATATGTTGACACCATCATGTTCAACAGCGACGCCGAAGGAATCGACAGCGTTGCTGTGCTGACAGGGTACGGAGTTACTCCGGGTTTGCTGGTTTCAAACATCAACTTCGGCAACTGCAGGGTTGACAGGCTCGAATACACGAACGACGACCTCTATCACGATACTGTCTGGCTGAAAAACGAATCGGCTACCGACATTACGATAAAACGTATCGATAGCTTAGTTAAATCAGGAAGAAATATCAATTTCATTATTCCAAAATTTGATGAAATACCCTACTCTAAGCTCAAGCCCAATGATTCTCTCGGATTTGCTATCAATTTCTACGCAGATTCCGTCGGTAAATATGAGATGGAAATTACAATAACCGACAGCCGCGACAATCAGAAGAAGGCTTTAATTACCGGCAGGGGCGTGCTGCCAAGGTTGACGCTGAAAGACGGCCAGGCCGGCAGCAATACTGTCGATTTCGGGGAAGTACCTGTGAAAAGCGCAACACCCGTGGTTAAAACCGTGAAACTGTACAATGACCCCTGGGAATACGGAGATACGCTCGTTGTCAGCGATTTCAACGCATTGAACGACAAGGAATCAATCGGTACTGACGGACGCAAATTCGGTACCAAAGGATTCTATATAGATAAAAATTCCATCGGTTTGCCTAAGACAATGCAGCCTGGTGAAACACTGGAATTCACTGCCGAATTCATCGCTCCTGCTGCCGGCGCTTCCAACGCCTCCCTCAAAATCGTCAGCGACGCGGAGAACAGCCTCGTGCTTGGTTTTACCGGCTTGGGACTGGAGCCGAACCTGGCAATTGAAAGCAGTAAAATTGAAACCTGTGTGGGAGAAAACGACACAATCAGGTGTACCGTGAAGAATACCGGCAATATGCCTTCGACGGTCAAATCTGTTGCCGTCAACTGCAACGAACCCGTCTTCTTCCCCGACCATGAATACTCTTTCACCCTCGAGCCTATGGAATCTGCGGAAGTGCTTGTGGTCTATACACCTTCGTCCCAGTACGGGCCGGGACAGAACAGCGCAACGTTAACACTGAACGCTGATTTTAACGGCCAGGAAAGAATATTTACTCACGAACTGGCGGCAGAATCGTTCCAATACAGCATAAAATCAGCAATTCTTCCGGATAATAACAAAGTGCTAATTGGCGACAGCGTACTGAAAACACTGGAGATACAGGGCCCCGGCAGCCTGTCGGGTTCAAAGATAGACGAGTTCGACGTTTCCGTCAGCTACGGAGGCTATTATCTTACCCTCAAACCGGAGAGTATAAGTATAGGCGATGACCTGGACGGTATTTTCGAGATTAAAGATATTGCCGTCAGCGAGGGTAAAGCCACTTTCAAGATTATAGCTTCCACCGAAAACAAGTATTTCAAAGGAAATGGTGAAATTGCCCGAATGGTTTTCCATACCTATACTCCGAATAGTATGGACAGTAACATTACCATTCAGCATACCATCGGGATGAAGTCGGAATGTGTCGCCTTCTCCGGCCACTCCGGTTCTGCCATCGAACTGGACGGCGGCTGTTCCAATCCCAAACTGACAAGGGTCTCCTATACAGGCGATAAGTACAGTATGGGTAAGCTCTGGCCCAATCCTGCAACAGGCAATAAAGTAACGCTTCAGTTTACACTGGCGCTGAAAGGAATGACCGAGATCAGGATATATAACTCTATGGGCCGTCTTGTAGCAGTACCCCTGAAGGAAGTTGTCGATCACGGGGAACTGAAATTGGAGATCGACCTGAGTAAGCTTAACTCCGGGGTTTACTGGTACACCCTGACCTCCGGGGCATTCTCTGCTACAAACAAAATGGTAATATCCAGGTAAATGGCCGGCTCTGCAATACACAATTTAATGGCCGGCCCGGGGTTTGAAGATGCCGGTCGCGGACGCTACGGAACTGTTACCTGGAGCAGCCCTTCAAACATTGCCCTGATAAAATACTGGGGAAAAAAAGGTTTCCAACTCCCGGCCAATCCATCACTGAGTGTTACTCTCGACAAAGCCCGCACAATTACTTCAGTACACTTTGAAAGCGTTCCTGAAGGAAAAAGCCGCATTGCAGAGTTCCTTTTCGAAGGGACCGAAAACACTAAGTTTTCTTCCAAAGCATACAGTCTGCTGGATAATGTACGGGAGTATATGCCGTTCCTGGCAGGCCTGAACCTGAGGATCGATACCCGGAATACCTTCCCCCATTCGGCAGGGATTGCTTCTTCGGCGTCGTCGATGAGCGCCCTTGCCCTTTGCCTCGTGTCCATCGGGAAACATTTGTTCAATCCTTCGATGAGCGACAGCGATTTTTTCGCCGGGGCTTCGTTCCTTGCCCGCATCGGTTCAGGCAGCGCGGCGCGCTCGGTTTACGGAGGCTATGTCTCATGGGGGCAGATTCCCCCGATAGACGGTTCCTGCGATGAAGCGGCCATGCCCTGCGATCACTTCCGGGGCGAATATTTCGGCAGTCTTTGCGACGCCATCCTGATTGTCGATTCTTCACCCAAGAAGGTGGGCAGTACAAGAGGCCATGAACTGATGAGCAGCAATGTCTTCGCAGAACAGCGTTTTACGCAGGCCGCACGCAACCTCGAACAACTGCTCCACGCTGGGGACAGCAATGACATCGACAGCTTCATTGCAATTGTCGAGGAAGAAGCTCTCACCCTGCACACCATGATGATGACTTCAAGGCCTTCATTCATACTCTTCGAGCCGGCCACTATTGAGATCATCCGAAGAATCAGGCTGTGGCGTGAGTCCACAGGCGTCAGGGCTATGTTTACTCTCGACGCCGGGCCCAATGTTCACCTGCTTTACACTAAAAACGACGACGCTGCCGTCAGGCAATTCATCGACGCAGAGCTTACCGGGTTCTGTGAGTCGGGAAAGGTAATATTTGACAATATGGGCGCAGGCCCTGTTAAGTTGGGAGAAGAACATGACTGAGTCCAAATCATTCTATTCCAAGCTTCTGCTCTTCGGCGAATATTCACTCATATCCGGCTCCCGCGCCTTTGCTCTCCCTCTCCGGAACTATTCCGGCCGCTTGAAGACGGCGGGCAGGCCTGCCAAGGATTCCGGCGGCCTCGACGGTTTTGCCGATTATCTCGACGACAGCGGCATCAGGGCATTGTTCGACATGGAACGCTTACGCTGCGACATTGACAATGGCTTGTGGTTCGACTCCGACATCCCCCACGGATACGGTGTCGGCTCTTCGGCAGCCTTAAGCGCTGCCCTGTACGATGAGTATGCTTTCAGTCCCGGGAAAATGGATGAGCTTGCCTGGCTGAAGGAGATATTTGCTGCAATGGAGTCCTATTACCACGGGAAAAGCTCAGGCATCGATCCCTTAGTGAGCTACACCGGCAAGCCCCTGCTTTTCAATTCTCCCGAAGATATTACCGTCATCAGCGACAGCGGCTTCTTTGACGGTACAGGAATAAAGCCGTACCTGTACGACTCAGAGACGACCGCAGCCACCTCTCCCTTAGTGAAGCATTATATGGCTGAGCTTGAAAATCTCGATTACAGCAGCAGGATCGAATTCCGTTACATTCCCGTTGTGGACGCCTGCATTCACAAGCTGCTCTCGCACGACAGCGACGGCCTCTGGGGCAGCCTGATGAAGCTCTCGGAGCTACAGCTCGAGCTTTTCGATCCGATGATTCCCAGCGTCATGGTTAGTATATGGGAGAAAGGCC
This sequence comes from uncultured Hyphomicrobiales bacterium, assembly GCA_964634885.1. GTDB lineage: Bacteria > Bacteroidota > Ignavibacteria > Kapaibacteriales > UBA2268 > DAINRZ01. Next base: position 96,072 of record CAZWLN010000006.1, on the reverse strand, counting down.
TCAGTTCCGGCAAATTCTGCTTCAAACTGTGCGGCTCGGGGGGCGGCGGCTACTTCCTTGCTTTTTCGGAGGGAGATGTACTGTTGGAGGCAGTTGACCCCCAAAGGGTGGTGGAAGTGGTGATGTAAAAAATGTTAAAAGTTTTACATTGATACGAACAACCATATATCATAAACACTATAAACAGTACGAGAGAAATAGTTTCATAATATAAAAAGCTTGACACGTGTCAAGCTTTTTTTTAGAAATATGTATCTATTTCATACTTTAATAACATAATAATTGCTTATACATTGTAATAATAATCGTAATTGTAAACATTATTGCATTGTGTAAATAATATGATGAATGATCAACAAAATGTTAACAGTATATCATATTGTTGACATGTAAACTCAAATAAACAAATTCAAGAGTTATTATCGAAAAGCATAAAAGATTCTTAAGTGTATATAATATATATACTTAAAGCAAATAGCGACACCTTAGCAAATCATTTAGAAGTACATTTTGTACGTACAAATAGAATATTTGATGAAAATTTACAATAAAAAATTTGCTAATTATCATGGACTTTCGTATATTGCATATAAAAAAATGAGGAAATGTATGAAACTGAATTTTATTAAAGTAAAGTCGATTGACAAGAACTGTAAAGCTACTATTCATAAGAATGGACAACTCGGCTTTACAAAAAAAGCAATTGAGAGATTAAAGCTGGATCAAAACCGATATATGTCTGTTGCAGTAAATGAAGATGAGAAAAGTGATAATAGTTTATATGTTTTTATCAATAGTGAAGAAAAAGATGGAGACTATAAGATTAATAAAGCTGGTACATATTTTTATGCTAATACTAAATTACTTTTTGAAACCTTAGGAATTGATTATAAAGGAGACTATACAATTATGTATGACATTACAGAATCTGAGTATGAAGGTGAAAAAATGTATAAGTTTTCAAGGAGGGATATACAAAAAAGTAAAAAAAATAGATGAGTGTACGGTGGGTACACTCATCTCGGAAAAATTAGTTTAGTCCTAATTTTACTACTAACAAACAAAATTAGCTCTAAACTTTTAAATTTCCTACACAATTCTCCCACCATTGTAAAATAAATTCGGAGACAATATGGTTTCTGGAAAAACAGGTGAAACGTGTACAGTTAGTGGTATATACTACTGTAGTATCCATTCAGGCTACACAATCAAAATTTCGAGGGGAGAAACATTTCCCCCTTGCAATTATGGTGGCGGTCATGGAGCGACTTGGATTATTAGATTCATGGCATAGGTAGGAGGGGTAGTAATCTACCCCTATTTAATTTAATGTTTAATAAATATTTAAGGAAAAAAATATGAGTAAAAATAAAGTACATATTGATCCATATAAAAGGTCTCAACCAAGTAGCCCTGCATGGAGTGGAAACGGAAACAAGCCCGGACCGAAAACTGTAAAAGTTGAAGAACATGACAGAAAAAAGCCGGAAAAATGAAAGTGGGGGCTTATGCCCCCTTTGTTTTTATTTTACCTCTTCTTCGTCAATTCTAAATTTCAGATCATAATTTATTATAAATTTTACCTCTTCTTCTGTAAGTCCATAAGCATCTTTAATTGCTAAATCAATTTTATCTATAAGATGCTTTGATTTATATATTTTATATTCGTTAAAACTATCTATTAACTTATATTTAGTTGTATTTCGAATATTCTTATTTTTTTCAATATCCGTTAAATAATTATTATAGAGTACTTTTATTTCTGTAATGCGGTTTTCATTAAAATTATTTAATGGTATTCTAAAAGACTCTATTTCATATGTTTTTAAATCTAAATTATTAGAGTATATCTGATAAAACCAAAAGAAAAGATTACTACTTAATATGGCACCTATTAAATCGGCTATATTATTATCGAAATATAGTGGTTTTTCTTTTGTTGAGCCAGTTGAATAATTGGTTATAACCTTAAAATATCTCCCCCCAGTTGTTCTATAATAGATTGGAGATCCTTCTGATCTAATTAAATCTCCAATACTAATTGAACAATTGAAAATTTTAGTAAGTATGGATTTCTCTATCTCATCGCTAATTTTTGGATAACGTCCTTTAAGCTTAAAATTTATAATATTAATAAACTTAATACTATTTATCATTCTAATTACATCAGTTGTTTTATTCTTTCGATACATTTTTGTTGTTAATATTTGAGAACAACTAATTCCATCCTTTTTCAATAAGACAATTGATGTATTTACAACTGCGTTATCGAATATTGGTTGAGGTCTTACTGAATATGATGAAATACTAATTTCACTACAATTACTTTCGATAAATTTATGAAGCGATCCCATTGAATCACTAGAAGTAACGGATAGAGGTACAATAAACGAAAGATATGAATTGTTTTTCAGAATTTGGAATCCTCTTTCTATAAATAATGAAAAGGAATCTAAAGAACCTTTTAATCCATTTTGGGTTCTTGATGATTCATAAGTATTATTTATATAATTATTGAAGTATACAGGTAATGAAACGCCATACGGCGGATTACCGATTACGACATCGAAGCCGGTGAAGTCGCCTTCGTCGTCGAGGACTTCCGGAAATTCAAAACGCCATTCGAATCTATTCGTTTCCGCCAGCCTCCGGTTCTTCTCCACAATTTTTGACCGTTGTAATTCAATCTCTTTTTCCAGCTTCAATTTATCTTTATTCTTCTTCTCGATGGTCTTCTCATCTTCGAAAATCTCATCCTGGCCGGACAATTTAAGAAGCTTGCCTTCCAACTCAATGAGCTTTGTTTCGTCGGGGCCTTTGTGTTCGAGATGGCCTTCAAATTTCTCTTTGTTCTCGGCTATTGCCCTTTTGTAATAGAGCTTCTCGCTTTGGACTTTTTCATTTTTATAGAGCCGTACAAGTTCCTTGTATGCTTTCAACTGGACGCTGTCCCTGACCTTGAAATTGTCTCCGGTTCCAAAACGGGAGATGAGAGAGTTGCCGGTTTTAATATTGATGTCGATGTTTGGCAGGGTTTCTAATCTGTCGCATCTGTCGTCGTCGATGTAATAGGCATTCTTCAGGAGTTCAATCCAGAGCCTCAACCGGCAAATCAATACAGATTTGGGGTTTATGTCCACCCCAAAGAGGCAGTTTTCAATTATTGACTGTTTTTCATGGAAAACGGCTTCCTGAATTTTCTGCAATTCTTTTATAGGTTTACCGGCTTTATTCAGGTGATAGTTAAAAACGGCGTTTTCGTTTTCGTCAAAGATGATGATCTCGTCGTTTTCAACGTAGAATTTGAAGCCTCTGATCCTACTGCCGTCACGGTAACAAAGAATATTTAGGTCGCTTTTCAGGGCAATCATCTCATTGAGGGCAGAAACGAGGAAATGGCCCGAACCGACGGCCGGGTCGCATATCTTGATTGAATTGACGATGGCGTTGGCTTCTTCGCGTTCGTTTTTACTTGAATAATCGATCTTGTCCTGCAATTCTTCAAAGTTTCTGCAATCCCATTTTTTCAAGTCGTTGAATTTCCGGACAACGGCCGTCCGTATCGTTTCACGGCACATATACATGGTAATGAAGCCCGGTGTGAAGAAAGAACCGTCGCGGTAGCCGTTAATTTTTTCGAATATAAGGCCCAGAACAGAAGCGTTGATGATGGACTTGTTTTCTTCCTGGATTTGCGCTGACGATTCACTGGAGAAATCAAAGGAATTGAGGAAATCGAAGAGGTAATGGAGAGTATATCTGTTGCCGCCTATTCGTTCGCCGTTGTCGTCTTTCAGTACCGTCGATGAGTATATTGGCATTGAAAACCGGTCTTTCAGTTCATTTATAGTAATGGCAGATTTCTCGATGTCATTAGTTTCGAAAAGCGAACTGTTAAGGTAAGGAATATCGGCGAATTTTGAAGCCGCCGAACCTGTCCTTTCTTCGACCGGGACGGCAAGTACATCGAAAAACAACTCGTTAAGCTCGTCATAGTCTTTAATGATGGTTTGATTGAGGAAAGCTAATTTCTTGTCCATGCGGTATTTGATCAACTGGCCTTCCAAAAGCTTAAGGAACAATATCCTGTTCAGCCAGGTGATACAAAGTTCAAGTGCAATGCTGAACATACGCTCATCTTCAATCGTCCCACCCTCAGGATTGCATTTAAGGTTTCCATGCTTGTTCTTACTTAAAAGGACACTTATGGTGTTCTCAAGCATCGATCCTTCGTTTCTGTCCTCTTCTTTTTTCCTGATTATAACTTTCTTCCCGCTGTCTTTTTCCTCGGAAAGTCCTAATATATGCAGCAACTCGTTGTAGAATTCCTTGTTCAGTGTATTGCTGTCGTTAATGAAGGGTTTCTTAAGAAGGTGTTCAGGCGAGAGAATTTTATAGAGTTCGATTAGTTCATTGTCGTCGGAACTATCATCATTACGAACAATCTCTTCATAGTCTCCGATGTTGAAGTGGCAACAGTTGAGTTTTTCGAGTTTCTCTTCAATGAAAGGCTTTGCAACTTCCTGATAGAACCATTCGGTAGTGTCTGCACCGTATATGCCGTTATTCCAATCGATGAATTCCTTCCTCAATTTCGGGTTTTCGAAGAAAAACTTCTCGTATTCCGAGCCGTCAAAGATGAACCATTCGTAAATATTTGTAATAATTATATGCTTGATGTTTTTATTGTTGTTTTCATAGCGTTCTTTCATATAATATCTTATTGTCTCGTGCAGCGCTTTTGCATTCGGGTTACTCCCGGAGACCATTTCATTTCTATTGCCCGGTTTTTTTACTTCTATGATTACGCCGACAGAGTCGCTGTGAGTTTTTCCGTTATGGATTACGAGGTCGGTCCTACCGTATGTGTTGATCTCAAACTGGTTCTTGTAATATGTGTCTTTTAAAAAATCGGAGACAATATTCTTCAGGTGTTCTTCGCTTTCATACTCACTCTGATGAATGCGGTCGAGGCAGGTAATCAGGTTGCTTTTGAATAGTTCGATGCTGTTCCGTGTAACGCTTTGTCTGATATATGCCTTGTTTAAAGACTGGCTCGGCTTTTGGAGTATCAATTGCATATTATTCTATTCACTATTTATTTAATAATCCAGATAACAGCATTTATGCTATATTCAAACATAATTAAAGGTTATGATTTTTACAAGCCGACAAAAATGATGTGCAAAACTAATTGTATTCTGAAGTCCGATTCATTGTGTAAGCTTAGTGTGTGAAGCTCTTTTCACCATTGCGGCGGTAACGGACAAGCGTGTACCTGAGATACGGAAGAGGCTGTTGTGGTTCTCGTCGAAAGCCATCATCGCTGTGGAGCTGCCGCCGTCTAAGTTCACGGCGTCCCAGGCTCCGAGCGATTTCATGATGAAAGCCAGGTCGTAGAGAGAGGCGCCCGCCATTGACTTGCCTTTCCTGCCGGTCTCTACGACAACGAAGAATACCTTTGTCTTGTCTTTGTTTGTACCGACGGCGGTACGGCGCATGGTCTGCTCTATGAATTTCTTTTTCTTGAGGTTCTCGGTTTCCAGTTCGGGTAGCGCCGAGCCGTTCCGTACAATACGGGGAGAGCCGCAGAGGCCGTTGAAAAAGACAACGTCCCTGTGAATGTTCGTCCTGTAAGCAATGTGGAGTGTGTCTCCGACACGCGGCATTTTACTAAAGTCAAAGTCGGTGCCAAGGGAGATGATGCAGCCTCCCTGCGGCACTTTGCAGTAACCGCTGTCGGCAACCGAAACCACAACGACAGAGAATTCCCTGTTTAATGCTGGCTCTTTCAGGTAAAGGCAGCATAGCTTCCTTCGTCCTGTCTCGTTTGTCTGCGCCAGTAGCAGCTTCTTTGCTCTTTTGATGTCGGTGTGGGCTTTCCTGGCTTTTGCTTTTGCCTGTGCGTCGGTTACACTGGGAACACTACCGCCGGAATACTGGTTGTAAACGATGATGCCCTCTTTCTTCAGCCTCAGGTTCACGTTGTATATCCTGAAAATGTCGTTGCCGGCAGTCCTGAGTATCCCTTCGAGCTTGAAAGTGTCGATGTACAACCTGTTGTGTTCGTCGAAGAGGGCGCTTGTCCAGTGCCTGATGGTGCTGAGGAACACCACTTCGCCGTTGTGTACGACAGGACCGATTGGGTTGTATGAGTATGCCCGCCAGTAATTGCCGTTGATGATGCCCATGACGATGTCGCCGGTATGGGATTCATACCTGTCTTTCATCCCGGCGATGCTTTCGATGCCGCTGATGTGGTTGTTTGCCTTAATGACGGTGATGTAATAGCCAGGGTCATGTGTGTCCATCTCCAGGATTCTGATGGAGTGCCGGACTTCGCTGTTCTCGATGACTTCGCTTCTGAGGCGTATCCCTGACGAAGCCGACAGCGAGTCGCCGTCGTTAACGCCCGGCTGGCTTCCCTCCGACTTGAGCAGGAAATCGAATGACGGATCGATGAGCAGTATGATTGCTACAACAATAAGGCTTAGAAAAGCTGCCTGTACCAATATGTCCCTTGTAACCCTGTCCATACGGAAAAATAACAAAACACTGCCGTTTATCATGCAAAAAAATACATAATTACAAGATAGCCATTAATTTACAGGAAATTATACGTCGTTAATCAGTGAATATTCAGTTCTTTGTTAATGTCTGATATTCTCTCTGATACTTTGTCCCTGCTTTCCTCTTTCTCATGTATGCGGGCTTCGATGGCAGCAATACGCTTTTCTGTGTCGATGACAAGTCGTGTCGAAGCCGGATCTTCGCTGTAAGACTTCAGCTTGTCCTGTTGTACGGCGAGCAGTTCCTGGTCCCTGACGATGGATTCTTCAATCCTGAGCTTCTTTTCTTTCAGGTTTGACAGTATGAGGACGAGTTTTTCCTCGCGCTGCTGTTTCTGCTCGTGGTAATACTCCTGCTGGCGTGAGTCGAAGACAGTGAATGCTTCCCTCATCTTTGCCTGCAATTCTTCCCTGTCCTTTCTCTTCAGCTTAAGAATTTTTATGTCATTCTGTACCGAGATGAGCATTTCCCTGATCTGGCGGAAACTTTCGAGGTTCTTTGCGTCTTCGACGGCTTTGTCAACTTTGACTCTGAGGGCTGCGAAGTTATCGACGCTTTCTTGTTCGAACTGTTCTTTTTCTTTTTCGCTTCTGTCGTTGAGGTTGTTGAAACAGTCGCGGACAATCTGGTATAGTTCGTCGCGCTGTTCCTTCTTCAGTTTCATTGCTTTGATTGTCTGCTGGACGCTGATGAGGTTCTGCCTTGCCTGCGAGAACTCTTCGGTACTGTTAGCGAAGGCAACAGCTTTTTCGACATTATCTTTCATCAGTTTGTAATTGTCTTCACAATCCTTGTCGAACTGTCCGCGTTCGATCTCCTGTCGTTTGTTCAGTTCGTCGAACGCGACACGGATGGCGTCGTACATCTCTTCGCGCTGGTCTCTTTTGAGGCGCTTTTCTTTTATCTGTTCCTGAATATTTGTAAGTTTCTCACGTGCTTCCTTGAAGAAAGTAGCAACTTTGGAGAATTCGATTGCTTCATCCACGAGCGGTTTCAGGTACTCATGGCTCTCCTGGGTCTCTTTCTCGAATTCTTCCCTGTGGCTGTCCTGCCGGTCGTTCAGGTCGTCGAAAGCAGTCCTGATGATATTGAAAAAGTCTTCTTTCTGTTCTTTTTTGAGCCTGACGTTCTTAATCTGTGTCTGAGCGTCGATGAGCCTTTCCCTGCCATCTTTGAACATCTCGCAGGTAGCCGCGAACTTCACGGCTTCGAAAACTACGGTTTTCATACGCTCGTTGTTAATGGCACATTCTTCCTCGTAAAGCTTCTTCTCTTCGTCGATCTTCATACTAAGCAGGTCGAAGGCATCCTGTATGCGGGTGTATTGCTCCTCGCGTTGTTCTTTCTTGAGTTTCAGGCCTTTGAATTGCCCTTGTGTGTCGATGAGGACTTTCCTTGCGTCCTGTAAGTCGGACGCAGTATTAAGGTATTTGACGGCTTCATCGACTTTATTTTTAATATTGTGGTAATTCTCTATACATTCCATCTCGTAGCTTTCGCGTTCTTCGCTCTGCTTTTTGTTCAATTCCTCGAACGTATTATTCAGTGCGGTAAAGAGTTCCTCCCTGTGATTTTTTTTCAGGTTGTAATTCTTTATCTCATTCTGGACATTGATGAGTTTGTCGCGTGAAGCTTTGATGTCGGCATTTTCTTCAGAGAACCTGAGGGCTTCTTCTACCAACGCTTTCAGCTTTTCGTAGTTTGCCTGGTATTCGTGGTCTTCCTGCTCTTTCATGGAGTCTTTCTTAGCCGTAAGCTCCTCGCCGACGCCATGGAGCTTTACCAGTAATTCTTCCCTGTGTTCTTTTTCCAATTTCAGGCTTTTGATGTTCTGGACTGTCTCTTTGACAAAATTCAGCGCAGCGTTGACATCCTCGAGGGCTTTCACAGTATCGACGCAGTATTCGACATCGGTTGAAATGTCGTTGTACATCTTTTCGTAGGAATATTCCTGAAAATTAGCATAGGGGAAATGATAATGCTTCAGGGTAAGTTTAATTGAATCGTCGCGTGATTCGAGGAAGTTCCTGTACTGGTTCCAAAGCATAACGCAATTCTCGACGTCGACAGCCCCTCCATCTTCCGGGGGCGTAATCAACCTGAAATGATATTCTACTTCCCCATGAATCAATTCGTCAAATTTCTTGCCGCTAATGCCGCACATGCCGTTCTGACGCTGCCAAACGGCTTCTTTTAACTGCCACGATAATTCCACTATTTCACCACTCAACTTCTTAACCCGTAAATTGTTAACAAATTTGCAATTAAGCGAACTACAATATAAATATTATTTCACTATCATTCAATTGAAGATAATAAAAAAAATTGAAAATTTAGCGATTTTATGCTGTTGGGAAGCAATTACTTATTGTTCGTTGAGAATATATGAATTATTATTAATTAAAAAAGTAAAAAGTTGTTGCTGAATACCCAATGATCAGTCGTTGCCAGAATTGAATATTACAAGCTTTTCCCAGTCTATGCTTCCGTCTTTTTGACAGAATTCATTTGTAAATTCTCTTACGAACCGGTTTTTCATATTGGAATAGGAATTCAGGTATTCATCGTTTCTTTCTTTAGCCTTTGTACCTAATGGTTCAATGATGTCGATAAACAAATCTTTGCTGCCTGAAATGAATTCCCAAAACTGTTGTCCGCAGTATTTATAATAATTTCCTTTGTCGGTCTTCTGATTTTTCCCATAGCAACAACCATTAACTGCAATAAGTTGTAAACCGGAATTGCCGGTTCTCAGCGTTCTTTTTGCTTTGTTGAAATCTTCTTCCAACTTCTTTACCTGACTGCTGTTACCCCAATTGGGACCGGATTTGATTGCAACGATATATCTGATGCCGTCTTTATCAAATTCCAGGTCAATGCCTGTAACAGCTGATTTCCAACCACCAAATACCTTTGAATTAATAAATATTGCCAATCCTTCGAGCCAATCGCCGAATATAGTTTCTTCATTAGATGAAATAAACGCATCCATCAGACTTTTAATAATGCCGTCAGCAGTAAGTAAGTACTTGGCTTTGAACAGGTAGGGATTCTTTTTCTTTAATACAGTTTTAAGTTTAAGGTCATTCAGGCAATTAATTCTTTTATTATGGAATGTACTAATGTTATTTTCAACGAAGCTTACTACGTCTTTCAGGTTTAGAGGATTCATATTGTACCTTCGGTTCGAATAATGTATAAACAATAGGTTCTAATTTCATTCTTACCATTTCATAGTACTCCTGAACAATCTCAATGCCTATTGAATGTCTCTGCATCCTATTGGCCACAATATTTGTCGTACCTGATCCCATAAAAGGATCGAGTACCATATCATGTTCTTTCGTATAGAGCTTTATAAACCATTCGGGTAAACCTTCAGGGAAAGCGGCGCTGTGATTCTTGTTGTTGCATTCGGTCGCCAGATGAATCACATTTGTCGGATAGGCCATAGTCCTGTTGACCCAATTTGAAATGTTTTTTCCGAAGCCGCTTCCAACTTTCGAATTGTCCCTGGTTTTATCCGTATTACTCAGGTTCTTAAGCCTTGTTGCTGCCCAGTCACCCATTGGAACCATGACAGCTTCCTGGTACATGTTGAAATTTTTATGTTTATTGAACTGCAGCAATCTCTCCCATGAATCCCTGAATCTATTTGGCCATTTGCCGGGATAGGAATTCTTCTTGTGCCAGATGAATTCTTCAGTCCAGAGCCATCCCTGCTTTCGCATTTCTAATATTAATTCTAAGACATAGGTACTTCGTTCGCCTTCGACTACTTTCTCTTTAATATTCAGGATGAAGGTACCTGTCGGTTTCAATACCCTCAATAGCTGTTCCGCTATTGGGAGAAACCATTCCACATAGTTGTCGGGATGGATGCCGCCATAAGTGTTTTTTCTCTGGTCGGCATATGGAGGTGATGTAAATATGAGATCAACGGAATTATCGTCCAGATCCTTCAGAATTTTCCCGCAGTCACCAAGATATAAATCTGTTTTTATATTCATTTATTCAATCAAATATTCTCAATAATAAAAGAAATTTCATTTTTTACTACTTATAAAAATAACATTCAAATTAAACGAAATTGTTCAAAATTCATTACAAATATTCCAATATTTTAATGTACAACAGATCAGCCCATGCTTTAATACAAAGCCACCCGAAACGATGTCCCGTACGGGTGGCTCAGTGATAATAAATTATTTAACAGGTGTTTCTATTCAATAATCAGCTTCTGCGTGTTGTATATGTTGCCGGCTGTAATCCTGTAAAAGTATGCACCTGACGGGAGGCTGCCTTTTTCGAATTTCACCTGCTGGACGCCGCCGAAAAATTCACCCTGTGCAATGACGCTCACGGATTCGCCGAGGCTGTTGAATAGTTCAATTTTTACATTGCCGGGCCTGTCGAGGTAGAAATTGATGAAACACTCGGATGAAACGGGGTCGGGGAAATGCTTCACCATCATCTTGTTGTTACGGTCATATTCTCCGGGGACACTGCCTGTTCCATAGACTGAGAATGTGTAAGGTTCCATCCAGTCGCTGGTTTCGCTGCCGCTGACGGTCTGTATCCTCCAGGAATAAGTCTTGCCGCCCTTTGTAAGGGCTTCAGACACCTGGTAATAGAGAACTGAAATATCCTTTTCATTGACAATCGTATTGCTCTCGTTAAACGTTGCTCCCTCGCAAATCTGAAGGTTGTAGCCTGTAGCGCCCGTAACGGCGTACCAGTTGATGACGATGGGTGGATAGAGGTCCTTCGCTCCGTTGCCGGGCATGATGATCTGCGGAACAGCAAGATTCTCTTTTGTTGTAAAGTTCCATACTTCCGACCAGGGACCGGTGCCATTCTTATTCGTTGCGTTCGCTTTCCAGTAGTATTTTGTTTTTGCATCGAGTTTGGGAAGGTTGTAACCCGGGACAGTCAGATTGCTTTCCTGTACCAGTGTCGTGCCGAAGTCGGCGCTTTTCGAAACCTGCAGGGCGTAGGTGGTACCGGTGCCGGCCGATTCCCACGACAGGAGGGGCGTACGGCTCTGGTCCGTAGAATTGTTTGCCGGGGCAACCAGTACGGGAGCAGCAGGGGCGGCATTGTTAACGGCATCGATCTGTCCGGCAACGCCTGGACTTTGGTTCATGAAGCTGCCACTGTTGACTGTTTGTAGTTTCACGGCACGAACGATGTAATAGAGTGTGCCGTCTATCAATTGTGAATCGTCGTAAGAGGTGCCGGTAATAAGGGAGCTGTTCAATTTACGGTAAATGCCGTCGGCAGAAGCAGTCCTGTAAATATTATAGCCTATTACGGTATTGTCCTGTGAAGCAGTCCAGGTCAGCTTTACCGGCTGGTTCGCCGGCTGGCTGAGTTTCAGGTTTGTAGGAGGAGCAACGTCGCCGAGGTACATGCCCAGGGTCGGGTCGCCCATCAGGGCAATGTGAATCATGTTGCTGCCGTAATTATAATTGGATAGCGTATTCGGGTTTGACAGATCGAGGTAATACAGGCTTGACTGGTAAGTAGAACCGTTGTTGTTCTGGGATAGCAGTGTGGAATAGCCGATGTTGCCGCCCAGGCCCATGTGGTGCATGAACCAATGGGGCCTTGCAACCCAGCCGCACGTCAGTACGGAAGGCTGAGACGCAAGGGCTGCCCTCATGAATGCATTGCTGGCGTCCCAGTCGCCGAAGTATGAACCAAAAAGCATTGTAAAGGCGCATTTGACCTGTTTGGAAGCAAAGTCGGCAGTGGAACCGACACCGCTGGCGCTTGTGTATGTTCCGCCCCCGTCGCCGTATGACCACATGTAGTTGTCGGTGGCAAGGGTGGTAAAGTAGTCCTGGGAGCTGACATTGGCTGAACCTGTGAGGTTGCCCATGTTCCTCCAGCCGGAAGCTCCGAATATCTCCAGGGTATAGGTTGTGAAGTTGTCGTCGATGATGCTTTTAAGCTGGTATTTGACGGCTCCGGTCCTGAAACTGTGGTTTTTATTAAGATATTTCCTCAGAAGTTCAATCTCATTGTCGCTTGTGAATGCAGGAAGGTTGTACATGTCAATCCTGCCGATCTGCAATAGAACATCTCCTGAGTTAATTATTGATTTGTCGTATTTCCCGTCTCCGGGGACATTCTTGTTTTCCTGCCGCGAGGCGATAGAGTTGTTTACAGTTACATCGGGCCACTCGGTACCACCGACGCAGCCGTAATAGAGGTCCGAAGGCCAGGCGCCCTGGTGATCGGGATGGCCGTCGGGATTGAGGTTACCGGAATAGGGTACTGCCACCCTGCCGAGTAATATCACTGCTTTCAGGTTTTGCTGGTCTTTGCCGTATTCTTCAGCAATTATTGCCTTCGTTGCTTTTACTTTTGCCGGATCGAAAGTTTCTGCCCTCTGTACCATTTTGGATATTACTGTCCATCCTTCTGCCTTGAGGTCTGCAACAAAAAGCCCAATCTCGGCAGAAAGCGATGTTGTAATTGTCTCGTCTGTAAGCAGCAGTACCTTACCCTGGCTTTCGGATGCCGGTACTTCAACGCCGCCGCAGGTGTAGCCCGTAGCAATGAAATTGCGGGGGGCGAGGCTGTCGAATGTAGTTCCGTTTGGTCTTTGGAACGACACTTTTACCTTGCCGTATGAATAGGCATATATTCTGTATTCATAAGTAGTGCCGACCTGTACGTCGGTGTCTGTGTAGCTTGTTTTCGTCGAATCGAGAGTTGCAAGGTTGGTGAATCCCCAGGTTGTTGCCGTAGCCAGTTTACGCCTGATCTCATATTTGTATGCAAGATCGTTTTTCTTCCATTGCAATGTAATCGAAGGTGTGCTTTTGTTCACTTTGACATCGATTATAACGGCCAGGTCTGCCGGAACGAATGCTCTCGGTTCCTGTGCCTGAGCGGTAGTAGCAAGTATGGCAATTAGCAATGCAGGTAATAATTTGTAAAAAAATTTCATCATGAATACCCCCCTATATTGTGGAATTAATATCTTTCATTTCAAACAACATTTTTTCAGATAAATAATTCTAAAATACTAATTTAAAATTAATTTAATAAATTACTGAAAAATTTGAATAAATCAAAGCGAGATATGGGTTATTGAGTAACAGGCATGATATGTTTAAAACACTACCACTATCTTTTCTGTCCTGCTGTCGTTACCGTAAGTGAGCCTTAAGAAGTAAACACCGGAGGCTACCTTGCATCCGGCTTCGTCCCGCAGGTCCCAGTAGAGTTTATTGACACCCTGTTCGAGAGGGCCTTTTAACAGGCGGCTGACATGAGCGCCGGCAGAGTTGTATATATCGATAGACATATTCATCGATTGGGGCAGGTGAATGTATATCGATGCCTGTTCGTACACCGGATTGGGTATTATCTTGTAGAAAACGCGGGCGCTGTCACCGACAAAATTGTAGCTGCCGAAGGTGCCGAGGCTCAGGTTGTAATAGCTACCCACGGGAGTGTATTCGAGCCTGACGGCCCTGACCAGGTAATGGTTTGTCAGGACGAAAGGGGCCGGATCTGTGAAAGTAGTGTCTGTGACGGGTGTGCCGTTGATTTTAACATATTTGTCTTCGGGGAACTCCTTACGGTATATGTTATAGCCAATAATGTGGTCGTTCGAGGGATTCCACGAAAGGACAGCCTGCTTACTGCCGTAGCGACCGTTCCTGGGTTGCACTGCAAGATTCTTTGGCGGGTCGGTGTAATGCATCCTCAGTGTCGGGTCTCCCATCAGTGCAATATGTGTTCCCTTCATGCAGTAAAATCCGGTTGTAACGTATGTAGTCTTGTTGTTTTGAGAAAGCCTTGTGGCGTAGCCAATGGTTTCACCGAGGGCCATATGCTGTATGGGCCAAAAAGGGCGTCCGGACCAGGAACAGGTGAGGATTGAAGGAGAAGAGGCAATGGCTGCCCTCAGCAGGTTGTTCTCAGAGTCGTAATCGCCGTAATAGGAACCGAAGAGGATGGTAAAAACAGCATTATAGGGTGTTACTGCCATTTCTTCCGAATAGGCAGTATTGTAGGATGAAGTGTAGCCTCCCATGTGGCATCCGTAAGCCCAGAGGTAGTCTTTCACCGGGAGTTTGTACCTGAAACTGTCTTCGAAGACACTGTCGGGCGGGACAAGCAACGGGAAATTCATCCAGGCGGTTGCAGCGTAAGCTTCCCCTGAAGACATCTGAAATCCGTCGTCAATCAGGGCCCTGTTCGCACATGTATAGATCTTATGCCTGAAAGCATGGTTCTTGTCGAGGTAACGCCTTAGCAGTTCCGTCTCGGATTGTGAGAAAAAGGGCAAATTGTAAAAATCTATCCTTCCTGATTGTAGCATTGAATTGCCGGGAATCAACGCCTGGTCATACTTGCCGTCGTTGGGGATATTCCTGTTTTCAATTCTTGTGCTGCTGGGGTAATTAACGGAATTGTCCGTCCACTCACCGTCCATGACGCAGTAATAGACGTCGGCAGGCCATGCGCCGTAATGGTCCGGAAAATGGCTGTCGGGCGCTACTCTGCCCGAATAGGGTACGGCAACTCTTCCGAAGATTATTAGTGTATTAAGGTTAATGCTGTCTTTTTGGTATTCTTCGTTAACGACAGCTTTTACGGCAGCGACTTTTTCCCGGTCAAATGTTTCTGCCCTGGGAACAGCCCTCATTATTACTTCCCAGCCGTCTGCTGCAATATCCTGGCAGAACCGCTGCAATTCGAAAGCGAGAGGTTCCATCATCGTCGTGTCCACCAGCAGCAGCGCTTTTCCCCTGTATGGTGTCTCGGGCAGTTCAACGCCGGCGTAAACATAGCCGTAGCCTTCGTATTTGTCTGTCCATTTATCGATGTAGTATTCATAGCCGACACCGGTTACAACGTCGTAATCGATGAAGGTAGTGTCGGTTCCAGCCTGTACTTTGACCGGCTGCCAGCTTGTCTCGTCCTTCATTTTCCGTCTGATGGTATAATCGTTGGCATTGGGGTCGCCGAGCCAGTCTAAGCGGATGAACATATCCGGCGCCCGGCCGGTCGTTACTTTAATGACCACTGCACGGTCCTTCGTTGTGCCGGTCGAGTCCTGGCAAATTAAATAAACCGTACTGACAAAGAAAAACAGAAGTATAAATCTTACCATCGGCTTAATCTTCAATTAAACATAAAAATTTAATGACGAAGCACAATGTTATTAATTTATTATATATTGAATAATATATTTTTATTAATTTTACAGGCATTAATGTATTTATTGTTTTTGGGATAGTATTTGGACAAACAAGCTGTAATAATTTCACTTGAGACTTCAGGTACGACATGTGGTGTAGCGTTGTCTGAAGGGGAACTAATCGGCGCCGACTACTCTATCTTCGGCAAGAACCTGCACGACAGGCTCCACTCGGAATTCATCAGGCGCATTCTCGAAGACAACGGATTGACGATTGAACAGGTGGACGCCGTGGCTGTTTCGGCAGGCCCCGGTTCCTTTACCGGGTTAAGGATTGGCGGGAGCATTGCCAAGGGGCTTTGCTTCGACGAGACGCCCCGGTTCCTGGCTGTCCCGACGCTTGGGGCTTTTGCCTGTGCGGCTGCGGGCCTCGCTTCTGTTACCGGTGCCGGGGAGATTGTGGCAGCCATCGCAGGCCACAAAGATTTCATCTATTGCCAGAGGTTTTCACCGACGGGCACGGAGCTTGCAGAACCTGAAGTAATAACGCTCGAACAATTCAGTAAAATGGAAACCCGCGGCAGGGTGTTTTGCGGCACTGCCGCCGGCTTTGTGGAAAAGGCAGCCAGCCTTCCCGAATTTAACCGGTTGTCGCCGCGCCATGTTGCTAAGTTGGCATATAAATTGTACTTAGAAAAAAGGTTCTCGGCGGCTGATGATTTTCAGCCCATGTACCTGATGGATTTTCAGCCGCGGACGAAGGGAAAGTAAGTTCTTTGAATTGTTGTATTCTCACATACAAGATGTTCATTCTTTATTAACATTTTCGGAGGTTCAGATGTATTTAAAAGCTTTGTTTTCTATTTTATTGGGAGGTTTTTGGTTAAACTTCCTTCTTTTACTTATTACCAGCGCTCTTGCAGCATCAGGATTAATTGTTTCTAAGAAACCCAACGCTTCTGAAATTTTAAACAAAATTAACCCATACAAGGGAATACTTGGATTAGCTGTTTTCATATTTGGTATTGTCAATTTCTTCAAATCAATTGAATTATGGGGGGATTTATTTGACATTGGGCTTGTAGGTATTGTCATGATTTTAATGATATTACTTGATATTGTCATCGGTTTCCTTCTTGGTTATGGAATGGTTGCAAAATATATAACCGGTGGTGCTAAAGAAAAAATGGACCAGATGAATGCAAAGCTTGTTGCATTTCAAAATCCGTTAGGATTGGCAGGCATTGTTATAGCTATTGCATTAATCATACTTTATTTCACATGGGACCCAATGTCTATGATTAATTTATAAAATTTAATCTTTTCTTTTGAAAAGCGCGGTTCGCCGCGCTTTTTTTTTGGGGGGTGGTGAGAAGAAAGGTACGGAGCCAAGGCTCTCACAGTAGCAGCCTGAATTATATTGATTTTAACATTTGGAATTACAAGCTTAAGTTAGTAATATTGCTTAATTTAATATGTATTACAGAAGAAAAATATTGTTGGCTTTACTGCAGCAATTTGGTGGTTTACTTACAAGAACCGACCTCCAAAAATTACTTTTCCTTTTCTGCATAGACCAAAAGAAACCTGTGTATGAATTCATTCCCTACAAATATGGCTGTTTTTCTTTCCAGGCGAACCAGGACCTGGCCACCATGAAGAAATACAACCAGATAGAGGAATCGGGCAACAATTGGAAGATTACGGATGGAACCGACTATCTCAGCCAGCTTAATATGCAGGACAGGATTGGCCTTGTAAACTTTACAAATAAATACCGCAGCCTCAGGGGCGATGATTTAATCAGGTTTGTCTATGAAAACCACCCTTATTATGCAATTAACAGCTCGATTGCCCAATCACTCCTGAGTTCCGGAGCCTACGGCACAGTCGTTAAATTGAAGCCATGCAAAGACAGCTACAGGCTGTTTACAATCGGCTACGAAGGCAAATCGGTAGAGTATTATACTAACCAGTTGATTGGGGAAGATATAAAAGTATTGTGCGATGTCAGAAGGAATCCGTTCAGCATGAAATACGGATTTTCGAAAAATCAATTAAAGAGTATTGTTGAGAATGTCGGCATTCGGTACCTGCATATTCCCGAATTGGGCATCGAATCGGGCAAGAGGCAGGAACTGAACACTGCCGCCGATTATCGATTGCTTTTTGAAGATTATGAAATGAATTCCCTGCCCGGACTTTCGAAGGAGATTGAGGCGCTGTACCGGCTGTTCAAAGACAGGAGAAGAATTGCCCTGACGTGTTTTGAAGCAGATTTCCACTGCTGCCACAGAAGCATTGTTGCAAGAGCTGTCGAAAAATTGTTTGACGATGAATACGAGGTTTCACATATATGATGTATATCTATGAGAATGAAAGTCCTTTCTTCAGCATCCTATTAAATACATTCCATACTTTCTTCAATTAAGTCCCCACTATATCAAAATCTTTGAACAACTTATCCATTAATTTGTTAAATTGTAAGCGTATTAAGTTTAACAACGTTTTGAATACTCGATGAATCAGTTGATACTTGGCGACAATCTTGAGATCATGAGAAAGATGGAACCAGAAACCATTGACCTCATTTACCTCGACCCTCCTTTCTTTTCGAACCGTAACTATGAAGTAATCTGGGGTGACAAAGGCGAAGTACGTTCCTTTGAAGACCGCTGGGCCGGTGGAATTGAACACTACATTGAATGGCTCTATGAACGTGTGGCCGAAATGCACAGGCTGCTTAAGCCTACCGGTTCAATTTACCTGCACTGTGACTGGCATGCAAATACTTATATTAGAGTTTATATATTGGACAAGTTATTTGGAGATAATAATTTCATAAATGAAATTACATGGATAAGATCAAATCCCAAAAGTCTTGGTAATAAAAGATTTCCTAATTGTAAAGATACTATCTATTCTTATTCAAAATCTAATAAGTATAATTTTAATAAAGTATTTGGTGAGCATAATCCTGAATATATAGAAAAAGCATATAAATATATTGATGATAGAGGAAGAAAATATAGATTGTTGCCATTATTAAACCCAAACGATGATAGGCCGAATTTAACCTATGAGTTTTTAGGTGTAAAAAGAGTTTGGCGATGGACAAAGGATAGAATGCAAAAAGCTTATGAAGATGGCTTGGTTGTTCAATTAAAACCAAATGCTGTACCACAATATATTAAGTATCTGGAAAATTCAGATGGTAGAACAATTACTGATAACTGGCCAGATATTGAAAACATTTCAAGAAAAGAAGAAATTGGCTACCCTACTCAAAAGCCGGAAAAGTTGTTGGAAAGAATAATAAAAGCTTCATCGAATGAAGGCGATTTAGTGCTCGATCCGTTTGCCGGTGGTGGTACCACTTTAGTAGTAGCAGACAAGCTGAACCGCAGGTGGATTGGCATTGACCAGTCGGTGCAGGCAATTAAAGTGTCGGAGATGAGGCTGGAGAAGCAGCAGAACCTCTTCTCTCTTCCTTTTAGCGTACAACTTCACAAATATGACTACGATACGCTTCGGTATAAAGATGCGTTCGAGTTTGAAAGCTGGATCATTACTCAGTTCGGCGACAGGTACGGTTTCGGGGCAATCCCTCAGAACAAGAAGGGCGGCGACAGGGGATTCGACGGAAAAACCCGCACGGGTACTCCTATTCAGGTGAAACGCTCGGATAACATAAGCGTGAACGTTGTCAAGAATTTCTATTCTTCATGTGTCATCAACGACAAACAAGGCACCGAAAAGAGAAAGAAAGCAAAGGAACCCATAGGTTACATCATTGCTTTCAGCTTCGGTACCGGCGCTGTCCAGGAAGCAGCCAAACTCAAGCTGCAGGAAGATGTAATAATCAAACTGGTACGTGTTGATGAAATTGTTGAAGTGGCTAAGAAACCAAGACTGTCTGTTAAAGTCGAGGACAAAGGCAAAGATGCAAAAGGCTTGCGCGAACTGGAGTTTGTCGCCTACGCCGAGAGCGACTCAGGCATAGAGTTCTATTCTTTTGACTTCGAGTATAAAGAAGAAGACCGTAAATTCAACGCCTCCGTGATGATTGACAAAGACGGCAGGCACACACATAAATTTAAAGCGGGCGCCCACAGCATAGGTGTAAAAGCAGTTGACAACGAAGGGCTGGAAGCTGTGGAAGTAGTAAAGATCAAGGTTAACGGAGAGGTGGAAGTTAATTCATGATTAATAAATATCAGGTACTGCTATGAATAAACAAATTATTACAGAATCCTTGAAATCTTGCCTTAAAACTGATTTAGAAGATTTGGCTTTAAAGATGGATATTAAAAATATTAAGGAATTAAGAAAACCGGAGTTGAAAGAAGCTATTATTAAAAAGAATGGTTTAAACAATTATGATTTGATTTTGTATAATTCGAATAAAAAGATTCTGATTCAAATAAACAAATACTTTAAAATGGCTTACACAGGAAGGTCCAATGATATATTGATTAAACAAGTGAAAGAATATATACAAAAACATTACAATAATAGTAGTGAGAGTATCGGTAGGAATCAAGAGGGAACAATTGAACAACTAGTATTAAAAAATAATATCAATACAAATGTTACTTATGATAATATTATAAGAATTATTGAAAACATCAATTATAGTGAATATACTAGTAGTTTAAAAAGAGAGACAAATTTTAGAGATTTAATTAGGGATTATTTAAGTAAAGAAAATTATATTGTTCATACCGAATTAAGGATTGGTCATATTTGGGATTTAAGCATTGACATTGACATCAATGATCAGGCTTTCGGTATAGAAGTGAAATTCTGGAAATCAATAAATTTACATGATCTTGAAAGAGCTATTGGGCAAGCCTTCATATATACATGGCAAAGATATAAAGATAATAGTTTTTTACTGTTATTATTTGTAACTAAAGATTTCATATCAAAAGATATTTACAAGCGTAAAATTCAAAGATTACAAGAGCATATTGAATCAATGAAGGGAAAACTTCATGTACAAGTATATAAATAAGAAATTAGGAAAATAAATCTTAACTACCTCTTCCCCACCACTCTGCAATACAGCTCTTCCACGCGGCGTGTGTTGCGGGCAATCTCGAAGTTCTCGACTGCACGGCGGCGGCCGTTGGCGGCGAGGCCTGCACGCAGGCTGTTGTCCGCCATCAGTCTTGAGATCGCTGCGGCGAGGCTTTCGGGGGACTGCTCCCCTACTAACAGGCCGGTCTCCGGTGTGACGGCTTCGTCGATGCCCGGCACGTCGGTGCCGATGGGTACGGCGCCGCAGGCCATTGCCTCGAACAGAACCCTGCCCATGCCTTCGACATTGCTGTGGGAGGGCAGAACTAATGCGTCCGCTGCCTGCATCCACTCGTGGACGGCATTGCTGTAGCCGTAGATGAGCGTGTGCGGCGACAGCCCGCTTGCGGCAATCCTGTCCCTGAAGACGTTCAACCCGCTGCCGTTTTCTGTCGAGCCGAGATAGCAGAAAAAAGGCATCTCGTGTACAGACAGCCGCTTCAGTAGCAATGACGCAGCGTCTGCCAGGTCGTAAATGCCCTTTTGTCTCTTCATCTGCCCGGCGAACAGGGCAATGAACCTGTCTGTCGGCAGGCCGAGCTTCTGCCTCAGCGCTTTCTTGTCTTCCACAGGCCTGAAGACGTCTGTGTTTACACCGTTGTAGATCTTGACGACTTTGTTTCCGGCGAAAGGCAGGCGGTTCTTTGCTGCGTCCGAGATGGCGATGATGGCGTCGGACAGTCCTGCGTTCAGCCTGTCCTTGTTGTTGCGCGCGGCGACGCGTACGTGCCACACCATCTTCGATCCGGACCCCGCCTTTGCCAGGCCGCAGACTGTCGTGTCGGCGTCCCTGTCAGGGTGGATGATGTCGATGGAATTGTCTTTTATTATCCTGCGGACGGCGCGTATCGTTGCGGGTATCCTGCTGTAATGCCTCGGCTTGATGGAATAGAGCGGGACGAAGAAACAGCGGCACCCGGCGCGGGCCAGTCTTTCGGACAGTTCTCCTTCGGAGGGAAGTATGCAAAAGGGAGTGAAACGGGAACGGTCGAGGTTCTCAATCATTAAACACATACTCTGCTGGCCGCCCATCCTGAAGTGGCTGAAGTGGCTGACATAAGCAATGCGAATGTTTGATTCCATTTTCATTTAATAAAAAAAAGGCGGTGAAAACATAACTTTTCAACGCCTTCAAAAAATCTATTAAAAGGCTTAACTGAGTTTCTGGCGGATTTTCTTCTCGGACATGCCACGGAGGTAATAGAGCTTAGACCTGCGTACCCTGCCTTCGCGAAGGAGCTTGATGCTCTGGATCATCGGCGAATAGAGGGGGAATATCCTTTCGACGCCAACGCCGTTGGAGATTTTCCTGATGGTGAAGGACTGGTTGATGCCTGCACCTCTGCGGCTGATGATGATGCCCTTGAAGTTCTGGATCCTTTCCTTCTCGCCTTCGATTACTCTTACGGCTATGTTGACAGAGTCGCCGGGGCGGAAAGCGGGTATCTCGGCATAGTTCTCTTTGTCTTTATCCTTACGTACCTGTAATGCACGTTCGGTTACCATATTCTCAATTAAAGTCATCTCTTTCATTTTTATATCCTTTTGCATTAAAAAACGAGATACAAAATTAGGACTATTTTATTGAATCTCCAAAATATATTTTTATTCAAAGTTCAATTTCTCAAAAATACGAATATTTTTTCACAATACTGCTAACTATCTGTAGAGAAATGTCAGTATGTTCAAGTAGAAATTGCCCACGATTAACCCCTGTCGTCTCTTGTACCGTCTGTTCGGTGGGTGTCGGCCTTACGCGCAATACCGTATGCGCACCAGGCGAAAAACGGCGCTGCAAACACATCGATGGAGTAATGGACATGCTGCAGGAGGACACTGAAGCCGACAACAACGGCGCCTGCCAGCAAAAGATATTTCAGGACGGGCTGCCGGACATTCAGGAACAGGACAGCCATCGTTGCAGTGTGGCCTGAAAAAAACAGGTCTTTTGTGAGAACCTTGCCGGTACCGAAGAACTCCACGAAGGGGTCTTTCAGTTCAATCATCCCCGGAGGCGGTTCCAGCGCCGTCAGGAACATTGCCCCCATCCTGAAGAGGATCATTAAGGAGTAGCTGTTGACGGCAGTAAGCAGCAGGTTGGGATGGAGCGCCAGGTAAGCAATTGTGCCGATGAGGGCGGCATAGAGCACGGAAAAGACGGCCCAGGTGAGGTCGAGCGTAGGGAGAAGGCCCAGTAGCGGGTCGGGAAGTATTGTCCCCTGCCTCGCTTCCACAAGGAGCAGGAATTGCGGCAGCGCAATGAGCAAAGACACAAGCAAAACCATGGAAACAATAAACTTATTCCTGAAACTGCGGTTTTGAAAATTCTTTGTCCATTCCGTTTTTACTTTACTGCAATAATTCATAAATTAATACAAATAATAAAACATTTTTTTCAAATATTCAGTGTATGTAACTAAATTACAGAAGTTAACGTATAAGTGAAGAAAATTTGTGATAATATTTTTTAGTATAATTAGATTGGAGAAAAAAAATGGCAGATGTTAACCAACAGGCAATACCGCCGCAGCCACCGCCCTATTTATACCAGCAGCCGAGGCGCTCGCGTTGGTGGATACCGCTGCTCATCGTGGGCATCATCATCGTTCTGTTCATCCTCGGTGTGATAGCGTTTTTCTCTGTGGTCAGTTCAGTCATCAGCGAGCAGCCCACCGAAGTCAAACAGAATTCGGTACTGTACATCAAGCTGGACAAGCCTGTGGAAGAGTACTACTCTCCCAGCCTCTTTGACATCTTTGGCGTTTCAGGCCAGCCCACCCACTATGATATATTGCTTGCCGTCAAGAAAGCGGCAAAAGACGACAGGATCAAGGGCATCTTCATCAATTCGGGCATCCAGAGCTTAGGGTTTGCCAAGGCTGAGGAGTTCATCAATGCCATCGACGAGTTCAGGAAATCGGGGAAGTTCGTTTACGGGTATATGGAAATGGGGGATGAAGCCTCATATATGAACCTCGTGGCTTCGGACAAGATATTTGTCCCGACGGAAGGCCTTGTGGAAATGAACGGCTTTGCAGCCTCGAACCTGTTTTTCAAGCAACTGCTCGACACCCTGGGAATCGACATCGAAGTCATCGGCTTCGAGGATTTCAAGTCAGCAGGGGAATCGTTCAGCAGGACTAACTTCAGCGATTCGGCAAAGCTCCAAACCAGGGCGCTGATACAGGGCAGGCAGGAGATATTCTGCAACCTCGTCAGCAAGTACCGGAAGATGACTTCCGACAAGGTACTGTCTGTGCTCAACAGCTGCCAGTATAATCCCGATTCACTGAAAAGGCTCGGTTTCATCGACGATATGCTTTCCGAAACAGAAGTCAGGAAGGCAATGAAAGAAAAAATATACGGCGCCGGCGCCGACAATGACCGGGATAAATCCCTGCATTTAATTAAAGTTACTGACTATCTGAAGTCTGATTTCAACGACGATGAGCCCGTCGAAACCGAAAAGCAGATTGCCGTCATCTATGGTGTAGGCCAGATCAATGTGGCCACTGACGACGGCGACGTGAGCGGGAAACAGGAAATTACCGCCCGTACATTCATTAAGTACCTTACAGAAGCAAGGGAAGACGAATCCATCAGCATCATCATCCTCAGGATTGACAGCCCCGGCGGCTCGGCAATGGTTTCCGACGAGATATACCAGGAAATCCTCAGGACAAGGAAAGTTAAGCCTGTGTACGCCTCGATGGGCGACGTTGCAGCTTCAGGCGGCTATTACATTGCAGTGGCTTCCGACACTATCATTGCGGACGCATCGACCATCACCGGTTCCATCGGTGTAATTACGGCTCTCCCCTCGGTCAGCAGGATGCTTAAGAAGATACACCTGAGTGTGGACACCGTAACGACGACAGCCTCGGCAATGACCCTTAAAGCCGTCTATCCCATCGGCGACAAGGAGAGGGTAATGATGCGCTCCTTTGCAGACGGCATATACAAGAGGTTCCTCTCGAAAGTGGCCGCAGGCAGGAAAATGAGTGTCGAGCAGGTCAGGGGCCTTGCCAAAGGAAGAGTCTGGTCGGGTAAGGATGCGAAACGGATCGGCCTCATCGACGCCATCGGCGGCCTGAACGACGCCATTGCAATGGCGAAAAAAAGGATAGGCGTACCTGTGGATAAGAAAGTCATCATCAGGCATTTCCCTGAAAAGAAAGATCCTTTCCAGGCGCTGCTCGAAATTTTCGGGGCCAGCGACGACAACGACATCTCTGCCTGTAAAGCCAATTACTCTAAGATTGGCGAGCAGCTTGCCATGAAGAACAGCTCTGTCGCTCAACTGCTCAGCATGTTCCCCTCCGGCGTCAGAAACCAGATCATACAGTTCGGAGGTATTCTCGACCTGGTTAATTCCAATGAGAAAGCCCTGACGGTAATGCCTGTAATAATTAACATGAATTGACAGTATTTGGAATTGAATAATTGTGAAAAAGGGGCTGCACAGCCCCTTTTTCATTAATAGGGCTGTATGAGAATTGGCCCGCTGTCCCTTGTTCAATGTGTGCCCGGCATGATAAACTTTACAAACCTGATGAACTACAATCATTTCACCCCTTCGGGGTTTCTTCCCACTTTATAAACTTTACAAACTTGATAAACTTGATGAACTTGATAAACTTGATGAACTTGATAAACTTGATGAACTTGATAAACTTTATGAACTTTACAAACTGCTACCCGGCCATCCTCTTCTTTTTAATCATTCCCCCCTTGGTATCCTTTACGCTGTTCATAATGATGAACGCTTTCGGGTCAATCTTCTCTGTCTCACGCCTGAGCCTGTTGATTTCAAGCCTGGTTACAACTGTGTAAATAATAAACAGGTTCCTGTCGTCCCCGGTGTCCGCATTTTCGGTGAAGCCCCTCAGGCCGTTGAAAATCGTTACTCCATGCCCAAGCTCGTTGGTAAGCATGTTACGCACTTCCTCCCAGTAATCGGATACAATGGTAACACTCGTATATTCTTCTATGCCGTCGATGATGAAATCCACTGTCTTCGAGGCGGCAAGGTATATCAGGATGGAGTACAGGGCGGTCTCGACTGACAGCAGGTAAGCAGCAGCGCTGAAGATGAAGATGTTGAACACAAGAATAATGTCTCCTATTGTCATTCCCAGCTTCTTACTGATTGCAATGGCAAGGATTTCCGAACCGTCGATGACACTGCCGCCCCTGATGGTCAGGCCGATGCCGGCGCCCAGGAAGAATCCGCCGAAAATCGCTACCAGCAGTTTGTCGTTGGTAATGGTGGGATAGGGAATGAAGGCGAGGCAAAGCGCTAGTCCTGCGATGGAAACCAGGGCTTTGAAAACAAGCTGCCTGCCGATTATTTTCAGTCCGACCAGGAAGAAGGGAATGTTTACAATAACAATCATTAACGATATTGTTACACCGGTCTGTCCTGAAATTAAAAGGGATATGCCCGTAGCGCCGCCGTCCACGAAGCCGTTCGGCAGCAGGAAGCCCTTAAGGCCAAAACCGGCAAGGACGATACCGATTATTATCTGGATTATATCGAAAAATACTTCTTTCCTGGCTTTATTCCTGTTTTCTGTCATCATCACAGCTCCCTTTGGCAATTCTTTAATAATCCTATAATATAATGAATATTTACTTCATTATGAAATCAAATGCGGGGAGCTGTTGCCTGAAACATTCTTTTTCAGGCGTCAACCAATAATTTTCCTATTTTTGAGTGTATATATGGGTGGAAGAAGCAAAAATTAGTAATGTGAAAAATTGTAGTTAATGGAATACTATATTCTAACGGCAGCGCTGGCGATATTCCTGATAAGGACGGTAGTCTTTTTCACAGGCTCCGTCGTGGAAAGGCGCAAGAACGACAAGTTACGCCAGGCTGACTATTGTCCCTTCGTTTCTGTCGTCATACCCGCCCGTAACGAAGAAAAAAACATAGCCCGCTGCCTCGATTCCCTCGCCCGCAACAATTACTCCGGCCGCTGCGAGATCATCGTCATTAACGACAGGTCGGACGACAGTACTGCTTCAATATTAGAAGAATACTGCGGCAGGATGGCAAACCTGAGAGTCGTAACCGTTACGGAAGATTCGGACAGAAAGAACCTCAGGGGCAAGCCCGGAGCGCTCCAGGCCGGCATCGACCAGGCAGAAGGAGAGATAATACTGATGACAGACGCAGACTGCGTTGTCCCCGAACAATGGATAGAGTACATGGTAAAGCCTTACAGCGACGGCAGGACAGGCTTGGTCGCCGCCTATTCCATCACCGGTACCGGCAGGATATTCGACAAGTTCCAGGCCATTTACTGGATTTACCTCCATGTGATGGGCAGCGCCGGTTTCGGCCTGAAAATGCCGTTGGGATGCATCGGCAACAACCTGTCTGTAAGGACCGATGTGTTCAGGCAACTGGGCGGCTACTCCAGGATAAAATTCTCCGTTACCGAGGACCTGTCGCTGCTGCTTGCCGTTACAGCCCTCGGCAGGAAAGTACACTACCTCAGTTTTCCCCAGACGACTGTAGAGACCATACCCAGCAGGAACATCAGGGCCTTTCTCAGTCAACTGCACCGCTGGTCCATCGGCGGGCTTGAACTGGGCTGGAAAGCAGCCATGTTCGTGACTTCCTCTGTAGCATTGTGGCTCGGCATCATCTCATCGCTCGTTTTCTGCGAGCCTTGGTGGCTGTTGGGCCTGTTCTGCGTCAAGATCTTCGGCGATATGGCTTTGATCGGCCCGGGACTGGTCTCGGTCAAAAGGCACAGCCTGCTGCTATGGGCGCCGTTCGCCATTCTCCAGTTCTTCATTCTGGAACTGTTCGTCCCAATCCAACTCCTGGACAGGCGAGTCATCTGGAAAGGACAGATTTTCCGCAGTTATTAAAGTTCGTCAAGTTCATCAAGTTCATCAAGTTTATAAAGTAAGAAAAAGCAGGCGTAGAGCGGCTTTCCCCTCCTTGGATAAGGAGGGGGCAGGGGGTGGTTGGACTTCTCCAGTTCATAAAGTTTATCAAGTACATTAAGTTCATAAAGTTCGTCAAGTTCATAAAGTTCGTCAAGTTCATAAAGTAAGAAGAAGCAGGCGTAGAGCGGCTTTCCCCTCCTTGGATAAGGAGGGGGCAGGGGGTGGTTGGACTTCTCCAGTTCATAAAGTTTATCAAGTTCATCAAGTTCATAAAGTTTATCAAGTTCGTCAAGTTTATAAAGTAAGAAAAAGCAGGTTCTTCTTTCACCTTCCCCTTGGGGAAGGCCGGGATGGGGTTTCTTAGTTTATAAAGTTCATAAAGTTTATAAAGAAAGAATGAAAGCCCCGCGCTTGAACAAGGGACTGTGCAGCCCCTTGTTCACACACATCCTATCTCCATGCACCTCGCAGGTGTAGTTCCTCTTGCAGCTTATATATTTTCACCAGTTGAGAATCAACACTACTAAATATCCGTACTTTTTTTTAATTTGGGGTAAAGAAACAATATATGGAGGAGTGAATGTCTCAGAGAAGTGAGTTCGTCAGGAGAGGAGAGGTTGTCTGGGAAATTGCCGCAACTTCGGAAGGCAGGATGAATGTCCCAGCTCTTGTCTTTGCACAGGAATCGATGCTGGAGCAGGTGCTGAAGGACAGGTCAGTGTGGCAGCTCAAAAACGTTGCCTCCCTGCCGGGCATCCTTAAATATGCACTGGCAATGCCCGATGTACATGAAGGCTATGGCTTCCCCATCGGTGCAGTCGCAGCAATCGACTACAGCGACGGCGTCATATCCCCCGGGGGCATCGGCTACGACATCAACTGCGGTGTACGCCTCCTGCGCAGCAGCATGACATACAAAGAAGCTAAAGGGAGGATAAAAAACGCTGCCCGCGAACTGTACAAAGCGGTACCTTCAGGTGTCGGCAAAAGCGGAAGCATTATACTCAACCATGAGGAACTCTGCAAAGTACTCAACATCGGCTGCCGCTGGGCTGAAGAAGCAGGCTACACCCGCGAAGGCGACCTCGAGTACATCGAATCGAACGGCAGCCTCGAGGGCGCTGACGCCGGTGCAGTATCGAAGAAAGCCATGGAAAGGGGCAGGGACCAGCTCGGAACAATGGGTGCAGGTAACCACTTCGTCGAGATTGACAGGGTTGAAAGAGTGTTTAACCCGGAAGCGGCGGAAGCATTCGGCCTCTACGAGGACGGCCTGGTAATACTAATCCATACGGGGTCCCGCGGACTTGGCCACCAGGTAGCGACAGACTATGTAAAAACAATGCTCGACAATTCGAAGAAGTTTGGCTTTGACCTCCCCGACCGGGAATTGTCCTGTGCACCGTTAAGCTCTGCCGAAGGCCGGGCCTATTACGCAGCCATGTGCGCCTCTGCAAACTATGCCTGGACTAACAGGCAGATGATCACTTCCCAGGTGAGGGATGCCTGGAGGGACATTTTCGGTAAATCCAGCGGCAGGCTTCAATTAGTCTATGATGTTGCGCATAACATTGCCAAGATTGAGAGCCACATCATTGACGGTAAGCTTACAAAAGCAATCGTCCACAGGAAGGGAGCCACCAGGGCTTTCCCGGCAGGCCACCCGGAACTGCCCGGTAAGTATTCATCCGTTGGACAGCCCGTACTTATTCCCGGCAGCATGGGAACCGCTTCCTATGTATTAGTAGGGAATCCGCAGGCCATGGAGATTGCCTTCGGCTCTACCTGCCACGGTGCAGGCCGGGCAATGTCCCGCAGCGCTGCCCTGAACAGGATGGACGGCAGCTCTGTGTTTAAGAAAATGGAGGTTAAAGGCATCGAAGTACAGGCCGGCTCCATGAAAGGCCTGGCTGAAGAAGCGCCCGAAGCTTACAAGGACATCGACACCGTCATCGACACCATCGAATTGGCGGGGATTGCAGCGAAAGTAGCAAAACTCAGGCCACTTGCTGTAATCAAGGGTTGATTGGGGTTTTACAATAATTGAAAAAAGTAATCGACAATGAACAAATATTAATTTTGTTATTGTTTTTATTAAAATATAGGAGTATATATGGCTTTCACACTACCTGAACTACCGTTCGATAAGAATTCGCTCAAAGGCATCATCTCTGCCGAGACACTCGACTACCATCACGGCAAGCATCATGCAGCCTATGTTACTAACCTGAACAAACTGACTGAAGGCACCGAATTCCAGGATATGGCTATCGAGGACATCATCAGGAAGTCCAGCGGGGGCATTTTTAACAATTCGGCGCAGACCTGGAACCACACGTTCTTCTGGAACTGCCTGTCGCCAAACGGTGGCGGCGCTCCTACGGGCAAGGCCCTGGAAGCAATCGACAAGAATTTCGGCTCTTTCGAGGCTTTCAAGGAGAAGTTCTCGACGGCAGCAGCTACTCTCTTCGGTTCCGGATGGGCATGGCTCGTACAGAACCAGGACGGCAAACTCGAGATCGTCCAGACAAGCAATGCGGGTACTCCTCTGACCAGTGGCCAGAAACCCATTCTCACTTTCGATGTCTGGGAACATGCCTATTATATTGATTACAGGAACGCACGGCCTAAGTTCGTAGAGATGCTTTGGGAAATTGTAAACTGGAACCACGTCAATTCATTGCTGTGACAGATGTGTAAATGGTCCGCAGTTTCCGGGTACACTGATGCCGGAACTGCGGGCCGTATTTTTAAAATATATTGGCAATAGAAATTCCATATGAGTAAAATTGGTTTATTCCCTCTTGGGCTTGTACTGTTTCCCGAATCGGCAATACCCCTGCATATTTTTGAACAACGTTACCTGAACTTAGTACGGGACTGCATAGAATCTGACGGTGAGTTCGGAATAAACCTTTCATTGTCTTCGAAGATATATGACGTTGGCTGCACTGCAAAGGTTAAAGCCATCGTCAGGGAATTTGACGACGGGAGGCTGGATATTACCGTTGCCGGCGTAAGGCGGTACAGGCTGAAGTCTTTCGACGTAGGGAAAAGACTGTATCACGAGGCTGAGATCGAGGAACTGGAAGACGAAGGCCCGGAGGGTAAGAGTCCCGATATCCTCGACCTGGCGCTGCTCGACGAATGCATTTTTTATTTCAACCAGATCTCGGAGATTGTCAGGACGATTACCATCAAGAGGATTGAGATGAACGACCTGAACACGAGGATACCCTCTTTCCTGATTGCCCAGAAATCCGGGATGTCGTTGAAACAGAAACAGGAACTGCTCGAGATGAGGTCCGAGAACAAGAGGCTCCTTACCCTGAAAAGCCACCTGAAAGAGATACTGCCGATGCTTCAGAAAGCTGAGAACGTAAACAGGCTTGTCCGTAACGACGGATTCATTATTCTCTGACGGCAGGCGATGGCTGTAAAAGAAGGTACAACGGACATCATCGCCATTCCCGCCCTTTTCGGCGCCAATCTCAGGAAGCTGAGACAGATCAGGGAAATGACCATAGAGAAGGCTTCGAAGGCTTCCGGCCTCTCCGTCAGTTTCATTTCACTCATCGAAGCGGGCAAAAGGAGTGTCCGGCTGGAAGACCTCAGGCGCCTGCTCGGTACCTATCGCTATTCGGTGTCATGGTTTTTAAGCAGCATCCAGGACCTGGTCCCCGGAAAGCCGTTCGACCCTTCAGCTTTTGTCCAGCCACTTTCAGCTTCCATCCTCCTCGACGGTAACAGGGGCAGCGATTCATACTGCCTGCTGTTGTTGCGTCCTCTGCGCAGCGAGCTTGACAGCGGCGTCTATTACCTGCAGATGCCGCCGAAGTATGACATGACCAACGGCTTCATGACTATAAACGCTGAAGTAAGGGGTGTTGTAGTACGTGGAAGAATGCTGGTATCTTTTTCCGACGATGAATTTACTGCGTCAGCAGGTGAAGAGTTTACGTTCGACGGGAAAAAGGCCCATATTTTCAGGAATTACAGCAATGAGACGACGGCTTCCTACCTGTTCCTCAATCTGGCTGCCATCTGACATAACGGCAGCAGTTAATACGATTCTGTTCCGGGTTATTAACATCAGGTAAACCACGACATTTAGAAATTTGGCTCTTCGCTATTTGTAGTGGGTAAATAATGAAGAAAATCAAATATATATTTTTCAAATCTCATGGACACACCCCGGCTGCTGCCGCAGCCACCCATCTTTTTAGAGGGGATAAGACCTCACACTGCGCTCCCCCTCTACCAAGAGGAGGTTTGGGGGTGTGTAAATACCAGCTATATCTATATCTTTAATAAGTCATTTTCAGAATATCTCAGAAAATTTTTAATATTTACAATATTTTACCCACTGTAATTGATGAAGAACCAGAAATATTAATTGAGATGACGAGATTATTAATACAAATTGTATAAAAAGAATATTCCATCATTGATCATTTTTGTTAATTTTGGACAAAATGATTGTTAATTTTTTTTCGGGAGATTATTCATGATGAAGAAATTACTTATCGTTCTGGTATTGTGTGTGTTTTCAGGGGCATTCGTTAACGGTAATGAAGACAAAAAACCTGAAGCATTTAAGATGAAACCTGCTTTGCTGGTCATCGACATCCAGAACTATTACCTGCCGATGGTACCTGAACGTGAAAAAGAAGTAGCAATGTATATGATTAATTCATACATAGAGTTGTTCCGCAAATATAATATCCCGATCATCCGTGTCTATAATATTCAGCCTGGGGTAGGCCCCATGGAAGGTACAAAAGAGTTCGAATTTCCCGAAACCGTCAATGTCCTGCCTTCCGACGCCAAGGTGATTAAAAACAAGCCAAACGCTTTTACAAAGACAGACCTCGACAAGATACTTAAAGAGAAAGGCTGCAACACTGTTTTCCTGTGCGGCTTGAGCTCTGTGGGTTGTGTCCTGGCAACATACTTCGGAGCCTATGACCTGGATTACAGTCCCATTCTGCTTAAGTCTGCCATCATGAGCCACAATTCAGAATATACCAAAAGCATAGAAGATATTTTCGGCGCTGTCAACCAGCAGATCGTAACGATGCTGATCGCTTCTGCGAAACAGTAGAGCCTGTTGTTACTGTATTACGGATTCCTCCGGTGTCGATTGGGCCGTCGCAGCTACTGCCTGATTATTATCATTTTGTTTCAGGTGCTTTACTGCAATAATATTTACGAGCAGGCTGAAAACGAATTGCCAGAGGAATATTGATAATAGTGAAATGAAATAATTCCCGGAAATAAAGAGATTAGGGTATAATGAAACGGCATTGAAAATAAAGAATAAGTATGAATAGCTAAAAAAGAGCTTTATATGAGTAAATATCCTCAAAACCATTGCAAGGCCAAATGCCGATGCTCCGCCGGCGAAGAAGATTTCAACCAGGCGAAAGAGGAAATCATCATGTCGCGGGCCGATAGATAGGATGAAGTATATATAAAAGAATGCTGTTCCTATATATATTGAATAAGCAAAAACAGTGAACATGAGAACATTAAAATCCAACTTAAACAGCTCTATTTTGAAAAGCCATAGCAGGTATAATATATAGACAAGCCCTGTACCGAAAAGCAATCCAATGGGAAAAAACGCTAATATAGGTAAAGAGACAGATGACACCACCATTCCGGACAGTGTAATCTTTGCCATGTTTGCTTTTAAAGATTCAAAGGGAATCATGCCGCTTTTCTGTCAAATTCAACCTCCTGATAATGAAAACCAATTGATGTTATAACAGTTCTGAATACGTAAAAAATGAATTAATAGTTTAGTACTACTGCGCAAAAGATGAAAAAAATATAAAGATGGAGCTCGCTTTTGAAGAGAGCTCCATCCTGGCCTGAAAGAATAGTTGTGCTTATTTCTCGGTTATTTCAATCATCTGGTTGTCGTAGATGAACCGTACATTCTTGCCGACAGAGAGATAGCTGCTCATCTGTGGGTTGTCGTTCAGCATCCTGAAGTATTCGTCGCTGGCAAACTTCACTTTCTGTACTTTCTTGTCTGCGTTGTTCTGGACGTCGAGGTCAATCCACTCGTCCCCATTCTGGTAAAACATCTTGTTGTTAACCTTGCGTTTCTGCTCGGCGTAATTGCGATTCTTACCTGTTTTGTCCACATAATTCATTTTTGAAGAGCTCTTTACTTTTTTGCTATATGTCCGGGCATTGTTCATATCCTGGAATTCCATGCTGTTAGCGACAGCAGCAGTGTCGGTTACCGCCTGCAATTGATTGTATGCCTCCGAATTGGCCTTTTCAAATCCTGCGTTGTCCCTTGCCCTGTTGTTGAATATTACAACTTCTTCGGGTAAGCGCCTGCCGGCAATGTTTACCCGTTCGTCTTCCATGATGAGGTAACTGGTGTAGGGTGTGATGATGCCGTATGTCTTTGCGAGAAGCGTTACTTCTTCCACTAATTCCTTGTCGGCTCCGTTCAGCCTGATCTGGTCGAGCAGGTATCCCACTTTCCTGATTGCCCACAGCGGAGGAATGAACTCATAGCGATTGTTTTTATTTGCAAAGTCTGCCTGATATGTGAATTTCTTTTCAGCGCCGTTAAGCTTGCCGGTCAGTGTAACCACTGAAATGCCGCTGTTCTTGTACCTGCCCATGATGTTAACCGAGGAGCCCTTGAACAAGTCCGGTATCTGTACGGGGTAGATTTGCGACACGCCGGTCTGCCCGTCGAAAGTAAGCTTCAGGTCGGTAAGTACAGGTGAACTTACTTTTGTGTAAAAATTGGATACCTTGACCTCGATGTCTTCACCGGGAGTGATGTACGAACGGTAAGCCTGTGTCATGTCCGTCAGTTTGTCCAGCAGGTATGTGTTGATGTCATAGCCTACACCGAAGGTGAAGATGCGTATGTTCTCCTTGTTAATCTTCGCGATTTTGTCAATAAGTTTCTTCTCGTCAGTTTGTCCGATTGTCGGTTTGCCGTCTGTAATGAAGATAATCATGTGAGGTGTGTCTTTTGCTGCGGCTTCATTGACTGCCAGCCCTAAGGCGCCTTCGATGTTCGTGCCGCCGATTGCCTTAAGGCTTTTGACAAAGGCCTTTGCCTGGGCAATGTTGCTTTCGTTTACAACTACCCTTTTGTTGAATACGCCTGTAGCTTCGGTCGAGAACCTGATGATCTCGAAGCGGTCTCCGGGATTGAGGTTGTCGATGCAGAAATTGAGCGCCTTCTTAGCCTGTTCCAGCTTGTCGCCGGCCATGCTGCCGGAAACGTCCAGTACAAAAGTTACGTCTTTCCTGATTATTTCTTCGTTTGCGGCAACGAAACCGGGTGTGATGTCCATGAAGAAGAAGCCGTCTTCACTGCCTTCGCGGAAAGAAAGAAGGCTCATCCCGACCTTGGATTTGTCTTCGCCGATATACAACTGGAAGTCCGTTTCGGGAAGTATCTCATTCTTTTCGTAGCTTGCCAGGGCTTTTACGGGAGACTTCCTGACGATGTCGATGTCGTGGCTGGGAGAGTAAATGGTTTTTATTTCTTCCGAATTGTCCACGTCAACCTTGATTACGAGGTCTTTCAGTGGTACGCCGGAATACTTCTTTGTGTTAAGGGGAAAGACATATTCGTATGTGTTGTTGTCTTTGGTAAGTACTTCGGAGTATGAGATGGTAATATGCTTCTCACTGTTAGGTTCGATTGGGAATATCCGTACACGGAAGAGTGCCTGTTCGGAGTATTCCAGCAAAGCCGGGTCCCTCATCTGGCGGACAATGTCCTCATAGATTTTACGGGCTTTGCCTGCGTCCAGCAATTCGGCTTCTGTCATTTTCCCGTTCACGTCCATGGCGAAATCCTTCAGGGTTGCTCCTTTGGGTACCGGGAACAGGAAATAGCCTTCGAGCCGTGCACTTGTCGGATTGATGAAAACCTGGTCAATCTTCGTTGTAGCAATCTGGTCTTTAATGTTGACATCCACTTTAAGAGATTTTGACTGTAGGGCAAATTGTCCCTGGGGTGCCGAAGGGCCGGGGCTGATGACGACAAGCCCTGCAGCCCTGAGGCTGGGGCCGATCAGGGCTGCAATCGCTGCTATTACCGCTATTATCTTTATCTTTTTCATTTCTTTCCTTTTAATTTTATTGATAATAGCAGGTTACTTGTTTTCGAACTGGAAATTCTTTTCAACGGCTTTTGTTTTCAGCGAATTGATGAGGACAGCGTCGAGTGTGGTTTTCGATTCTGTTGCAAGCTTCTTTCTTTCGTCAGCTACATATTTATCGCGTTTGTCGCCGGCTTCCTTGATTTTTGCCTGAATGGCGGCACGTTCTTTGGATTTTTCCTCTACATATTTGACCCTTTCGTCCTTAGTCATTTTTTGCAAAGTGTCGGGCAGTTCTTCGTCTTTCATTTCTTCGAGGAGCTTCTTGTTGTCGCTGAATCCATCGACGAGGTCCCAGGTGGAGTTTTTGTACATCTTACCCGATTTTGTCGTAACTCTTTGCAGGGCTACTTCGCTGCTCATACATGCTGCGTTTACGTCCTGGGATTCCTGGCGGGATTTTGCGGCGCTGCCTGCAGTGCCATAGTAAATATATGTGCCGTTAAGTTCGTTATTGAGTTTCATGATTTCGTCGTCCCAGGGAGAGGGTATTGCAGCAACGGTCTCGTTCTGGTTGATGTACATATATGCGCCGTCTGCCAGGTCAGCGCCTTCCTTCCACTTTGTGCTGATGCCTTCGTTCATGTCCCCGCAGAAAATCGTATTGATGATGATGCCGTCTTTGATAGCTTCTTTGCAGGAAGACTTGAAGCTTACTTTGCCCTGGTCGAAAGGTTCGTTGCCGGCAATAAACACCATTTTCAGGTCGCTGTTCGACTTTGACCACTTCAGTTCGTTGGAGGCGTCTTTGATGACCCAGCCGCAGTATTCGTCGCCACCGTTAGTGCCGAGGGCAAAGAGCTTTTCGGAAACGATGTCAAGGTCTGTGGTGAAATCGGAAATTTTTTGTATGTAGCCGTCCGAGGAGCTGAGTCCGGTGTTGCCATACTGGTAGAGGGCGATCTCGAGGATGGGTGCTTTACCGTCATACTTTGCAAGGGCGAGTTCGTTTACAATCTTCCAAAGCTGCGATTTTGCCTGGTTGATCAGTCCGTCCATGCTGTTGCTGGTGTCGAGCAGCAATGCCACCTGAATCCTGGCGGGTGCTTCCTGCTGCTGTGAGTTTATTCCAACGGGGATGAAAGCCATCATCATCGATGCCATTGCGATTATTGCCAGTACTTTTTTCATTTCTTTACCCCTTCATGAATTTATTAAAGTGAGTTTGTTTAAATTTTCAATTTTATATAGATTTACGACCGGCGATCAATTTTTTCCAAACTCATTTGCATTATGTCATGTAAATAGGTAATTTTACTTATTGGAAATGATTTCGGTAATTATGGCGAAAGGTCTTTACGGGCGATGGTTGAAGGGTCAAGCGGAGGTCAGTATTACCCCGGTACGGACAAGCACAAGCCGCGGCGCCGGCTCAGCGATGAAGAAAAAGCTGCCGTCATGGGCCTGCTCAATGCCAATCCAATGGGCGCAGGGGATATAATCAGGTTCCTGAAACTCGACATACCGGTGAAGATACTTACGGATTTCATAGGTAAGAATGACGAGATTGAAGTAATAGACTCATGCAGTCCCAGAAAGTACAGGCTGAGGAACTGCGGCTCGGACAGCCAGCAGCAGCTGTTCTGAGGGAAAGAGGGCGCCTTCCGGCAGTTGAACAAGGGGCTGCATCACCCTGTTTACACTTCATATGCTCTGCGCAGTCGCAGCAACGGTCTTCAGCCCATTGTTCAAAATACAGAATTTTTATTACAATCTTAATGCCCGAAAGTAAAGGAAATATTCGACCCCCCCAACAAATAGTTAAAAAATTATTCTGTTTATTTTGTAACGTTTTAACGATTTATGTGTCATTGGTTAGAATAATGGGTTACATCCTATTATTTATTTTACATTTAGGAATATTTTACAGAAAAGACTTTGAATAAAGAAATATTAAGGACTTGGGATTTTGGAACAAGGGGCTTCAGCACTATGTTCACGCACCCCATTGTCAGGGCAGTCCGATGCACAAAGAAATATTTGTTTTACAAATGAAAGAAGAAGCTATGAAGAAGTTGTTACTGTTACATATTTTTCTGGTTATTGGTTGGTGCGGTGTGTATAATACAGCCGTAAGTATGCCGGATATGTCCTGCTTAACATATTATCAAATCAAAGATTCAACCTTTGTTAATCCTGACAGCGTGCTAATCGACACATGTGACAAGTCAGGAAAGGATGAATACCAAAAGCTCTACGCAAAACGCTTTTTTTTAATGAGATTTACAAATAACATTATCCCAAGGGATTATACAACAACGGAAGATAGCGTAATTGAGTATTCTATCGACGATATTATGCACGATTATCAATCGACTACAGACGGCTTTACCCAGTTGAAAAATATCTTCGGCGATTTTGTTTTCCGTGATTATCAAACTCAATTTTCTGATACAACAACAGTAAGACAAAGAATATTAAAAATCAGGTTTTCAAATTATGTAAATATCGATTCAGTTGAAAAGTATCTTGTATCAATCCCATTAATCGAATCTGCACGATACCTTCGCCATTTTGGAGTTATCAGCGAAGTAAAAGAAAGAACCGGTATGCCTTTAATCAGTGTGTATCCAAATCCGGCATTCGATTTTATATTTATAAATAATGTTGATTCTAACGATGAATACAACATTGTTAACAGTATTGGTAAACGCATCGAATGCCCGCAATATGGCGATGGTAACAGGATTACTTTCATGGTAGGCAGCCTGGCGCCTGGTACATATTTCATCAGGATAGGCGATCGCATGGTAAAATTCTTGAAATTGCCGGAATGAAAGATTGGAATATGGGGCTTCAGCCCATTTTTACGGCGTAGCCAAGGTAGGAAGCAGAGGTGTCGCTGCTGAGATGGAAATTGAGCCGCTTCCCAAGCTCACGATAGCTTATGACCCCCTTTTTACAGCGTCGGAAATTCATCAGGTTTTTAATCATGTTTCTATCTGTAACAATTCCCTGTATGTCCTTGTTCTCCAATCCGTACAGGCCCATCAGGCCGAAAAGTTCTTCGGGCCTGATGAATTTCTCCCAGATGTGTGCATTGGGTTCGGTGAAGGAGGTACTTTTCCATTTCTGTGTAATGTTGATCAGCATTTTCCCTGCCAATGTCCTGTTAATCGTATCATAGAAGAATATTCCTCCCGGTTTGAGCACCCTGCCAATTTCCATGACCACCTTTGCAGGCGAATCGACATGTTCCAGAACGTCGCAGCAGGCTACATAGTCGAAGGAGGCCTCTCCGAAAGGCAGCTTCTCGCCGCAGCCTGTAAGGTAGCTGATTGCCAGGGCCTGTGCTGCGGAATGCTCTCGCGCCGTTTCAATGAGTTTTTCCGACGGGTCGATTCCGGTGACGTCGATGCCGGCTTTAGCAAATTCCTCTGACAGGAACCCACCTCCACAGCCAATGTCCAGCAGTTTCTTTCCCGAACCTGATCCCGGGCTGTGGTCGTCCGAAAAATCAGAGAAATACTCCGGGCTGGAATTCCTTCCCAGGACGCTCAGGAAATAGCTGAACCTGACAGGCTGGACAAAGTAGCGGATGGTGGCAGCCGAACCACAGCTGTCGTCCCACCACTGCTTTGCTATCTCATCATATATTGCGTTGTTTACTTCCATGGCATTCTCCTTATATAAATGTTTATTCATTTATTCCTGTACTTGAATTCCGGCCAATGCAGTCATGGCATCGGACTCGCAGGCCCGCACGCAGGCCAGGCAGCCCTTGCAGGCTCCTGCATCCTTTATGTGGGCATGTTTATGGAACGGCAGGTTGATTTTCCGTATGACACTTTTCTTGCAGGCATCGATGCACTTCCAGCAGGCCCTGCACTTCCTGTTGTCGATGGCAACAAACTGAGTACGCATGTGTGAAGCTCTTCGCTGATTAATATTCATTGGTTTATCCCTGGCTAATTGTTACATGTTCATTTGTCTTATTTCCCGGAATGTATTGTTGCCGGTTCCTGACGGAGTGGATCAACTGCCGGAAGTGCTGGGCAAAATGTATGATGAACAGAATCGAGATGACTATTCCTAATTTGTCATGTATCTCCATGATGCCATGCCTCGTTAT
This sequence comes from uncultured Hyphomicrobiales bacterium, assembly GCA_964634885.1. Lineage (GTDB taxonomy): Bacteria > Bacteroidota > Ignavibacteria > Kapaibacteriales > UBA2268 > DAINRZ01. The sequence continues at coordinate 56,120 of CAZWLN010000006.1, read as the reverse complement.
CATGTCTCCCGCAAGCCGGAATCCATACGCCGTCAATCCGGTCAGGCAGAGCAGGACGAAAGCAAAAGTGATTATCCGGGACATCCTGAATTTCGAAGACAGCTTTTTTCCGGATGGGCTGAAAAGGAGTTTTACCGATTTCCAATTCAGGACGAAGTGTGTGACCAGGCCGGCCAGCGCCAGCACAGACACGATTATATGTATGGTGTTCCAGGTCGGCTGGTCCATTCCCCAGACAAGGAATTCGGGCGGCTTCCCTCCGTGCATGTGATAGTTGCCCTGGACAATAATTCCTATTGCCGCAGATGCGGTAAACAGTATGAAATTGATTGTATTGACAATGAGCCTTGTTGTCTTTTTCGAAACTTGCTTGTTTCCCATTATTTTGCTCCTTTAATTTAAAAAATTAGTTAAGTACCTATACAATAGTGTAAATGATTAGCGGAATATGTTCCGAATATATAATAAACGCCTTCTGCTGCTGTCGATTAGCAGATTCTCAGACTCTTTTGCCGATATGTGTTTCTCTTTCATCTGTGTTTCTTCCAATTTGCATAATATTTAGCTACTAAACAATACGGTAAAAAAATTATAAAGTTTCAAGATGGTTTTCGATTGCCTTGAAAACGTTGATGACAGTCAGCAGGTCTTTTTCGTCGATGTTTTCCAGGGCGTTAAACAGTCTTTTGTTGAACTGCCTGTGAAATTCCTTGTGTTCGTCGAAGATGACTTTACCTTTCGGAGTCAGTTCGAAAAAAACTTCTTTCCTGTTGTCAGGATTCCAGTAACGTGTAATGTATTGCTTCTTCTCGAGAATCCGTACTTTCTGTGAAACGGCTCCCTTTGTCACTCCGAGGATTTCCGCCAGTGCCGTAAGGTTGCTCTCGGGATGGCTGCCGACGGCGTCGATGACATGCAGCTCGGTACGGTAAAGCGGCTCGTTGTTATTAATGTATCTGGGTGTACTTTCCCTTGCAAGCGCTTTGTTCAGCACTCTTGTCAGAAGTTCCAGGAAATTTTGTTCAACATTCACCATTATTGTTTAGCAACTAAATAAAAATACAAATATACAAAATATTAATATACCGGAAAATATTTTTCTTGTATAATTAGGTTAATTTCTTTAGAATTGCCTGAGGTGTTTTTGACAATTAGCAATACGTTAGAATAAAAACGGGCAGGAAGACAGTTAAAACACATGTATAATCGACGGTACTGAATGAGTTACAGTTTGATTTTTCACAACAGGATGTAAGCGGTCGATTATAATAATTTCAACAAATGCATAATTAGTTTCATTGGAACACTGAGGGGTCTTACTCGGGAAAAGACAAACCACCGCTACGAGGCAGGAAAAGAACCTTGTCAGTGTCGGAAACAGTCATCAATACAGGATGTCGCTTGACCGGCGGTTGATCCCGTCGTGGCCCTGAGAGCGCCCCTGTATCATAAATATCAAAGAATATTCACAAAGTTATTACTTGATTGCACTGCGCACACGGAATCGGCACAATGCGGCTCCTTTGATTGACAGCAGTGCAGTGCGGGCTGTTGAAGTATTCGTTATCTGTGTGATGAATAATGGAGATCGCAATGGAAGAAAATATATATGAAGAACAAATTCCGGAAGAATTTATTCAAAAGGTTAAGTCGCGCTATGACAGTGTACTGAACAAAAAGAACAGGGAATTGATCAGCTACTCGACAATACTCTCGGGTAAAATCGATTTCCTGATCCATTTACGAAAGCTGCTTAAAGCAATGGCTGCTTCCAGTGAGAGGAAGAACCCGGATATTATGGGGATGATTGACGACATTGACAGAGAACTGGTTAAGCCATACAACAGGCGCCATTTCTTTGATGTCACCAAGCATTTGGATATTAATTACAGGCAGAACCTGGCTAAGATCCAACCATCCCTTACAAAATCCGAGCTAAGGATCTGCGAACTGATTAAACTTCAGATGTCATGCAAAGAAATTGCCCTGACACTGAACCTGAGCTGCAGGACGGTAGAATCGCACAGGCTGAAGATCAGGAAAAAAATCGGCCTGCGTTCCGACAGCAATCTCGATACATATCTTCTGAAGATATAAGATACCTCTGACGGTTGAATCCGGAATTGACCGGCAGCAGGGCCCCAGGCTTATACCCCTATTTATATCAGTAATTTATCAGTAATTTATCAGTAGAAAATCAGTAGTACAATTCATAAATTAGTATTGTATTTTGCATTTTTTATTATTGATTATTATAAATATTTGATTATTAAGTGATTTGTTACTACCGGCGCCGGTTAATGATTGACGAACCGCCGGCCATGAAAAGCATGAACTGCGTAATGTATTGAATGTGAAAATAGATTTTTTAACTGTTGTTTGTCTATACATTGGAGTTCAAGATGGGTATTCTGAAAATAACCGGTACAATCGATGTCAGCCAGTTCTTTCCCGAAAAAGATTCGGACGCCGACACTCTCAAACTCAAAATCGACCCTGCAAAAAAACCTGTGGTTTTCACCGATGATAATAATAAATCAATCGTGAGCAACGTATTCTACGATAGTTACTGTATTGCCAAGGGCGTTAAAAAGAAGCTATTCAATGTGAACCGGAAGGCGATTACAATAAGGCTCCAGGGTGTCGATGCACCCGAACTGCACTACAAACAGTTCGGGAGAAAGAACCTGACGGCAGCACAAAAACTGCGCAATTCGCAACAGTACCGGCAGTTCTACGGCGAAACGGCTGCGGCGTCGTTGCATGACATGCTGCAAGCCCTCGGTAAAAATCCGCTCGACGCCAGTTTCATCTCTTATAATATCGACATACCTTCAGATGTCGTCGATTGCTATGGTAGGTTTATAGGTGACGTGTTAATTGTCGTCGGTAAAAAAGAAATAAGCATTGTTAACTGGCTGGCAGAAAACGGACTGGCCTATCCGGCCTTTTACAATTCCATGACTACACCTGAAAAAAAGGACATTGTAAAAGCAGTTACGCTGGCAAGAAGTAAAAAGGCAGGTATCTGGAAACACGACGAGCAAAAGATAATCGACTTCAACGACAAACTGATTCACCTTAGCCCCGGAAAAAGGACATCTACGCTCAAAAAGGAAACAACAGGCAAAGTCAATTTCCCGAAAATTTACAGGAGGCTGAACGAATACTATATTATGCAGGGCATCAAGAAGCCGGACAAAGCTTTTACGGCGTTTCTTCAGGATAAAAAGGATGAGGTTTATGTTCAAGGCAGTTCAGTCAGGAACTTCGACCAATGCTACAAGAATAATATCCTGCAATATAAACCCGAGGAAATAATCTTCATTGAAAAGAACTCTACAATTGTTGACGGCAACAATAAAATAATCACAAGATGGAAATAGCTTTTGAATGATCAATTTTCAAAATTTGATTATTAATTTGAAATAATTCAATATACACTTAATAATCTATTTGGAGTTTGCAATGGCCTCATCAAATCCGATTGAAAACAAAATCGAGCAAATCTCCCAAAGGATTGTCAGGGGCAAAATGGCAAAAAACAGGACAGAGGTCAAATTGTACCTGTTTTACAAGTACATTGTCATGCTGGCTTCCGTGCTTACCACCCTGGGAGTATCCAACCCCATTTCAAACATCCTTGCCGAAACGAACAACGACCTGACACTGAGTGGAATATTCAGGGAATACGGCAATCTTCCGGCCTGGCTGCTCATCGTTCTGTTAATCGTTTACGCTTTACTGCTTTTAATGATGACATTCTACAAACAGATGAAAGTCGAAGAAAAAGCGATGAAATCCATCAGCCTGGCCGGATCTTTCAGCCGCCTGGAAGTCAGCTTCCATGCCTGCCTCGACCAGGAAGACCCGATGGAACAGCTCAATTTACTGTGTAATAATGCCGTCGCCTACGAAGCAGACGGTTGGGACATCATCGCTGCCAAAGACAAGTGCAGGAATGAAATCGACACCTACATACAAAACACGATCAGGGAACACAGTAAAAGCTGGAAAATCACTATTCCGGAAACGGAAAGGAGGGAAAGGCTATGAACCGCTATTTCCGGGAAAAGGTCGAAGGGCTGGTCGGCGCGGAACTGTTGCTCGACGCGCAGGGCAATCCCATCATTCATCAGGGAGAGAACCTCAACCATTACGAGATCAGGATATTCCTGAATTCAGCCAATCCCAACATACGAAATGTCATATACAGGCTGGACCGGTCATACTATGATTCCTTACGTGAATCCGACGACAGGGAAAAACAATATGAAATCAGGACTACTACCTATGGTGATTACCCTCTTATCGTCGATGTACAGATCGGTAACGAACTGGTAAGGGAAAAGCAGCAGCTCTCGGCTCTGTTGTTTGAAAAGTACAAAGGTACTTCTAATGCTGAAATAATTAAAGCTCTCGACGCAATCAAGACTCACTGACAAACGGCAGACACGCCCCTCTGACTAAGCTGTTGCAGCATTTCCTGTGCATCCGGAAGATTTTTCCGGCATGTATCTAATATTTTTTGTTTTTTACTGAATGAATCGGTAATTTGAGGCATAGTTCGGTTACAGGTTTGCACACTCGATTGAGAAATATTTATGAAAAAAATAATTCACTTCAGCGACCTCCACATCGGGTACGAAGACCTTGAAGAGCGTTTCTCTCTCATCCTGATGAATATGATGTTTACAAAACAGCCGCCTGAAGATTACATAATTGTGATTACCGGAGACCTCGTCAATAATGCCTATGAAAACGGCGCCCATCAAAAAGCCTTTTCTTATGTCGAAAGCCTCTGTAAAACAGGCTATCGGGTATTGGTCGTTCCCGGCAACCATGACTACGGCAATGGTGTCTGTTCCGACAAAAAATTCGTACCGCTGTTCAAGAATATTTATTTCAAAAATCCCGACATCATCTATCCCAAACTTGACATTGCCGGAGACCAGGATGGCGACCTCGCTTTCATTGGGCTCGATTCGATGGAAGAAGAGCTGAACTTCTTTGACAGGATCGGTGCGGACGGCGAGCTCGGCGAAGCACAGCTTCAGCGTTTGGACCTGATGCTGTCGTCGCCGGAAGTGCGCAATTGCCTGTACAGGATTGTTTACCTGCACCATCATCCATTTGAAACGGGTTTCTCGCACAAGCTTAAGGACAGCGAAGCTCTCGGGCGGTTGATCATGAAGTACAATCAAGACAAAGAATCGCCCTATGTCCACGCTTTGTTGTACGGGCATATGCACCACGGGAAAAAAAGAAACGGTGCCTGGAACATTCCCCGATGCTATGATGGCGGTTCGACGACAAAGAAACAGGATGCCCCCGGAGAACACAGGGTAATCGACCCGGGAAGGGATGCCCGGTGGGATTACGACGCCGACTTTCACGGCAATTATTGATTGCCTTTAAAAAACAAAGTGGGAACCTCATTGCTGAAATTCCCACTTTTCATTGAGTCATTCTGTTTTTTCTACTTTATAACCTTCAGGGGGATTATCTTGCTGAACCTGTTCTGCCTGATTACAATCATGTAGGAGCCATTGGCAATTGTACTGAGGTCAAGTGTCAACCTGCCGGTTTCGCCGATAACCGAGGGGTCATTGATTGATTTTACCGTATTGCCTAAGATGTCCACGATGTCTATTGAAAGTACATCCATCGGAACATTAAACACGATGTCGGCATTGTCTGTCGCCGGGTTGGGGACAACCTGGACCGAACCGTCGTCAACATAGTCGATGACATCCTGGATGGGGCAATTACCTTTTATTCTGAATACCTTCACCGAGTCGGTATAGGCGTTGGAAGAAACAGTTACAGCGCAATTGTATGACTGTACGGCATGCGGAGTAAAAGTTACTTCAATCGTCTTCGAACCATGGGCGGGCAGCTCGAAAGGAGTTGTTACGTCCAATGAGAAGGCGTTCAGTGTGTCGTCTTCCTCGACAATGCTGAAAACAGTCAGCGGACTGTTGCCGGGATTGCTGATAATGACATTTTTTACTACTGTCGAATCGATATATGCATTGCCCATTATCAGGCTTTTGGAGCTGATTGCAAGTTCGGGAGCCGGCCCGTTTGTGTAGCCTGTAAGAGAGACTTCGCTGACAGTTAACTTTTCTCCTGTTTCGGAATTGTAACCGTTGGAAGTTACTACAATTGTGCCTTTATATGTATCAGGGCTTTCCCATTTTTTACCGGCCACGGGTGTGTATGTTATTTCGAGATCGTAGCTTTTTCCCGATTGGATTGTGATGTCCTTATTGTTACCGCTGAAAGAAAATACATTCTGGCCGTTGTCCTTGAAATTAATATCTGAAACCACAAGGTCCTGATCGCCGGAATTGGTTATCTTGAGTGTACGTTTAGCGTTGCTGCCGATGAACAGTGAGTCCCACCTGAAATCGGTGCTGTTCAGGGAGATGACCGGGGCGGGTTCGTATCCGTTGCCGATGATGTCGATATTCTTTACGGGCTGGTTGAAAGCATTGGACTTGACCTCGATAGTCGATTTGTAAACCAGGCGCTTGTTCGGTGCAAAATTAACATTCAGTGTTTTGGACTCTCCCGGCTGTAGTGTGGTACCGTCCAGGTTGTTAACTAAGCTGTAAAAGGTCGTATTGTTACCGGTAAGCTTAAGGCCAGACAGTGTTAATGGCGCATCGCCGATATTACTGATGTCTATGGAAGATTCCTGTGTTGTGCCCGCCGGTACTTTGGCATAGCCTACATAGGGTTTGCTGACGGCAATGACAGGCTTTGTGCCGGTCCAATTCTTCACCAAACCGGGTTTCAATCCGCTCTGCCCGATCTCAATAACAGAATTCATAGGCGGGTTGTAAACCGTAGTCTTGTTGTTTTGCTTCATCGGCCATGTAACGACAACTGAATCGATCCGATTTTTGTCCTTCAGGCCGAAATTCATAATGAAAGGCTGCATATTGGCAAAGTGGCCCAGCCCGCCCTGTATTTCCCTGATCTGTGCGACGCCGTCGGAGAAGACCCTGACCCTGGCGCCGATGGCAGCTTTGTTGCAGCCCTGGGGTGCATCGAGTTTGACGGAAACCCAGTTGTTCTTGTTGCCGATGTCGTTTCTCAGAAGTGTAACAAGCATATAGTTGCTGATGATCTTAAGAGTGGTGTCTTTGCCGTCGATGACAGTGTCTTTTACAGTAGTATCCCTGATCTGCCTGCTGATGAACAGGTCCTGGTCGCCGTCCAGGTCGAAGTCGCCGGGTTCGGGGGAATGGCCTTCCTTCAGGTTGAACAGGCCCAGCGCCGTCGTAATGTCATCGAAATATGCAGTGTCGTTCTGCAGGCATATATAGAGCCTTTCCTGGCCCTGGGTATTTGGTGCGGGATAGCCCATTTGTCCGAGGGCAATGTCCAGCCTTGCATCGCCGTTCAGGTCGAACCATTCGCCGCCCTGGTCGGAGACATGGCTGTTGGAGGGCGCTTTTCTCCTGAGCCTGTCAACGGCCCACTCAAGTTTGTAATTGCTGTCGGGGCCTTCGTTGATTGTAACGTGGGTCCTTCCTTCTTTATTGTCATAGCCGCCGTGGACCTGTACCTGAAGGAAGTCCATGTCGCCGTCGTTGTCGAAGTCGGCGGGGATTGCCTCCCAGTTGCACAGGGCCTGGCCGTTGTCGCCGGCCATAATCTGGCCGCTGTAGTTGGCAGTGGCAGCTACGTCCGAAAATGTTCCGTCTTGGTTGTTCATGTAAAGATTGCCGCCGGACCTGCAATAGGCACAAGTAAAGATATCCTGCCATCCGTCGTTGTTCCAGTCTGTTACATTGACGCCGTACTCCGGCATTTCAACCGACTGGACACCGTTGTTTTCCACTTTGGTGAAAGTGCCGTCCCCGTTGCCTCTGAGAAGAACGTCGGGCATTACATAGCCGTTGCCGTTGTGGTCGAGATTGGCTTTGTAGTCGCTGAACCAGGTAGAAATATAGAGGTCGATGTTGCCGTCGAGATCGAAGTCGAGGAAAGAGAGGCCGGTAGAGTTAATGATGCCGACAGGCCTGTCAGGGTCGGCTACGATATTTGTCAGCCCGTTGTTGTCGAGAAGCGTGAAATGGCCTGAACCGTCGTTGAGCAGTACTTCCGAGCGGTCTGTGTATGTGTCGAGGATATTGCTGATATATTCCCACCTGTGGTAATATATGCTTGTAACGACATCGAGATCGCCGTCATTGTCCACATCGGCAAATGCTGCAATGTCGATGACCCTTTCGGCGTGCGATGTGTCTCTGCTCTTGTTAATTCCCGATTCCTTTGTGAAGTCGATGAATTTTCTTTTGCCGGGATTGGCTTCGTCGGCAACATTGAGCATAAGATAATAATGGTTTTGATTGGCATTGCCCGTGCCCCACATCAGGTCGGGATAGTTGTCGTTGTTAATATCTATTACCAGTACCCTGCTGCCTCTTGCGTAGTCCAGTCCCGCTTCGTGAGTGATGTCTTTCATCCAGTCTGTGCTTTGGGCGCCTGCATTGTTGAACCCCAGTAAATAGATCAACAGGACAGCAGAAATTATCAAATAACGACTCATGCCGTTTGCCTGTCGTAATACTTTCGTTTTCATAAACATAACCTTTTCATATCAATTATTTTTTCCACAGTTAAATATTTATTTCAAATTATGATTTTTTTAAAACTATTGCAATAATAATCGCCTCGGAATAAAATATTAGCGGCATAGAGTTAAAAGGCTATTATATTTTGGAAATAATTACTTTTCCACAATTTTACGCCTGGCATGGAAAAGATGTGGAAAACCTTGTGGACAAAAATCTTGGTAATACCTTTATCTTATGTTTGCTCAGAAATGGAATTTGAAAAAAAGTAATTCGTTTCGCTTGAAGGGCGGAACGGGCTACATGGCATTATAACGAAATAGAAGGCAATTGCAATGGAATATAATGACTTACAGAACCGGGCATCTCTTGCCCCGGCAAAAAAGAGGAACGGGAAAAACAAAACAATCTCATACGGCGCTGTGGGCAATTTTGTTCCTCCTCACAGCGTCGAAGCCGAACAGGCCGTACTCGGCGCCATGATGATCGACAGGGCTGCCATTGCCAAGTGCATCGAGATCATCGAACCGGACAGCTTCTACAACGAAGCGCATAAGATGATTTACGAAGCAATACTTTCCATGTTTGAGAAAGTAATCAATGTGGACATTGTTACTCTTAGCGAGGAGCTGAGAAAGAAGGACAAGCTGGAGTTTGTCGGCGGCACTCTTTACCTTGCCGACATCAACACAAAGACTCCAACGTCTGCCAACGTTGAGTTCCACGCCAGGATTGTCGTGGAGAAATACCTGAAGAGGCTGTTGATACAGACTTCAGGAACAATCCTTAGCAGTTGTTACGACGAAACTTCCGACGCTCTCGAAGAGATTGACAAAGCTGAAGCCCTCATATTTGCCATAGCAGAGAAAAGATTTACCAAGACATACAGCCCGCTGAACAAGCTGGCCCACAATACCCTGAACATCATCCAGCGGCTTGCAGAGAAAGGCAGCAACGAATTTACGGGGGTGCCTTCGGGATTCAAGGAACTCGACAATATGCTCACCGGTTTCCAGAAGTCAGACCTGATCATTGTTGCCGCCAGGCCGTCGATGGGTAAAACAGCCCTTGCGCTTTCCATTGCAAGGAACGTCGCTGTCGAATACAAAAGGCCTGTTGCCTTCTTCTCTCTCGAAATGGCCTCGCCACAACTTGTAATGCGCCTCATCAGCGCCGAGTCGAAGATTGACCAGCAGAAACTTAGAAGCGGCAAAGTCAACCAGGAAGAGATTAATAAAATTGTCAAAGACCTGGGACACCTCGCAAAAGCGCCGATGGTAATCGACGACAGCCCATCCCTCGGTTTGCTCGAATTGAGGGCAAAGTGCCGGAGGCTGAAAGCGGAATACCAGATTGAAATGGTAATCATCGACTACCTGCAGTTCCTCCATCCACCAAAAGCAGAAAGCCGCGAACGAGAGATATCGATGATATCCAGGTCTTTGAAGCAGCTCGCCAAAGAATTAGACGTACCGGTAATCGCCCTGGCCCAGCTTAACAGGTCGGTCGAGTCCCGCAGCGACAAGAGGCCGATGCTCTCTGACCTCCGCGAGTCCGGCAGCATCGAGCAGGACGCCGACGTGGTAATGTTCATCAACAGGCCCGAAGTGTACGGCATTACCCAGTATGAAGACAAGACACCTACGGCCGGCACTGCCGAAGTAATCATCGGCAAGCAGCGTAACGGCCCTGTCGGCACCGTGCGCCTCGCCTACATCAATAAATATGCACGTTTTGAGAATCTCGAATTCAGGTTTGATACACCACCGATAGGTAACATGGACGTGGACGGGGAAGAACCGTTTTAATAATAGCAGTTCATTTGCCTGAGAGCTGGTTTTTGCACCGTCGTCGAATCTATTCAGCCCGCATTAATCAGCAGGATGGGTATTTTCGTCCTGTGGCGTACTTTCTCTACTACGCTGCCGAGCACGAAGTCCATTACTTTCTTGTGTCCGTGGGTTGCAAAGGCGATAAGGTCACATTCCTTCTCTTCCGCAATACGGGCAATTACATCGTCGGGGTCGCCGTACTCGATTATGCTTTCAGCCCTGATGCCGATATTGCTGAATTTCTTCACAAGCTGTTCCATATATTCATTGGTTACGTTTTCAGAGTAGCTTAGTGCGTCGCGTGTATGGTGATGGAGCGCCCGGAGCAGGAGTACGGCCGGATTCATGTAGGAGCTGAGTTTCATTATGTGTTCGATGATGACGTCGTCAACCTTTGAGCAATCGAGCGGTATCAGAATTGTTTTATACATTGCCGGCTCCCTTTCAAATGCTGGTTAATAAATAGACATTAAGGCCGATGACTGTGGCGGCAATTACAAGGCCCAGGACATAGACGAAGCCTTTGATGCGGAAGTCTTTCATCAGCTTCCTGCTGCGGGCAATGTACAGCAGGGGTATTACCGTGAAAGGCAGTTGGACGCTGAGAACCAACTGGCTTATTATTAATATCCTGAATGTGTCGATGCCGGAAACTATTACAATGAAGGCAGGAATGGCTGTGGCAATCAGACCGAACCTGTAAAAGGCGCTTTGCGGGTTCTCGGGCCTGCCCAGGAAAGCAGTAAAGACGTTTGCCTCTGCAAAGGACGAGGTGATGGACGAACCAATGCCGGAGAACAGGAGGGCAATGCCGAAAAGCAACTGTGCCAGGCTGCCGGCAAGGGGTTTCAGTGTCTCTGAAGCCTGCTCGATGCCTGTAATGACGATGCCCTGGTTGTAAAACACTGCTGCTGCTACGATTATCATGGCGGAGTTGACAACCCATCCCATCCCCATCGACAGGAAGGTGTCAATCTTCTCGAACCTCAGCAGCTTCTTTTTTTCACGGTCATTGCTGCCCCAGTCACGGCTCAGGATGACGTTGGAGTGCAGGTAGAGATTGTGGGGCATCACTACTGCTCCGAGTATGGCCATGGCGATGAATATATTATCATAGTTGATGTCCGGTATGAATGCGCCTCTGAGCGCCTGGCCCATGTCGGGGCCGACGATGAAGAGTTCGACGAAATAGCAAAAGGCGATGACGCTGAGGAATCCGAGTATCAACCTCTCGATGGAGTGATACTTCTGGCCGACGATCACCACGACAACAATTATCGTCGTCAGTAAGGCTCCTGCCCAGAGCGGCAGTCCGAACAGCAGGTGGAATCCCAGGGCGCCTCCAAGCAGCTCGGCAATGTCGGTGGCAATGCAGGCAATGAAAATCGTGAAGCCCAGGAAGGCTGACACCGGGCGGGGCATATTCGCGTGTATGTTAGCCGCTAAGGAGCGTCCTGTAACGATGCCGATTTTTGCCGAGAAATTCTGCAGGACGATGAGCATGATGGTGCTGAGGGTAATGACCCAGAGCAGGCTGTAGCCGAAGCTGGAGCCGCCTTCGATGTTCGTAGCCCAGTTTCCCGGATCGATGAAGCCGACAGTGACGATGAAACCCGGGCCGAGGTACCTCAGCAGTTCCCTCGGTATCAGGTTCCTGAAACTCTCTTTCGAAAATATTCTCATATATTCATATAATTTTACATTATCAATTATACAATATAAGCAATAGTACGGAATGATTAAAATAATATTTAGTTATGGCTAATATTTTGTATTCGATACAATTATTTCGTAAATTATGTTTTTACTTATTAGAATTTAATTTAGGCTGCCGGCGCAAGGGGCTGCTCTGTAATTATGGTTTAACTTATAGGGGCCGTATATGAAGAAGATTTCAGTATTGATATTGTTTGTACTAAGTATATCTATGCTTTTTTCTCAAACAAAGCCGTACCTTTCTCAAATCGGATTTTTATATGATCTCCCCGGATACAAAAGATCTTTTTGTATTACTAATTCAATGAAGGCCTATATATCGGGCGGCCATGGGTTCATACGCGTCATTGACTGCCTGAGCGGCGAACTAATCGACATCATTGAGAAAGAAGTTAAAAATGCCAATGACTTTAATGAAAAATATGATATTAATATATTTGATGTATCTTCAGATGAAAAGTATCTTTGCAATGAGGACTTAGAAATATGGAATCTCGAAGAAAAAAAAGTAGTAATGAATCTTCAAAATTCGGATACCTTGAAACTAATCAGCGATATAATATACTCTCCCGATGATAAGTACATTGCGGCGATTAGTTATGGTTACGGAGACCCCGGCAATTATGGGATCGATCTCTGGGAAGCAGCAAACGGAACACATATCAGGACATTGAATGTTCCTAAAGTAAATGACATTTGTTTTGGGGATTCCTCCGATGTTTTATACTATGTGACAGAATATTCTGATGTTTTCCAGTATAACGTAGCTTCAAACGACACAGCATTAATTTTCAACAGTCCGGAGGTTCATACTAATACCATGTCTATATCGCCAAATTGCAAATATTTGATAATGATTAATTTTGGCGGTGGTTTTAAAGTAATTGATATTAAAAATAAAAAAGAAATTCTGGATATAGATGATGCTTATGCGAGTATGCCGGTCTTTTCGGGAGATAACAATACAATTATATATGGCAGTTATTCCGACAATAAATATTTAATCAATTTTTTGAACCTGTCAAAGAAGAAGATCGAAAGGCAAATAAATGCCGATTACTGGATAATTAATACGGCTATTTCCGAAGACAATAAAAATTTGCTGGTTACCGACTATTACCGGACAGATATTATAAATATTGAGACTGGTGTTTCCATGCCACTCATCAGCCATGCCTACACCGTCAATACAATTGCATATCATTCTGACAATGAACATATCATCACTATAGACCTGAATTACAGCAATGCATTTATAATCATTCAACGTTTCAATACGACGACTAAAAAAAGGGACTGGATTGTAGAAGGCTATACAGTGAAAGACAATGAAGACTATATGTTCTATCCCGCAAAACTGTCCCCTGACGGGAAACTTTTTGTTTTTCTAACCAATGGAGATAAGAATGTTGTCCTACTGGATGCGGAAACAGGGACTGCCAAATATAGTTTTAAAACAGACATTCCAATTATTGCTGAATTCGATTTTTCCGCTGACGGCAGATACCTTTATGTATTAGGCCGTAAAGGCATTTTGCAGGTCTGGGACCTTACAACCTCATCGAAGATAAACGAGTACAATCTGGGATACCAACCCGTATCGTTAAAAGCATCAATTTTCAGCAATATGATATACCTGTTCATGGGTGAAGATAAAAATTCAACGAATTTATTCTCTTTAGATTTATCAACAAAAAAAATTAAACAAATTGAAAATTTCCAGCCATCTTTAGCATACTTTCACAAACCCTATTCATTCTCCGGCGACTCGAGGTATTTTGCATCAGTAAGCACAGCCGAGCAAGCAATAAAGATATACGATCTTGTAAACGGCAAAGTATTAAAACTTCTGAATGTCGGCAATTCCACTGAATTAGACGATATTAAAATGATGGCGTTTACAAATGACAACAAAAGACTGGTAATTGCACGGGACGAAAACAGGAGCATAGATTTCCGGAATATTGCAACTGGTGTAAACGAATATACTGTTCCCGATTATTTATATCCTCAAATTAACTCAAGGAAATTGAAAATCTGCAAACCCCTGACGACAGCTCTTTCCTTCTCTTCCGACGGGAGGTATTTCGCCATCGGAAACGAGGACCCCGGCGTCCTCATCTACGAAACCTCCACCCTGGGAGTTAACGACAACGAAAACAACGAAACCCAGAATACATCCGTGTTCCCCAACCCGGCAGAAGAATACATTACTATTCCTGTAAATTGTGTCCGGGAGAATGTTACTATCTGCAACGCTCTTGGCCAATTGCAGGCTGTTATGCTTCAAAACACTGATCCGCTGCAAATCGATGTCTCTGCATTACCAGCAGGTGTTTATTATATTAACATCGACGGCGCAATTAAGATGTTCGTAAAGAAATAAGAATGCTTATTCCATCTCTTTCATGTGGCAGAACATCAGGCTGCCGTCGTTTTCGTTCCTGAGGTGCAGGGCGCTGCCGTTGCACCATTTGTAATAGCTGCAGTCGTTGCAGTCGCCCGTCCGTGTCCAGCTTCTTTCGCGCATGATCCGGTAACGGTTCTGCCACACTTCAGCGAAGTCGTCCCTGTAAATGTTGCCCTGGATGAAATCGCTTCTCAGGCTTGGACAGGCGGAGATCGAACCGTCGATGAGCACCGAGGCGATATTAACACCTGCCCTGCAAAAGAAGAAACTGTCCCGAACCTCTCCTTCGAAGTTGCCAAGGAAGCCTTCGCAGCCGTAGGAGACTCTCATCTTGCCTTCGCTGTTTTTGTTCATGATAAATGCAAATAGGGCTGTCAGCAATTTTCCGTCCGGTTTCAGTACCGGGTTATCTTTCGCCCTGCCGCGCGGAAACACAGTGAATACTCTCCAGTGTTTCACTCCGAGGCTGAGCAGCAACTTGTAAATTACTTCCAGTTCTCCGAAATTATCATGATGGGCACAGGTGGCCACATCATAGATGATTCCGGAGCGGGCAATCAGTTCTACTGCCTGAAGCGACATCGCGAAAGAGCGATCGTTGCCCCTGAACCAGTTATGTGTTTTCTCGAGGCCGTCGAGGCTGACGGTAATTGTACGCAACCCGGCGTCGATCAGGGAATCCATCCTTTTCTCGCTGAGCATATATCCGTTGGTTACCATGCCCCATGGGAAACCTCTTTTAACGAATTCCCTTCCGCATTCTTCCAAGTCGGCCCTCATCAACGGTTCGCCTCCGGTCAGGGCGATTGTGGTTTTCTCCGGGGTAACGATTGCAGCGGCGCTGTCCAGCGCTTTCAGGAAATCTGCAAGGGGCATATCGGGCAAATCGGACTGGGTAAGGCAGTCGCTGCCGCAGTGTACGCAGTTCAGGTTGCAGCGGAGTGTACACTCCCAAAAGATGTATGACAGTTTGTGAAGCTTTGTTTCCGCTGCCCTGTACCGGGCATATAAGTTCAGGCCAAGCCTTTTCCGGAAAGCAATGGAAGCCGGGTTTTTATCTTTATTCATTGTATTGGCAATTGATATTATATCATCGTTGAAGAATATATTCAAAAATTAATTAGTAAAAAAGGTATTGCTCAGAATACTGACCTGGGGCCGTAGTGAGGGGTCATAGGTTCGTTTGAGCGTCGGTATTCAGACGTGTCATTGTCCTGATGGTATGATCTCGGACCATACAAGGGTTCTGATCTGGTACTATCGATATGTTTTCCCTTACCTGAATTCTTTGTTGTCCTGCAGCCGCCTACAAACCCTGAAAGCGCCAGCAAGAGGGACATTACAACCAGGAATATTTTCGATGCAACCTTTTTAACCATATGATACACCTTAATAAAGCTCAAACAAGTATATATCAGTAATATTTATTAAACGATAAAAATAAACAATAATTATAATCCGGGCAACATTTTTAAATGAAGGAATAGTTTAATTAACCCAATATTTTCATTTTTAATAATTGAATAAAACAGGCAAAATATTACTGATATTCATTAATTTTGAAACCGGAAAATGATTGATAATTGCTTGAAATGAATAATGAAGAAACTGCTGATAATTGCATACTATTTCCCGCCTTCGGGCGGGCCAGGGGTACAGCGTGCCCTGAAGCACGTCAAATACCTCCCTGAGTTCGGCTGGGAACCGATTGTCCTGACAGTGTCAAACGGGCAGTTTCCTGCCAGGGACGAATCGCTCCTCTCTGAAATTCCGGCGAATACCATCGTCGAACGTACACACATCTACGAACCCTATGACCTGTACCGCTTCTTCACCGGCAGGAAAAAAGGTTCTGCCATCGACGTTAATGTAATTAAAAAAGATAACCAGAAAACCGGTTTCAAAGATAAGGTCGCCGAATTCATCAGGGCTACCTTCTTCATTCCCGACGCCCGTGTCGGCTGGCTCCTCTCTGCAAAGAAAGCCGTCAGGGAACTGCACGGCAAATACGGATTCGACGCTGTTTACAGTTCCTCCCCGCCATATACCTGCTCGCTGATTGCACGCTATGCCCACAGGAAGTTTAATATACCGTGGATTGCCGGTTTCCGCGATCCCTGGACCGGGTTCATCTCCTCGCCGAAAAGGTGGTTCCTGCCACGGGCTATTGACAGAAGAATGGAACATTCGACTTTCCGTGAAGCCGATCAGGTGGAATGTGCCTGGCTCGGCATCATTAAGGATGCCCTCGGGAAGTACCCCGGCCTTGACAGCACCAAATTCTTCCATGTACCCAACGGTTTCGACTCTTCCGATTTTCCCGTCGTGGAACCGGTTGTCAATGAAAAGTTTACGGTTACCTACACCGGCTCGATGTACGGCAGGCGCAATCCTTCAAGCCTTTTCGCAGCCCTGGAACTCCTTGTCGGCAGGGGTGAGGTGGAACCGTCGGCCATTCACCTCCGGTTTGTCGGCAGGTTCGGCACCGAGGTCGAGGAAATGATAGAAAAAACGACATTCAGGAGCGCAATTGAAAACATCGCCTATGTTCCTCACAAGAAGAGCATCGAATACCTGATGACATCCGACTGCCTGCTGTTGATTGTTGACGAATCGAAAGAGAGCGAAGAGATTGTACCGGGCAAAGTCTATGAATATATCGGCGTTGGTAAGCCTATCCTGGCAATTGCCCCGAAAGAAAGCGCCATTGCGGATTTGCTGGCAGAAACAGAGGCCGGGCTGACTGCACACCAGACTGAAACAGAAAAGATTGCAGGCATTTTTAAGAAATATTACGAGGGCTGGAAGTCGGGTAACGTTGATTTCAACCCCAAAGTTGACGCCATCAGGGGTTACGAAAGGAAAGAAGCAGCCCGGAAGCTTGCAGGCCTCCTGACAGAGTTGGATAACAATAAATAAAGAATAAAAGGTAAGGAAAAATATGACAATTATATTGAATAAGATGAGACAGATGAAAAGCCTGCTTGTTGTGGGGGTATTATTACTGTACGGCAATACTGCCCTGTTTTCCGAAGAGGGCATGTGGACTTTCTTTTCGCTGCCGGCCAACCAGCTTAAGGAACAGTACAATTTTACACCCGACGCCTCGTGGTTTGACCATGTAAGGTTGTCGGCGGTACAGATAGGTGGAGGCAGCGGTGCGTTCGTAAGCCCCGACGGCCTGATAATGACCAATCATCATGTTGTCCTGGGCACAGCCCTGAAGTATCCCGGACTCGACGTTGCACGCGACGGATACATCGCAAAGAGCAGGAACAAGGAACTCAGCCTTAACGGCATGTCTGCCAACATCCTTGTTGCCATGAAGAACGTTACGGGCGACATCATGTCTTCCGTCAATGAGACAATGTCCGACGAAGAACGGCGGAGTGCGGTTAAAAAGAAGACCGACGAAATTGTTGAGCAGGCCAATAAGCAGAACAGCCTGTCAAACCGGGTCATCTTCCTGAACTATGTCAATGAATACTGGCTCTATACATACAAAAAACTTACCGACCTGAGGCTGGTTTTTACTCCGGAGATTAATGCAGCAGCGCTGGGCGGCTATTTCTACGACAATTTCACATTCCCGCGCTATTGCCTCGATGTTGCTTTTGTTCGTGCCTATGAAAACGACAAACCATACAAACCGGAGCATTATTTCAAATGGAAGACTAAAGGCGCCCTTGAGAATGAACTCGTATTTGTTGCAGGCAACCCGGGTACTACCGTAAGGCACCTGGCACTGTCCGAACTGCAATTTTTCAGGGAATGCCAGGAGAAACTGACATATATTAAATGTAAACTTACCTATGATATGGCGCTGGAAACAGACTTCAGTTCATACACTACAAACTCGAAAGTGAGCCTCGAGAACCGCTTCAAGGTCTATTCCGGCATCGACTACGGCTTCGGCAACCCGGAAATAATGGAAAATGCAGTAAAGACTCATGAGCAGATACGGGCGAGGCTGGAAAGCAACCCGGAAATGTATGTTAAGTATTGCTCTGCTGTCAGGGTCGTTGACAGCCTGATGGAGTTGAAAAGAGTACTGTTCGGGAACTCTGTGTTTGAAATCAGGGAACTGCCTTTGTACAACTATGCAGATGCCCTGTGGCAACTGGCTTACAATTGCGACACTTCTGTCCAGGGCAGTGAATCGAAGATAAAAGCCTTTGAGAATGTTCTGAAAGACACGACAAGCCCCGGTAAAGAGTATTGTGTAAAATACCTTACCATGTATTTCAGGGCGCTGATAGATAACGGGATAATCAGCACGGCTGACCTGGAGATCATGATCGGTTTCAGTTCGCCGTCGGAAGCAGCTGTCGCGCTTTGCAAAGAAACCCAGCTCGACGACAAGGAGTACAGGCTGCGATTGATGGCCGGAGGGAAAAGCGCACTGGCCGAATGTAAAGATCCCATCCTGAAATACTATTCGAAGATCGACGCGGGCAACCAGTCCAGGATGGACGCCCTTAACAGGGAAATCGAAAACTGCGACAGAGTGATTGCCAAAGCGTACAACCTGGCTTTCGGCAACGAAAGGACTCCGGACGCCAACTTCACTCTCAGGCTATCCTACGGACAGGTGAAGGGCTGCGACGTCAACGGTTACAGCCTGCCCTGGAAAACGACGCTCTACGGCATATTCGACAGGGCGCTGAGCCATTCCCGGGAAGGCGACTTCAAGCTGCCTGAGAGGTACTTCAAAGGAATTGACGGACTGGACCTGGCTACACCCTGCAATTTCATTACCTCAAACGACATCGTTGGCGGCAATTCGGGTTCTTCTGTGATAAACAAAAACGCTGAAGTTGTCGGCCTCGTTTTCGACGGCAATTTTGAGAGTATTATCGGTAAGTATGTTTTTGATAAAGATCATTCGAGGGCAGTGTGTGTCCATACGGCATATATAATCGAGGCGCTGCGTAACCTGTACGGCCTTGGTAAACTTGCCGATGAGATTGAAGGGGAGTAGCGGCTGGTAGGCAGTGATTGGTGACTGGTGGCCGGTAAAATAGTGTGTAATAAGAGTAAGAATGGTAGAGACGCAAGGCTTGCGTCTCAAGAAGATAGGAGTTAGGAGTGGGTAAGAGTAGATGGACTCCACCTCCAGGATAAGAAAGAGGGATTAGAAGACGGAGTCCACCTCCAAACAAAGAAAGGTGGAGTACATCTTAACAAGCAAAGTGAGTTTAGTAAGAGGAATATGGAGTTAGGAGTTAGGAGTGTGGATCGGTAGAGACGCAAGGCTAGCGTCTCAAGAATGTAGAATAGGAGCGAAGAGTTGAAAGTTGGCAATCTGGAATTAAATGTCCTGATTATGGTAGAATAAATTATTAATAAGGGTGCCGGGTGAAGGAAGGCCGGCGCCGGAGAGTCAGATGCTTTAACAGTAAAATGATGTGGAGGATGCAATGAGATATTTGACCGTATTGTTTCTATTCCTGGCTTTTGTGGACCTGGCTTCACAGGAAGCCTCGATTACCGATACTGTTGCGAAGAGCTTACCACTCGGCAGGATGAGCTGGCTGGAATGGCAGCAGAAAGCCGGGTGGGCGTCATACGATGCCGGCGATTACAACATACCCTTCGATTTCATCAAGTCTCTCAGGCAAAGGATGGAAGGGCGGGAAATTACATTCGTTATTTTCGGCGCTTCCTGGTGTCCGGACGTCAGGGAAGGATTGCCGCAGATAATTAAATTGTTTGCACTCTTGCCGGTCGGAGAGGACAGGATCGAATTGTACGGTGTGGACAGGGATAAACTCGACCCCGGGAATGTGGCCCTGACCTATTCATTGAAAAAGGTGCCTACACTGATTGTCCTGGAAGGCGGCAAAGAGATCGGCAGGATTGTCGAATTCCCGCTTCTTTCGTGGTATGAAGATTTGCTGGATATATTGAAAAAATAATTATATGAGGCGGCCAATGGAAAAGAAAATCGGAATTCTTATTGAAAGTGATTTCTACGAAAAAGAGATTGTCTATTATCGTGAGAGATTTCCCCGCTCGGGCTTCGAAGCGAAATTCCTGACACGCCTGTGGGGGTGTGAGTCGCTTACTTTTACAGGACATGATACCCGGATGGAACTGGAGTGCGGCAACAGCTTCGAAAACATCGACGACAACGAACTGGCCGGCTATTCCGCAATAATAATCCCTTCGGGCTATGTTTCAGACCGGCTGAGGTATTCGGAGGATGTGAGCAGGATGGCCCCTGCTGCTGCCTTCCTGGAACGGGCTTTTGCCAATAAAAACATTATTAAGGGCGTGATATGCCACGGCCTTTGGCTCTTGTCCCCCATTGCCCACACCGTAAGGGGAAGGAAACTGACATGCCACAACAACCTGAGATGGGACGCCGAAGCCTACGGCGCCAACTACTGCAACGAAGACCTGGTCGTTGACGGCGACCTGGTTACTGCACGTTCGGGGGACTGCTGCGAACTGTTCGCGGAAAAGATAATTGAGATTTTGAATAATGGATGATTATTATATAGTCTTGAGGTAAAATTATGAAATACAGATATTTGATATTGGCGTTGCTGCTTTTTGCATGTTCAAAAAGCTACGATGAAACGGACGTGAAAAAGGCCGAAGAGGTGGCCATCCTGCTTGACCTGAATGTTTCCGAAACGTTTTCGGACATTAGCAAGGTACTCGGAGTTTGGGAAACAATGCCCGAACAGGTGAGGAACACCAAGAACCCGGTCAACAACCCCTTAGACTTCAATGTTGAAACAGGTAAATGCAAAAAGAACCTCGAAGAGTTGGGAAAAACCATTGAAGAAGCGGTTAAAGGCGACATCCCTGCCGAATTGGAAGATGTAATTGAGAATATGCACGAGTTGTACAAAGAGGCGTGCAAAACCATTACTGCTCCTGACGCTACTTACGACAAAGTAAGGAAATTCAGGGATAAGTCCGAACCGGAGTATAAAAAGATGCAGGAGAGCCTGACACGTGTCCAGGATGAATTGACAAAGAAGGCAGAATAGGTGTAATTCTTTTTTAATAGCCACATAAGAATACTATTAATAGGCTTTTCCAAAAGATAGAATAATTTCCTATGATTACTTTGTTAAATATAATTAATATTTTGTATTTTACGTTCGATAGTATTTGTAATAATTAGCACAGTGTAAAATGGCAACTGACAGTAAAGAAACACCCGCAGAAAAGAAACGCAATCCTTACGAACCGAAACCGGTCCATCTTGTCTGGAAGATACCCCTGTGGCTCGCAATTAGCTTATTGATGATTGTCGGTCTTCACAGTAAAGTCGAATTACCAACGGGAAGCCCTGCCTTCTTAGGCTGGATTGGCGGCGAGACATTAATCATCGGACTTGTCTCCTGGGTTTTGTTCTACTTCCTGATTATCAGGTACAAAGGGAAGCTGACCGGCACCGTGTCATTAATCGGTATTGCCATAGTAACTTACGCCCTGCTCTTTCTGTATGACACAAAACTCGAAAACAACGGGGGGGCAAGGAAAGAGGCGCTTTTCCGCCTTGCTATGCTCCTTGACCTCAAGCCCGGAGACGAGGTGCCCGATTCTTTAATAAATTCCAACATTGCAGAAGATCTGGGTACAATGACAGGTGAACCTGAGGACAAGGACTACAATGCATTCTTCCTGTTCTTGCAGAATTCCGTACCTGCATCGGAGAAATTCGACAAATCGGTCTATTTCCGGAACTTTACCAATTTTACCATTGTCGAAGACCTGGGAGACCTTTCACTGATAGAAAAAGCTGTTTTAACCTCCAGGTCTGCCAACGAAGAAGCCCTGAAAGAACTGACCGATCCTTACAATAATTACTACAACCATATAATTCATTTCAACCATCCCGACAAGCAGTTGAAGAAGAATGCCGTGGCTTTCCAGACCTACTTCATGTCCTTCCGGAAAATGTTCAAAATGATGTATGGCCAGCGAAACAAGCTAATGGACGACGTCATGACGGTTGTCATCCTTATGAGGTCGAAGGAAGGAAAGTGGAAGAACGAAGGCGGACGAATTGTTTTCAAGGACAAAGCATCTCAGGATAAATACAATTCCAAAATGGTTTCCATCACCACAGATGTTGCGGAATACAACGAAATGAAGGCCGGCCAGAGGAATATGCTCAGGCAGGCTTACGAAGCGTTGCTGAAAGAGAAGGAGTGACAGCTCCGGGCATGAAGCTAATTCGTAAGTGAGAATTTTATCGGTATTGTCAGCCAGCAACCCACCGGCTCACCATCCGCATGAGCAGGCAAGTATTCGGTTTCCATGATTGCCGTTAGTGCAGCCTCTACAAAAAGGATGGAAGTTGACTTAATTACTTCTGCAGATCTCGGTTTGCCGGTTTTGTCTATCCATAACCTGACTATGATCTTCCCTTCAATATTTGCCTTGCGTGCAACTTCCGGATAAATGATATTCGAAGTCAATTCATTCAGGTCACATTGAGGCTGTACCTCGACCTGGATGAAATCATCGGGTGATGGAATTGGCGTGTCATCCTCTGCTGTTTTATCCAGTTTCAATGTCTTATGCGGCGTAAGCAATTTTGCCAAATCCCTATCCATGCTTAGGACGGGTATATCATCGATTTTGTAGTCATCCAAAGGCACAATGGAAATGCCTGGAATTAAAACCATATTATTTTCTTCGAAGGTTTTCAGCCTGCTAACGGTTCCGTCATAGTAAAATGAGTCGAGCATTTCCCGGGTATTATTGATTTCAAGAGGGCAGATGGAAAAAATATAGCCGGGATAATCCTTTTGCAATGAATTAATTGCCTGGTTGAGCTTCGTATGAATGTGGTCAACGTCCTTTCTCCCTTTGATTGCCAGGTTAAATGAACTCATATAGCAAATGGCGGCTCCCTCATAGAGACCGCATTCTTTATAGACATCGCCGATGCTATCCCAGGTACTGTAGTTGAAAATACCCTCCTCAAGCAGTGCATAATATATGTCTTTTGCTTTGGCGTAGTCCTTTGCCTTCAGCGCCACTTCGAAATCATCAATGCCCGCCGCCAGGGCAGACGAAGCAGAAGACACTGCTATCAGGATTATTGAAAATATTGTTTTAAAAATTAAATTCAGTCTTCTTTTGCAATTCCTACTCATCATAATACTTCAATAAATATAAATAAATAAATACTACATTTACTTCTTCAGCACAAACTCAATTGTGATGAACATCCAGCATCCTACGGGCTGTCCGTTTTGCTGTGCCGGCATATATTTCGTTTTCAGGACGGCGTCCATTGCCGCCTTGTTGAATATCTTGTTGTCGGTACTTTTAATCTCCGGTTTGATTGGTTTGCCCTGCGCGTTGATGAATACTTTAACGATGACGGTGCCCTGTTGACGGTTCATGATGGCTTCTTCGGGGTACTGCAGGTTCTTCATCAGTTCGGCCTGGTTGTACGAAGGCATCCTGTCAACGGGTATCGTGTTGTCAAGATTGTCGGAAATTTTGCCGTTCTTAGCAATTTTTACGTTCTGCATCGTGTCGATGTACGCCACTTTTGTGCCGTTCCCCGGGTTCTCTTCCAGGTCCTTCAGGTCCTTTTCCGTAGCTACGACAATTCCCGGCAGTTCACGTATGCCCGATTCCAGTACCTGCAGGCCTGCGGGTTTGGGCAGGTTGAGTATATTCTTCAACAGTTTGACGCTCACGGTTGCAAAAGTAACGACATAGTCAACTTTCAGGCCGGAGCAGTAATTTTTCTTCAATGCGTCGATCCTGTTTTTGAGGATTGCCTGGGTACGAGTGTTTTTTTCGAGGTTTAATGCTGCCTTGTAGAAAACCAGCGCCTGCGAGGCCATCCTCTGCTCTCTGCAAATGTCGGCGGCCTCTTTCCACAGTCCGGAGTTAAAGGGATTGGAATTGAGAATCTCATGGAGTATTACTGCCGCAGTTTCATTGTCGCCGGAGCGCAGGGCTTTCCTGAAGTCGTTGAACTGCCCTGTGGCAGACGAAGCGCCATTTGACAATATCAGCATAAATAATAAAACGGGTAAAGAGAATCTTAACAGTTTCATAATCAATTCCCAATTGTGTTTATATATAATTAAAAAAATTACAAATAATTACCAATAATTCAAAATGGTGAGGTGAAATTATTTCACCGCGCAGGTTTTCAACACTGTTATTTCAGTTCATTCATATAAACCGGGATTATGCATTAGATGGCCCAAAACACGGAATATCCAACCACCCCCTGCCCCCTCCTTGTCCAAGGCGGGGGTAACTATTAAATTGCCATATATCAATTATTAATGTGATATTAACAACTCATAACGCACTGTCCGGGATAAACAGGAAAAGGCGCAATCTTTTGTAATGAGCCGATTGCGCCCTTTCCTTAAAAACTTCTGCCCTTGACCGGCAGGCGCTGCTTTCGCGGCCTATTTCACAATGACAACAGGTACAAAGCAGTTGTAACCGTTGGCTGTTGCCTTAATCATATATGTACCGTTTGTTAAGCCTTCACTATCGAGGCCTGCCTGGAACCGGCCGGTCGTTTCCTGGGTGCAGGCTAATGACCTGATGAACCTTCCGGCCATGTCGTAGAGGGCGATCTCAGGTGTTCCCGTAACGCCCTCTTTGGCGCTGAACCTGACGACAGCCCTGTCCGTTACCGGATTGGGGAATACATTCAGAGCCATCATTCCGTTGTCGTATTCGGGAACGTCGGTTGTTGTACTGTTGGCCAGGATGTCGATCCTGAAAACGGAGTCTATGACAGAGTTGGTTTTAATTACAAGTGTAGCATTATAGAGAGCCCCGGCTGTGGGAGTAAACTTCAGTTTGCAGTTAGCAATATCAGTTATCTGGAGGGGGAGTGTCGAAGGAAGATCCAACGTAAATTGGGAGATATTGTCTCCCTCAAGAGCCATCTCAGTAACCTGTAATGTCCCTTCGCCTTCGTTCATGATTTTAAAGGGTATTTCCTGGGTATTGCCGGGCCGGGCCAGGAAGAAGAAAGAGCTTTTGTCGGTTGCTGCAATCGGCCCTTTGCCGTCGAGCCAGACCATGATATTGTCGAGAAGTTTATTTCTCGTCGTTTCATTAGAGATTACATAGGGTGTAATTGAAAATAGGACAGTACGGGCAGTTTCGCTCTTAACCCTAAAGCCAAAGGTTGCGTCCGGGCCTGAAATGTTGAATGTATCTTTAGTGTTGCTGTTTGAAACAACGCGTTTACCTGTATTCTGGAAATGAATGAAGGGGTATGTGTTTCCTGTGTCGGTAACCTTGAACAGGGTGATGAGATAGCTAATCAGGTTGCCCTTTACACTGTCACCAAGGAAATCGCCTACAGGATCTCCGTCAACTCCACCAAACCAGACGGTCCAGGGAGACTTGCCGAAGCCCTGTGTTGAGTAGCCGTTGTACTCGAGTCCGTATGTTGCAACTGCTTCGGTTGTCATTGAGCCAAGAAGCCTGTTGCCGCAGATGAACTGGCTGATTCCTTTGTCTGTTGCTTCTGTTACAGCCGTGATCATATCGGTAGTAAAAGTTCCGGTAATTCCGCCATTCCAGACTATCGTTTTAAGGTCCGGGAAATCATTTTTCAGGCTAACATAATCGTCGGCAGCAATATCGACGAAGCTTTCATATCCAAGGTCGCCGATGACACCGCTAAGAGTACGCTCGGGTTCAGTGCCAAGCATGATATGGAACCTGTCCATCTCTTTGGAATAAACAGTAACTGTTTTTGAATACTGCATCAGGCCGGTAGTATTGGTTTCTTTTTCAGTAAATAGCATGTCGCCGATACCCTTGGTCACACCCGGAGTAAGGCTGGCAGTAACAATCCCGGAGTCCCCGGCAGGAACCGTAATTGTGTTTGTTGTCGGATTGGTAATTGCAGCAGACCAGTCGGAGGGTGTCCTGTCGCTTTTCGCAACGGACAATTCATAGGTAATGTCATTTGTTGTCAGGTTCTTGATGGTAAATTCTTTGGTAAAGGGAGTACCCTGGGATTTAACTCCAACCAACGGAGTGGTTGTGGATAGAACTGTTGTTTTCTCCACAACGGGCAGTTCGACCTCGGTACCGGTGTATATAGTTTTGCAGTTCTTCTGTGTAACGAAAGCGGCAATTTTCAGGTGTGTACCTGCCGGGTCTGTCCTGTCGGTAATCTCATAGTCGTAAGTCTTTGTTACAAGCGTGCCTTTTGTTGTCGTTTTAATCGTGTCGCCCCACTGGCCAGTAATCATATCCCTCATGATGTTGTTGTGGGTGTAATTAGCGCTGCCGAGGGAACCACCCTGGTAACCGACAACACCGCTTTCGAGCAGTACGACATTGAGCAGGTTGTTCTGGCCTGCGTCAGCCGTGTAATAGAGTTCCACGGTGATTTTCAGCCTGTTCGAAACCCTCTCGACAGCCAGGCCAATATTTACGGCGGAATTACCGGTGTTGAAAATTGAATCTAAAGCCGCTGGCCAGCCGTCGCGGCCCAGGGCAAGAGCGTTTGTTGCCTGGGGTTGGAATTTGGAGGCAGTAAAAAGTTGCCTGTTAACCATTCCGGCAGGAAAGCCTTGCAATCCTGAAAAAGTAACCAGTGCCGCTCCCCATGGGGTCTGGAAATCCGGGTGGCCGGCCTGTTTGGGAATGGAAAAACTTCCCGAGTGTATATTGATACACACAACCCTGCCGGGATGGGCCTGCTTAAGGCTGTCGGCTTTGGCATGGCCGTAGGGGCAGAACCCGCAGTAGATGCCCGTGAACTCTTCCAGTACGACATTCCTCGGAGTGGGGTCAGTACCGACAATGGTTTGGGTAAACACCGGGCTGACAGCAAGGAAAAGGGATAGTGCAAAAAACAATTGCAGAAATTTTTTCATGAGAAGCTCCATAATATTTCAACAAAGAATCGAACTATTAATCTCAATTAACATTAAATTATAAATATTTACAATGATTTCAAACAGGAAAGTTTGGGAAATTGCTGGCTTTTTAGACAAATATCAGCTTTATAAAAATATTATTTGCAAAAGTGAACGTTGTTAATTAAATTAGCAATGTTATAATTATATATTTTTGTTAATGTATAGAAAGGTATGGAAAAATGACTAAGAATCCCATACAGGAAAAGAGGATGAAGGAGTATTTCCTGCAGGCGGCGCAGGAGATAATCAGGGCCGAGGGCATCAGGGCACTGAACGTAAGGACCGTTGCCGAAAGGGCAGGCTACTCCTTTGCTACCCTCTACAACTATTACGACGATTTCAAGGAACTGGTTTACAGCTGCGTCGGGCATTTCCTCGATGAATGCGGGAGCTTCATTGCCGACTCAGTAAAACGTAACAACAGCGCCGACAGCCGGCTGAAAAAAGTCACAAAAGCTTACATCAACTACTTCATTCAGTATCCGGGTACTTTCGAGCTTATCTTCATGGAAAGAATGACCGAACTGAACAACGACAAAGTCGGCAGCCTCATCACTGACTTCAGGGAGAGAATTTTCAACGACAGTGAAACCGGCATTGCCAATGATTGCATTACGACACCCGAGATATACTTCAACCTTGTCAACGGAACACTGATGATGTATTTCTTCAGGCGGACACCCGGTTCTTACAAAGAGTTCGTAACGATATACGAGAAGATACTCGGGGAATTTGCCGGGGCTAAATAGCTTCCGGCAGGTTCCCTGCGGTTTTCAGATGGTACCCGCCGAGGGATCGTGCCGTTCGAAAGCGCGAAGGGCTGAGGCCTTTGAGCTGTTGGCGTAGCAGTAGGCACAAAGATGGGGACATGTATTGTACGATCCTATATCTTTGCTGGCGATGCAGCCGCAGTCTTTACGCTGTCCCTTGTCTTTAAGGCTTTTTCGTTTACCCTCTCCTTTGTCGTAATCCTTACCAATTCCCAGGAAATCCGTCAGCTCGCGGTCGGACCGGAACTGATCGGCGATGAGCCTGTCGTCGATACATTTATTGTGGGTAATGCCACATTGCTGTAAGTCAACCTGTTCGGCACATGTAGCTATTTCGAAAGCCGGATTGACAGTCTTGAATCGAACAAGTAATTCTTTAAGGTATTCTGCAAAACGAATTTTCATCTCTTCAGAAAATTCAGCATCATTAACATTATATTCATCGTTAAATCTGCTGTCCCTGATGAGGTTATTCCTTACTTTCGGGTATCTGACGATGTCCACGAATGAAATCACGAGTTTGTTCGTATAGGGTACGAGCCTTGAGCCAATTCTTTCAATCCTGGAGGCCAGTTCTGCGCTGTCTGTTGACGGGGAGAGTATCAGCGGGTCGAACCTCCAGATCACTTTTCCCCTGCCAACTTTCCGGGACAGCCCGGTGAAAGTCTCCAGCCTTTGTTCGAGTGGAGGCACATACGGTTCGAAGCCTTCCTGCTCATAGTCGTTGAGAGTGAACTGGAAGTAGTAACCGATGCCCCTCCTGTCGAATTCTTCGAGGTACTGAAGCAAAGGGGCAGGATTCTTTGACCAGAAAACGAACAGCCGTGTTTTACTGAATGAGACATAGTACTTTTTCCCGTTGAAAGGATTGATCCAGGCGGAATAGCCTTTGCGAAGCCTGTCGATCAGCCATTCTGTGTAAAATGCCGGGATGTCTGTGGAGCGGCTTGCTGAAATTATCACAGGTGCAGAGGCCGCTGCTTTTTCGCCGCTGTCGGTAGTGATTTCAATATCTTCCCATAGCTTTGCCATTGCGCTAAAATAAGAAATTCATACAAACTATAATGCGGAATCTGAAAGCCTGCCTGTAAATAAATTCAATAAAGGATTCCAATTCCCGGCCAGCTTTGCCATTTATATGAATTGCAGAAAAGTACGGCAGGCAGTAGTTTTTCTGATTATCGGGCGATTATCATATGTATATCGGAATTGCCGGGTATTAAATGGTAACATTGCTCAGTATTTCGACATCGACGTCGGCCGGTAGTTCAGTATAGCTGACGACAGAAATCATTGGGAACTGAGTCTTGATCATTCTCTGGAAATACGGCCTGATCTGTGCGGAACAAATCACAATCGGCAGGTAGCCCGCCAGTGTGATGTCGTCCACAGCTCTCGAAATGTTCTTGTTGAGCCTTGTAATCATGTCGGGAGCCATGCCGAGTGTAGGGCTGATTCCTCCCTGGGAGCTGGTCGAAAGTGCCGTAGTCATCGTATGTTCGAGTTGGGTGTCGAGGGCGATGGCATGTATTACCCCGTTGCTGTCCTGGTAAAGCTTTTTTATTGTCTCAGACAGGTTATGCCGTACATATTCGGTAAGGACATCGACATTCTTGGTGACCTTATGGTATTCAAGGAGTGCTTCTACTATCAGAGCAAGGTCTCTGACGGGTATGCCCTCGCCTAACAGGTTCTGGAGCACCTTCTGTATCGTGGAGATTGGGAGGTTGTCGGGTGAGACTTCTTCTGCCAGTGTCGGGTAGTCCTTCTTCATCGTATCGACCAGGTGTTTGACATCCTGCCTTGTCAGCAGTTTGTCTGCATTGCGGCGCAGCAGTTCAGTAAGGTGTGTCGTCAGCACAGTAGCAGGTTCGACAACTGTGAATCCCTGTATCTCCGCATTCTCTCTTTCGGCGTGAGATACCCAGGTTGCAGGCAGTCCGAATACGGGTTCAGTAACCTTGATGCCCTGTACTTCGCCTTCTGCCGTGCCGGGATTCATTGCCAGGAGCATATTCGTATGGAGTACATTGCGTGCCAGTTCGTTGCCCCTGATCTTAATCACATACTCTTCAGGTTCGAGTTGTAGGTTATCCCTGACCCTGACGGGTGGAAGAATAATACCCAGTTCAGTGGCGAGCTGCCTCCTGACGTTGGTAATCCTCTTAAAGACATCGCCGCCCTGCGATTCATCGACAAGTGCAATCAGGCTGTAACCAAGCTCTATTTCTACCGGATCGACCCTTAGCAGGTCTTCTACCGGCGCCTCCTCCGGCCTTTTGCTGATCTCTGCTTTGGACAGTTCTTCTTTGAGCTCTTTCTCAGCCTGTTTTTTCTGCTGTTGAGTCCTGACGTAACCGACAACACCGAAAAGAGTAGCCAGCATGAGAAAGGGTATTGCAGGAAAACCCGGCATTACAGCAAAGAGAACCATTGCGACCGAGGACATAT
The DNA here is from genome assembly GCA_964634885.1 of uncultured Hyphomicrobiales bacterium. GTDB lineage: Bacteria > Bacteroidota > Ignavibacteria > Kapaibacteriales > UBA2268 > DAINRZ01. The sequence goes on along the minus strand of CAZWLN010000006.1, from coordinate 25,442 downwards.
AGAGTGGTTTGGGGCGGGAAGTAAATTGCTTGCTGAGTAGTGTATCGAGCGGTTCTGCATTGCCGGAACGAGTAATTACAAGGCCGGCAGCAACGGATATCAGCAGTGATGGAATCTGCGAGACGAGGCCGTCACCGATGGTAAGTATCGTATATGTCGATAATGCGTCGGTAATGCTCATGTCTTTTTGCGCTACGCCAATAGCAAAACCGCCGATGATGTTGATGGCAGTAATAATGAGCGCCGCGATGGCGTCGCCCTTGATGAACTTGGCGGCGCCGTCCATTGCTCCGTAGAAGTCTGCTTCCTTGGTCAGGTCTTCACGCCGTTTCCGTGCCGTTGTCTCGTCTATGTATCCGGCGTTCAGGTCGGCGTCGATGCTCATCTGCTTGCCGGGTAAGGCGTCGAGTGTGAACCTTGCCGCAACCTCGGCGATACGGGTGGAGCCTTTGATGATGACGATGAAGTTAATAATCAGCAGTACCAGGAATATGATGATTCCCACGACATAGTTGCCTTTGATGACGAAGGAACCGAAAGCCTGTATTATATGGCCTGCTTCAGCCTCGCTGAGGATCAGTCTTGTGGAGGCGACATTCAGTCCCAGCCTGAACAGAGTAGTGACCAGTAATATTGTCGGGAAGGAACTGAAATCGAGCGGCCTGTTAAGGTAAACGGATATCAGCAGTATCAGTACGGAAATCGATATGCTGGCGGCAAGGCACATATCGAGCATGAACGGTGGTAAGGGAATGATCAACAGGCCGATTATCATCAGGATGCCGGCAGCAATCAGGAACTGCCTGCCGGAGTTCCAGACGGGCGCTACTTTATTTCCCAGCCGTACTACTGCCGGGGATTGAAGTAACTGCATCTGTCGTGTTTTCGCCATTTATTACCTGTTATTCACTCAAATTCATACAAATACTCTACTACAGCAATTAATAAGCCATCTTTATAAAACATCCCTGTTCTTCAGGTGGTAAACATAGGCCAGTACTTGTGCCACAGCCTTATACAGATTCTCCGGGATCTCTTCGTCGATCTCCACATTGTAGAATATTGAACGGGCAAGTGGCGGGTCTTCGACAATCGGTATATCATTCTTAATAGCCAGTTGTTTAATCTGCACAGCAAGGAAATCGACACCTTTTGCCACAAGGCGCGGAGAGGTCATTTTGCCCTGTTCATAGATTAGTGCCACAGCAAAGTGAGTAGGGTTAGTAATGACCACGTCTGCTTTCTCCACTTTCTTCAGCATCAGTTTTCGTATCCTGTTCCGCATCAGTGACCGCAGATGAGCCTTTACTTTCGGGTCGCCTTCTGTTTGTTTAAATTCCTCCCTGACTTCCTGTTTAGTCATTTTCATGTCTTCCTTGAACTTGTGTTTCTGGTAGAAATGGTCGATCAGGGCAATGATGATGTAAACAAGCCCGACTTTCATGAACATCTCGAAGGTAACGCTTACCATCATGTCTGCAAATTCGAAGAAAGGCATGTCCATCAGCGCCATCGTCGGTTCGATCTTGTCGTCCAGTACAGTGTAAACGACATAGCCCAGGACGAATATCTTCAGCAGGCTCTTTCCCAGTTCAAAAAATGACCTGCTGGAAAAGAAGAGCTTTCTCAATCCTAAGAGTGGATTGGCGAGGGTTTTAAGCTGGGCTCCTTCGGTGAATTTCTTTGTAGCGAACTTGAAACCGACCTGGCTTATTTCAGCCACTAAACCGGCAATGAATATCAGGCCTATTATCGGCAGAAGAATGCCTGCGAGGAAGACCAGAAGCTTCGTGTATTGGCTTGCAATGTTCTGTTCTGTGATTTCAATTGTATGCAGGTTGCTGAATGTATCTGTCATAAATCCCTTGAGGCCGCTTATCATCGGGTCGCCGAGGGTGAGGAAAATGACGATGCCGAAAACAAGGATAATCGCAGTAGTGATATCCGTGCTTTTGGAGACTTGCCCTCTTAACCTTGCTTCCTCGAGTCGTTTCCCACTCGCGGGTTCGGTTTTTTCCTGGCCGTCTGGTGTTTCAGCCATACTACTATACCTACACTCTCGCCGGGTTTAATGACAGAATTATCTTCATCGTTTCAACTTCCAGGCTTTCCAGAGCTCCTTTCATTACCATCACGAGCAAAGGTACCGACAGGAACAGTACAATCAGGCCTACGGCAATTTTCACCTGGAAGCTGAGGATGAATATGTTCGTTTGTGGGGCAATCCTCGACAACAGCGCCAGTGCAAGGTTCGTCAGAAAAACTGCTACCATTACCGGCGCGGAAATCTTTATTGCTATTATGAATACCGTCAGCACCAGCCTCATCAGTATCTCTATCGTGGAGCCTGTGACTTCGAACGAAGCTATCGGTACAGCCCTGACACTTGCGTAAACTGCTTCGATGAGGTAATGATGGCCGTTAATTATCAGAAAGATCATTACTGCGACAAAATCATACAACTCGCCGACAAGTGTCGGTGTCGTTTCTTCCTGCATGAATAATGTCGATGTGTTGTAACTCATATTGAAATCGACTATGCCTCCGGCGAACCTTGCTGCCTGGAAAACCATGTCGGCAGAAAAACCGATGGCAACGCCGATGAAGACTTCTTTAAAAACCAACAGAACGATGTACCAAAGATGAAAATCCATCGGAGGCTGGCTTTCGGCAAAAGAACCGGCAAGCGAAGCTGCGATGATGACGCTGAGCATGATTTTTACCGGGACAGGAATCGACTCGGAACGGAAAAAAGGCCCCGAGATCATTAACCCGGTAAGCCTGATGAAGAGTAGTACACCGGTAAAGAATTTCGCAGTCAGAATATATAGCAGCGCAGAATCGGGCATTTATATGCTAAGCTCTCTTTCATATTTATTTTAGGGTTGGTATCATGTTAATTAGTTCGATTGTAAAGTCTTTCAGTGTCGAGATGATAAACGGCAGAATCAGGACACTGACGACGAAAACCGCCAGCATCTTCGGTACGAAAGTCAGGGTCTGTTCGGATATTGACGTTGCTGCCTGGAAGATGGAAATTATCAGGCCGATTATCAGGGAGACCAGCAGTAGCGGCCCCGCTGTGATTATTACATAATAGAAAGCATCCTTTACAATCGCAATTACCATTTGTTCATTCATATCTATTCTTCTCCTATATTGTCTGTTAACCCATCAGGCTTTTCATCAGCGATTCGACAATCAGCCTCCATCCGTCCACCAGTATGAACAGCAGAATCTTGATCGGCATTGAAATCAATTGAGGCGGCAGCAGCATCATACCCAGGGACATCAGTGTACTGGCAATCACCATGTCCAGCACAAGGAAGGGCACATAGATCAGGAATCCGATCTGGAAGGCAATCCGGAGTTCGCTGATGGAGTACGCGGGGATGATGGTCCAGGTGGATATTTCACTTACGTCGTAGGGTTTGTCCGAACCGTTGAGCTTAACGAAAAGCGCCAGGTCTTCCTCTCTTGTATGCTTCAGCATAAATTCCCTGAAAGGCTTGACCATGTTGTCCACAGCCTGGGACTGGCTTATCTCTTCCTTCATATAGGGCTGGAGGCCTTCCTGGTTTGCCTGGTTCAATACGGGCTGCATGACGAAGAATGTCAGGAACAACGCCAGGCCGGTAATAAGCTGGTTCGGGGGCTGCGTCGTAGTGCCGAGCGCCTGCCTGAGGAAGTGAAAAACCACGATGATACGCGTGAAGCAGGTCATCATGATGAGGATGGAAGGTGCAAGTGTCAGCACCGTCATTACTGCCAGTATCTGCAGAGTAGTCGTGAAGTCGCCTGCGTTTTCAGCTTTGTCCACACCAAGCGTTATTTTGGGCAGGGGAAAACCACCACCTCCGGGGGGCTGTTGGGCGCCGGCCTCTGTGTTTTGTGCCAGGAACATTATTAATATTATTATAATAAGCCCGGCCGAAATTCTGCCATTATATGTCAAAACTTTCATTCCAGTTTGCAAAAAAAATATCAATCACCGGTTGAGGGTATGACAAAGAATGTGCCATTAGGATGAATACTTCGTAACTGCTTACGCAGTAATATACTTGAGAGCATCGGTATTTCTTTGGCCTAAGATATTACAGATGTTTTTGGGTTTTAATATTGGCCATTTATGGCCTTTGGCTAATATTCTGACACGAGGGGTAGTTCAATAATTGATATTGTATTTCTTATAGATAAATATTATTTTTGGCAGTGATTTCACAATATTTGAGGAAATGCATGAAAAACATCGACATTACGAAAATCAACCTGCGGAACGACATCATCTTCAAATATGTCTTTGCATCCCGCAATTCTGAAGACATACTAATCAGCCTTTTGAACGCTGTTTTTCTCGACAGCGGCCAGGAACAGATTGCCGGCATCGAATACATCAATCCGTTCAATGCGAAAGAACGTCCTGACGACAAATCGACAATCCTCGACATTAAAGCTGTGGACAGCAAAGGAAGGCAGTACAACATCGAGATGCAGGTACAAAATGAGCACCATTTTACTCAGCGCATCATCTATTACAACTCCAGGCTGCTAACAGAACAGCTTGCCGAATCCCAGGGCTATGACAAGCTCAACAAGACAATATCAATAATATTCACCGATTTCGTCCTGCTGAAGAAGGAGAAGTCCTTACACAATATTTACAGATTGTTAAACGTTAAGAGTCACAAGGAGTTGGAGGACTTGGTGGAGTACCACTTCATCGAGTTGCCGAAGTACAGGGACGACAAGATGTATGAAGACCCGATCAACCAGTGGCTTTATACCCTGGTGAGCGGAGAAATATTCATAACCGAACCGGGTATGATGCCGGAACGGATAAAGAAGGAGGCAATGATAATGAAAGCGATCAAGAGGATGCAGAAAGCTGCTGCTGACCGCGACGTCAGGGCTATCATGGAGTACCGTGAGAAAGCTGCCAGGGATGAAGCCGACCGCCTTTCATTTGCCCATGAGAAAGGGATTAAATTAGGCAAAGAAGAAGGAATCATGATTGGTAAAGAAGAAGGACTCATGATTGGTGAGATGAGAGGGAAAGAAGAAGGAATCATGATTGGTGAGAAAAGAGCTATGGAGAGAGTTGCACTTAAAATGCTTTCTTTGAAGATTAGTACTGACGAGATCGCAAAAGCTACCGGACTGTCCAAAACCGACATAATGAAACTGAAGCAATGAAAGCTATAAATCGGATGCAGAAAGCTGCTGCTGACCGCGACGTCAGGGCGATCATGGAGTACCGTGAGACGTAAATAATATAGTGATGTCATCGGGTGTTACTTTTACTTTCATTATAGGATGATGGAAATATATTCCATGATATTATCTGTCCTCCTCAAGGTGGTATTTGAATTAATAAACCTTTTCATTTCTATTAATTAGTATGGAATCAAATACTTTTTGCCGATTTTTTCAATTACTGCTGTAACTTAACTATTTTACAGACAAATAAATATTCTAATAATAAGAGTGAAAGAACTTATTTTTTCCATCGTCTAATGAATGTTTGATTATGTAAAGTGTAGAAATATAAATATATAAGCGAGTGGAAAGATGAATAAAAGCATCAGGTTTTTATTTTTGAGTTTTGTTTTTGGATTTTTAGTTCCTGCAGCCTGCCTCCGGGCTGGTTCCATCAGCGGGAAAATTACCGACAAAGAGTCCGGTAAACCTTTAATCTCAGCATCGGTTGCACTACACAGAGCCGGGGACTCCACCCTGGTTACGGGAGCAATAACAAAAAATGACGGTACATTTCATATGAATAGTATAGGCAACGGTAACTATTACCTGAAGATTACGTATATCGGTTACAAAGACAGGATGAAACAGGGTATTGTCGTCAACGCTTCAAAACCGGATGTGAATCTGGGGGATATATACCTGATTGCAGACTATGTCAGTACTTCCGAAGTATCGGTCACTGCCGAAAAGGAACAAATAGCATACAATTTCGACAAAAAAGTGATTAACGTTGACAGAAGCATTGTTGCCGCCGGCGGTTCTGCCGTCGATGTGCTGAGGAATACCCCATCGGTAGCTGTCGATGTTGACGGCAATGTATCTCTTCGGGGTAACAGCAACCTGCAGATACAAATTGACGGAAAATCCACTTCACTGACTCAACTGGGGTCGGCTGCTCTCGACATGATCCCCGCGGGTTCCATCGACAGGATTGAGATCATTACCAATCCATCGGCAAGGTATGAAGCCGAAGGTTCGACAGGTATAATTAACATTGTAATGAAAAAAGAGAAAGCAGACGGAGTCAACGGTGTCTTCACCGTCAATGCAGGTTCAGGAGATAAATACGGCGCCAGCGCTAATGTAAACTGGCTGGTAGGCGACTTCAATATATTTACCAATTACAGCTACCGTACCAACAGGCGTTCAGGCTATGGCAATTCCACGAAGACCATCTGGGCCGGGGATACGACTACTACTCTGGTGCAGGATGGGGACAGATGGCACAACATGACGTCGCACCGCATTAACCCGGGCATTGAATTTAGCTTTCTCGACAAAAACAGGCTTTCATTCTCATTCAGCTATAACTATGCAGAAAGGGAATTCAACAGCTTATCCAGGTATAACCAGAATAACAACATTGTACAGCTCCCCCTGCTTTACAATAATAGCAATACGGAGCCGACCTACGACAATGCCTATGACATTAACTTAAGTTACAACAGGACATTCGAAAAAAAGGGACATGAATTGAACGCCAATGCTATGTATTCCTATTCAAACGACAACGAACATACGGATTCTTACCTGCAGTACTTGGATGCCGATCCTGAATACCTTTCAAAGAAATGGACCACGGACACCGACGAACGCTATAAAACTACGACCTTACAGGTGGATTACATCGAACCGTTTGCCTCCGGCATCAAGATTGAAGCGGGCTACAAGACGACCATAAGAGATTTCGACAACGATTTCTATTATTATAATACTGACATCAGCTCCGGAATCGAGTCTGAAGACATAGCCAAAAAGAACAAATTCCTTTTTACGGAAAACGTTCATGCGCTTTACGCCATCTTCCAGGACTCCATCGCCTCCTTCAGGTACCAGGGCGGACTCAGGTATGAATACACCGCCATCAGCGGTAACCAGAAAGTTACCGGCGAGACTTTCGACAGGAATTACGGCAACCTTTTCCCTTCCGTACACCTGAGCTATGAACTGACAGACCTTCACAAAGCATTCGTCAGCTATTCTAGGAGAATCAGCAGGCCGCGCAATCACGACCTCGATCCCATCGTTGACTATTCGGATTCACTTAACCTTCGTTTTGGTAACCCGAACCTGAAACCGGAGTATATCGACGCTGTTGAGTTCGGCCTGGAAAACAACTTCGATTTCATCAGCCTGACATCTACGCTGTTTTACCGTAAAACAACAGATATGATTGCCCACTATCAATATAAGATTTCGGACAATGTGTTTGGGAACACCCAGTTAAACATTGCCAGCGGGGTTAATTACGGCCTGGAATTTACTGCTTCGAAGAAGATTGCTCCCTGGTGGCGGCTTAACGGAGACTTCTCTTTCTTCAACAACGAGATTACCGGTACAGTTCCCGACATGGAAGTGGACAATGAAAGCTTCAATTGGACAGCACGCATTAACTCAAATATGTTCTTTGGCGATTACTCCTTCCAGATCATCGGTGAGTACCGCTCGCCGTCGGCTACTGCCCAGGGCAAGCGCTTCGAAATGTTCAACATCGACCTTGGAGCAAAGATGGACCTGTTCGACAGGAAATTGCAGGTCTTCGCCCGTCTCAGCGATGTGTTCAATACGAGAAAGTTCAAGTTTGAAAACAACGGTAACGGGTACAGTTCCATCAATGAGATGCATTTCGAATCCAGGGTGTTCATTCTCGGCCTTACATACAAGCTGAACGCCAACGGATTCATGAAAGACAAGAAGCGTATGCAGCAGCAGGAAGACAACGGCTACGAAGACATGGAATAGGAAAAAACAGGCCTATTTCTTATAAATTCTTATTATTACTTCAGAACTGTCGGTATATTCGAGAAGTTGCTTGATTCCTTCGAATCTTTCACCGTGATATTTAGGTGAATAACTATATGATGTCTGAGTTGAACTTTCTACCGAATCGACAATAGATGATAAAGTTTTACCTTTAATACTAATTGCAATTCCTTCCCTCGTAATGCTATAGGGTACGTCATGCAAGAACAACGATAGTGTTGTCAATTCAGTATTCGCATCTTTATAGCGTGTATGGCAGCATTGTAAATCCACTTTACCGAAAATTGACTTTGACACGTCAGATTTATACAAATTCACGAAAATAGGAATCCAGTTAGGACCAATTTGATAGTAATACCTTATTTTGGATGTATCTTGGAAATCATAATTGAAAAAGCTTGTAACCCCATCGGAGGCAGAATAATTATATAATACCCATGATGTGTCCGAAGAACCGGAATCATTCGGATAATTGAACCATTTGCTGTATTGGCTGTATAAAACATGGAAGTTTATAATTCTAATAGAAATACTATTGAAATCAGTCAGATGGATTTTCCCATCGTCATATACATTAAAAGTGTCGGCATAGCTTAATGTATAGCTTTTCGAGTTGACATGGATTAAAGCTTTAAGTGGGCCGGAAAAAGGCACGGTAACAGTAATGCAATTGTCGGTAATACTTGTAATTGTGGACGAAAAATTATTGAAAGTAACCGAGAGCACCGAATCGCTGAGGAAATTCTTTCCGTACAGATATACTTTGTCACCCGGATAGCCCGATTTGGGGGAAAATGACGTCAATTGTGTAGATTTCATTGGTTTGACAAAGAAACGCTTTTCGAATACTATTGAACTGTCGGGCAGGTTGACACTTATCGCTGTGTAACCGCTCTCCATATTGGGTACAGTAACATTTACCGAATTTTCATTAACTTCAATAATCTTAGCCTGAATGTAACCGAATTTGATCTTAATACCGCTCGTATCAGTCAGATTGAGCCCACTGATTGTAACAATGCTGTTAACATATCCTGAATCCGGCGAGAAGCTGACCCGGTTTCCGGTGTCGGTATCGTTGCCGGCCGGTCCTTCACCGCAGGAATATGCAAGAAGTAAAAATGAAAAAAAAGCAAAAAAGCTAAGTATTGGCTTCATAGTGTTTACACTGTACTGTTGACAAATATTATTCAGTATTTCAATATATTGGATTTACGTATTATGAAAAAAAAATTGTAAACTCACATTTTAACTTTCACCACAACTTTCCTTACTGGTATCTGCTCCGTCGCTGCTATTCCCGGCAAATGTATCTCGCCGGGGTATAGTACTGCAAACATCCCGGTTTCAAGGCGGTTAAAAGACACAGAGCAATCGTAAAATTCAATGTCCTTTTCCCTGTCGTATTCTTTGTGGAGATTCTGCCCTTCGTAAGGAGCATAGCCCAGAAGTTCGGAGCCGGAGGCGACGAACTGGACGTCGGCGTAAACATGGTGAGCTTCAGGGAAAGCTTCCGCTGGATTTTTTGTAGTGTAATCATCGACGACGGCGAAAATATTTTCTCCTTCAATATCTGTCCGTCCGGTTTCAGCCATTGTCATATCATTGTCGGCGAGAAATTTAAGAGCGGTTGCAATGCTACGGTCAACGGCAGTGTACCGGCGGTAATTCTCAATTCTATCGATTATCATGGATTGCTCCTCTATCAAAAAGAATAATTTACTAAAATTTTCGCATTTTTTTTTGTCTTGTACTGAAAAATGTTGACCACAAATTATAAATTCAGCATTCATAATTCAGAATTCAGCATTGGCTATGCCCGGTACGCTGTAAGACAGGTCTGAGACCTGTCTCTACAGCTAATTCTCTTGAGAATGGTTTTTATTATTGAGACGCGAGCCTTGCGTCTCTCCACATTTGTAATTCTTAATTCAGAATTCAGCATTCTAAATTCAGCATTACCTAAAAAATCACGGCTTCATTTCAGCCAGCTTCTCAGCTTCAGGGAACAGTTCGATTGCTTTGCCAATTTGCTTCGTAACAGGTACCATTGTCATCAGGTATTCGTTAGTACTCCAGATGTTCCTTGTCAGTTCAGCCTTCAGTTCTGCCAATATCAGGTCCCTGTCTTTCTCGTAGTGGTCAGGATCCCAGTAGATATCGTTCTTTTCTGCATATTTGCGGAATTCTTCAATGTCGCTTTTCTTGTAACTGAAGTTCCTGAGGAAATCAGTGAAATCATTTTTATATTTCCTGAGCAGCTCTGTTTCATTTTTCATATAATAATTATATGCGAAGCAGAACATAATCTTCTTACGTTTGAGGTCGTCGGTCAGTTTTGTACTATTGCCGTATTTTACATAATAGTCGGGAGTAATGCCTCCGGCTCCGATTACTGTCCTGCCGAGCTTTGTCTTGTACATCGGCGGAAGCGAGTCTTTCGGCAACTCCGCTTCGATTTTTTTTATGAGGTCCTCTAATTTCGAGCCTTCATCAAGATCATATCTTCCGGCAAAGTCCTCGTATTTGTCCTTATCGTCGAAAGGCCTTTGTATGCAGCGGCCCGAAGGTGTGTAGTAGCGGGAAGTGGTAATCCTGTAACCGCTGCCGTCGTCGTTACGGTACTGCCTTTGTACCAGCCCTTTACCGAAAGATGTCTCGCCGATTACCAGCCCCCTGTCGAGGTCCTGAACCGCTCCAATCAGTATCTCGGAGGCGGACGCCGTCCATTTGTCACAGAGCATTATCAGGGGAAGATTCTGGAATGAGCCGACATTGGACGAAAAGTAGTCTTTGTCGAGGGTGTGGTTCCTGCCTTTGGTGTAAACCATCATCTGGCTGCCGTCGATGAACTCGTCGGCAATGTCGCAGGCCTGGTTGAGGTAGCCTCCGGTGTTGCCGTGCAGGTCGATGATCAGCTTTGTCATCCCTTTCGAGATCAGCATATTAATCGAATCGACGACTTCAGTGTGAGCCTTGGCCGTAAAACTTTTGAACCGGATGTAACCGACGTCGGTACCGTCGATGATGAAAGCGGCATCGACACTGTAGATCGGAACCGTATCGCGCACAACGGTAAAGGTCAACGGTTCGCTGTGTTTCAGCCTTACAACTTTCATCCTGACCGGACTGCCGACCGGCCCTTTGAGTTTATTGGACAGTGCGTCTCCTTTGAGGTTGAATGCAGGCTCGCCGTCGATGGCGAGCAGCCTGTCGCCTGTTTTCAATCCGGCAATTTCTGCGGGGCCTTTCCTGAAGACGGAGAGGATGGTGATGGTATCCTGTATTGTAGATGTTTCGATGCCGATGCCTTCGAATTCCCCTTTCAGGCCGTCGGATACATCGCTCATTCTTTTCCTGGGAAAATACTTTGAATGGGGGTCAAGTTCCTTAAGCATACCGATTATTGCTGCTTCTTCCAGATCGTAGGTGTCAACGCTGTCAACATAGTTGTTGCAGACGTTCTCGTAAATGGCCATCAGTTTCTTCAAAATTTCTTCTTTTTTTGACTGGCCATTAAGGTTTACTCCAATTGCCAATGCCAGGAAGAAGGCTGCATAATATACTACTCGTCTCACGCCATACCTCTCAATAATGTTTCATTCATAATAATGGTAAACGTAAAAGTTCAACCCATTATTTGATTAATTATCGTCAGTTATGCCGTTTTTTAAAGAGAGGCCCCCGCCGAGGTAAGATACATTGCCGAATCCGGCAGCTTTCAGGATTACTGCCGCCTCGTATGAACGCGACCCTTTCTGGCAGATGAGAATGTATTCCCTGTTTTTTTCTAATTGAATCAGTTCATCTCTCAGGCTGCCCAATGGTATATGGATGGATTTCTCTGTGAGCGGGCGTGCTTTTGCTTCTGTGTTTTCCCTGACGTCGAGAAGGATTGCACTTTCGCCGGCTTCGTGGGCGGGATTGAGGCATTGTACACCCTGCTCTTCGGCAGCGACAGCCATTGCTCCCAAATAGTTTAGTGCATTCACAGGCCCTGAATGGGGCGGGTTGTATGCGTGTTCAAAGTCCAGCAGGCAGTCGACTGTACAACTCTTTGACAGCATGAATGAAAACGTGTCGGCATACCTCGTTACTTCGCCTGCCCCGAACAACTGAATGCCAAGGAGCCTGCGGTTCCTCTTCTCATATATCATTTTGGCGTAGATCAGCTTCTTGCCAGGGTGATAGTCGGGGCGGTCGCTCCAGGTTCCCCATACACAGGAGTAATCAATACCCAGGGCAGAAGCAGCACTTTCGCTGATTCCGCTGTTAGCAGCGATGGAGCCGAAAACCGTCATCGATGCCGTTCCGGCTGAACCCTCGAACCTGCTGTCCATCCCGGCTATGTTTTCCGCAATGACACGGCCCTGGCGGTTAGCCAGGGAACCCATGGGGAACACCGACCGGTGGCCGGTAACGTAGTGTTTCGTTTCGATGCAGTCCCCACCGGCGTATATCCCCGGAATATTAGTCATCAGGTGCTCGTCGGTAATGATGCCGCCCTTCTCACCGATTGCTATTCCTGCTTCAGCGGCAAGGCTCACCGACGGCCTGACGCCGGGACACAGGAAGAGGTAATCGCTTTCCAGAATATTGCCGTCATCGAGTGTAACAACCGGATTGCCTGAGTCTGACAGAGTAACGGAAGAAGCTTGTGTACCGGTGCATAGGCGAATGTCATTCTTTTTCATGGTGTTTTCCAGGAGCAGGGCCATTTCCTTGTCGAGACAGCCAGGCAGCAGCCTGTCTTCTCTCTCGATAACGGTGGTTTCGATGCCCCAAAGCGATACCATTGCTTCGGCCAGTTCACAGCCGATCAGCCCGCCGCCAATGATGGTGCAGCTTCCCACGGCGCCTTTCCTGGCCATGTCCCTGAAACGAAGTGCGTCGTTGGGATGGTGGAAGGTGGAAATTCGCTCGGAGGATGGTATCTGCAAAACTTCCGGCACTTTGGATTCAGCTCCGGTAGCAATCACGAGGTAGTCATATTTCAATTCGAAAGCGCTGTTGTCCGCCAGGTTACGACAGGATACGAACTTGTTTTCTGTGTCGATGCTTTCGGCAGCGCAGCTTACCAATACTTCCACATCCTTGACAGCCCTGAAGAATTCAGGTGTCCTGACAACGCCGTAGGGAGTCTTTGCAAGGTCATAGAAGCCTTCCACTTCTCCGGCTGCGAACAGGGGCATGCCGCAGGAGCCGAATGAGACATATTCTCTTTTTTCCACAATCGTTACCATGCAGTCGGGTTCCAGCCTTTTCAGTCTTGCGGCTGTTTTACAGCCCGCAGCCATTCCGCCTATTATTACTACGTTTTTCATTCATAATTCTCAATAATTTCAAAACAACAATTTACAAAAATAACACAGACGGCTTCAACTTCACTCATAGATTGAGAGAGGAGCCGACAGGTACAGATTGCGGCAAGGGAATCGCTGCCGGTTTTCAGTGAACGATTTAAATAAAGTAACATTTGGAATAAATAGTGAATAATTGTAATTTTAGTATATCAGTTAGTGTTTTTCCACAAAGTGTGGGGCTTTTTTTATATGAAAAAAATAATACTCTTAATATTTATAATGTATTCCTACAGCGCTTTTGGCCAGTGGGAGGAATGTAACAGTATAGAATTCTCTCTCGGTTTTGTCAATTCCTTATATACATCCGGACAGAATATATATTTAGGTACATATTCCGGTTTGTTCAAGTCTTCTGATAATGGAGACAGTTGGGAAAATACGAACAATATTAGTATGACCATAAACCGGATTGGAGGCTATGGAAATGAAATAATTGCCGGGACGAAGAATGGTAGCATCTATGTATCCTCAAACAACCAGAAGAACTGGACCAGTGTTCAGATAGGTGACGAGTATGAGAAAGTTAATGCCTTACTTGGATTCGATAATAAGTTATTTGTTGGAACCTCATGGGGAATGCGTATTTCATCAGATGGCGGCAAGAACTGGAGTGGACAGACTTTTTGGGGATTAACCAAAAACTGTCCTGTCTTGTCTTTGTGCAAATCCGGTACTAAGGTCCTGGCAGGAGGCTTTGAAATCTATTATTCTACGAATAACGGTAAGAACTGGGATCATTATGATTTAAGCGACATTTCGAGTCTGAGCGGCATTGATGTTAGTAGCATGGTTACTAATGGAGACATCATCTATGCCAGTACAATTGAGGGATTGTATATTACTTCCGACAATGGCAACAAGTGGATTCTCAAGGCTACTTATCCATATTTTGAAGTAGCAAATTGCATGATTTTTGTAAATAATAAACTCTTTGCCGCTTCGGATAGGGGAATACACTATTCAACAGATCATGGAGACAGTTGGATTTCAATTACCGGTAACCTCCATGAGAAAATATATTCTTTAGCTTTTAATAACGGGTATTTGTTTGCGGCAGCTTACGGCGTTTACCGCGCCAAACTGAGCGACCTGGGCATCACCGGCGTCGAAGAAGAGACAGCACAGGCCGTAACAGCTCCGTCAATCTTCCCCAACCCTGCCGGCGAGTATATAGAAATAAAAGCTCTGGGCCTTGAAGACTTCAGTCCCGAAAGCGTACGCATTTGCAACTCCCTCGGGCAATCGATGAATATTAAGTTACTGAGCGTCGAACCGCTGCGGATCGATGTCTCGGGCCTTGCTCCGGGTGTCTATTGCCTGCAGGCGGGCGACAGGTCGGAGATGTTCGTGAAGAAGTAAATAATAAACCGGACTTCGCTTGTTCGCAAAGCCCGGTTTAGTCGGCTGAGTGTCGGGGCCCTATGATTCGCTAAATCTTTAATACCTTCATGGTATATTTGCGGGTTGCTGTCGTTATTACCACTATATACGCCCCTTCGTTAACCTTGTTCCCCTGGTCGTCGTCTCCCAGCCATTTGACGCTGAATTCTCTCCTGCCGTCCAGTCGTGCAATGTCGAGAGACCTGATACGCCTGCCCATCAGGTCGAATATTTCAATGGCAAGTATGTTGCAGTTGGCTTTTTCAGGCAGTGTTACAGCAATAGTCGTTCCTGCCGTAAACGGATTGGGCCTGATGTTTACGTATGAATCGTCGTCATATACAATATAGGAATCATCTACAAGGCTGGGGTTGTCGTCGTCGCCGTTGTCGCCGTCGTTGTCAATATCAGTATTATAATCTGTCAGCGTGTCGGTTTCCAGGGCAAGGAAAGCCGTGAAAAGGGACAGTACCCTGTTGCCTTTGCTCAGGTCGATGATGTCCAGTATGTCCCGGTTTGTCTTTGTGGTTTTGTTTTCTAAGGACCTCATCATGTTCGCATTCCAGAGGACATGGTTCTTGTAGTTGGTGAACGAAATGTCTTCGGAGTTGACTGTGATCCGGTTGGTGTAAATCTTATTATTGACAAACCCGGAAGCCTCGATTGTCATCGGGAACTCTCCTATGGATTTGCCGATGGTAAGTAACGGCTGGTTGTAGGTGGGATTGGTTCCTGACAGGTTGAAGGAGCCGTAACAGAAACCGTCAACAAGGGTAGTGTGGAAATCCAGGCTGGTAACGCCGGACGACAGAGTGTTGTACGCCTTCTGAAAGAAAGTCGCAATCGGGTCTCCCGTCGTGTACAAACTGGTGAGTGTCCCGCCCGTCAGCCTTGACATGTTTGTATAAAGGTATTCATTGCCCCGGTAGTTGAAATTATTTATTTGGTATGAAGGCATATTGGTTGTTGCAAAGTCTGCGATGAACACAGGGTATTTCTTTTTCATACGGACAAACATGTCGTTAATAAGTTCATTGGCTATTGAATAGTCGCCGAGGGAGACAGAACTCGACACAATGAAGATGGAGCCGTTCTTTCCGTTGTCGTTCAGGAAGTCTATTCCCGAACTCAGGAGTGAAGGCAGATTGGAATAAATTTTCAGGTCGCTGCCTGCAACCTTTTCCAAAGCCTGGTTAAGCGATTCTTCCTCTCCCGAAATCCAGCCTGTGCTGAGCGCCTTTGGTTCCAGTCCGGAGAAGATGACATTGAAACTGTCGTATTTGGACAGGTTGTTTCTTAACAGATTCTCAAATGCCTCTTCGACAACCGTATTCGTGGATGTACTGGTGGTCTGGTTGTAATCGAGCAGGAATACGACCTTGCGGCTTTCGACAAAATTCAATGCCAGCGAAGGTATCATTGCCATCTGGTACACTGCCTCATCACTTTCGTAGCCGAAATTAGCCCAGACCCCGTTTTTCATGGGTGAGTCGAAAGCAATTTCGAGCGCTTGCATTGCTTTGGACGGTGTAAGGTCGAGGGACATGCACTGCCCGTAAACGCTGTCGTAATCTTCCTTGAACGTATAGGAAGTGTTCGCCTGGAGTCGGATGCGGGGGTTCTTGAATTCGTTGTCCGGATAGGCGATTAACCGTATTCTCGACGGGGCTTTCGAAGACATATTGGCAAAAGTAACAGGCAGCTGGGCCGATATTATTTTGCTTCCCCATGAGGCAGGCACCATATAGCTGACTTTAACTTTGCGGTAAGAATCCCCGTTCATCGGGAAGATGCGCATTTCATACTGGGTGGAACTGCGGCGGTAAATGACCGAGGGATCGCGCCTCACCCTGTGTACGATGTTCTCATATATTGCAGAAGCAGTCCAGATGTCGTACAGTTTTGCCCTGAGGATGATGTCGTTGTACCATAGCCAGGAATCAATCAGGAAGGCATTCTCGGGCAGGTTGAAGAAACATTCGACTTCGAGTGAATCGGTACTTTTGGTCCATTGGGTTCCTTTGGAACTGAAAACGATATACATTTCATACTCTATGTAAAGTCCGCGTGGTATGATGGCAATAGTCAATTCATCTATACATCCGGGCAGTTTGTAATTTGTGTTGAAACGCGGGTCAAGTACTTTCAGGGAGTTGTTCTGGGCTTCGAGAAAGGAAAAACCTGACAGCAGCAGCAGGAATACAAGTAAGAATTTTTTCGACATCTCATCCTCCGAATAGTTTATACAATAAATATGCTTATATTTAATTCTCTGCTTCCGTTTTAAAGAAGCTTTTGCGATGAACTAATGGGTGTTGGGCCTGCAGTCTTCAATCCGGTAACTTCTTCGAGTACCCATTCCTGAAATATTTTTCTCAGTACTGCTTCAATTTTTTTTTGATAGACACAAGTAATTGCGAAACGTTACAAATTTTTTTTTAATTTTATTTTTTTTAAATATTAATAGTGGTGTATGAGTATTTTAGAAGCGATTATTTTGGGTATTATCCAGGGCCTGACCGAGTTCATCCCGATCAGCAGCACGGCACACCTGACCCTGGCAGGCAAGTATATGGGGATTATTGCAGATTCGGGGCAATGGACAGCTTTCATGGCTACGATACAGATGGGAACACTTGTTGCCGTATTGTTCTATTTTGCGCGGGAACTGCGTGACGTGCCTGTGGCTTTTGTTAAGGAGAATTTTGTTAAAGGAAGGCAATCGATTGGAAGCCAGTCCCTCAATTCGCGTCTGGGCTGGCTGATTATAATTGCATCCGTACCGATTGCTGTCGTCGGTGTGGTGATGAAGAAAGTAATAGAAGGCGAGATTACCAAGGAACTGAGCGTAATTGCTTTCAGCCTCATCGGCCTGGCAGTACTCCTGGCCATTGCCGAAAGAACGGCAAAATTCAGGAAAGAAATGACCGATGTAACCTGGAAAGACGCCCTGATTGTCGGCCTTGCCCAGTGTGTCGCACTGATACCCGGCGCCTCGCGCTCAGGTACTACAATTACCGCCGGGCTTTTCCTCGGCATCAAACGGGACTCGGCAGCGAGGCTGTCATTCCTGATCAGCATTCCGGCTGTCCTTGCCAGCGGCGGGCTTGAGTTTGTCCAGAGCCTGAAGTACATCGACTCTGCCGATCTTGTCAATATCATCGTTGCGACTGTTGCTGCCGCCGTTTCCGGCTATTATGCGGTGGTATTCCTGATCAGGTTCCTAAAGACCAGGTCCACAATGCCGTTTGTCATATACAGGGTAGCCCTCGGCCTGGCAATATTATTAATACTGTATTTTTAAATTTTGTAATAAAGCATTGTTAAGATAAATTATTGAGGTTGTTTATGAAAATATTACGTGTATTCCTGCTCATCGCAACAGTAATCTCATTATCACTAATGTCGTGTTCCGAAAAGAAAACGGACACGACAAAAGATGAAGCTCAAAAAGACAGTACCGTTAAACAAGTAGTACCTGTCGAGCCGGAAGTTGTAATCGACCCGGAGTACAAAACAACGGCATCCGACACTATCGTACCCGGCAAGGAACACCCGCAGTACATTGTCTCTGCAAAGCAGGGCGACTATGAATTCGGAGAATTCGTAATCGAACTCTATCCCGAAGTGTGCCCCGAGCATTACCGAAACTTTGACAGCTTAGTCGCCATCAAATTCTTTGACGGTACTGCCATCCACAGGGTTGTACCCAATGTCCTCATCCAGGGAGGCGACCCCAATTCCAGGAAGGGCAAAGAAGCTTTATGGGGTACAAGCGACCCGTCGCAAAGGCGTGTCCCCGCCGAATTCAACAGGATCCGCCATAAGGTTGGTGTCGTGTCTGCCGCAAGGACCGAAGACCCCGACGGAGCTACTTCCCAGTTCTTCATCTCCCTGTGCGACAACCCCAAGTGGGACGGCCAATTCACAGCTTTCGGACGAGTCGTCGAAGGCCTTGACGTTGTAACTGCCATCTCTGTGGTACAGGCCAAACCTCATCCCAATGGAGGTGAACCCAGCCTGCCCGACAAAAAAATTACTATTAAAGTCATGAAAAAGAAGTAGCCGGTTCTCATCTTACTTCGTAAATTGATAAATTATTTTTGGAAAAGGAAATCCGTTAAACCAATTAAAAGGTGCCCGCATGATATATGACGTCAATATGCTCAGGTCTCATTATGCACGGTTTGCCGACCGTGTGGCTGCCGTAAGGCAATCGCTCGGCAGAAGCCTTACCCTGGCTGAAAAAATACTATATGCTCATCTCGACAGCCGGAGCGATATTAAAGAATACCGGAGAGGAACCGACTATGTCAATTTTACTCCGGACAGGGTGGCAATGCAGGACGCTACAGCCCAGATGGCCCTGCTGCAGTTCATCCGGGCTGGACGCAGTAAAACTGCCGTCCCGACGACTGTTCACTGCGACCACCTCATCCCTGCTAAAACAGGCGCCGTACAGGACCTGAAGGAAGCGCTGGGAATGAACAAAGAAGTCTATGATTTCCTTTCTTCTGTGTCTAATAAATACGGCATCGGTTTCTGGAAACCCGGAGCGGGTATCATACACCAGGTCGTACTCGAGAACTATGCTTTCCCCGGCGGCATGATGATCGGTACGGATTCGCATACGGTTAATGCCGGCGGCCTGGGAATGATTGCAATAGGCGTTGGCGGAGCCGACGCCGTGGATGTGATGGTAGGTATGCCCTGGGAACTGAAGTTTCCCCGAATTACCGGAGTTCGGCTTACCGGCAGGCTTAATGGCTGGGCTTCACCCAAGGACATTATTCTTAAGCTGTCGGGCATAATGACTGTAAAAGGCGGTACCGGTAAGATCATCGAATATTTCGGCGACGGCGCCGAGTCTCTCTCCTGCACCGGTAAAGGCACCATCTGCAATATGGGCGCTGAGATCGGCGCTACTACCTCGCTCTTCGGGTTCGACGACAAGATGTACGAGTACCTTAAAGCGACACACAGAAAAGAGGTAGCCGTGCTTGCTCATACGGTTGGCCGGGAACTGGCCGCCGACAAAGAAGTGTACGACGATCCCGGAAAATACTTCGACGAAGTGATTGAGATTAACCTGTCGGAGCTGGAACCCTATATCAACGGCCCCTTTACTCCCGATCTTGCAACGCCACTGTCGCAGTTCGCACAGGAAGTGAAAAAGTACAACTGGCCGGAAAAGCTCGATGTCGGTTTGATCGGCTCCTGCACCAATTCTTCCTATGAAGACATCTCACGCGCTGCCTCGGTTGCTAAGCAGGCTTTGGACAAGAAACTGAAAGTGCGCTCGGAGTTTACTATTACACCCGGTTCGGAGCAGGTTCGCTATACCATTGAAAGGGACGGGTTCATCGAAGTGTTCGGTAAGATCGGCGGCGTGGTGCTTGCCAATGCCTGCGGACCGTGCATCGGCCAATGGATGAGGCCGGGTGCCGATATGAAAGAAAAGAATTCCATCATTACTTCCTTCAACCGTAACTTTGCCAAGCGTAACGACGGCAATCCGAACACCCACAGTTTCGTCGCTTCTCCCGAGATCGTTACAGCAATGGCTATCGCCGGTACCCTGGCTTTCAACCCGATGAAAGACAGGTTGCTTAACGCCGACGGCAAAGAAGTTATGCTTGAAGAACCGACGGGAGCCGAATTGCCGGAGAAAGGCTTTGAAGTGGAAGACACAGGCTATATTGCTCCCGAAGCTGACGGTTCCTATCTAGAGATTGCCGTCAAGCCCGATTCCGAGAGGCTTCAACTGCTCGAGCCCTTCGCAGAGTGGGACGGCAGAGATATGACCGGCCTGAAACTGTTGATCAAAGTGAAAGGCAAATGTACTACGGACCACATCTCGATGGCAGGCCCCTGGCTCAGGTACAGGGGACACTTAGACAACATCTCGAACAATCTCCTGACAGGCGCAGTCAATTGCTTTAACGACCAGCCCGGAAAGGTTAAAAACCAGCTTACTGGAGAAACACTGTCGGTACCGGATGTGCAGAGGCATTACAAATCACAGGGCATCGGCTCGGTCATCGTCGGCGATGAAAACTACGGTGAAGGTTCTTCGCGCGAACATGCGGCGATGGAGCCCCGGCACTTAGGCGTCAGAGCCGTTTTGGTGAAATCGTTTGCCCGGATACATGAAACCAACCTTAAGAAGCAGGGTATGCTGGCCCTGACTTTTGCCGACAAAGCAGATTACGACAGGATTCGTGAAGACGACACCATCGACATCCTCGGATTGACGGATTTTGCTCCCGGTGTACAGCTGAAGGTCGCCCTGAACCATACGGACGGCAGCAGGGAGGAATTCCCTGTTGACCACAGTTTCAACGAAGCACAGATCGGGTGGTTCAGAGCCGGTTCGGCATTGAACCTGATAAATAAGCAGGGTGAATAGGGCAGGTATTCTGTTGTCCTGTGTACAGCACACTACTGGTGTGTAATTATACGTTTGCCTTTTTTCAACAGGAACTGGAAGGCGCCTGTCCTGATGAGGCGGAGAATACTGTCGCTGAAAGCAGGTTTCACGTTGAACCTCGGCAGGCAGTGAAGGTAATTGCCGTGTTCTTTGTGAATATTGGCATATCTTACGGTTGTTGCAGTTTTGTATCCGCATTTGCCGGCAATTGCGAATTCACGCGGGCCGACAGCCGCAGCAGTCCCGTGGGGATAGCCCAGGTGGAAGACAGGTTTGCCTATCTGCTCCTCGATTATTTTCTTTGATTCTGATAGTTCATATTCGGCTTCTTCGTCGGACAGGCGGCTTAACATCATGTGGTTGACCGTATGTGAACCGATGGTACACAGAGGGTCCCTGCTCAGTTCTTTTACTTCATCCCAGTTCATGTAAGACCTGCGGGTGTCCGGCAATCTGTCCCAAAGGTTCGATCTGAAAAGCCCTGTTAACTCATCGGTATTGCCTGCCTTTTCCACGATGCCGATGATATGCTTCAACGCAGCTTCTTTCGCTTCGATGGAATTCAATGTCATGCTGCCAACGCCGAAACATCCGCTGAGCTTAATAGTGTCTTTTTCCAGAAGAAAATTCTCTAATGGGACTGTCCACAGAGTTTCATCCGTTCCGATGAATTTCGTTGGTATGTATATCGTGAAAGGCACTTTATATTTTTTAAAAACCGGGTAAGCGTACAGATAGTTGTCGTACATCCCGTCGTCGAGTGTAAAAACGACAAACTTCCCGGCGGGTTTGGCGCTTAAAAGGTTGTCATGAAGTTCGTCGAGGGAAATGAAGCTGTAGCGGCACTTTTTGAAATAGCTGATTATCGATTCCAGTTTTTCCGGTGTGATATTCCTCTGGTAAAACCCACCCGTCAGGTACCTGTCGTTGTCAAAAGGCGATATGTTGTGAAAGAGCAGTATTACCCCCAGGCCTTCGTAGAACGGCTTTACCATCTGAGGCAACGGTGTGTATTGCAGGGACTGAAGGTAACGGAAGACAGTGTTCTGGTTCATATCATTTCGAAAGTTCTGAATAAAGAAAATCGATGTCGTCTTTGTCAATCTGCCCTCCTTTGAAGAATGTTTTCCTGGCAAACCTCTTTGACAGTAACGGTTCCCTGCCCTGTAAGAAGTGGTTTCCGGTCATCATGGCAATTGTCTTGTGCCTTGTACAGATCCATCCGGTAATTTTATGGATATTTCCTGCAAACATTTGTTTGTTGCCGGCGTAGAGTACCTGGCTGACCGGCAAGCCCTTCTTGTATTGTTTCGAAACAAAGAAGAGGCAGTATTCATGGTCATTGTACAGGAGGCAGGGTATGGCTTTCGACTTTTCATGGTCTTCTACCAGTTTTAACTCTGCATGATCGATACGGGATTTGATGATTGACGGGTCATTCGTTAACTTTGCTCTGTTCATGGTCAAATTCAACAGGCAGAACGGGAATGTAAAAACGAAATGGTCGTCCACTTCGCTGAAACCGAAGCGTTTAAACATCTCAAAAAGAGCCGGGTTTGCTGTTAAATTTGTAAATACCACGTCTTTTTCGCCCATCACCTGTTGTAGTAGTTTCAAACTATATTTCCTGTATTCGGGTTTTACAATCCAGGAAGTAAAATTGCAAAAAGTACAGATGGTATTATTAATGGGCCTTACCGAGAAAACAAGTCCGAAAAAACCGACCGGTTCATTTTCTTCTTCGATATAATACCCAAAATAGTCCCTGTCGCTTTCCCAATACTTAACAAACAGTTTTTCCCAGTCTTCAACGGTTAACGAATCATTCTCAAAAAGCAACAATAAAGGATATATCCTCTGGAAATCTTCCTTGTATGCCTTTACAATTTTCATTTCTCTCCATCAATACTACAAAACCACATATACTTAAGTTGATTTATTCAGAATACTTCATTGACTGATCCTGTTCAAATTTCAATACCATCAGATTACTGAATAAATTACAACAAAAATAATGCATTTGAAGGAATACTATGCAAACGAAAATTGAATTTACAATAATGTATCTTCAGATTATAAAATAAATATTCTAAAAAGTTAATTAGTAACGCACGACATAACCATCTCAAGCATACTTTCTTCCAGCTTCTGGTACCTGATGTGGTTCAGGTCGATGTAGGGGAGGAAGTGGGCAATGGCGTTGGCGATGTGGACTGTCGTCATCAGCGAGAACTCATCTTCTTTTACTTTTGACGGATTGTGGTGGAAAGCTACTGCTTCGACTATGTCTTCTGAAAGTCCCCAGAGGGAGAACAGGTAAGCGCCGGCTTCACCGTGGGATGTCCCTGCAATTTGTATCTCGGCGTCGATAATCGAAATGTCTTCTTTGATCATCAGGTCGGTAACATTCCTGTAAAAGTTCGGTATTTTACCAAGGATGAACTTGCCGGCGTCATGCAGCAGGCCTGCAAAGTAAGCGTCATTCTGCGATTTGATGTCAGAGAATTTCTGCCTTGCAATCTCGCGTGCATTGCGGGCAACCCGGAGGCTGTGCCTCCATATCTCTTCCATTGAGAATCCGGCGTCGGCAGGCAAATTGATTGAAGAGAACAATTCGGTGTAGAGTACAAGCGACTTGATCGTTTGGATGCCGAGTAAGCTGACGGCCTGGTTCAGGTCTGACACTTTCATCCGGGCGCCGTAGTATGGCGAATTGATCAACTGCAGCACTTTGGAGGAGAGGGATATGTCCTGGGCAATCAGGTCGGCAATCTTCTTTGTGGAAAAATCATCGCCGACAAGGTGGCTTTCGATTTCCTGGTATATCCTCGGAAAGGACGGCAGGACGTCTATGGATGTTATAATTTTAATCAGTTCCGGATTGGTGAAGTATTTATTCAAAAAGAAAGTTTTTTCGATCCTCTTATGCAGTTTGTCGGAATTGTACGGTTTCTCGAGGTATTGATGGGCCAGTCGGGCCGTATTGGAGACCAGGTCCCGGTTGTCTTTGTCAGAAAGGATGATCCTTACGATTTGCGGGTAATTATGTTTGATGTCGAGTAAGAACCTGCTGTCTTCGTCGATATTATTGATTTCAGCGATTAAAACATCGATATTGTTGGTTCCGATGATCTGGCCTGCACGGTTGATGTCCTCGGCGAAAAACAGCCTCCATCCCCCGGGATTATTAATCAGCATTTCTTTAAGGTCTGCCATTAATACGGCGCCGTCATTGACAAACAATATGTTCATATATCACACTTATTGCGTTTATTTCACAATCATTTATACAAATATCGCAAATATTGGGAAAATGTAAAAATTGTATTATTTATACTTTTCAGCGATTTAATGAAATCGTAGGATTACATGGCAATTTGCATTTTTTATTTTTAAAAGAATGAATTGAAAGATAAGTATTAAAACACTGATGATAGTTCATTCCGGCATTCCCCGGCAAGCCAGCCTTCCGGCGGATCGGGAACCTTCGTATGGTTCACGCCCGCCATAATATAAGACGGACTCTGCCTCGGCGGTGGAGTCCATCTTTATAAAACGCAGGCATTCTTCCTGCTGTTAATATATCGCCCCGCCGGGGCTATTATAGTGCCCCTTCACACGACGTATATTTAATTATCGAATCTCATCCTTTGCGAGCTTAGCGCCTTTGCGAGAGATCCATCTTCATTCGTCTGAATACTAATTATATTTATAATTTTCAAATCTCTTCCTTTGCGAGCTTAGTGCCTTTGCGAGAAACTTTTCTTGTCTTCCCTCTTCTTATCGGGTTTAGCGCCTTTGCGAGAGAATCATCTTCAGTCGTCTGAATAATGATATTTTAATAATTTTTCCAATCTCTTCCTTTGCGAGCTTAGCGCCTTTGCGCGAGGCCCATCTTCATTCGTCTGAGTACTAATTATATTTATAATTTTCAAATCTCTTCCTTTGCGAGCTTAGCGCCTTTGCGAGAAACTTTTCTTATCTTCCCTCTTCTTATCGGGTTTAGCGCCTTTGCGAGAGATTCTTATTTACAATATTATAAGAACAAGGCGGGAAGTCTGTACCATTGTTTTATCTCAGGAATACCAATATTGAAACTCCGACTGTACAATACCAATTTTCACTGATATAAGCATACGTGTTTCTGCTTAGAAATAATACTAATACTTTCTACCATGGGCTTGGTATTTTGTCAGAATGCCGATTTCACGGGATTTACAAAGGCTTTTTTAAACTGTAAATTTGTA
>CAZWLN010000005.1:94373-177045 GCA_964634885.1 uncultured Hyphomicrobiales bacterium | reverse complement strand
AAATGTAATAAAAAAAATAATAATTTCCAAATCTTAAGTTAACGCTTATGACCCCTACCCCCCTCCTTATCCAGGAAGGGGAAAACTGCTATAGCTCTGCTTCTTCTTACTTTATTAACTTGACGAACTTGATTAACTTGATAAACTTGACCACCCCATCCCGGCCTTCCCCAAAAAAATCGGAATTTATATCCTCACGCAAGAAAATTTAACTTTAATAATTGGAATAATTTAGCTAATTTCACTTATTAATAATATTATTTTGGAGGCTCAGATGTTTAAGTTCAGATTGACGCTTTTGACTCTCTCAGCTCTCTTCTTCTCTCTTCTAATAATCTCCTGCGATGATGATGACAGTACCAATCCCACAAACAACTGCACAAAGGTAACTGCCAAAGTCACCGACTCGTTGACACTCGATTTCGCAGCCTGTACTGTGATATTTACCAAAGTGCCGACCGATTCGTTTACACAAAGGAATATTAGCGCCATAATGCAATCAGGCTCAAAGACCTATACCCTGGTCCTGTCAATCAATGACAAGGGCAGCGGAGCAGGCACATACAACGTCGCCAATTTCGAAGGGCAGATCTCCCTCAGCGACGGCACGCCTGAAAACACCTTCAATTACTTCCCCGAAGGTGAAATTACCCTCACAACCGTTACCGATAACAGTTGGGTGGGGTCATTCCACGCCGACATCAAGAACGCAACGAACGCAAAAACAATCAAGATTAATAACGGTAAGATCAATATTAAATAGCGCCATTGTTTTACTGTTAGCGGGGAGTTCCATCCCTGTCTCTTCTTTACCCGGGCATTTGGAGTAAGGCGCCATTTTCTTGTGGAATGATATTAAGTATCAGCGGCATTCGGTATGATTGAATGACTGTCTTTCATATTATTGTCAATACATGAGGAAAATGGTAAAGGTTGTGTTTCCTGGGGGTAAGCCCGTCACAATTGCGCCCGAAGGCACAAGATGAACGCGAATTGCGGGCTGTGGCCCTTTGAAAAGCGAACCGGCCGCCGTGAGACCCCACGGATCATTCAATCACAACCCTGATTGTACCGGTCATACCATCTCCATAGTAGTAATCGGCTCTTTCACACCAACTACCGGTTTTGTGGGTTTGCTCTCTGTAAATTACTCCAACACACATGTATGGTCCGAGATAGCCTGTTTTCTCATATACAATTCTGCCGTTGTCGGAAGATATTAACGGAATTTCCTTTGCAGTCGGAAAATAATTATAGTGGTCCTGATATTCCTCGCATGGAGAAGGAGAAGCTTCGCTCCTGGAATATGTCTTAATACCCATGGATACGATGCTGAAGTTTTGCTTGTTAATTACAATATTATAGCCGCCTTTGTTAATAATGCTGTCGTTAAAAATCTGGTCCTCGAGAGTATAGTTGAAATCATAAGGAATATTGGTAACTGAACCTGAAATAGTGATTTTGAATGATTTTTTATAGAACAGTCTCTGGAAAGGAGTGAGTTCAGGCTTGAATGGAAAGCCTTCGGACCTGAGGCTGTCCTGTTCGATGTATATATAGCCGTCCCGTGCTTTTTCCGGCACAATGCAGAGAATCTTTGTATCGCTCCAGAAAGTGATTTGGGTACACTCAACATCATTGAAATAGATATGACCGGATTTGCCGCGGTCAGATCCGAAATACCTGCCTGAGATGATGATTTCGTCTCCGGTCCTGACGACCTCAGGTATGGTACTATTAATAACCGGTTTAAGGCCTTTTGAGGAGAGGAACCTGAAAGGATAGCCTTCGGACCTGAGACTGTCCTGTTCGACGTATATATAGCCGTCGGCAGCTTTTCCAGGTACTATGCAGCTGATGGTTTTATCGCTCCAGTAATGGAATTCCGTACACTTAATACCATTGAAGTAAACGTGTCCGGAATCGCCCTGTTCGCTGCCAAAATTTTTCCCGGTAATGATGATCTCATCACCAGCCCTGGCCGAGTCCGGATTAATTTTTACAATCGCAGGTTTTTTACTGCTGTCTGGTACGACTGAGGTTGTGCTCTCGCCACATGAAGCCATGATAAAGGCGAACAGAAGCAACATCATTGATTTTTTCATAATTACTAACTCCTTCATGGCAGTCTTTTCATTCTTTATGTTAATATAGTTTTATTTTCAAATTATTCATCACAAATTCCATAACGGTTTTCACCCCAAAGATCAGTTCACAGTAATTGTCAGGCGAATTTTACCTTTAATCGTCATTTCATTGTTTTCAGAAATTTTAATACAGTTATTGTCCTTGTCAGGCCTGTATTCCTGGATTAAGGCATAGCTGCTGCCAATATTGCCGGACAATTCGAAAATGTAAGTATTATTATCTGAAAATATAAGAGGTATAGCCTGGAATTTCGGGTAATAATAGGTCCTCGAGCAGGGGTAATCACCACAGGGCAAAGACGAGGGGCCATTGACAGTAAGGGACTCCAGAACACAGTATTTTATCGTAAAACTGCTCCTATCAAAATCCAGCCTTCTTTCGACATCTGTATTGTTAAAATAGATGGAGCCGTTTTGAAATGAGAGGTTGGTGTATGTTTTTTCGAATTTATGTAATGAGTCTTCATTGAACAGGGTAACTGTAACTTTAAGCCCGGAAAATGAAGACAACAGTTCGAGTTTCTCCCAGGGGGTAATGTTTACCTTAAATGGATAGCCGTTGGACAAGGAATTGTAGTGCAGGACGTAAATTTTCCCGTCAAAGGCCTTTGGAGGCAGCTTGCAAATGATGTCTGTGTCGCTCCAGTAAAGATACCCGGCTGCTTCCGTACTGTCGAACAGTACCTTGCCTTTTGAGCCGCGGTCAGTACCGAAGTTCCTGCCGGAAATTACTATCCTGTCCTTTACTTTGAGTGTGTCCGGATAAATTGCGTAGATTACCGGTTTACCGTCATCATAATAACCGTCTCCATCGTCATTTTTCCCGTTAGTTGAATTGTCATCACATGATAGAAGTACAAGGACTGAAGCGAAGATTATGATTAGTTTTCTCATAATTTGATTATCCGATAATTCAAATAAATCTAAGTAATACTTTATAGACCTTCAGCACAGAGTATTATTGTAGGAAAAATTTGGGTTTAAGGGCTTACCCGGTCAAGATGTCACCCTTTGTCTCAAATAGATAATCAGGCATAATAAAACGCGTGATATCCGGGTCTCCCCTATCCTTGCTTTACAATGGTGTAGAAAATATTAAAATCAGTCGTTCTTCTCGCTGCGTTTCAACCTGAACATTTGCGTGTTGATGCCGTAACGGCGAATCTTGTTGTGGAGCGTTTCGCGGCTGATGTCGAGCATGGCTGCCGCTTTGCTGACGTTGCCGTATGTCCTTTCGAGCGTCGTCTCGATCTTCTTCTTGTCCACTTCAGCCAGGTCCTCCTTCAGGGTCCTGCCCGAAGTAATAAGTATGTCCGAAGCGCCGGGTGCACCCGACGTTTTGCCTACGCCTGCCCCCGAAGTAATCTTGTGCAGGTCGGAAACTTCAATCTGGTCTGAAGAGGCGGTCTGGAGTGTAACCCTGATGACACTGTACAGTTCCCTGACGTTGCCTCCCCATGCCTGCTCCTGCAGGTATTCGACGGCAGAAGGCGAGAACACCTTCGAATCGTTGTAATCGTGATTGTGTTTGTGCAGGTAATATTCCACTATGTCGGGTATGTCTTCGAGCCTCTCCCTGAGTGGCGGTATATGTATCTCACATTCCCTGAGCCTGTGGTAGAGCTGCTCACGGAACTTCGATTCCTTCATGGCGTAAAGCAGGTCCTTGTCGGTGGCTGAGATGAACCTGACGTTCAGGTCTTCGCTTTCAGTCGAACCGACCCTGCGTATGATCTTCTCTTCGATGGGGATGAACAGGCTGGACTGCAATTCCAGGGACAGGTCGCCGATCTCGTCGAGGAACAGCGTGCCTTTGTTCGCCTGGTGGAAAAGGCCTTTCTTCGTCTCGCTGGCGCCGGAGAACGAACCTTTGTTGTGCCCGAACAGTTCACTCTGGAACAACTCCCGGGGAATGTTCGGTATATCCACGGTGATGATGGGGTATTTGGCGCGGCGGCTGATGTTGTGCAGCGCTTTTGCCACAAGCTTTTTGCCGGTGCCGGTCTCGCCGGTAACCATCACGTTGAGGTCGGTCCTGCCGAACCTGATGATGCTGTCGCCCATCTCGACCATGGGTTTGGACTTGCCGACAAGGCCCTGGGACTCGAGGAACCTGCATATCTCACGGGCTTCGCCCTGTACTCCGAGCCTTTCGATGGCGCTGTCGAGTACTTCACGAAGTTTCTCCCTGCTCAGCACATTCTTTTCGACGAAGTTGATGGCTCCTAATTTCGTGGCCTGCACTGCCATCTCGATGGTACCTTTGCCGCTGATCATTATTACAGGAATGGCAGGGTAATTCCTTCGGCAGTGCTCCAACAGGTCGATGCCGTTCAGGGCAACGTCGGGGCCAAATTCTATGTCCAGCAGGATGATATTAATCTTCGAGTGCTGTTTTTCGAGGAAGCTGATGACCTCGCTCGGCGTCTGGATTGTATGGGCGTCATAGCCGTAGGAACGCACTATGTCGGCAATAGTGTTACAATAGTCGTAGTTGTCGTCTGCTATCAGGACCTTCATATTACACCGGCTCTATCTTTTATAATGTCAAAAATATTTATTTTTTCCAAATTAATTTTTACAAATTCAAAACAACAATTTATAAAATTATTCTCTAATTTTTATCTTCAATTATTTGATTTAAGAAATCATACATGACAATGAATCCTTTGCTGGCTTTTGTTTCGTACTTGGGATTCCACGAAGAACGCACATTGGCGCTGTTTTGCCCGGGATTGTTGTACTCGATGAACCTTTCGATGTCGATGGCAGAGTTTAGCGCCGGAACCTTCATGATTTCTTTAATTACCATGTTGTTGACCTTACAGAAAAGCGTGTCCGGTATTTGCTTCATGTATGTATAGCGATAGTCCGTACCGTTAGTGTCGCGCTCCATCGAGAACAGCCTGCCGTATGCATCGAGTTTGTATCCTTCGATCTTTCCGGTTGCCAGGTCATGGTCGCCCCATGAGATTGTAAGTTCGTGCATATTGTCGAGCACACAGGGCGGGTACTTCAGTGAACTGCATGCAGCCAGGAGGGCAGTAAGAACAATTATTAATTTCATTGATAGCTTCATTGTAAATTCCTATTTGTATTTTTCAAGGAAAAATTCGAACCGGGCCAGGCAGTCGTCTTTGCCGAGGGCTTCCATTGTCTCGAACATACCGGCGCCGGTGGACCTGCCCGTAATTATCAGCCTGATGGGATGAATGATGTCTTTAAGCTTCAGCCCCAGGCTCTCGGCGTATTCCTTTGTCGATTGATAGAGTCCGTCGTGGGTAAATACCGGCATAGCTTTGTATAATTCAACAAGTGGCTTCATCAGGCCCGGTGTGTCTGCTTTCCAGCACTTGGCAATGTATTCCTGTTCATAGTCGGCAGGCATTGCGAACATATAGGATGCAATCGCGGGAATATCCTTCAGGAAATTAACCCGTTCGATGAACAGCCCGACAATCCTGGTAAGGAATTCGTGAGTGAAGCTATTGCTGTAACCCTGTTCCTCGAGCAATTTACCAAGGTCGGCAGCAAGATCTGAGTGATGCATTTGCCTGAGGTACTGGGCATTCATCCACTCTAATTTCTGTGTGTCGAACACGGCGCCGCCTTTGTTAACTTTTTCTATGTTGAAAGATTCGATCAGCTCGTCGATGGTATATATCTCACGGTCGGAGCTTGGGTTCCAGCCAAGGAGGGCGATGAAATTGACGAAAGCGTCCTTAATGTAGCCCTTGGCGATGAAGTCCTCGACGGCCACGTCTCCGTGCCTCTTGCTCAGCTTGGCTTTGTTCTTGTTCAGGAGCAGCGGCAGGTGTGCGAACTGCGGTGTGTTCCAGCCGAATGCGTTGTAAAGAAGTACGTGTTTCGGTGTTGACGGGAGCCATTCCTCGCCGCGGATGACGTGGGTAATGCCCATGAGCCTGTCGTCAACGACGTTTGCCAGGTGATAGGTCGGGAACCCGTCGGACTTCATCAGTACCTGGTCGTCGATGTCGTTGGTATTCACGGTTACGTCGCCCCTGATGAGGTCCTTGAAGCTGACATCAGTGTTCTCCGGAACCTTCAGGCGTACAACATAGGAAGCGCAGTTTTCGATGAGGCTTTTCACTTCTTCCGGCGCCATCGTGAACTGGTTCCTCATGTTCATGCGGTCGTATTTCGGGTCCTTTTTCTGCTCCTGCTGTATGGCCCTCATTTTCTCTATCTCTTCGGGAGTATCGAAGGCGTAGTATGCAGTGCCGTTGTTAAGCAGCATTTCCGAATGTTCTTTGTAAATGGCAAGTCTTTGGGACTGTACGTATGGGCCGCAATTGCCGGGCTTGTCCGGGCTTTCGTCAAAAACGATGCCTGCCCAGCGCAGCGATTCTATCAGGCTTTCCTGTGCATTCTCGACAAATCTTGTCCTGTCCGTGTCTTCAATCCTTAACACACATGTGCCGTTGTTGTGGCGTGCAAACAGGTAGTTATAAAGCGCCGTTCTCAAGCCTCCCACATGGAGGTATCCGGTCGGCGACGGTGCAAATCTTACTCTTACTGACATATAACCTTCGATTATTAAAATTATTTAATAAACAATTTACAAATTTATGAAATTAAGAAAATAATGATTTAGAATAAAACATAAAAAATTTATTAAATTGTAAGTTTATGAATTAATAAAATAATATACGGGTTATTATGAAGCTTATATTCAGATTGACATTGGTTGCCGCGCTGGTTTTCCCGGCGTTGTTGACGGCTGAAGATCCACTAAGCGCCGCAAGGGTAACAGGGAACATCCAGTTGGACGGCATGTATTACATGAAAGATTCGGTTGCGGGGACAAAAGAAGTACCCGAAGACTTCCTTTCGAACAGCTACTTATTTGTCAATTACAGCCTTGGTTCTTTCAGTGCCGGTTTCCGTTACGAAGCCTATATGAATCCCATGCTGGGATTCGACAGTGAATATAAAGGCAATGGGTTTGCTTACAGGTATGCGTCTTTCCAATCTGATTTCATCGATGTTACTGCCGGCAATTTCTACGAGCAGTTCGGCAGCGGCATGATATTCAGGGCTTACGAAGAACGGCAGCTCGGCGTTGACAATTCGATGGACGGGGCAAGGGTCAGGATCAGGCCTGTCACAGGCATCGACATCACCGGCATCGTCGGCAAGCAGCGTTCCTATTGGGATCTCAGCGCCGGCGTCGTCAGAGGCGGAGACATTAACCTCCAGGTCAACGACGTTTTTACGGAACTCCTTCCCGACAATCTCCAGCTGAAACTCGGCGCCAGCGTCGTCAGTAAATACCAGTCTGACCAGGAGTCCAACTACAACCTGCCGGAGAATGTACTTGCATGGTCCGCCAGGTGCAATTTGTCGGGAGACATATTCAATGTCGAGGCTGAGTATGCATACAAAAACATGGACCCGAACGCTACCAACGGATATAGCTTCAATCCCGGCCACGGACTGCTCCTGAGCGGCTCATTGTTTGGCGAGGGCATCGGCTTCAACCTCAACTTCCACGGCATCGACAACATGGATTACCGCAGCAACAGGGACGTGAAAGGCTTCAACAAGAACATGATGAATTACATTCCTGCGCTGACAAAGATGCAGGGGTACAGCCTTACCAATGTCTATCCTTACGCTACCCAGCTTAATGGCGAAGTCGGCTTACAGGCTGAACTGACCTATACTTTCCCCAAGAAATCATGGATTGGCGGGGAATATGGAATGACCGTCAATGCGAACTATTCCCGGGTACAGTCCATCGACACTACTGCCGGCGACAAGGAACTTACCTATAACTCTACATGGTACAACCCCATGGACATATTCTCTTCCGACAGGAGGCTGTTCTTCCAGGAAATGAGCCTTGAGTTGAACAGGAAGATTTCAACGGACTTTAAGACAAAATTGACTTTAATCTATGATATATACGACAAGGATTACCTGGAAGAGGGCGGGACACCTACTTACGGACAGGTGCAGTCCTTTGCCTCGGTTTTTGAATTTACACTGAAAACCGGCAACAAACAGGCTCTCAGGATGGAGTTCCAGCATTTGTTAGCCGAACCCGATTCCACACTTACGAAAGAAGACAACACCAATGGTAACTGGCTTGGAATACTGGCAGAATACACCTTTGCACCCAACTGGTTCTTTACTGTTGCCGATGAATACAACTACGGCAATGATTTTGAGAGTAAAAGGCTCCATTACTACAATTTCTCTGCCGCCTACATCATCAACAGTACAAGGATAGCCCTGTCGTACTCGAGGCAGAGAGAGGGGCTTCTTTGTGTTGGAGGCATTTGCAGGGTAGTACCGGCAGCAAACGGTGTGTCGTTTTCAATTACATCATCATTCTAACGGGAGGATACAATGACTAATATATATAGCAAAGGCAGAGCGCTATTGAACATCGCAGCGGCTGTTTCAGTTTTACTCCTTTTCGCTTCCTGCGACGAGATCGAGGGTACATACAGGCAGACTGACGGCGGCACCGACAGCGTCGTAAGCAATAAACGGAAGATTATTCTCGAGGAATACACGGGTTTCAGGTGTACTAACTGCCCGAGGGCTGCAAGGCTGGCGCATCAAATTGCCGAAGAAAGCGATCACCAGGTCTTTCTTCTTACGGTACATGCCGGCTCTTTTGCTACACCTCAGGCTACAGGCCTCTTTACCTATGATTTCAGGACAACTGAGGGCAATGAATTGAATAATACCTTCGGCATCAATTTCAACCCGGCAGGAATGATCAGCAGGATGAGATTTACTGAAGGCCTGGTTCTTAACGACGGTTCCTGGTCAGCAAAAGTCGAAGAACTGATGAAAACCGAACCGAAAGTACTGATCAGGTTGTTCAGGAAATATGACCCGTTAACGAGGGAACTGTACTTAGACGTGGAAATTGCCTGCCTGAGCAAGGGCAACGCCAATTACAGGCTTGCATTGTATATGCTCGAGGACAGCATCGTCAAGCCGCAGATTGACAAAGAAAAGACACCTCCGGATGTCGAGAACTATGTTCACAACAATGTCCTGCGTGGTTCCATTACAGGGACCTGGGGCGAGCAGTTGAGTACGACCGAAATACCT
Source organism: uncultured Hyphomicrobiales bacterium (assembly GCA_964634885.1). Lineage (GTDB taxonomy): Bacteria > Bacteroidota > Ignavibacteria > Kapaibacteriales > UBA2268 > DAINRZ01. Next base: position 167,803 of record CAZWLN010000005.1, on the reverse strand, counting down.
GCCGGGTACATCCTCAGGAGGGAATACTACTATACAATTCCCGAAGGTAAAGACTGGAGGCTCGAGAAGATGAAGATACTGGCTTTTGTCCATGAGCTCATACCCGAGAAATCCTATGAAATACTTCAGGCGGAGGAAATTAACCTCATCGATTAAGCTCACGAATCTTACATAAGTTTAAAATGCGCCTGCCTTTTCCGGTGGGCGTTTTTTATTGGTGGCGTGAACGCCGGAAGAAACACAGATCAGGTGATGGGAATAATAATGAATATCACTAAGTCCCAGACAGCGTGTGAGATGAGGCAGGGAACAACATTCCTGTAGTGCAGGTACATCCAGCCCCAGAACAGGCCGCAGACCAGCGCCGCCATTATCAGCATGAAATTGAAAGACCAGATGTGGACCAGGGCATAGACCGCGGCAGTGAGGAAATATCCCTGCCATTTGCCGAATTTCCGGCTCATAAGCGTCTGGACGTAACCGCGCCAGAATATCTCTTCCGAAGGGCCGATCCACAGCAGCAGGAAAGCGCCGATGAACAGTTTCCCTGCCTGCGACTTGGTACCGTAGATGGACATTACCTGCCTGTCGGTGAAATCGAACAGCAGGCGCGAGATCTCGTTGCCGGCCCAGAAAACTCCGTAGAGTGCCGCGGCGGCACAAAGGCCAATCAGCAGCGACTTGAAGTCGAACCTGTAAATCTCCTTCAGCCCCTTCCTGCCGAACCACAGGCTGTAAGCGGTAATGGCGCCGGTAGCGGCAACCATCCCCGTCCAGAAATTGACATAGTCTTTTGTCCAGGGCGAAAACATCACAAACCAGAAAGCCGCAGCCGTCAAAATGCCGCCTGCAAGCTCCGCCGTTCCTTCTTTCTTAACAAGTCGCTCCATCTGTTTCCTTTGTTGCTTATTACTATACTATGTAGCAATATCTGATATAAATACTGAATGTACAGCCCTTAACATAATGACTATTATATACTAAATTAATTCAAGAACTAACTGATCGGTCTGTATTTTTTCTTTTATACCATGGTTATGTTCATCAATATTTCCGAGATTAAAATTGCACACAAGAGCTTCAACAATTGTTCTGCGATTTTCAATTTTTCCGCCTGAATGATAGAAATGGTCTTTTGTAACAATATTGAAATTATTCCAGTACTTATTGATCATTTCATTTTCTCTCCAATCATTATGATGCCATGTTGAAAGAATGAATTTAGCCGACGTTTCCGATAATTGTTCGAATAAAAGAATTTCATCTTTTTCAGTCCAACCGTTATAGTAATCAACATAGCGGCCGAAATAGGGTGGATCGCAGTATATAATATCGTTTTTTGAAGCAAGTGGAATGATTCCGGAAAATGAATTATTATAGAATATCCACTCAGGTTCGGGTTGAATAATATCTGAGATATTAGAAACCTGATTAACAATTTTAGTTATATATGCCTGGGAAAATCGTTCGGGTTTTTTACAAAAAGGGATATTCCAGTTCCCTTTACTTCCAAATCTCATCATTCCGTTAAAACCGGTACGTGACAAAAAAAGGAAATCGAGGGGTGAAAATTCATTATTGAATCTGTCTCTAACTTCCCTGAAATATGCATATCCGTTTTCTTCGGACCTGGACAGTTTTTCATTTGCCATCGTAAGATATCTTTTAACAACAGCAGGTGTAATGGAGCGATTCTGAATTCCTTTATAGAAATTTATTATATGAGGATTAGTGTCGTTAAGTATTGCCTTTTTAAATCCGGAATTGAAACCGACAACGCCTGTGCCGAAGAAAGGCTCAATCCACCTTCCGCCTCTACCGGCAATTTTTAAAACATCCACTATCCAGGGTACAAGTTTTGTTTTAATTCCCTGGCTCTTTATCGGAGGAACAATTACTCTCATTTTCCTTTTTTCTTTGTGTTTTTCAATACAAGTTTGTTTAATAAATCAGTCCTACCCCTGAACTCCAGAAAATCTTTCAATTTGGTAGTCTTTTTACCATCTTTAACCATTGTAATTGTACCATAATTCATCCAATACTCATCGAACCATTGTTCTCCCAAATGAGCAAATACACCTCTGCCATGTTTCAAATCATCAATACTCGTAATTGATCCAATATTAGCAGTATTCTTTGAACCTTCCGTCTCTCCTGCAATTTCCCATTTTTCAGCGACAAAAAATTCGAAATCCTTAATTACTGATGTAATTGATTTTAGGTACTGAACTTTCGTGACACTTCTATTCATAGTATTTTTAATTCTTCTAATTTCAGGATTATCATCCTGAAGCTCCTTAACTTGAAATACTTCTTTCTCATTGTCCTCATTCAGGTCCACCCTTGTATATATTATACCCAGACAAAAATGCCCAAGGTATTCAGAATAAGGAAATTGTATATTCTTTGTGCTCTTTCTATCTTTAAAGTATGTACCATGGCTACCTAAAGTAAATCCATTTATATGTCCGGGGTAATCAGGATCGCGATAGGTAGTTTTCAAATCTACGGCAAATTTAATTTTTTCATTATCTTTTTTTACAAAACTTAGATCAGGATACCAATTTTGTTTTTCTGCCAAGACAATGCTATAACCAATTTTCTCAGCGAATTGAAGAATTTGTGGAAAAATGTGGATTTCAAGAATTTTCGAAACAATTTTTGTATCAGATGAAATTGTATAAATATTTTTAAAGATATCTATAAAACCCTTTATTGTCCAACTGCCATCTTCAGTTGAAACATAATTACCTAATTTTTCAACAAATTTCTTTAAATCTGATTTAAACTGTTGTTTATATTTCTCTGTTGACTTCATACTGTTTCAAATTCATTTATTTTTTGCAAATTTTTCTTAAATAATACCTTTTTTTACCAGGTACCAAATCATTAATAAATGCAAAATAATAAAAATATTATTATCTGAAAACAATATGTATATATAATAAAAAAGTTTACTTACATTCTTACCAATAGACTAATTTTTTAAAATCCAGTACTCAAGTTGATATAAACTGATACATTCTTTTCCTCTTTTCACCCCCTCTTACCTGCTCACAAGAATACTGCACATCAGCGCCTCTTTTCCGTTCCGTATTTTCAGGAAGTATGTCCCCGAAGGCAGCCCTGAGCAGTCCCAGGACAGGTTTTGAATGCCTTCAGGTAAAAACCCCGGGCTGAATTCGCCTACTTTAGTTCCTAAAACATTGAAAACGGTAATTGTTACAACAGAAGAAACACTATTGCAGAAGGCAATATTAACCTGGCTGACGGCTGGATTGGGCGTAACGACAGTACCAATCGAAGGAACGAATTCGCTTTCTTCCGTACCCATCGGCATCGTTGACCTGAAAAGCCGGTCGGGTGCGGAATAAACGAACAGGGTGCCATCCCCGGAAACATCGAAATCATCGATCGGGCCTCCTTCGAAATTATGCACCAGCGGCATCCAGTAATAGCCGTTCTTCTTTAACAGGTATATCCTGCTTTTGTCGGCAGCATACAGATTGCCGGCCCCATCCATTCCATAGTAATGAATAAACTTGTTTTCCAGCCCTGCCGCCATCTTCTGCCAATTGCTCCCTCCGTCGCTGCTATGGTAGAAAACCCAGGGCGACGACAGGCCATCTTCCCTGATATTAAAAACAGAGGTATAAAGCTCATCGCCAGCGCTGTACATTTGAACGTCCAGGATCGAATCCGACACCGTGTTTAACGGCTCAGATACCTTGTGCCAACTGATCCCTTTGTCCTGGGAAAGGAAAAAGCCTGTGGGAAAATATGCCAATAAGCCAAGGCTGTTTTTATAGAGAATGCTACAATAATCATAGGTATTAATGTCATTTTTTCCGAAATCATACTGTGTCTTCTGCCATGTACTGCCTTCGTCAGAGCTTATTGCAACCTTGTTCGACTCTGCTTCATAGAGTATGTCGTTGTCATCGACAGCATATTTTTTATACCACCATTCCCCTAAATGAAAATCATTTATATGCCAGGACGCACCTTTATCTGAAGTATATTCGTAGCCCGGAATGATATGTTCTTTCTCCTTAACTCTAAGAATACTATTTATATCGTGTGCAGTGGAACACGCAACCGACAGGCCTGTCAGCTCTTCATTTTCCAGGTTATAATGGAATCTCCCATTATGGACGTCGAATAAGATATTATTGCGGTCATACACTTTCATTTGAAAGTTGTCATCATCAAATGAACCAAGTGTTACTGTCTTTACCAAATTACCGTCAAAATCATATATTTTAATAAAATCTTCGGAAGAGATGAAAAATTTATCATAAGCTATTGTAACAGTATAATAGCAATCAACAAATGAAAATAAATTCTTTGCTGTTTGACCGGGAGTATAACTTAATACATTATATAAATTTTCGGAACCGGCAGATTCTTTCCAGGCAATGAACATAAACTCATTATTATACAATATCGGGTCCAGACTCATGTTCGGGTTAATAATAGTGTCATACGTCCAGGAATTATTTTTATCGTTGTAATTACATAAGTAATGATATTTATAAACCTGTGTCAAATTGGTATCTCCATCTCTGAAGTATTTGAAATATTTGCCTGAAAATTCTGTATGATATATATCCTGGCTTGCCATAACAACATTTACTTTCTTACTGACTTTGTCGTAACGATAGATCGTATCATCCTGGTTGTAAAAGACTCCGTCACCGATGATCCCCAATCCGTCAAGCTTTCTGATATTTTTTAAAGTATCAATATAGACCTGCCATTTTCTTGTGCTGTCAAGTATAAAGAGAGTCGGAGACAGGAACCTGAAAATATGGCCGTCGAATTCAAAAAAAGAATCATCGTTAATACTTATTGTATCCGGTTCAATGCCGGAATTACCAATATTAGTATAAATTTTTTTCCCGGACTTTGCAACGTAAGAACCGTATTTGTCTGTGAACAGATAGGGATAAAGGTTACAGGAGCTCAATTGACCTGGTGAATCGAACTCCTTAATTAAACTTATATTATAATCTTTATCCATAATATAAAATGAAAAAATAATGCTATTGTCATTACTTTTTTGGCTCGCGTTGGTGAACATCACCCTGCCATCGCTCAATGTTGTTACAGAGTGCATTCTACCATGCGACGGCACCTTGAATTCTTCCCAGTAATTCTGGCCAAAAAGCGGGCAACTGATTGTCGCAATCATGATTATTACTATTTTGAAAAGATTTTTCATATTACCTCCGAAGCTATTTCAAAGAAACCTGAAATATGTAATCTACTGTCTTAATCAAATAACACTTCAGCAATCGAAATGATTCAAAAGGCCAAACTAAAATCAGAATATTGTTCAATTAATTTTTGATGGATGTCAATTGGAAATTGGTATGCAAACCCGAAGAACATCAGCTTTTCTGCCTGGTCAAGGCCTGAGGCCAACCCCATATATCAGTACGGCCTGACCGGCACAGCTCTGAGAGGTCTTGCCGGCCATATCCCGGCGGATCGGGACATGAAAATTGATGAAGAGAACCGGTTCCGATGGACTCATATCCGGGTATATTCCTGCACTAAACAGCCAGAGGTTTTCTATTTCCCCTTATTGTCGAACATTTTAACCTCGTCGGCAAGGGCTTTCCTGACCTTGTCGGCTTCAGCCTTCTTGTTCAGGCGGGTGTATGCCTGTATCAGCATGTGGCATATCCGGTCGCGGTACTGCCTGCGTGTGTCCCGGTCGATCAGCTGGAACCATGACCTCTGGTCGAAGGGTACCTTCAGCGCCTTGACTACGGCCTCGGGATTCTTTATTGTGTCTCTGAGGGCCTTATCCAATATCTTGTCTAATTTGCCTTTTGCCAGGTTCGTCGTCTCTTCGCTGGCGTGTGGGTTCTCTTTCAGGCCGAGGCGCTTTGCCGTGTTCGACACCACGCCGTAGAAATCGGAACTGCTGCCCTCGTCGGTGAAGTCATAGGCCAGGTACTGATGGCCGTATCTCGGTTTGGTGTGAAGCAGCACATCGTCGGGACTCCGTGGGAAGCCTTTTGCAAGGAGCTTGGCCCTGATGTCCATCAGCGTGGAGACATCGACATTAGTTTCCACCAGCAGCATACCTGCGCGGAGCATGAACTCCGCAGTAATGTCGTCTATCTTGGGTATGAAAGCAAGCAGTATCTGCCTGATGAACTGCCCCTGGTTGAAGCTTCGCTGATGGTCGCCGAAGCCGAAGGCCTTGCGGCTGCGGAGCATCCGCAGCTTCTGGACGGCGTCGCCTTCATAGCCCAGTAGTTCCAGCAGGCCGATCGCCTGTGAAAAGCCGAATTCGACATAATTATTCAGAGGCCTCACCCCGGTAATCCTCGACAGTTCCTTGAGGTAAGCGTTGCGCCCTTTGTTCGAGCGCACATTCGCCAGGTAGTTCTGTATCGAGTCCTCCAAGCCTGCGTCGGCAGTGGTACCACGCGGCACGGTAATGATCTCAATCTTCCCTTCGTCCAGCCAGAAGTTCAGTATATGGTTAGCGTCTGCGTGTTTGGACGAAGTGCCGAGGCGGGAATCCACCCCGGTAATCACGATTGTAATTTTCTTACCCTTCAGCAGTTTTGCTTTCTTCTCGTTAGCCCTGTTGACGGAGTCCAGCCGGGCAATCATCTTCTTTTCCCTGAAATCCTTAATGACGCTGTCTTTGTATTCCTTGATTACCTTTGCCTTGTATTCCCGGATTTTTTTGCTGTTGGTCATGACGATGGCCGTGTCCTTCAGTACAACTTTCGGAGCTTTCTTTTTCAGGCCCCTGGTTGAATCGGGTATTATCTTCATTTTTCCTTTTTTCAGGTTGATCTTGTCGCCGTCAGCCAGCAACAAGGTGGCGGTGTCCTTCAGAACTTTGACCGAATCGCGTCCTACTGCAACATAGTGGCTGTCTTTGCGGGCAAGCACCGAACCGTCTTTCAGTTTGATTACATTGCCGTCCTTCATCAGCATCTTCACGCTGTCTTTGGGCAGGTTCTTCAATTGGGGAATACTGTCGTAATTTATCGGAATGTTCGAAGTATCGATGTTTTCAAGCTCGAGCATTTCATTCTTCATCAGTTGAGGTGCAAGCGAAGACTTCGCCTCTTTTAGGTTTGTATAGAAATGGTAGGCGAGGCCGGCGCCTGCCAGTATTAAAACTAACAATACACTTAAAATTACTTTATTTCTCGTTTTCATAAAACCTGCCAATACAACAAAAACATTTTCAAAATTAGTTAATTTTAAACATCCATGTTCATTTCGTCACAATTTTTATTTTCTATACGTTATTAATTCATAATTTTTTAATTTTCGTAATAAATAATATATGGATTTGAAATAGTATTTATGAAAATAGCATATTTATCTACATTCTATCCCCTGCGCGGCGGCATTGCCCAGTACAACGCCGCTCTTTACAGGGAATTCCAAAAGAATAATGAAATCAGGGCATATACCTTTACACGTCAGTACCCGTCAGTCCTTTTCCCGGGCCAGAGCCAGTACGTCGGCCCCGGCGACAACGCCGACCCGGTGGATTCCATTGCTGTTCTCGACTCGATTAACCCGTTCAGTTACGGCAAAACGGCAGGTAAGATTGCCGAATTCAGCCCCGACATACTGCTGATGAAGTTCTGGATGCCTTTCTTCAGCCTATCTCTTACAAGCGTGGCTCGTAAGCTCAGAAAGAAAGGCATTAAGACAATCAGCATTCTCGACAATGTGATACCTCACGAAAAAAGGCCGGGCGACATCTTCCTCATACGCAGGTTCCTCGAGGCTAACGACGCTTTCATTGCAATGAGCAACACCGTCAAAAACGACCTGCTCAAGCTGAAACCCGACGCTGTTTTCAACTTCCACCCCCATCCTCTCTACGACCATTTCGGGGCCGGGATGGACAAAGCGGAGGCACGGAAGCAACTGTCGATTGCCAAAGACAGGAAAGTATTGCTGTTCTTCGGCTTCATCAGGGGTTACAAAGGCCTCGACATACTGCTCCGGGCAATGAAGCTGCTCGACGACAGCTATGTCCTTGTCATTGCCGGGGAGACTTACGGCAGCTTCGACGACTACGACGCAATCATCCGCGACAACAACCTTCAGGACAGGATTGTCCGCCATGTGAGGTACATCGGCGACAACGAAGTGCCGCTTTTCTTTTCGGCATCCGACGTCTGTGTCCTCCCCTACAAATCGGCAACCCAGAGCGGTATAATAGGCATCACCTACCATTTCGGCGTCCCGGTCATTGCCACCGACACCGGCAGCCTCAGGGAAATGATCGAACCTTACAATGCGGGCATCGTCATCGACCGCCCCGAACCGGAGCTGCTGTCAGAAGCCATAATTAGATATTTCGACTCGGGGATGGGCCCGGAACTGAGCAGGAACATTGCACAATACAAAGAAAACAACAACTGGCAGAGCCTGGCGCGCAGCATTCTTGACCTGTACGAGAAGGTAAGGTGATTGTGAGCAGTTAGGAGTGGTGGCTGGTGATTGGTGATCAGTGGCTGGTGATTAGTGGTCAGTTGCTGGTGGTCAGTGGCTGGTGATTAGTTGCTGGTGGTCAGAAAATTCTAAATTCTGAGCCGAGCGCAGCGAGACCGGCGGAGCCAATTCTGAATTCTGAATGCTGAATTCTGAATGGAGGAAAAAGCTGACCCCGTGCATCTTTCACCTTCCCCTTGGGGAAGGCTGGGATGGGGTGGATCAGTTTGTAAAGTTCATAAAGTTCGTCAAGTTCAAAAGACAGCCCCGTAGCTGACCCCGTGCATCTTTCACCTTCCCCTTGGGGAAGGCCGGGATGGGGTTTCTTAGTTAGTCAAGAATGCAAAGAATGACGAGCCAAGCGTAGCGAGACCGGCGATACCAATTCTGAATTCTGAATTAAGAATGCTGAATTGAGAATGAAGAAAAAAGAATGTTTTACCCGCCCTGGATTAGAAAATGGAATGGCCGGATAAAAAAATTGTTGAGGTGAATTTTCCTGGACAACGTGCTACTGCCCATTGTCCAGGAGTTGTGTATCAGGTTATTTTGAATCGCTCACTACGCTATTAACTTCTGCTTCCACTTCTTTTGCCTGAGGTATCATCTTGACGTTCTGTCCCCAGCGGTACTGCTCTTCGAGACGGCAGGACCAGACCAGCTTGTCTTCCCATACGGTGATGTCCGGGCAGCCGTCGCACATGTTGATGTCCCCGTTGGCGTAAACGTCGGCCGGCTGTATTATCATTACAGACTGGAAATGGAGCTTCTTAAAGAAGGCTTTCGTGTTTTCCGTCAGCGACCTGAAGTATTCCTTAGCCACTCCCCGTACTCCTTTGTCGAAGGGAGCCAGCAGGAAGTACAGCCTGCCGCGCCTGAGCCACGACGTTTTCGAATAGGCAAGGTAGCTGTCTGTGAACAGGTGTTTGAAGACCTGCATCATCTCCATGAACTTCGGCCCGACATAGCCCATGATCTGGTGCTTGTTGCCCATCCTGCCGGTCAGAAGCCACTTGTAAGAGTCAGGATCGTGAGTGCCGTTAAGGAAAGCTGAAGGCATGAAACCGGGGTATTCTTTCCTGATCAGTTCGACAACTTCAGGCGCAGTAATGTCGGTCCTGCGCTGATCGTCTTCCTTGGAATAGGTCATGTCGAAGCTTACTTTCTTTTCCCCGGCGTAATAATCCAGTCCGGAGCCGAGAATGGCCATACGGTAGATGATGAACACCATCACATGTACTTTGTCGATATGTTCCTGGCCCCATTTGAGGACCTGGGGTATGTACTGCATTGTTTCCGGATAGACAGTAGCGTTGAAAGAACAGGAGATGTTGCCTGCTTCTTTTAGCATTACTGCATACTTCAGCCTTTCTTCGTTCAGGTCAACCTCGTTTTTGTCCTTCCATCCGGGGCGTCCCTGGCGGCTGTCGATGTGGAACGTGAATCCGTCCACGCCGGATTTCTTGAGTTCGAGCAGCATCTCTTTGGTCAGCGGGATGCCGTTGGTGTTAATGATGGGTTTCCAACCCTTCCTGCGGATCATCGATACGATCTCGAAGATGTCGGGATGGAGCAGAGGCTCACCCCCGGCAATCGATACGCCGTCGGTCTTGCGGTTCTTCTCGAACACGTCAAGTTCATGTTGAATGACAGAGAGCGGCTTGTGGGAGTTAACCCTGTTCTCCCTGTAGCAGCCGTCGCAATGCAGGTTGCATTTGCTGGTAGGCTCGAGCCATGAAATACTGTTGTCTGCAAAATTCCACGGCAGCCTGTACAGCGTTTGAGCTGAAAAATCCTTTGGCATAACGATCATCTCTCCTTATTTGGACAATACATATTAATTTCTCTCACCCGATAGATGGGCTTTTTTCCGGCCGTACCGGCAATTCTACCGTTAGTTCATCAAACATCTGTGCAATTATTGCCGGTAAACAACAATTCAAATTTTTGAAAGAACTATTTCCGAATTACTCTAACGAATCAGGAATTTCCAATAAAACCATATAGCTATTTATTTTCAATCGAAGTTGTAGTGTTTACGCACGGGTTCAAAAATCTCCCAGGTGCATTTCAGCCCTTGCGGGAAGATAACAAAATCGCCGGGATTGATCTCGACGGTGTCGTCTTCCGTATGTACTTTGATCTTCCCTTCAAGAATGAGGCACATCTCCCTCGAGTCGTAGTACCAGTCGAAAGTCGATTTCTCTTTTGTCCAGATTGGCCAACTCATTACACCCATCTGTGCTACTTCTTCGTTTGTCAGTTTTTTAATCTCTATCTTCATAACTCACCATTTTTAATTATCAATTTTATAAGAGAAATAATTTAGTGAAATAATTTTAATTGGCAAAGCATTATTATGGCACGGGACAGCCCCCGGAATAATCACATGGGGCCAAGGCTTCCACCCGGGTAATACTTCATTTTGATTATATTTCTTTCAATATAAAAATAATACTTGCATTTAATGTTATTTAATTCTAACTTTGTGTTAGTTATTTATAACATTTTGTTATATATTTATAACTAATATTGAAAGGGAAATAATTATGAAAAAGACTGTAATTCTATTCGCTGTTGCAGGCTTAGTGCTGGCTTCGGTAATACTGTGGGCATTTACTTCCGATATGTCGGTTGAAACGCCAGAGGTATTCATGATTGCAGGGGTAGTAATCATCGTAGGTTTTGCCCTGTTTTTCGGCTGGCAGAGACTGAACAGCCTGCGGGCAAAGGAACCTGTGGAAGACGAGCTGTCGAAACAAATCCTCGTCAAATCCTCATCTCTGTCATACTATATCTCCATCTACCTGTGGCTGTTCATCATGTATATGAGCGACAAAACCACCCTGGAATCTCACGCTCTGATAGGCTTAGGCATCATGGGCATGGCCATGGTTTTCTTCCTGAGCTGGCTGTTCATCAAACTCAGGGGATTGAGGAATGGATAACAGAATCAAGGAACTGAGGGCCAGGTTAGACTTGTCTCAACAGGACCTGGCCCAAAAAGTAGGTGTACGCCGCGAGACGATTGTATTTCTTGAAAAAGGGAAATACAACCCCTCATTGAAACTGGCATACGACATCTCGAAAGTGTTCGGGCTGCGGATCGAAGAAGTGTTCATCTTCCCGGAATAGCCTATTGTAAAGTGTCTTGTCCTGAAATACGCTGACCACAAGTTTTTAATTCTGAATTCTGAGCCGAGCGCAGTACTCCACCTGAGAGGTGGAGTACATCTCGACGCTCCCGGATCAGAGTAGATTGTTTCTTTTGCTATGCGGCCCACGCCATAAATGACGTGGCTATTGAGAGAGGAAAAGACCCTACGGGGCTTTCATTCTTTCTTTACAAACTTGACTAACTTTATGAACATGACGAACTTTACAAACTTGAAAAACTTTTTGAACCGGAAGAGTCCAACCGCCCCCTGCCCCCGCCTTATCTAAGGCGGGGAAAGTCGCTCTGGTTCAGCTTCTTCTTAACTTCAGAATTCAGCATTTATAATTCATCATTTATTATTCTTCATTTTTAATTCATCATTCAGAATTCAGAATTGGCTCCGCCGGTCTCGCTACGCTCGGCTCAGAATTCATTATAAACTTGATGAACTTTACAAACTTTACAAACTGAAAGAGTCCAACCACCCCCTGCCCCCGCCTTATCTAAGGCGGGGAAAGTCGCTCTGGTTCAGCTTCTTCTTAACTTCAGAATTCAGCATTTATAATTCATCATTTATTATTCTTCATTTTTAATTCATCATTCAGAATTCAGAATTGGCTCCGCCGGTCTCGCTACGCTCGGCTCAGAATTCATTATAAACTTGATGAACTTTACAAACTGAAAGAGTCCAACCACCCCCTGCCCCCGCCTTATCCAAGGCGGGGAAAACTTTTTAATTCAGCATTTATCATTCTGCATTCATCATTCAGAATTCAGAATTCAGAATTCAGCATTCAGCATTAACTCAGTCCACTTTCAGCTTCTTATAGTGTATTCTGGTAGGACCTGCATCTCCGAGGCGTGCTTTACGGTTCTCTTCGTATTCGGTAAAAGAGCCTTCAAAGAAATAAACCATCGATTCTCCTTCGAACGCCAGGATGTGCGTGGCAATCCTGTCGAGGAACCAGCGGTCGTGCGAAATGACGACGGCGCAGCCTGCGAAGTTCTCGAGTCCTTCTTCCAAAGCTCTGAGGGTGTTGACGTCGATGTCGTTTGTCGGTTCGTCCAGCAGCAGCACATTGGCTTCTTCTTTCAGGGTCATTGCCAGGTGCAGCCTGTTGCGCTCGCCACCGGAGAGATGGCCGCATTTCTTCTGCTGGTCGGCGCCGCTGAAATTGAAACGGGCCGTATATGCGCGGGTATTGATCTGGCGCCCGCCTAAGGACATCAGGTCGTTGCCGCCGGAAATCACTTCCCAGACGGACTTCTCGGGGTCGATTGCAGTGTGGCTCTGGTCGATGTACCCGATCTTCACCGTCTCGCCGGTCGAGAAAGTACCGTCGTCCTGCTTCTCCATTCCCATTATCATTCGGAACAGCGTCGTTTTACCTGCGCCGTTGGGGCCGATGACACCGACAATGCCGCCGGGTGGCAGGCTGAAATTCATGTTCTCGAACAGGAGCTTGTCGCCAAATGACTTTGACACATTCTCCGCTTCGATTACTTTGTTGCCCAGCCTGGGGCCGTTAGGAATGAATATCTCCAACTGCTCTTCCTTCTGTTTTACGTCTTCATTGAGCATGGCGTCGTATGCGTTGATCCTCGCCTTGCTTTTGGCATGCCTTGCTTTCGGGGACATACGTACCCACTCCAGTTCCCGTTCCAGTGTCTTCCTGCGTTTTGACTCGGCTTTGCCTTCCTGTTCCAGCCTCTTGGCTTTCTGGTCCAGCCAGGAAGAATAGTTACCTTTCCAGGGTATGCCTTCACCCCTGTCTAATTCCAGTATCCAGCCGGCAACGTTATCGAGGAAGTACCTGTCGTGAGTGATTGCAATTACAGTGCCTTTGTACTGCCTGAGGTGCTCTTCGAGCCACTGTACCGACTCGGCGTCGAGGTGGTTCGTAGGCTCGTCCAGCAACAGGATGTCCGGCTCCTTAAGCAGCAGGCGGCACAGAGCCACACGCCTTCTCTCGCCTCCGGACAGGTGCCTGACCGGAGCGTCCGGCTCGGGACAACGCAGTGCGTCCATTGCCAGCTCGAGTTTGTGGTCGAGGTCCCAGGCATCATATTTATCAAGCAGGTCTGTCAGTTCACCCTGTCTTTCGATTACCTTTGCCATCTCGTCGTCGTCGAGCGGCTCGGCAAATTTTGCATTTACCTCGTCATACTCTTTCAGTAAGGACGAGACTTCTTCCACACCTTGTGCCACAATCTCCCTTACGGTAAGATTGTCGTCGAGTATTGGTTCCTGCGGCAGGTGCCCGACGGAATAGCCCGGCGAGAAAACAACGTTACCGTTGTAAGACTGTTCTTCACCTGCTATGATACGCATAAGTGTCGATTTGCCCGAGCCGTTAAGGCCGATGATGCCGATTTTTGCACCGTAAAAGAATGACAGGTAAATGTCTTTAAGTACCTGTTTTGACGGGGGAAATATCTTACTGACACCCACCATCGAGAAAATAATTTTCTTATCGTCTGCCATAGTAATCACCTAATAATTTATTCTATTGTAATTTATTGCCGGTTATTTCTGGTTGTTGCTGCTGTTACCGTTACTGCCGTTACCGTTGCCGCCATTGCCGTTAGTGCCGTAGCGCAGGACATCATAGACCGTCAGCCTTTTACCGCCGATGAAATGCGAACGGTAATAGCTGTCGCTCAGCAGGGAGACGACCACGCCGTACCTTGAGCTGGCGTGGACGAACAGGTTGTCGCCGAGGTAAATGCCTACGTGAGAAGCAAACTGACGTGAATAGGTATGGAAGAAGATGAGGTCGCCGAATTCCAGGTCTTCCATTTTAACAGCCCTGCCCGCGTCGATCTGTGTCCGGGCAGTCCTCGGCAGCAGTACACCTGCGGCGTTCAGGTATATCCTCTGCGTGAAAGCAGAACAGTCTATCGATTTCGAACTATTGCCGCCGAAAAGGTAAGGTGTACCGATCCAGTTCATCACTTCATTCATGATCTCCTGCTTGTAAATGCCTGCTTCCGTCATCTCGTCGGCGCTTTTGCCTTCGACAAAGCGCAGCCACAGCGCCCTGAAAGTATCCATGTCGAGCAGTTCATCAGGATTCAACTGTATGAACTCGGTGTATTCATCGTCGGAAGCAAACAACTCTACGGGGTCTGTACTGACAGTGTCGGAACTGCTGACATAAGGCCTGGTAATATTGCCTGAAGCAGGTTTCAGTCCCGAGAGATTGCATATCTCAGGCGAAGTGGACTGAATCAGATCGTAGGAAAGCGCCTTTGCCACAGCCGGGTTGTAGCTTCTCGCCCTTCTGCGGCGCCTGCCTCTTCTTTTCTTCCTCTTCTTTTTCTTGGCTTTCTTTTTCCTGTCGAGTTTCTTCTTTTTCCGCTTGTTTGCCGATTTCTTCCTGGAAGCGCTTTTCTTGGCGGAAGCTTTCTTGCGCGAGGAAGCCGCTTTCTTGCGGGGTGCAGCGTCGAGGTCCGCCGGATAGAAATCCAGGAATGAAACGGCCAGCAGGAAAAGCAGTATATATTTGAGTCGTCGTTTTATTTTTATATATATAGATTCTCTCATCCCAATCCCAATGTTCTCAATTTTTCTCTTTTACGTTTACATTTAAAAAACTGCATTTCATCATTTCTTAATTTTACATGAACTTAAATATAATAAATACGTTATAGATAAAAAAATTACTAATAATTAAGTTTTCTAAATAAAGCAGGTTGGCTTCAGATGTCAAGGCTGGACATCTGAAGGCTCAGGGCTTCTCTCAGACAGGGCCAATGTAAAAAAAACAGGAACAAGCAGCAGCCTGTCCCCGTTTTTTTAAATATTGTGATTGATTACTGTGAATCAGATAACGATTACACTTCCTGACCTGTGAAAGGAGGATAGACGTCGGTCATCAAGTAGCCAATATAGGCGCTCATTCTGGCGCCCCAGCGGTAGTAGCCTTCGATGAACCTGAACATGCCCTCAGGAAACCTGCCTGTGAAAAGGATGGCCCAGAAAGCAATAAAAATACAGAAAGATGCGCCGATACCGATGAATGCAAGGCAGAATCCATGAGGTATAATTACATAGAAAAAGCCGAAGAATAGCTTAAGAAGGACTTTACCTCTTCCTAATGATTCGGGGTATTGAACGTCAAACACAACGGCGTCGCTATCAGTAACCTGCATTGTGAACGGCGGATAGACATCCGTCATTAATCCGAGATACGCGCTAACGCGGTATGACCAGCGCTGTACACCAACGATGAAGTCGAACATTCCCCTGGGATAAGTACCTGTAAACAGGATGGCCCAGAAAGCAATAAATGCAAACACACTTGCAACGATGCCCAGGAAAAACAGGCAGATGCCGTGGGGAATTCCTACATATAGGAATCCGAAGAAGGTTTTTAACAACAGCTGTCCCCTCGAGAGATTCTCGGGGTAATGGATTTTGAATGTTACTGGATGCATAATTCCTCCGATTATTCAGGAAAAATAAACCACAAATTTATTTCTAATAATTCAGGAAATAAGCTATAATACTAATTAGCCTGTAAATATTTCTCAAATATCTGTCCCCACAATATTATGGAACTAATTCAAAGTCCAGGCCGCAATCAGCCCGTTAAATATATAGTTTCCCGAGCCAAGTGCGTCGGTGTAATCGCACTCGATGTGGACAGTACCGGGCACATACCAGGTCGGCTCCGTCATCGAGGCATAATAGAGATTCATCTTCTGAAGACCGCTGGAGAAATACAAATTCTCGGCAGAAGGATTCTTTTCGTTCAAAGTGACTGAACCGACAGTCGTTCCGGAAGAGTTCCTGAAATAGACCGTTACGTTGTCGTAATTGGTGCCCGAGACTTCAGTAACGGCACGCATTACATTGTAACTGTCCAGGTAGCGCTCAAGGGTAACCTGCGGAATGGTCTGTACATTGGTCGTCGTGTCAGAACAGCCGGTCATCCCCAAAAGAATAGATAAAATGAATACAAAACCCGCCGTTTTTTTCATATTACAATTCTATTTTTTAACAAATTCTTATTTTTTATTAATCTACAAACAAATTCATTCAATTCAAAATAATATTGTATCAATTAGTGTGCTAAAAATCCATTTTTTTACATAGATGTTTTTTTACTATTTTAATCGGATATTTTCGGAATTAACTTGGAAAAGAACAGATGATGAAAAGAATAATACTTACGGCAGCCGTTTTCGCTGTTTTACTGTGCAACGTAAATTCAGCAGACCTTGAGACCTGGTACGAAAAGTCAGGCTGTCTCGAAACACCGCGCTACGACGAGACTGTGAGTTACTGCAAACTGCTGGCCGAACAAAGTAAAATGGTTAAGTATGAGTCTTTCGGCAAAAGCCCGCAGGGCAGGGACCTGCCCTTGCTGATTGTGGACAGGAACGGGAATTTTACACCCGGAGCGGTACGACGTTCCGGCAATGCCGTCCTGTTGATACAGGCCTGCATACACGCCGGTGAACCTGAAGGCAAAGACGCCGGGCTGACACTGATCAGGGATATTATTACAAAAAAAGAGATGGAGACTCTCATCGACGGTGTTACAGTCATTTTCATACCCATCTTCAGTGTGGACGGGCACGAACGTTTCGGCCCCCACAACAGGATTAACCAGAACGGGCCTAAGGAGATGGGCTGGCGTACAACGGCACAGAACTACAATCTCAACAGGGACTACATGAAAGCAGATGCTCCGGAGATGAAGGCCTGGCTGGCGCTTTTCAACGAATGGCTGCCTGACTTTTTCATCGACTGCCATACTACCGACGGGGCTGACTACCAGTACGTCCTGACCTACGGCCTCGAAACCGGCGGCAATATGGACGAAAACCTTACACGCTGGCAGAAAGAAGTCTATCTGCCCTATGTAACTACTATGATGGAAAAATCGGGATTCCCCATCTTCCCCTATGTCTTCTTCAGGAACTGGCATGACCCACGCAGCGGCATCGGAAGCTGGGCCTCATCGCCACTGCTCTCACAGGGTTACACCGCTCTTCAGAACAGGCCCGGGCTGCTGATTGAAACCCATATGCTGAAACCATACAAACCCAGAGTGGAAGCCACATACTGCATGATCAAACACACGATGGAACTGTTAAAGAGCGAAAAGCAAAACCTCAGGAAATTAGTGGAGCAATCCGACGAATACACACGTACACCGTCATTCAGGGCAAAGGAATACCCCCTCGGTTTTAACAATGCCTTCAAAGACAGTACAATGATGGATTTCAAAGGCATCGACTACGAGGTAACAAAAAGCGACCTGACAGGAGGAGACTGGATTAAGTACAACGGTAAGCAGAAAATGTACAGGATACCGTTTTTCGGTAAGATCGATCCTGTGAACCCGGTCAAATTGCCGGAGGCATACATCATACCTGCCGAGTGGACAGACATCATCGACAGGCTGAAACTTCACGCAGTAAAAATGACTGTCCTGAAAAAACCCCGGTCCATCAAAGTGAAATATTATAAATTCAGCAATGTAAAATTCAGGAATACGCCCTACGAAGGACACCAGACCCTAACCGGATTCGACCTCGAAGAAAATGAAGGCGAATGGGGGTTCCCCGCCGGTTCGGTAATAATCGACATGAACCAGAGGACTGCTAAAATTGTTGCCCACCTGCTCGAACCGAAAGCACAGGCATCCTTTGTCGGCTGGGGTTACATGAACGCCATCTTCGAACAGAAGGAATACTCAGAACAATATGTGATGGAACCATTGGCCCGTAAGATGCTTGCAGAAGACCCGGCGCTCAAGGCCGAATTCGAAAATAAAATGAAATCGGACTCGGTCTTTGCTTCCAATCCCTGGACGATGCTGAACTGGTTTTACAGCCATACACCATACTGGGACAACAGGTTTAATTGCTATCCCGTCGGCAGGGTTTTCGACAGGAAAATAATAGACGCTGTCCTGAAAGAAGAATGACGGCCGGGGGCGCTCAAAAACAGTACAACCCTGTGGAAAACCACAAGGTTGTACATAGAAATCAACAAAATACTTTATTACTTCACAATTTTCAACAGGGCCGAGTCTTTGTAATCGCCGCTGATGAGAACAATGATATATGTTCCGGAACTCAGGCCGTTGCAATCGACGGAGACAGAATGCTTTCCGGCAGCCATGTCTTCCGACAAAACCTTCTTAACGAGCCTTCCGCTTTCGTCGTACAGGTACACATCGGTTTGGCCGGGCTGCCGAAGTGTGAAATCGACCACTGCAGCGGAACTGCCGACGCTGAATGCACGGCTGGCAAATCCTTCGGGAACGTCTTGGCCGTCTTCGAGGCCTACCCTTTGGCCGCTATAGGCATAATAGACTGTAGTATCGTTGCCGTTCCTGTCCACAAATGTCAGGAACCCCAGGGCATTCTTTGAGTTGTCAATTACATTGAGTTCCCAGTTCAGTTCCCTGTCCTGGCCCGGAATAAATTCTTCCTTCGTAAACTCGTAATTATATCCGGCATCGCTGTGGAAAAGTACCAACGACATATTTGTCCTGTCGGCTTCATCCTCCGGCATATCGACGGTCGTTCCACGGACATATGCCCCTCTGGAATCATCAGTCCGGACAATGATGGCAGGCGGCATATCATCATTAGACCCGATTACGGTGCTTGCTGTGCTTGTCGGGTATCCGTAAGAATCGCAGTAATCGTAGCCGAATGAATAGGCGGCGAAGGGTTTTTCTGCCCTGATCTTGTAAACTCCAAGCTTAGGCAGGGTGATTGTTTTAAGCGCATACTTTTTCCCGTTCACGTCATAGGCGAATTTTTCGTCTTCCCCTGAGAATTTATATTTCAATTTCTCCCAATAATAATTGCCGTCAATAACCTGTGCGAATTCGACATCGTCGGGCATTTCGCCGTTCGGGCCGGTTTCATAGACCAGGTTAACGAAGTTTTTCCTGAATCCCACGCCGCCATAGACTCCCGGAGTACAGAAAATAATTTCCTTCTGGTACTGGTTGACGGGTGTCATTGCCATCAGGAACGGGTCGCTGTCGGGTAAAGGATTGCCGTCTTCCTGGACGCCGGTGTTGCACAAAACGACATTGATTGGTTTGTCTCCGCTGATGACGACCGAGCGGGGAGTCTCGGCAATCGGCACGGCACGGACTTCGATCCAGCCCTTATTCTGCTTTCCTCCGGCTTCCTGGATTAATCCGATCAATTGTCCGTCGCGGTAGATTTGGGTGTTGGGTTCTTTTGCGAAGATCCTGATCAATGAGGGATATTTCCTGTCGGGGATTTTTCCGACATGATAATCATTTGCCCATTGATAGGTAGGCATATCCATTTCAGCAACATAGTCGCACCACCTGTTGTCCACGGGTATATTAGCACAGTAATTGCCGGAGACTACGCCAATCGGTTTGTTGGCAAGCCAGCGGCTGCCGGTCATGTCGGCGTCTGCGCCCTCGGAGGCCACCATTATGACATCGCCTTTATTCAGAGTCCATTTCTTATGATAACCTGGAAACATGTCGCCGGCAGTCTTTGTATAGTTGTTACCACCCAGGGTAAAATCCACGGTTGTATTGTCGTAAACACTGACACATCCTGTCAGGCTTGGCAAAACATGTTGGGTGATGGCATCGCCACTGCCGTATGAAGCAACCTGGTAATCTTTGCCGAGGCAATGTACGGGAGCGGCGAGGAATCCGTCGCTCGTCATCCGGTACCTTACCACACAATAGACGACAATGAAATTATCTGAATAGACGTGGATGCCGTTGCCTTCCCATACCGTTTCCGCCGGTGATTGTTCATGGCCTGTCTTTCTCCAGGGGGTTGCAACGTCGAGAGTGAGGTTGAACTCAATCACATCGTTGGCTTGTGTCATTTTAGTAACCTTGTAATTTTTCCCGGGTACTTCAACTGTTACCGGTGTATTGAAGTCGGAAGCGACATAGAGTTTGATGAAATTGTCATAGGAACTCGACTCGTCTTCGTAGCAGGGCGGTACGGTTAACCAGAAATCATTGCCGGCATTGTTGGCGCCAAGCATTTTGGGCAGGGTATTCTTTATCTTTTGCAGTTCCTCGTCCTGTGACTGCAGTGCTACATGGAGCAGAGGAAAGATAAAAGCTGCAAGGATGAAAAAGCGGAATAATTTTTTCATAGTCTTTTCCTTACATTAATTAATAATTTTAAATGAAAATTTATATATTTTTTTGGGACAATTTCAGAACCAATCCATCACTTAAATAATAATCCCAAAAACGAATTTCCATTAAAAAATCATATATGGATTATCCATATATGTATTAACACACTAAAACGAAAAAGGTTTCACAAAAAATTAAATTTTTTTTGACCTTCGCAATTTGTTGTGTGTAAATGAATAATTTTTGTTTTCCAGTACTTAATGGACACACCCCGGCTGCTGCCCCAGCCACCCCTCTTTTTAGAGGGGTTAAGACCTTACATTACGCTCCCCCTCTGGCAAGATGCGGACGGGGGATGTGTAATGGCGCTTTATGACTGTATAGTTGTCTGATCGCCTGTTGCTACTAATACCCATAATCGTAATGATAGGTACTTTTTAAATCCAGACTGAAAAGCGAAGAACCAAATTTTTTTCCAAAGGGTTTTTATGTCCTTCAGCAACTGACGCCGCCGTTCTCCCCGGGATCGGCCGGCAGGGTAATACGAACAGTAGTGCCGATTCCAAATTTACTTGTCACTTCGATTGTACCGTAATTCTTCTCGATAAGTTCCCGGCACAGTATCAATCCCAGCCCGGAACTGACCTCACCTTCGGTACCCTTGGAAGTAATCTTCTTGTCGATCCGGAACAGTTTTTCCAGGATTTCATCGCTCATTCCTACCCCATTGTCATGAACGACAAGTGTAACCCTGTCTTGTTCCTTCCCGGCAGTAATGCCGATCTTCCCTTTCCTGTAGGAAAACTTCACCGAGTTGGAGACAATGTTGCGAATGACAGTACCGATCATGTTTTTGTCGCACCAGGCCACACAATCGTCCGGGATGTCCTGTGTTACGTCAATGTCCTTGTTAACAGCGCTCTGTCCTATCAGTTCCATGACACCGGCAACGAGGCCTTTCAGGTTGTACTGCGAAGGCATATACTGCATGGCTCCGCGTTGAAGGCGGGACCACTCGAGAAGGTTTTCAAGCAGTTTGTACAGGTTCTCGGCAGATTTATTGAGACTGAGGGTAATCGCGCTGACCTCTTCGGGTGTCAGGTCGGCAAACTCTTCGGCCAGTATCTTTGACAGGCCGATGAGCCCGAAGAAAGGATTCTTCAGGTCATGGGCAATGATCGAAAAGAAAACGTCTTTCTCATTATTGATTCTCTCTAATTGTTTCTTCGATTCTTCAAGTTCTTTGATGAGGCTGCTCTTAATCCTGAGGTTCTCTTCATTCAGGTCATTGGAGTTCTTCAGTTCAATAAGGAGGTTCTTAAGATCTTCTTCGTACTTTTTCCTGAGGTTGATGTCGCGCAGCATAAAGAGGAATTCGCAGGGTTTTCCGGCAGCGTCCCTTTGGATGGCGGCATTGATGCCGCACCAGAATTCATTTCCGTCTTTGCTGATGACCTTGTATTCCAGCCCACCGATGTCGTAACCGTTCTGCATCTTGGTGAAAGCTTCCAAAGCGATTTCTTTGAAGCCCGGCTGGATGAACTCCAGGTAAGATTTGCCGTGTACGGCTTCCGGCCTGTCATAGCCGAACATTCTGTATGCCTTTTCGGAAGCGAATGTCAGTTTTCCTTCATAATTGAAAAGTGTAATGCCGTCGGGAGAGGTTTCGACAATATTCCTGAAAGCCTGTTCGCTCCGGCTGATCGATGCCTCAGATTCTTTCATATGTGTAATATCATTGAAAGTAAGAAGCACACCGATTTTCTCTTTCGTTTTAATAATGATCGGCGTTTGAGTCATCTCGAAATACCTTACATTGTCTTTGCCGAAAATGATCCCGGTTTTTTCCATGCCGGTGGTAAGAAAGAACTCGATGGCTGGGCGGTTGGGAAAGTCACAATTGCTCAGGTTCTTGCCGATTACATCCCTGGCCTTGAAGTTGAACACAGCTTCGGAGTATGGATTGACTTCGACAATCGTGTAGTCCATGTCAAGGGCAATCAGCCCTGTGTCCATTACCTCCAGCATTTTTTCACGTGCAAAAGGGGCTACGTTAAGGAACCTGAATCTAAGAATAATATATAGTATTATTGCACATTGAACCGACAAAGCACTGGGGGTCAGGTCCACATCGGGTAAGGGTGTCAGCCCGGCCAGGGACTGGAATGTCATCACCCATGTAATTGCAATTACAATCAGCATCGCTTTGATCTGCTTCTTTTGCAGCAGCTGCACCCTGAAGTACTCCCTTACAAGGATGGCGACCGACGTCAGGGTCATCGTCAGTGGGAAAGAAATGGCAAAGAAATAGTAACCGATATATTTTTCAGTATGTAAAATGAAGCCGTCGCTGTCCCGGACACTATAGCAGGTAGTGTAAAAAAGGTGATGGAGCGGGTCAGTATATGCTGCGGCAATCCCAATCAATGCGAAGGCAGAAAGGATATGCAGGTATTTCAGCTTGATATGCCTGTCTTTACCGGTAAACAACAGCGCAAATGCAGGAAGTGAAATGGCTGCAATGTAACAGCCGATAAAGGTAAAATTGAACCAGAACAGTTGCTCCTGGGTACCGGTACAGGTGAAACTGACGGCATAAGCCCCGGACCATACGGCCGTACCGACCATGGTCCAGAAAATCGGGAATGCGCCTTTAGCCTTCCTGTTACGCCAGGCAACAAGCGCTACTATCACCGAAGTTACAAATGATATGATCAGGCTGTAACTATATGGGTGCAACTGTTCAAACAATATATTTCAATATCATAAATCCAACATTTTTAATTTTTTTAATCGGCAAAAATACCTTTTATATTAACATTTACCATTGATAGTCATCCACCCACTTCCTGAACTCCTCCACCTTTTCTTCGTTTTCGTCGAGCCACTCTTTCACTTCGGGGTATTTTGAGCCGGAGAAGATGTAGTAGGCAAAAACTTCCGAATAGCCGGCCCGATGGATGTCGCCAAGGAACTTATAGTAGATGCGGAAAAATAATTGCTCTTTATACTTTTCAAAATCTTCATCATATGATTTCTGGATGAGAGAGAGTATAAGCATATATCTGTTCTTTTTCAACTCGAAAGATTTTCTGCCTGATTTATTGATATTGTCAGCTGTAATCGACAGTTTAATAGCTAATTCCAATGTCATGAAAGGTGAGTTATTCAATAGATTATCTGATGATAGATATATTGTGTTATCATTATTTCGATACAACTTATCAATATAATCAAGCATTTTGTGTGCTTCCTGAGAATACGTTGTGTTTGGTTCAAGGGTAAGGAATGTGATAAGTGTTATTGTTTCAATAATATGTTCATTTATTTTTTCATATAATTTTGAAATTTCAAAATGACCCATTTGTTCCCATGGGTTTAATAGTATTGAATAGACAAGGGACTCTTCGGCTTTTTGATAGTCCGCCTTTCTCATTTGAACCACTCCCAAAGCATAATGCATCTTCGAATTCAGAGGGTATTTTTGCATTGCTTCGTTCAGCAATTGTAATGCTGAATCCAATTCATCTAGTTTCATGTAACATATGGCAAGATTTGCTGCAAAGTTTTCATAAAAAGCAGTCTCATATTTCATGCCTTTTACACAACATTCTTTACTCTTTTGATATTCCTTTTGCTCAATCAAGACCAAAGAGTAATAATATAGTGCTTTCTCATTATCCGGTGTAAGTTCAAGTACTTGTTTTAAAATAAGAGAGGAAGAATCGTAGTTTTTCGATATATAGTATTTTTCAGATTTGCTAATTAGAGGTTTTATTTCAGGATTATCCTGTATATTGGAGTTGTCTTTCTTCAAAGGGGTTTTTAGTATTTGTGAACCAGCAATAGCAGTTATAAAAAATGAGATTGACAGTAATGACAGAAATAAAAAACGAACTGTTTTCATAATAGCTTACCGCTTTTTTATATTATATTTTACAACAGCATTATAAAAGCAAGATAGTAAAATCAGTCGATTTCAAATAATTAATAAATATTTATTTTTCAAAATGTCCCCTTTATTGATATATTTACGACTATACAATTGAGAAAAATAAATATGGTGAATAAATACGATACATATACTGACGAACAACTCCTGGAAGACGTATCGAAGGGAGACAAAGACTCCGGCGACGCTTTCCGTGAGGTCTATTCCCGCTACAGCAGGAATATAATGGCTTACGCCAGGCTGCAGGCTTACAACCCTGAACTGGCTGCCGATGCCTTCCAGGAAGCATGGATTGGATTGTACAGGACGGTGTCTTCAGGGAAAAAGGTAGGGAACATCAGCGCTATACTGATTACCATTATCAGAAGGAGAATCGCCGACGACATAAGAAACAGGAAATCGACACCGGTACACCTGCCTCTCGAAGATGTGGATGAGATTGCCGACAAAGACAGGAATGACGACACAGGTACCCCGGCAATCGACGAAGCCCTTGCATCTCTGCCCCCGAAATACCGTGAACCCATTATATTGTGTAAGATCAACGGGATGAAATATGCCGAAATTGCTGAGTTGCTGGGGGAAAGCCAGGAATGTATCAAAAAAAGGATTCACAGGGGAATAAATATGCTCAGGGATGCCATTAAACAACTGAACAGGTATGATCATGAATAACTATAATAAAATTATCGACTATATGAACAATGAACTCAGCGGCCGGGAGGCCGACATGGTAAGGGAGAACCTGCTCCCCGGTGCCGGCTATGATGAACTGCTGGCAATCGACAAGATGCTCGGGCGTTACGCCTCGAATGTCGTCGTACCTGAAAAGATTACAAACCGGATTTTCGAAGAGACCAAACAAACCGGCAAAAAAGAGAAAAAAGCCGGCTCCCAAGGCTTCATCACAGTCTTTACGAGCTTCTCCAACAGCGTTGTTTTCAATTACTTCTCCCTGTTTTTCAATGTCCTTGTCGTTTTTTCAACCATGATGTCCGGACTGATCGAAACTGTACCCGGCAAAAAACAGGTACCGGCTCCCGAAATGAACTTCGTTGCTTTTCGCCAGGATACGACTGTGGCCTCGCATGTACCGGAACTGTCTCCTGAGACAAAACATTCCGGGAATTTAATTAAGCATATCCAACCGGACAATCAGGTCCGGGTACCGGCAGAACAGGCAATAATTGAGCATAGTGAAGTCATTGAGCACGAAATCGTCCCTCCTGCCGGCCTGACAAACGTAGAGTTGCTGCCTGGTGCAATGATGGATGTTGCCTCTCCCTCTCAAGGTATTGAAAAATTCTATTATGAGTTCAGGGCTAATTTACTTACGAATCTCAACGGTAAGCCTGACTACATCATCGATGACGCCGTCCTCAGGAATTTCTCCTTAGGCCTGTGGTATGAACTGCAACCAAACCTTCACATAGGAGCCGAATTCAGGCAGGAACCCTATATTACCAACACTAAAGGCGCCGACGTCGAAAGGAGCCTTACCTGCTGGGAAGCCGGCCTGCGCTACTTTCCCGACATCGACATACTGTCGGCAACGCCCTGGTTCCAGGCGAACCTCGGAGGCTGCAAGTCAGGGCTGACAACAAGAGTCGCAACAGGATTGCGATTACAAATAGACAACAAACTCCAGGTAATCGGCGGGGTTGAAATCGGCGGCCTGCTTTACAACAGCAGCCGCGGGATGTATTTCAACTCAAAGACCGGATTTGACATAGGATTTTCAATAAAATTGTAGAAATAACAGGGTATTACAATGAAGAGTATTTTAATGTTCATGGCAGCGCTTTGCCTTGTGTCCGATAAGCTGTCGGCACAGCAGCCTTCCCTTTCCGACTACAAGCCTCCAGTTTCACAGGAAGATCAATTCTACCTGAATTTCAATTATGAATATGACGACGACAGACACGGAAGTATTAAGGACAAGGGCTATCTATATCTTCATTACAAGGATTTTTACTCTTCCCTGCCCTACTCCTGGACTTTTGCAGTCAATTCATATAATGATTATAACAGAGGTTCAGATACGAACGATCGCAGTTTCGAAACAATGACTACTGCCTCTTATGAAATCAAAAAATATATAACAGAAAACAGCGACTTCTATTTCTCGGGCAATGTAATTTCCAGTCTTTACTACTATACTCCCGCATCCAGTCCTGTTATTTCGGCACAATTGAACCCCGGAATCGGCTATGGACGTTTCTACGCAGTAACCTCTTTTGCAAGAGCCCTCCGTATCGATGAATTCCTTCTGAGCGAGGGATTGACCACCGGCAATTTAAGCAATGATATACTGGTTGAACTGGCGGAACTTATTGACAAATGGGATGAATATGATAATAAATACGGCCATAAGGGCTCCATCGAATGGTACGCAGCTTTGGAAAAGCTATTGATAAAAAGCGGCAAACTGAAGGATGGCATAGTCAATAACTATGCGTTGTCCAGAGCCGGAGAAGTTGCACTATACGAAAGGATAGCTACCAGGCAGGTCGGGTGGGATGTATATTCAAACTTACTTTCGAATATGTATTCCTACTCCCCTGAACCCCCCCGCCCAATTGAGATTCGATGTGACTATTTAGGGTATAGAATCGGATGCGACTTCGGGTACCCTCTGAACAACAAGCTGCAATTAGACCACAGTTCCAGCTATATTCACCATAAATTCTATGATGAATCCATGAAATCCCGTTTGTTAGACTATTACATCAGCAGCAATACATCAATTTCTTATGAATTAACCAATATGATAGATATTTCATTTGAATACAGTTTCCGTTCCCAAAAATGGAAATCCGATATAGAAAACAATCAAACAATCACTCACGTATTACAACTCGGATTTTATTACTACATTGAAAACAACATTACATTAAGATTAACATCATCGATAAAGTTCGGTCATTCTTCCGGAAGTGAATATTATGATAATGACGAAACGATTCGGAAACTCAACCTTTCGATATACTACAGGTTCTTTTAAGAGCAGTACTATTTTTTCTTAAACTTGACATTCTCAACCGGGTCGGCCTGTACTTCACCGTCCCAGGGATAGGTGTCGAGCCAGATCCTGAATTTCTGTACTGTTTCCTTGTTACTGTCCTGGTAATCTTTCCACCCGAGCGGATTGTCGGCAAAGAACAGCATATTGGCAAGATATCCTGTAAAACCTTCTTCATAGAGACGATAATAAAACTTCGAATAATAGTTGCCTGCAAAAGTCTCTTTTACCTTGTCGGGTTTAAGCAATGGTAATATAAACTCAAGTGTCTTCTTTGTGGATTCAACGGTTATTGATTTTGCGTCTGATGAGGTGTCCTTATCCCTTTCACCAATCCTCAATCCTATACTTAAGTTGATCATCAAGAAATCCATGTCAGTGACGTTTATGTTTATTTGAGATTGGCCACTATTGCTTTTTCCAGCCTTTTTTTGCAAATTAATCGCAAGAGCTGTTTCAACCAACTCTTTCATATTGGAATTTTTCATGGTCTGTTCCCTGTTCATTACATCGTTACTTCCCTTTTCGTCTTTTGACAGGTTCAGGATGAGGTAAGTCAATGAAGCTAAAGAAGCCGGCACTTCCCTGTATTTCATTGTGTAAGCAACAGCAAGATGGAAGTGGGACGAAGTGTGTACCGGATTAAGCCTGATGCTGTTCTGGAGATCCCGGCATGACTCATTGATCTTTCTGAGGCGGAAGAACGTAACGCCACGGTTGTAATGCAACATTTGGTACCCTGGATTACCTTCTATGCCCATGGTATAAACTTCGACGGCATCTTCCGGCAATCCGCTCATATCGAGCACCGTGCCGGCAAGGTCGCATGCCATGGGATAGTATTCATCCTTATAATTCATGGCTGCCAGGGAATATTTTTTAGCCGAATCGAGTTTCCCTATGTTGAAGTATGAATAACCTAACTCGTACATGGCAATGGCACAGTCAGGATTGGTCTTCAGTACCTGGTAATAGTTTTTCACGGCATCTCTGAATTTTCCCTGATTGTGAAGCTCGATACCCTCCCTGATCAGCTTTTCTTCCACGGCGCTTGTCGGCGTCGCGATTTTTTCGGGCCTGGGGAATTTGGATGTACTGCCGCAGGAATACAATATCAGAACGAGTGCGGCTGCTGCGAATGAATAGCATAAACTCCTGAGACTATTTCTCATGATAAAAACCTGCATAAAGAATGAAACAATTCAATAGGGCAATATAATTCTTTGCCTTTAAATTATTTATTACTAAATTAATATCTAATAAAAAAAATGAAGGGAAATTTTCCGGAGAATGAATGACGGCTATCATGGACAGCCATAGCGACAATTTCAGCAGGCTTTTCGGCAACGGTTTGAAATATATCGTCCCGCCGTTCCAGAGAGACTATTCCTGGGACTACGAGCAATGGGACGACCTATGGCAGGATTTGCAGTTGTTAATGAACGATCCCGCCTATTCCCATTACATGGGCTATCTGGTTTTTCAGACAGAGGACATGAATACGTTCACTATTATAGACGGCCAACAAAGGTTGACAACACTGTGCATCCTTATTCTGTCCATTATTAACAACCTGAAAAAGCTTGAGGAAAAGGGTGTTGAAAAAGACGACAACCAAAAAAGGAGGGAACAACTCGCTAAAGCATTCATCGGAGACATCAACTATGTCACTCTTATCTCAGAGAACAAACTCATTCTTAACCGTAATAACAATGCATTTTACAGCCATTACCTCGTCCCATTGCAGAAATTGCCTGTAAGAGGCTTGAACAGCTCGGAAAAACTGCTGAAAAAATGCTTCGAATGGTTCGACAACAAGGTATCAGCCATGTTTAAATCAGGCCAGGAAATGGCTCTGTTCGTTGATAGGATTACACGCAGCATCTATTTTACCATTATTAATGTATCGGACAGCGTTAACGCATTTAAAGTATTTGAAACACTCAATGCCAGAGGCGTACAATTGTCTTCATCCGACCTGCTTAAGAACTATCTTTTCCAGATTGTTGACAACGAAAATCCCCACGAGAAAGAGTTCCTCGACCTCGAAGAACTATGGGCAAGTGTAATCGATAAATTAGGCAGTGAAAAATTTCCCGAGTTTTTGAGACTGTACTGGAACAGCAGGCATCCAATAGTCAGGAAAGCTAATTTATACAAAACTTTGAAGGACAACATCAAGACAAAAGGAAGCGTTTTCTCAGTTGTAAGGGAACTAATCGTTAATGCCGACATATACCAGGCTTTGATTAAACCTGAAGATGAACTCTGGAACAATTATAAACACATACGCAATATGCTGTCCGTTTTGGAACTCTTTAATGTAAGCCAGCCTTTTGCACTGCTTCTGACAGCATACCAGTACCTGCCTGTCGAACAGTTTGAAAATCTGCTGTCAGTAATAATTACAATTACCTTAAGATATAATATAATAGGTGGAAAGAATCCAAATGAACAGGAAATTGTGTATAATAGAATTGCAAATGAAATATACAGGAACAAGAACTATCATTACTCAATGTTTTCTGCTGTCTATCCGAACGATGATGAATTTGAAAACGATTTTGCCAACAAAGATTTCAAGTCTAACACCAGAAATAATAAAATTGTGAAATACATCCTTTCCCGAATCGAGCAAACAATTACCGGGGCTGAGATTGAATTTGAGAGCGAAATAAACACCCTCGAGCACATACTGCCCGAAAACCCCTCCGAAGATTGGGATTTCAGCGATGAAGGCGTAGAGCGTTGGCGCTATCGAATCGGTAACCTGACACTACTGGAGAAAAAACTCAATAAAGATATTGAAAACAAAATATTTGTAGAAAAGCAGCCATCATACAGTAAAAGTAAGTTTACAATTACCTCAATGATTTCTTCTGAATACGACAACTGGACAGAGAAAGAGATTGCCCGCAGGCAAAAATGGCTTGCCAGACAGGCCAAATCCCTTTGGAAAATAAATTCCTGATCCGGGGAAATTGCTGCCGGTTATTACACAATAACCGGCACAATCATTACTCTCACCTGTACTTATTCAGTATCTTCTGTATCTCTGCGTAAATCTCATCGATCTTACCGAGGCCGTCAACCATCTCAGCCTTGTTTTGGGCCGAGTAATAGTCAATCAACGGCTTTGTTACGGATTCGTAAACCTTCAACCTGTTGCGTACAGTGCTTTCCTTGTCGTCCTCACGCTGGTACAGATCGACGTCGGCGTCTTCCGGAGGTGGATTGTACAACAAATGGTATGTCTTACCGGTCTTTCGGTCCACCCACCTGGCAGACAACCTCCTGATCAGTTCCTCATTGTCCACACTAAGCACCAGTACCGTATCGAGCTTGTCATTCCTCTCGGCAAGCATTTCGTCCAGGGCAATTGCCTGGACAACAGTCCTCGGGAACCCGTCGAAGATGCACCCGTTTGCGTACTGGGGCATGTCGATCTCATCCTTCATGAGATTAATCACTATGTCGTCGGGCACCAGTTCGCCCTTATCTATATATTTGGCTGCCACTTTGCCAAGCTCATTCCCGGCTTTCATGTGATCGCGGAATGCGTCACCCGTTGAAAGCTGGACTAAGCCGTAATCCCTGCAGATGAACCCTGACTGGGTTCCTTTGCCGGCTCCCGGAGGCCCCAAAAATACAATTTTCATATTTTGACCTTGCTGCTAATTTATTAACAAAGTTTTAATATTATTTCAATATTTTTTCAAAATCATCCTCGTACCGGATACATAATTAATTAATCTTCATCAATAAAACAAAGAAAATATTATTTTTCATGGAGAGATTTAGATTTTAGATTTATAAATATTTTATTTAATTTTTGATTTATTATGAAGATGATAAATGAATTTTTGTATTTTTATCCGGAGAGATAATGGAATTATACGTCGATACAGCGAACATTGAACATATCAGGCACGCCGCCTCCCTGGGTTTCATCAGTGGAGTAACCACGAACCCGAGCCTTCTTGCCAAAGAAGACCCCCACGTCGATGTCAAAGAGAGAATTCTTGAAATACACAAGCTCGTGGGCGGGCACCTTTCTGTCGAAGTAATATCCACCAACGCCCAGGGCATGATCCGCGAAGCAGAGGAAATTCTGTCCTGGTTCCCCCAGGCAACGATTAAAATCCCGATGATACCCGAAGGATTGGCAGCAACAAAGGTTTTGTCTAAGAACGGCATTCCTACCAACGTTACGCTGGTGTTCAGTGTTACACAGGCCATTGCCGCCAACAACGCAGGAGCTTCATATGTATCCGTTTTCATGGGCAGGCTCGACGACATCGGCTACGACAGCAATGTCATCCTCCAGGACATTTGCGACATTTGGGACCTGCACGATTTCGAATCGCGCATCATTGCCGCTTCCATCAGGCACCCTGTACACATCGTCCAGGCAGCCAAAGCAGGCGCACACATCTCAACCGTTCCATACAACGTGCTGATGCAGTCACTGAAGAATCCACTTACAGACGCCGGCCTGGAAAAATTCCTCGCTGACTACGACAAACTTCAGACCGAAAAGCAGAAAGCTTTGGAAAAATAGCAGCAAACGATCGTTCGTTCAATGCAGAGGTTCGGTACGCCGGGCCTCTGCACATCAATGACAGGCCCGGGTTACGCGGCAACGTCAACGTCCGGACAGAAAACACAGGAGTATTGATAATTGTCAGCTTTAATTGAACCGGAAATGCTTCTTGCAGCCTATTCCCAAGGCTATTTCCCTATGGCAGAATCCAGGGACGGAGACATCTACTGGCACTCGCCCGACCCAAGGGCAATCTTCAACATCTACGAAATTGAACCACCCCGCTCAATCAGGCAGATAATCAGAAAAGGCAACTTCATCATCACCGAAAACCGCCAATTCCCCGAAGTCATCAAAGCATGTTCCGTCAGGGAAGACACCTGGATATCAGACGAGATCATCGAATCCTATATCAACCTTCACAACGAAGGCTATGCGCAATCTGTTGAAACCTGGTTCAACGGCGAACTGGCCGGCGGCCTTTACGGAGTAACCATCGGCGGGGCCTTCTTCGGCGAGTCAATGTTTTCCCTTGTCAGTAACGCCTCGAAAATAGCTTTCTATTATTTAGTCGAAAAGCTCAGGAGACTTGGCTTCGTCCTGCTCGACACCCAGTACCTGAACGAACATACGCAGTTACTGGGCGCTGTGGAGATACCCAAAGCCCTCTACCTGAAAATTCTGAAAGAAGCTGTCAATCTGCCAGTCCGTTTCAGTTAAATTATATTTTCGGAGATTACGAATATTAGTTTGAAATTAAGGAAATATAACATATTTTTAATAATTATGAAATCAACAACTAAATATATAAGAAATTTATGTTTAGAATTAAACATTTACTGATTATTATCCTGGCAACTGTTTTTGTCCTCGAAGGTTGCGCTTTGACCACCATTGCACCCAGGCAATACGTATGCCCCTCGCCTACACAATACTGCCACCCCGACAAGTGGTCGGGTATGCCCATCGACACTTCGCGTGCTTACCGTGAAGTTGCCGACTGGTACTATGTAATCGACCCCCTCAGGGGTATTAACTCCCCGGAGGATGAATGGGCTTTGTCTTTCATCAACGGCAAGAAAGCAGTACTCACCTTTACAGACATGGACCAGAACAGGGTCATGATGGTTCGACTCCCACGGGAAGACAGGGCTACGATGGAATCGGGCATCGGTACGCCGCTCGACGCCAACATCGGCGCTTTTTCGTTCAGTAAGAACCAGGTACTCTTCGCTGCTTCTACAAACAACATTGTACTGGGTAACTCTGACATCTACAAAGCTGTCCTTACCGACAACCTGCTCAGCGACGCAGAGCTTCTCAGCGAAAATATTCACGAAAGCCCGATGACCTGGGAGTCGCAGCCCGCCCAATCACCCAACGGCAATGTCGTGTTTTTCTCCTCCGACAGATACCACGGCACAGGCGAACTTGACCTCTGGTTTACTGTCAGGCTGCCGGGAGGCACCTGGTCTAACCCGATTAACTGCGGTCAGTTTGTCAACTCCGGCTGCGATGAGCTTACTCCCTTTGTTACCCCGGACGGCAAAACACTCTTGTTTGCCTCCTCCGGCTTTGAAACTGTTGGCGGCTATGACCTGTTTTCCTCCACCATAGCGGACAAATTCTGGCGGGACGCCGAAAAAGGCGACCTGGAAGCGCTGAAACACGCTTCGGACTATTTCTCACCGGCAAAGAACCTCAGGGCGCCGATCAATACCAAAGCCGACGAACTGTTCCCTTCCACACCCGGCAATTACGAAGACCTCCTGTATTACAGCTCGAACCAGGCCGAGACGAACAACCGCAGCATACTCTCAAAAAGAGGCGGCTTCGACCTGTACGTCCTGAAGAAAGTACCGCGCTACATCGTCAAGAAAGACTCCACCATTGTAAAAAATGATGACTTCAACACTGACATCGAAGTCAACGACAACCAGGAATTCAAATTTGATATTAAATTCGACAACTACCTGTTCAAAGGCCAGATATTCAACTCCCGTACCAACAAACCTGCCCTCAAAGGCGAGTTGAGAATTAAGGAATTGAAGACCAAAACTCCGACCTTTGTCCAGAAAGTGTTCGCAGATACGACAGGCAAATACGTAATTACCGAAGTTGTCAAAGACAAAGAATACCTCGTAACAACCAGGAACATTGAACTCGAAACCGAAAAATTCACAATCATACTCGACAAAGACACAGTCATTTATATCAAAGCCAACGAGGAAGGTAAATACAACGTCGAACTGGAAAAAGACCGGGAATATGAAATTACTGCCCAGGCTCAGGACCTCTTCTTCGAGTCCTTCAAACTCAGGGTTGAAACCGAAGACACGGCAAGCAAGGTAGTCTATGAATTCAAAATTCCCGAAAAGCTCGAACTGCGTATCAACTTCCCCAGCGGCGTTTACGACGAACCATACAAGTATGCACTCGACAGCAACGGCATAGAGACAAACCGGACATGGCAGGAAGAAATGGACCTCCTCGCACAGAACATCATCAGCCAGATCGGTACTTTCCGCAAAGTAATTTTCACCGGCCACACCGATGAGGTCGGCTCCGAAAGAACAAACTATATACTGGGACAACGAAGGGTTGACTTCGTTGTCGAAGCCCTGGCAAAACGGGGAGTGCCGCGTGAAATGATGGAAGCGGTTTCTGCCGGCGAAACACAGCCCCTGAATCGCAGGCGAGGTGAACCGAACGATGTGTACTGGAAAAGATGTAGAAGAGTTGACATTCAAAAAATTTAACGAAAAGCTATGGAAATGAACCTTAATCCTTTTAAATTTCTCGTAATTATTACTGTTTCGGCGTCGGTACTGATCGTCGCCCTGATGATATATGTTTCTGTCATTGTTTCATCGAACAACCTGCCCTCCCTTGAGCAGCTTGAGAATCCACCTCAAAACCTGGCAACCAAAGTCATCTCAGCCGACGGCGAAATCATAGACAATTTCTATATTGAAAGAAGGATCAGCCTCCCCTATGACAGCATCCCCAAGGACTTCATCCATGCACTGATTGCTACCGAAGACCGTGCCTTCTACCATCATTGGGGAGTACACACCCGAAGGGTCATCAACGTGTTTTTCAAGCGTATTTTTATGGGCAGGGGCGAAGGCGCTTCCACAATTACGATGCAGCTTGCGAGGAACCTCTTCCTGACACAGGAAAAGACAATGAACAGGAAGATCAAGGAGTCTTTCATCGCAATGCAGATTGAAAAGAAATACACCAAGGAGGAAATCCTCGAGATGTATGCCAATACCGTTGTCTTCGGAAGAGGCGCTTACGGCATCCAGGTAGCCGCCAAGACTTATTTCAACAAAAGCCCGGGCGAACTGACGACAGCCGAATGCGCATACCTCGTCGGCATCCTTAAATACCCCGAGAAGTACAATGGCCTGCGCAACCTTAACCACGCCATCGTCAGGCGCAACACAGTCCTGAAACTGATGGCCGACGAGGACTATCTTACAGAAGAACAGTACCAGGCAGCCCTGAACGAGCCGCTGAAGATCGACAAGGGCGCCTTTTACGGAGCCAGGGCTACATACACTGCACCCCATTTTGTCGAAATGGTGAGAGACCTCATCAAGTCCGACGACCCCGAATTCGCTGCCGTCAAAAACTATGACCTTTACCGCGACGGCCTGACAATCTACACAACGCTCAATTCGAGAATACAGCGCCACATGGAAAAGGCTGCCAACGAGCATTTCTCCCGCTTCCAGAAAACCTTCAGCAAATCGTTCTCCTGGAGCAATAACAAAGCTACTCTCGAAGACCACATCAGGGAAGCCGTCAACGACAGCCCTGAGTACATCGCCGCCGAATCGGACACGCGAAAACGTGAAATAGAAAGAACTCTCAGGCGCGACAAAATATTCATCGACTCCATCAAAAATGCCGTTACTACCGTCCAGACCGGCATGGTAATGATCGACCCCAAGACCGGCGCTATCCTGGGCATGATCGGCGCTTCACCGAAATTCATGAGGGAGAACCCCGACGCACGCTATTCCCTGAACCACGCGGTACAAATCAGGAGACAGCCGGGTTCTTCGTTCAAGCCCTTTGTCTATGCCTCCGCAATCGAACAGGGTATGACACCCAATTCAAGAATTGAATGCTGCCGCTATAACTACACCATGGACGACGGCACCGTTTGGTCACCCAAAGGAGACGGTGGCTGTACCGAAGGGCAAACGGTAACGCTTACCGAAGGCCTGACAAGGTCGATAAACACTGTCTCGGCAAGACTCATCACCCAGCATACCACCCCGGAAAAGGTAATTGCACTGGCAAAACGCATGGGCGTCAGGACCGACAAGATGAAACCGGTGCCTTCCCTCTCCCTTGGTGTAGGTGAAGTCTCTCCCATGGAGATGGTATCTGCTTACGCCGTTTTCGACAACGACGGCATTTACGCCGCACCATACCTGATCACACGCATTGAAGACAAATACGGCAATGTAATATATGAAAGGAAAGGCTCTGCCCGTGTAAAAGACGCCGTTAAACCTTCCATAGCCCACCAGATGACTGCCATGATGCAGAAAGTAGTGGACAACGGCACAGCCCACAGGGTAAGGGAATTCCTTAAAAAATGTGACGCTGCAGGCAAAACCGGGACTACCAATGATTACGCCGACGCCTGGTTCGTAGGCTATACCCCACAACTCGTGGCAGGAGTCTGGGTCGGCTTCGACGACAGGCGAATCACCTTCACCGGCGGCTATGGTTACGCCGGGCAGGCAGCAGTACCTCTCTGGGGTAAGGTAATGGCAAACATATACAGCGACAGCAGGCTACCCTACAAACAAAGAAAATTCTCCACCGGTTTCAGGGACAGCCTCATCGTCAGTGAGTCCTCCACCGACTCTACAACATTGCTCTACGAAGACAGCCCGGACGGCCCCATTACTATTGAAACTGCAAAAGACACAACTACGGCCAGGAAACAGGACGAAGACAAGCCAAAGACTACTAAGCCCAATGACCGGCACGACGCTGTAATCGAGAAGAAAACAACGACAGAGAAAAAGAAAACAGGTAATAAATAATTTTGTTTATTAATAAATTGAGATAATGGATACATATTTGATCTTTACAAACGGTGAACGGCTCAAGCTCGGAACGATTTACTGCATCGGCAAGAACTATCCGGCCCACATCAAAGAAATGGGAGACGCCGTGCCTGAAGACCCTGTTGTGTTCATTAAGCCACCGGCAGCCTATATGCCCGACGGATCAAAAATCAGGCTTCCCGCCTTCTCGGAGAATATTCACCATGAGGTTGAACTCGTAATAGTAATTGGCGACAATTGTTCAAACGTAAAGGACATTGAAGCAGGCCGGTACATCGCAGGCTACGGCGTCGGGGTTGACCTGACACTGAGGGACATACAGGAAAAAGCAAAAAAAGAAGGCAATCCCTGGGCAGTAGCAAAAGGTTTTTACGGCTCGGCGCCTCTGTCAAAGATTGTTCCGGCAGGAGATCTCAACAGCCTGGACCCACATTTCGACCTCGAACTGAAAGTAAACGGCGTTACACGGCAAAGAGGCAACACCGGCGCCATGGCCAGGCGTCCTGCAGAACTCATATCATATCTTTCCGCTGTCTTCACCCTGCGCACCGGCGACTGCATTTTCACGGGAACCCCTGAAGGTGTCGGGCCCATTGTACGGGGCGACAAGCTGGAAGCAAGGCTTGGCGAATACGCCGGCCTCTTTTTCGAGGTATTTTGATTGCGATAAGTATTGTAAAACAAAAGTAGATAAATATGAAAAAACTCAGATTTACGGCTTTCCTGACTGCAACGGTCCTTCTGATGGCAAGCTGCACGAGTATAATGACCAGGACAGAAATCGACCTGCACACCATCACTGAAAAGGACACTACTTACAACATTACCAACCAGAACGCCCCCGGTAACCGCGACAACGGCGTCATTTACCCCTCCTCCAGAGTGCTGGAATTCAACAGGGTAACGATGACCAGAGACTCGCTGGTCGTCAGGGAATACCCGGACTTCATCCGGTTCGGTGTTTTTGAAAGCGTCGGCCTTATGTTTACCGGCGAAAAGGAATACGCCCTGGGAACCGGGATGTTCGGCATTTTCCCCGATTTCAGCAAAGTAAACACCAACTTCGACGCTAACGACAACTCTGTCTTCCGTGGTGGACTGTACAGGTTCGGCATCGGCGAATGGCGGCTCAGGTGGTTCAGGGACGCCAAAAACTGGACATACGGCACTTCCGTCATGGAGATCATCGCACCCGACAGCAGGCTGAAAAACACGCTGATGTCGGTTTTCCCGATTTATGTAAGAAAACGCTTTTTCCTCAGGGAAGAAATACCATACGTAGCGTTGACACCTGCTTTCGGTTTCGGATGGTATCCTTCACAGTACATTAATTTGTCGGGGTCGATCGAAGCAGGCTCCATCGGCGGGTTTAACCTGCGCGCATACCTCGGCCTTGCAATAGGAGTAAACCAGGAGTGGTCGCCACAGATCAGGTCCTTTAAGACCTCCGGAACAAAAACCAGTTCAAGTGTCGTTGCACCCTATTTCGGCATTGGCATTTCATTTCTGGACTTCGTCAACATCGTGCCTGAAACATACAAGGAATGGAAAGATCACGAACACTCCTCCTGGAACCTCGGAGTACTTCAGGTCGGCCTGCTCTCGGCTCCCGGTACCGACTCGACGGCTTTGACCGAAAGCGATGAGAACACCATCATCACCGGCTTCTCCCTGAGACTGTTACACGGTGAAGTAGCTCTCCCATTCCTGAACAACCAGTTCTATGCAGGTACATCACTAATAAACCTGATGGTTCTCGGCGACAACGAATGGGGTATGGGCATCCTGCCCATCAGGTTAGGCTACTGGCAGACGGTAATTGAAGATGAACTCAGTGTCGATCCCTTCATCGAATACAATTACTATCCTTCCGGCTTCTTACACATCGGTGCTAAACTGAACCTGAAGATCAGCAACGAATTCAACTTCAGCTTTAACCTCGGCTATGTAACCGGCAGCAAATCAACTGATTACGGTACAGACGCAACAGACGCATTCGGCGAATCCAACAAAATCTCCAATTTCTATTTCGGGATCAGCTTCGGCTTCCTCGACAGAATATTCTTCCCCCAGGAATTACGATATAATAAATAGAGCCGAGGCGCTACCATGAGAACAATAAAAATACTAATAATCCTGACGGCGCTGCTCGCCACATCATGCCACTGGTTGTTTGCCCCGAAGGAATTCCTTTTGAACCAGGAATCGGAATACCTGATCTTAGGGGAAAACCTGTCCACCATCGAAAGTTTAGACGTAACGGGCCTGAACCACCTGACACTCCGTCCCGGAGCCAGGATTGCCCTCCGTACACTTCTCGTCTCCCAACTACTGGCCGATTTTTCAGTAAACATACAGGAAGGCGAAGGCTTGAAATTCTACTTCAGGACGGTTGTCAATGACTTCGACACCCATCCCCGAATGGAATTTGACTACACAACACACGGTTGCACAGTGAAAGAAAACGACAAAGTCCTCAGGACTTTCAATTCATT
Organism: uncultured Hyphomicrobiales bacterium; assembly: GCA_964634885.1. GTDB lineage: Bacteria > Bacteroidota > Ignavibacteria > Kapaibacteriales > UBA2268 > DAINRZ01. Next base: position 127,917 of record CAZWLN010000005.1, on the reverse strand, counting down.
AATAATAGAAAATAAATCCGACAAACGAATCAAGATCAAAAACGACGGTGCATTGGTAACCATTACAGTTGACTGTGACACGATATACTACGGCAGTACCGCACTAAACAGTACAGAGTACATTATAATTGAAGCTTTGCCAAATACAACAGCAAGATTATATGGCATATATTTTGCTGAAGCAGAATTGATTAAAAAAACATATGACGTTCTTTTAAAAACTAAAAAAAAGGACTACTGAGCCCGAATTGTAAAAAAATGAAATAATTTAGTAAAAAAACTAAAGTTTCATTTTTTAGTGACGAAAATTGGGTTTAAGAGGAAACTAAGTAGTTGTAAAGTTGGCAGGATGCCCGGAATCAATTAATTACACGGAGGTTTATATGCCAACAGCAATATCAGGTGGAGGGAGAATTCGTACAAATACTCCCGCGGAAAATGCCTACACCGCTTTAATGAAGTCCAACAGTTCGATCGCCACAGCTCAGTTACGACTGTCAACCGGTAAAAGAATCAACTCAGCAGCAGACGACGTTGCCGGGTACATTACTTCGAGGTCATTGTCAGCACGTAACGGCGCCTTAAAGTCTGCAGTCAATGCAACCGGCGAGGCACAGAACGTAACGGCGATCTCTCAGGACGCCCTTGACAACATCAACACAATGTTGACCCAGATCAAGGACTCCGCTGCAACAGCTTCATCGGGCGCATTAGGTACAGCAGAAAAAGTTGCTCTTGCCCAAAGTGCATACAGGCTTGCACAGCAGATCCAATTCGTTGTCGATTCGACAGTATTCGGCGGCAAACAGCTCTTGCAGGGTTCATATTCCGGCGACTGGACAATAGGCTACTATGCAAATAATGCCCTGTTGACCATCGGAGTTGACCTTACCAAGAACAATACCGATTACGGTATTGAAGGAGGTTTCGACCTCAACGCCACCAACGACGCAACAAACGCAAACGGCGCCGGCGCAATGACGACAAACTTTGCAGGTGTTACAGGTTTGAGCCTCGAATCGCTTAACTCGATTACAGCCGACAGTCTGGGAATCTTCAGCGTTGACCAGATTTCATCGACAATTACAAGCCTGGGCACGGCATTAGAGAATGTGAACAAAGTAGCAGCTTACCTTGGTGGTATTCAGGTGAGACTGAACTCGCAGGAGGAGTTGCTGAATTCACAGATCACTAACTACAATGCAGCTATTTCGAGGATTCAGGATGCTGACGTAGCTCAGGAACAGCTCGACCTTGTCAAAGCACAGTTCCTGCAGCAGACATCGTTGATATCACTGTCGCAGGCAAACCAAAATCCCTCGGCATTCCTGCAGTTGTTCGGTTAATTAAAGTGAACATCATGTCAGGTAGTTTTTTTAAGAAAGGCGAATACAACATTCGCCTTTCTTACAATTTGTAGATAAATTAATAAGGATTAATAAGAATGGCTACAACAGCCCAGAAAATAGCAGCTTCTAAAGCTTACGGGACAGGTAAAGACGGAAAGATACCCTCTTACCTGGAACAGGAAGTACTCTCGTGGAGCAAGGAGAAAATCATTCTGAAAATGTACGATCTCTTCCTCGTAAGCGCAAAAAGGAACGACACCCAAAAGATGAGTAAAGTACTGATCGAACTAATGGGCGCCCTGAATTTCGACTACGAAGAAATATCGACAAGGCTTTACCGACTCTATGAATACTGCCAGAGATGCATTTTCCAGAGAAACATCGACCAGGCTGTCTATATCATTAAAGAGATGCGGGACGCATGGGCTAAAGCATATAATTTTGAATAAGCAGGGAGTGCACAATGTCTGATATACTGGCATCTTATCTCAATTCGAGTACGGGCTCTTCGAGTTCATCGGCAAGTATGAGCGAACAGTTGGTTGCTTCTTACAAAGCATCGCAACAGGACAGGCTCGACACCATCAACAACAAAATCTCGTCTCTGAATACGAAAAAGACTTTCTATTCGAACCTGAAAACAAAGCTTAACTCATTGGTCGGCAACCTCGATACATATGATGCTTCGGATATAAACGATGAATTCGCTACAAAAAAAGTCACCCTCTCGGACAGCGACTACTTCTCTGTAGAAGCTGAGGGCAATGCACTCATCGGCACAACGACAGCAAAAGTCAACAGGCTTGCTACCAACGACACACTCGTTTCCAGGCAAATGACACTGGACGACACTACTGCTTTCAGCGACATTACAGGCGACCAGAACATTAGCTTCACAGTTAACGACAAAACAATAAACGTTACAGTGAATTTTACAGGTACTGAAACTGCCAAGGAAGCAATGACCAAAATCGCAAATGCAATAAATAAATATGATGTTGACGAAGACGGAGACGAAGAAACCGACGACCTGGCCCTGAACGCCACCCTCGTGCAGGACACGGACACAACCGGACGCCTGTCTTTCACCTCGAGTGAAACAGGCGCTGACTACGCCGTCAAATTCACAGATTCGGCAGTCCTGGCAAAACTCGGCATTACCACTGCCGACCTGACCCCGGAAGGAACTTCGAGGACAGTTGCTACGGAAACCGGCGCCGGCTACCAGAACGCCAGCAAGAATCTGCTCAATTCCGAAGTAATTCTCGGCGGCATCAAAGTTTCCCGCAACTCCAACGAGATCGAAGACGCTCTGACAGGCATGACGATTACCCTGACAAAAGCACAGGAAACAACAGACTCGGCAATCACCATTAACACCGACGTCAATACGGATGCAGTCAAAGACTTCGTTACGCCCCTGATTACAGCATACAATGAACTGGTACAGTTTGTTTCGAGCAGTACAACGGTACTTCGCAGCGAATCGTCCATCAACAACCTCAGATATACCTTGAGATCTGTTGCAACCGAAGCTGTGTCGGGCCTCAGTTCCGGCAATCCTACCAGGCTGACTGAACTGGGCATTAAAGTCAAGTCGGACGGTACACTGTCTTTCAGCAGCACTGACGACCTTGAGACTCTCCTCAAAGACGATCCGCAAAAGGTAGCAGACCTTTTCACTTCGGCTGACGGCTTCATTGCCAAACTCAACGACGCCATCGAAGGACTGACTGGTTCCAACAACCTGATCACCTCGAGGACATTGTCCCTGACAAGCCAGATCGACGACCTCGAAGACAGGTATTCGGAAGTCGAATCGCTTATCGACAAACAGGCCGATACAATGAGGAAGCAATATGAATCGATGCTCGAAGTCTATCTCGAGGCCCAAAGCCAATACAGCCTTGTAAGTTCAAGTTCATCAAGTTATTAATAGATTATGCCATATTTCAATTACATATCGAAAACAAATGATAATCGGAGGTAACAATGGTTAGTCCAATTACAGGTTTACCGCCAACAATATTGAATAATCTCGTTCAGGAAATTGAGTCAGGAACAACTGCAAAGTCAATAAATCAGGAAAGCAGTCAAGGACAAAGACCGGAAACAACCACTGCTGTCGTAAACAAAGAAACAGCCGTTACACCCAAAGAGACAACTGTACAGCAGGCAGAACAGCCCAAAGAAGACGCCACAAAATCCGTGGACTATTCAAAACTGGCTGAGATTGTAAAGACGACTCTCGGTAACGACAATGTTGACATCCAGTACAAGATGGATAAGGATGTGGACATGATGGTAATGCAGGTGGTTGACTCCTCTTCGAAAGAAGTCCTGAAACAGTTCCCGCCTGAAATTACGCTGAAAATAGCGAAGATTGTTGCAAAATTGATGGAAACAACCGGACAGGTAACAAATGCCCAGGTTTAGCGCCGAACAAATACTTGACAATCTCCGTGAGATTGACATTATTACCGACAACATCGGGAAAATTCTCGACGAACAACCCAAAGTCAACCGGACGATGACTAAGGAACTCAAGGAGCACTATTCCAAAAGAAGGGAATTGCTGGTCTGTGTGAACGAATGGGCAAAAAGCGAAGAAGGCGCCGCGTTCATCAGCAGGAACGGCGAGGTCTGGGACTCCTATCTCGCAAGAATAATGGAAAAAGATAAAATTTTAATTAAAGGAATTAAAAATCATGTCGATAATTTGAGTATAGAGTTAAAAAAGTTGATGAATAATAAAAAAGTTTTAATATACACAAAGAGATGATGAAATGAATGTAGAACCGATAAAAAGCGACGACAGGCAAGTTAAAGCGACGCAGGAAGTTACCGGCAAGGTCGTTGATAATACTACGGTTGCTCCTATTGGTAAAATGAACATTGGGAGGTCGGACAAATTGGATCTTTCTGCCGAGTCAAAGAATCTGAACGCAATAGAGGCAAAAGTAATCTCAGGAGCTTATAACAAACCGGAGATCTTCAGGGCAGTGGCAACCAAACTCAACCAGGAACTGCCGCCCGAAGAAATGGCAAAGAATTAGCACCGGCTTGCTTAGTCCTTTTTTAACTTTTAAATACTTTTGATCACTGGGTGATTAAAAGTATTTTTTTTTATTTTTTTTTCATTAACACTGACTTCTACGATTTATTGCTTTTAATTTCTAATTTTTTTTTCTATTTTAATGGTTGATAAGGCTAAGTTATTACGTTATGTTAAGAGGGTTGGGTTTATGTCGAGAACATTAAATAAGGTAATGCTCATTGGTAATGTTGGGAGAGACCCGGAGTTGAAGTACACTCCCAGCGGTATTCCGGTAACTTCTTTTCGCCTGGCAACATCCGAAACATGGAGAGACAGGGACAGCAATATCCAGGAACATACCGACTGGCATACGATTGTCGCCTGGAGAGGATTGGCTGAAGTCGTACACAAACTGGTGGGCAAGGGTTCAAGAGTTTATATTGAAGGAAAGATCCAGACACGTACTTTCGACGATAAAAACGGGAACCGCAAACATGTAGTTGAAGTCCTGGCTGACAACATGCTTTTACTCGATCAGAAGAAGCAAAGAAGCAGCATCCTGGGCGATGAAGACGAAGATATGATATCTGGCGATGAACTGTACTTTGACGCTGAATACAGTCCTGCACTTGAAGAAGACGAGATCAGGGATTCAGGCCATCACAGAGATGAATTGTCTTTTTAATCAGGTTTTTTTATTAAATCAATTTCCAAAGCCCTTTTTGGGCTTTTTTATTTTTAAAAGCAATGAAAAATAGTCAAAGAAAAACTGAGATAAAAGTCGGAATTGTAACAATTGTTTCAATCGCCCTCTTCATCGTCGGACTGATGCTGGCGAGGAACATCGGCGTGTCGTCGGCCCCGAACAAATTAGTGTTCAGGTTCGGCAATTCCGGTGGATTGAAGGAGTCCGACCCCATCGTCATCAACGGCGTTGAACGAGGCTCGGTCACAGGTGTCTTAAACAGTAACGGATGTGTAATTGTCCTTGGCGAGATCGACGACATCGGCGACCTGAAAAGCGACGCCTCGGCAAAGATTGCTATGCTCGAAATCACCGGCGGGAAAAAAGTGGAAATTGTTCCTGGAACAAGCCCATCACCTTTCAACCTTAAGGATACGATACCGGGTGTCAGGGTCTTCGACCTGCCGGAAATGCTCTCGGAAGCAGACCTTGTCGTCCGCGACCTGAAACTGCTTATTAACAGGCTCGACACAACAGCTTCTTCCGTCAATTCCATCCTTGCGGACAAATCCCTCCTGGCCGACATCCGCACTACTGTTACTTCCTCAAAGGAGATGATTGCAGCCCTTAATTCGGTCATCCAGGCAAACAAGCAGGACATTGCTGCTTCTATTAAAAACCTCAGGTCGGCTTCTTCCGCCCTCGATGATCTCGCCCGCTCCACAGGTGTCAAAGCCGACACGCTGATTGACAATGTCAATAATATTATTGCTTCGGCTGAGAAATTAGTGTCAAGGACAGGCACCATCGAAGATAACCTCGATGTATTGATTAAGAACTATAATGCCATTGCCCTGGACATCAAAAACGGAAAAGGCACGGTGTCAACACTACTCTATGATGAGAAATTCTCTGCCGAATTTCAAAAGACAATGGCCGGACTTAAAGCTTTGCTGAACCAGATTGAAAAATACGGCATAAACGCCAATGTAAGGATTGGTGCAAGGCCCTGACTGTTAGCACGGCCATTATCCAAGACAATACAAACCCATATCAATCGTTTCAAATATTTATGTTTTATGAATTTTTGTAATGATTGGAATGTCTGTACAACCGACATTATTGAATAGGGAACTTTCAGATTATATAGTCTCTAATTTCTCGAGCGAGGATGAATTCCTGAGGAATCTCAGGAACGAGGCTGCCTCTGCCGGCATACCGGAAATCTGCATCTCCCCCGAACAGGGAGCGTTTCTCCAGTTCCTCATCAGGGCAGCCAATGTCGGGACAATACTTGAAATCGGTTCACTCGCCGGCTACTCGGCAATTACAATGGCACGAGCTTTACCCAATGGCGGCAAACTCACTGCGCTTGAAATTGAACTGGAATGCGCCCACTTCATCAAGCGGAAAACAATCGAGGCTGGCCTGTCGGATAAGATCGAAGTCGTCAACACAGACGCCGGCAAATACTTAGACGCACTCCGTCCCGGTGACACCCAATTCGACATGGTGTTCCTCGATGCGGACAAACCCAATTACATAAGCTACTTCGAACGCTGTGCACCACTGCTTCGCAAAGGAGGCATCCTTGCTGCCGACAACGCCCTCGCTTTCGGCGAACTGCTGACAGAATACCCCAAGGAAAACACCGAAGTCTTAGCCATCAGGCATTTCAATGAATTTATTAAAAACAGGCAGGATTTCATGTCCTGTTTGGTCCCTGTCGGCGACGGGATGACACTGTCTGTTAAACTATAAAAAAAATGAGGATATGAACAGCAAACCCGGTTTCAATATAGCTTTCCTGGTGATGGCGGCAGCACTCACTCTCCTGTCGTGCAGCGGCCCCAAACAACTTGAGAACTATGAGTTCATGGAATCCGTTAAGGACCTGGACCTGGCAGATTCCCTGACCGATGTGTACATCAGCAGCACTATGCCGATTGACTCGGTTGACCATAATAAGCTGATTTTCGATATATACAGGATTGACACCACAGGGTACCCCGAAAACATTAAACTTTACACCAGGGTCTATGATTCCCTCGGGCACTTCGTTACAAACATGGCAGAACCCAACCTTAAAGAGCCGAAAATCAATTACTGGACACGGGTTGACGAAACACTCGGAAGGGTCAGAAGAAAACACCGGCAGATTGAAAAATTCACCGTCAGGGAATACGGCGCAAACGACTCCATTCCTTACAACCTTGTTCTTACAGTCGATTACAGCGGCTCTATGGCAGCAATCATGAACGTACTCTTCGAAGGTACCGAGATGTTTGTTAAGCTCAAATCAAAGTACGACAACATCGCCCTCAGCTCATTCACAAGGGACTTCCTTCTGAAGGTACCCCTCGAAAAAGATACCGGGAAAATACTCAACCTCTACAGGACAAAATACAAAGAAGGGGTTGGCCAGTTCTCTGCCGTCTATGACGCCGCCATGAAGTCAGTCGATCTGTTGAAAGACACACCCGGAGACGTGCCCCGTGTCCTGGTCATCTTCACTGACGGCGACGACAACTATTCCCAGAACGACATCGACACCCTCCTGAAGAAAGCTAACGGCAATAAAGTATATATCTTCACTGTTGCTTTCGGCTACGCTAAAAGCGACATGCTTAAATACCTGGCCCAACAAACCGGCGGCAAATATTATAAAGCATACTCCAAAAAGGACCTCGTGGCAATCTTCAGGGACATATACATGAGCCTGAAGTACTTTTATCTCGTTGAATACAGGCCTCCCTATTACTGGGGCTTACACAGCGTAGCTGTCTCACTCAATACTCCAAAACGCCTCGACACCCTGTTTGCCCGTGGACAGTATGAAACTTCCGGCATCCGGGACTATTTATTAGCTAATAATAGTAATAACTCCGACCTGACAAACAACGACTTCCTGGGCGGCCTTGATGGTGACGACAATTCAAATATTGACGCATTCCTGGCAAGCAACGATGCAGACAACAACTCCGGAAACAATGGGGACATGAATAATACCGGCGACGGCGGCAATAATGACGATATTAATAAACTCATTGCTGACAAGGGCAACAAAGACAACGACGGCAATAAAAACACAGGCGACGGTGGAAAATTAATTGCTGACGGTGGTAACAAAAACACCGGGGACGGTGGTAACAAAAACACTGGCGATGGCGGAAACAAGAACACTGGCGACGGTGGTAACAAGAACACCGGAGACGGCGGGAATAAAAACACCGGGGACGGTGGTAACAAGAATACAGGCGATGGCGGTAACAAAAACACCGGAGATGGCGGTAACAAGAACACCGGGGACGGTGGTAACAAGAATACAGGCGATGGCGGTAACAAAAACACCGGAGATGGCGGTAACAAAAACACCGGAGATGGCGGTAACAAAAACACCGGAGATGGCGGAAACAAGAATACCGGAGATGGCGGAAACAAAAACACCGGTGACGGTGGAAACAAGAATACCGGGGACGGCGGGAACAAGAACACCGGGGACGGTGGTAACAAGAATACCGGAGACGGCGGTGTACCTTACGGATTCGACGGGAACAAATTCTCTATGCCGATACTCTTTGACTTCGACCAAGCCGTCATTAAACCCGAATCCTATCATATAATCGAAGAAATAGCCGACGAACTTCTTGCCTTCCCGAAAGTAAGGATAGAAGTACAAGGGCACACAGACTCGACTGGTACCGACGAATTTAACCAGGATCTGTCAGAAAGGCGTGCCCAGGTAGTAATGCAGGAACTGATTAAACTTGGCGTCAAACACTGGCGCCTGAAATACAAAGGTTTCGGCGAGACTGTTCCTGTCGTGCCTAACGACACGGAGGAACACAAAGCACGTAACCGCAGGACAGAATTTTTAATAATATCAAAATAGACTGAGGACTTAATGAACAGAAATGAATTAGCAACAGAAATTTACAATGCATCACACCTGACAGGACGTTTCGAATTGCGCTCCGGCGCCATCAGCAACGAATATTTCGACAAATACCAGTTTGAGAGCAAGCCATCGCTGCTTTTCGAAATTGCACGCCACATAGCCGGGACCATTAACTTCGAATTCGACATTCTAGCAGGCTTAGAGATGGGCGGCATACCACTGGCTACCGCTTTGTCGCATATAACCCAAAAACCCTGCGTATTTGTAAGGAAACAGGCAAAACAGTACGGAACAAATAAATTGGCCGAAGGACCGGTAATTAACGGTAAAAAACTCCTTGTCGTCGAAGACGTCGTAACCAGCGGCGGACAAGTGGTGATCAGCGCAGGCGACCTCAGGGCGCTAGGCGCCGACATCACAAAAGCCGTTTGCGTCATCGACAGGGAAAGCGGTGGAGTGAAAAGCCTTAATGAAATAGGAATTGAGTTGTATCCTCTGTTTACAATGTCGGAGATAAAAAAGATTGTCGGCGCATAAAGCATACTCACCAGTAAAAAAAAGGGGCTTAATCACAGGCCCCTTTTTTTGTTCTATTTTTTTTACTTTTCCTTCTTTTGAGTAATGTAAACTTCCGTCCGCCGGTTCAATTTCCTGCCTTCTTCGGTATTATTAGAGGCAATGGGTTTGGTTGGGCCGTGTCCTACGGTTTTGATCCTGGCGGCAGCTATTCCCTTTTTAACTAAGTAGCCTTTAACACTTTCTGCCCTTCTGTTGGACAGGAGCATATTGGTGGCGAGCCTACCCCTGCTGTCGGTGTGGCCTTCGATGATTATCATCAGGTCCTGCTTCTTGAGAAAGTATTCTGCAAGCAGGTCAAGCTCCCTGACCGTATCGGTCAGGCTGTAACTGTTAGTGCCGTACAGGAGGTTTTCCAGGACATATGGTTTCAGTTTCTCGCCGTTTGCAAGGGCCATTATCTGGACAGTGTTCTTTACCAGTACCTGTTTCTCTTTGTCAAGTATTGTAATATTGAGCGAGTCGGGCAGTGTTGCTTCCGAAGTGTTGTATTTCAATACATAAAGATTGGTAAGCTGGCTCGAGAACCTGTCGAGAATCGACGAGAAAGGATAGCCGATGTATCCAGTGTTGCCTCTCGTTCTCTCCGACATGAACTCGTACTCGCTCAGTCCCTTGGGAATGATGGAGAAAAGGCGCATATCGCCGTCAACGAGTATTTTCAGAATGGATTGTGTGGTCTCTTCGGTTTTGCCGACGCCGTTTTCACCCTTTTGATGATAGGGTGCATCGGTAAGAATGATCAGAACCTTGTCGGCAATGTGCCTGAAACTTAGTGACGATCCCATCTTAATTGCCTCGAGCGAGTTTTCCTTCTCGTCTTTACCGCCGCCGGCTTTGACCTTGGACAACCAGCCTTTGAACTCTTCGACATTCTCAGTAAACGGAAAGACCTCATCGACAATGTCCGAGAACAGGATCAGGCTGATTCGGTAATCGATACCTCTTCTTTGAAGCGCCGATGTAAACCTGAGGATGTTCTTCCGTACGTCGTCGATGTATTTTTGCATGGAACCGGTCTGGTCGATGATGAACACGAAATCCACAAGGACAATGCTTTTCGCCGGCAGTTTCTCGACGGATAGTATTTTCTTTTCCTTCCCGTTCTCGACGATTGTCAGGTCGCCTGCATAGAGCGTATCGAGTGGGTCTCCGTACTTGTTGAATGCTTCGACGATGAGTTTGATTATTGGGAATCCCGACATATCGGCATTCTTTATCGTCAGTTCCACCTCAGACTTTGCAGACTTGATCTTAGCCTGGTTGATGAGGTCCTTTATGTTAAGGGTCGAGTCCTGCTGCTCGGATGTACTGCCGCCGGCAATGAGTGCCGTATAAGAGAAGAGTAAAATTAAAACCTCTATTATGCTGCTTTTGAAAGTTTTCATTCTATCCGCGTTTCTATTTTAAAAAAAAACGCCCCTAACAAACCGTTTCCGAATCTGTTAAGGGCATTATTTTTATTGTCTCTTATATTGTTATTCTTAATACGGGTGATACCATGAAGAACTTATCAACTTCGTAAGGCCTTACGCCTCTCAAAGGAGTCGAATACTTTGCTTCGAGCATCAGCCAATCGGAGAAGATAGGCAGATAAATCCTGCTGAGCAATATCTGGTTTGAGTACTGTGCGCTGAATCCGAAAGGATAGGAAGCGGAATTGCGGTACTCGACTTTCAGATAGAGCCAATCACCGAATTCATTCGGTTTGTATGTCCTTAAAGGTGTTTCCTTGCTTGCTCCATTTTTTGTTAAAGTTGGAATGCTGATGCCGGAACCTTTGGCGTAGTAAAGCCCCATTTCTCTGACTTCGGTGTAGCAGAGACCAAGGTCAACCCTGAGGAAGTTTTCAGGCTGTGTTTTGCCGAACCAGAAATTATAGAATAATGATATCTGTCCCGACTGTCTCAGAATGGGAGCAACCTGGTTGTAATTCATACTGTCGGCGTCTTCAGGTAAAGCGTCATAATTGATTGTCTTATTGTACAGGGCGTAATCTTTCAATTCGATTCTTTTGTTATTGTCCAGGCTCGTCAGGGGCACTTCTACGTTGAAGTGGACACCGGCCTGTGGATGGAACGGCATACTGAAGTCGAATCCGCCAATAACTTTTCCGCCGGGATATACGTTCAATTTCCTGGGGTCAACCCAGCTAAGAAGGTTATTATTCTTATCAAGGCCGGCATAGTTGCTGTAGCCAACACCTAAGTAAGCATCGATAAGATAAGGGATTGCCATCTTTGTATATTCGTCGCCGAAAGTATTCTTATAGAGGGGCCTTTTCAGGATGACTTTTGCTTCGCCGGGAGCCCAGAAAGGATAGCCAATCTGGTCGTTACCGAAGTAGTTCTTAATCCAGAAACCGCTGCTTCCGATTTTCAGAGTCTGTTCGAAAAGCGACAGGGTAAAGGCATGGCTTACTGTTGTAGGTGCAAGCCATTCGATGACCGCCTGCTGCTGCTGCTTTGTCAGGCTAATCTCAGGGGGTATATCTTCGTAGCAATAGTCCCTCTTATACTCGAGGTTTTCGTCGTTGCTAAGGAATGCAGCGTCGCCGGCAAGGATCGGTTCGACCTTGCGCAGGTGTTTTTTAATATCCGAAGCGTTCATACTGGCTTTACCGCATGAGATATGCAGAATCCTGTAAGGCTCGGGTTCGGTTACGCCCGGTTCGGGTTTTCTTTTGGGTATGGCAATCACTTCGATCCTGTCCTGATCGAGGTCTGCTTTATTATAGCCTGCAAGAACAAAGGCCCTCCTGATCTGGATCTGAAGTTCCGGTTCACAAACGCGCCATCTCGGGAAAAGCGCCTTGATCTCAGGATCTAATTCAGTCAGGTCTTTTGTGTATGACTCTGCCTTTGTTTTGATCTCATCCTTAGGTTCTGACGACAGGTTTGAAACCATTACAACTGTCAGGCATGCTATTAATGCTAAATATCTCCTCATAGTCTTTTCTTTATATTATTTTACTAATTATTACCAATACTGTTAATTAAAAGACAAAGATCAACTTGGCCATCGGGATGAATATTGCCTTGTTGTTATATTCCCAGGGCCTGGTATCGCTATTTTTCCTGAGTGAAAAGAAGCCATCCAAATCAAATCTTAAAAAGAATTTGTTATAGCTGACAGGTATCTGAAGCCAGATATTGCCTCTGAGAGTTTCGTCAAAATACTGGAGGCTGGAACCGTAAGGTGTAGAGTTCTTAATTGTCATAAACTCTACTTTTGCAGATACGCCGCCGAATGTTTCATTCTTCGAATTGGCATACACTACTTTCTTCTGGGTATCGCCGTTTTCGTCTGGTTCTTCGACAATTCTGTCAACCCATGTCTCAACGTTGTAAACGGTTCCTCCGAGGCCTAAACGGAGCATATAGTTCTCGTCGATGCTCATGCCGAAGGTATAATGTAACTGTCCGTGGGCCCTGATCAGGTAATCGGGTGCCGGATCGACTGTACCGATGGCATAATTGGTGTCGAGCCTTTCTTTGTTGTCTTCTTTAAACGGGCTGACATCAGCATCGCCGGATACATAGCCGAAATTGATGTGGAAAACACCACTCGATGATATTACCGGGAAGGGGAAATCAAAGTTGGCAGCAATGCCGGCGCCGGCAGTTGTAAATCTTCTTTCGAGTGAGAACAGATCGGTAAATACACTTGACCAGCCTGACTTTGGAAGGATAAGGCCAAGTTTAACGCTCTTCCACAGAGCAGACAATGTCCATCTTTCACTCCAGAATGCGGGGTAGTTGATGGCGTCGATGCCATATCTCAGTTCAACGCCGTATTTCGGAAGGCTGTCGTTTGTTGCTGTTTCCTGCTGTGCTGTTGCAGGATCGTATGGATACTGGCGCCAGGCAATGAGGTCCGGGCCTACAATCAGTTCATTGTTTTTACCAATATAGTTGAAAGGCTGTCCGTCGGAAATCCTGATTGTTTTCTGTACATCTTTGTTGTCGTCAATATTCTTTTCATCTTTGTAAAGCGATGTTGCTGTGCCGTACATCTCTGAGACATACCATTTCTCACCCTGGCCCTGAAGCTCTGTGATTACGGATGTGACGTTGTCCTGGTCGAGATTGTTCTGCATAATGGAAAACAATGTAACTGTTTCATCCTGTGGATCCTTGATTGCCTGCATTTCGATGAAAGTAAAGATGAGTTTCTCATCTGTAGCCATCTGCAGGTCTGATGTGGCGTCAATTCTTTCCTTAGAAAGTACAAGGGCAATGATGTCGCCTTTAACTTTCTCGTTCTTGTTTTTTGTTGTAATCAGGTAGGCTGATTTAAAACCGCCGAAATCTGTTGTCGGCGCAATAATCAGGCTGACCGAATCCTTTTCGAGAGCGCTGGGATAGCAGTCAGTAAGGTCCGCATTTGTATTACCAGACAGGATATTCCTCTTTAACTCATTGTAACAATCCTGTCCGTAGGTCTCGATGAACCTGAAAATGACGGAAGAGTCAACCTTTATCTGTTGCTGGGTTCCTACGTAGGACTTAACCATGTCCTCAATACGTTGAGAGATATCGTTAAGTTCATATACATTGATCATCCCAAACCTGTAGGAATCGAGGTTCTTAATTATCCCTTCTATGTTCGAATTAATCAACTTGTATTCCGGTTCAATGGGCTGAGAAAAAACTTCTGCCGCGATGAATATCATTGACAACACAATTAAATATGCCAGATTCCTCATTCTAATATTCCCTGATTTATATATAAATACATATTTCATATTAAGTTACCCCATTATCTTGATTTTGTGGAACCAATTGTTGTGCTGGGATTGAAGCCCTGTGAGATCGTAAGTGCCTTGCTGCGCTTGCCGTTCTTGGTGTTGATTGCCGTAGAAATAACGCTTACACTGATATTGCCGCTCAGGGCAATCTGCTTGTCTCTCCTGTTAATGTTCTCGTTGGGAGCAAGCTTGAAGGGTATGATTACCGTTACGTCGGCAGATTCCCGGCCCTTGTCGTCGTTTGGCCTGCATTTGGCAGCGCTGAGTTTGTATGTATATTTACTGTTAGGCGTTCTTCCGCTAAGGTCGCCGCTTGCATTTGCATTGATCTCAAGCTGTGAGAAGTCGCCGGGCTCGTTGCTTTGCTGCGATTTGAGTACCGTAATGCCTGTAATCTCAATCTGGCCTTCTTCGAGGCTGGTTGTCGTAACCACCATCTTAGCGCGCATGAAGGATATCGTGGGCTGTTGCTGCTCTATTGCCGACTGGGCCTGGTAGAGAATTACTTCTTTGTCTGTAATCGGGTCAACCCAAACAACTTTGGCAACTACGGAGTCTTCACCGGAGGTGAGCTTGAGGCCGCCACCCTGTGGAATGTCGAGGCCCTGGACATAACCTGACTGGTTAATCATGTTCTTATCGGTTCTCAGGTAAATCCTGAATTCACTCGCTGCAATATTCTGTCCGTCACTCTTTGGTACTGCTCCGAAGTATATTTCTTTGCCGTAAAAGGCCCTGTTTACAACGATGCCTTTGATCTTCTTCTCGCTCTGGTCATTCAGCCCGGCTTCGCAGACATAGAGATTGCGTGTTTCGTCGGTGACCTTACCCTTGAAGCCGTGGACTATTTTCATTGTATATTGCCCGGCAGGAAGTTTCTTATCGACAAATCCGACAAACCTTACACTCTTATTGTTGAGGTAATCGGGTACCGTACCGCCCTTATATACCTGATAGGGCTTAATGTCTGTGAGTTTGGCTACTTCGCTTCCACCCTGGAAAATGTGGCCTTCAATCTTATTCTCGCCGGCCCTGCTGTAAGGACTGATGTCAAAATCAAGAGCCATTTGGAACTGCTCGAATTTTGTCTGGTCTTTGACAGTGATTGCAGGTTCGGGTGTACCGATGTTCGGCTTGACTACCCTGATGTTGAAGTCGATGCTGCCTTTGTTCTGGCTGAAGTTCACGGACTGGCCCGGAGCCAGGAGCTGAACGATGTATCCGTAGAGGTCGATGTTTGAAGCAATGGTCTGCGGATCTTCAGCTTTCCTTACGGCGTTGGCCTTTGCTTTAGCCAGATCGTCGATGAATTTATCATATTTACCCTGCTCAATCAGCATATCGGACGAAGGAAGTGCATACTCTTCGAGTTTTGAGCCGAGCTCTTTCAATACTTTCCTGAGGTCCTTAACGGCAAGCTGTACAGTACCGATGTTAACTTTTGTTTCATCTGAAACTTCGGCAGGTTTTGCGTCTTTTCTTACGCCGAGGATCTTGCTCGTGTGCGAATTGAAGCGCAGTTTGTACCAGCCTCCGCGGCCTTTGTCGGGTTGGAACTTGACAAAGAACACTCTTTTGGCCAGTTTGCTGTCTTTTGTCGAACCGGAACGTGACCTCGTTTCATCTTTTGAATAGTAGAAAATGCTGTCGGAACTGATGTTCGGTGGAGCATAGGTAGGGCCGACAATTACTTTTTTCTCATTGGGATAGATTGGTTCGAATCCTTCCAGTTTAACATTCTTCAAATTAATATTGTTGAAGGTTTTAACTTCGTCAAGAACGAGTTTCTGCATACCCATGAACTGCCATGTGTTGCCCTGGTCGTCGCTGAACTGCTGTCCGGGCTGATACGTAGCAAAATCGATCTTATGATCCTTAATATAGGCTTCATTAGGGAACGCGGGAGCGTTGTATTGGTCCTCGCTGGAATTGTAAAAGATCTGGTATTCCAGGTCCATTACGTTGCCCAGCTTAATCAGCTTCAGCAATCTCTCGCTGTATTCTTTCTCCGTTTCACCTTCCCTCCTTGCAATGTCGGCAGAAATGTCCGTAACACCAACTTCGATGAGGTATGTACGATCAGGCCTGATCTCAAAACCGATCACATCCTTGGAAACACCTTCGGGCGGAAGCATGATCTCGTCCTGGGGACGGGTGTTGATTGCTTCAGAGCCGGAACCTGCCTGCAACTGGGAAAGGATACTCTCTACGATCTTCATTGTTTCCTTTTGCTTTGAAAGCAAACCTTCTTCAGCTTCATCACGTTCAACGATAATGATCAAAAGTTCCAAAACTACCGCGAGATACAACACGAAATACACTTTGCCTGCACCACCACCAGCCATTTTTTTTTCCCTTATATTATATTAAAAATATTAATCATGTTAAAATGCATTTTCAATTAATCCGTTTATATATAAATTATTACTTAAAGTTTTAAAAAATCATTTTTTACAATGAAAATGCAACACAATTTATTGTATTAGAACCATATAAACAAATAAAAATTATCCGATTTTCAAAAAATATTGCCAAATTTGGCCCTTTTCAGCGCTAATGTAGCAGTTCTTGCTACAATCCCAAAAATATTATTGTTACATGCCCTCTCCGATTGCCCGCAATTCTAATACTGACGCAGTCTCAAGAGGATTTGACAGCTAATCCTCCTTTAATTATGCATACTTACGTGAATTCAATATGAAAGTTTTCATCGATTTTTCTTTACAATTTTGTACTTTTCCACGACACTTGAAATAAGCTGCTTAACTATTTGATATACATAATCAATACGCCAATTCGCCGCCTTTTCAGGGCTATTACAAAGCTATCCGGCAGAATTGCACTATTCCCTATCATTAATTTATATAATAATTACATATATATATATACCGGCCGGTTTTATTTTCCGGTGCTCGCAAATTGCCACATAATCAATGCCGGGAGTTGAGCAACTGTTTTTTCATTATGCAAATAAATTATAATTTTGTAAAATGATGCAAATGAAAAAGTTAAATTTATTAGTCGATGGCTGAACATCGGCAATTATCAGGAGAGAGAATGGCGCCGGCAACAAATGACAGGACAGTAAAAGGTAAAAAAGCAGTAGTACTCATCAGCGGAGGCATGGATTCGGCGCTTTGCGCAGCCATTGCTGCCCGTGACGGCTATTCGATCGCGGCTTTACACCTCGATTACGGACAGCGTACCCAGGAGAAAGAGCTGGATTGTTTCAACAGCATAGCAGCCCACTACGGCGCCGTGGAAACCCTTGTCGTGGACGGCAGGTACTTCTCCTCAATCGGCGGTTCGAGCCTGACAGACAGCTCGATTGCCATCGGCAAAGCCGACCCAGGGAGCGCTGCCATTCCTTCTACCTACGTCCCTTTCAGGAACGGGAACATACTGGCGATTGCCGTAAGCTGGGCTGAAGTCATCGGCGCCGAAGCCATCTTCATCGGCGCCATGCAACTCGACAGCAGCGGATACCCCGACTGCCGCAGGGAGTTCTTCGAGGCGTTCAGCGCCGCCGTCAACCTCGGCACAAAACCGGAGACAAGAATAGCCATCATCACTCCGCTGATGGACATGACAAAGAAAGATATAGTAACCGAAGGCATGAAACTGGGTGTGCCCTTTGACCTGACATGGAGTTGTTACCAGGACAGCGACACTGCATGCGGCGTCTGTGACAGTTGCGCATTGCGTTTACGCGGCTTCGCGAAAGCAGGTGTAGAAGACCCGATAAAATATAAAGTAAAACCTTCGTATCTGTAAATTTTTTTTGATATTTAAAAAAATCATTCTATATTTGTAGTTCTGTATTTGAAATTTTATAAAAATATGATGTGAGTTGTAATGAACTATAATGGACCAAAAGTAAAGCTGTCGAGGAAACTCAGCCTGGAGTTGACTCCGAAATCCGGCAAATATACATCGAGGAAACCCTATCCTCCCGGTCAGCACGGCGCTTCAAAGAAAAGAGCCAAACAGTCAGACTTTGGCAGGCAGTTATTAGAAAAACAGAGATTGAGATTACAATATAACGTATCTGAAAAGCAGATGCACAATTACTATGTTAAAGCTACTCAGCTTACAGGTAACACCGGAGAGCTCCTTGTACAGTTGCTTGAAACAAGGCTCGACAACTACATCTACAGAGCCGGTTTTGCCAGGACAATCTACGCTTCAAGGCAGTTCGTAAGCCACGGACACATCCTCGTTAACGGCAAACGTTGTTCCATACCTTCATACCAGGTTAAAACAACCGACCTCATCGCCGTGAAACTGAAGAGCCAGAAAATAGAACAAATACAGGAATCTATCCGCTCAACTCATCCGCCGGCATACATCGAAGTTTCCAAAGTGGACCTCTCATCCAGGCTGCAGTATGTTCCACCGAGAGAAGAAATCCCCGCAATCTGCGAAATTTCGCTGGTTGTCGAATACTATTCACGTTAATAATCTTAGACATAAATTTAAAAGCTGCCTCCCAGTCATCAGGAGGCAGCTTTTTTTAGTTGGAATATTCAATATTGTTCCTATCTAAGAAGAATCTGATACTTTTGCAGCAAATCGCAATATTGAAATTTTGAGCTTCAACTATTGACATCGTTGGAATGCCTATTAACTCTCCTTTCATGTTTATCATTGCACCACCTGAGTTCCCAGGATTAATACTTGATGATGTGAAAATATATGGCGTATTATACTTACTGACTATCCCCTTTGTTACAAAATTCTGAACCCCGAAGGGACAACCAATACAGATGACATCGGACCCGGGCTTTATTTTCCCCGGCTCAGCAATGCTTAAAGCAGAATACTTATACAGCGGTTCTGTTTTTATGATAGCCAAATCCAGATCAACGTCATAGTCAACTATTTTGATAAATTGTATTGAGTTGTTATCGTAGGACATAATCTGTATGTATGAAGGATACGATATGTACTCAGACACCACATGATAGTTTGTTATGATGTAACCATCTTCATTAATGATAACACCGCTTCCAACTGTATTTGTAGTTGAAATTAATACAATAGAAGGTAATGCTGCCTGGACCAAATCCTCAGTATTTTGACAATATAGTATATTGATACTGAATAATACTATTATGAAAAATGATATTCTCATAGCACACCTTAATCTGTAATCAGGATATCAACCCTTCTGTTTTCAATAGCCTGGTAATCATACTCTTCCGGATTCCATAATGGTTGAGTAAAACCATAGCCAGTTATTGTAATTCTTTTCTTTTCAATTCCAGCTTGAATCAATCTATTACCTACATTCATAGCTCTTTTCTTTGAAATTTTCATATTTGCCTCCACGGTGCCTTTGGAATCGCTATGGCCATTAACTTTAATCTTAGAATTTGGATTTTTCTTTAAATATTCTTTGATTTTATCAATATTTGGAATAAAAATACTATCCAGATTACTATCGCCAAATCTAAAGAATGCTATTGCCTGTGGTACATCTAAGTCCAGCATAATAGAAGAAATATCTTTTCCGATATATGTAGAATCACTAACATTCGTTTCTCTGCCGTCTTTATCATTAGTTACAACAGTAATGTGATGAACGCCTTCAAATGAACTTGGCTTGTATGTTATTACATAATAATTTTTAAATATTCTTGGCAATTCTTCAAATATCTTTTCAATTTCTTTTCCATCACTTTGATAATATGATTTACCGTCAGTAAGGAATGCAATCTTTTCCAAGTCATAACGAGCAGCGCTACCAATACCAACAGTAAATATTCTTGCATTGCTATTGATTGCTTTATATACTAATTGAGAAGGTTTGTATGATAGAATATCAAAATAGTAAACAAAGGAAGAATTTTCCAGACCATCAGTAAAAAGTACCAATATCTTGTCTTTTTCGTTTTTGATACTTTGCAGCCCTACATCTCCAGCAGCGTACAGAGCTGTTGCATGACCAAAACGTTCAAGTAAGTCCCGTTTGTACTCTCTCTGAATAACAGATAAATCATTTGTTAATGGTACTTCCTCTATTATACTATTGTCAAATTTAAAT
The DNA here is from genome assembly GCA_964634885.1 of uncultured Hyphomicrobiales bacterium. Lineage (GTDB taxonomy): Bacteria > Bacteroidota > Ignavibacteria > Kapaibacteriales > UBA2268 > DAINRZ01. The sequence continues at coordinate 107,576 of CAZWLN010000005.1, read as the reverse complement.
ACCGATACTTTGTCCTCTGGTTTTTTCAGGCTAAAAAACTTGAAGGCAGCCTTTTCTAAGTATTGGATGTCATATTCCATAGAACCACTGTGATCAAGAACTAATGAGAAACTATAGGGAGGAGTCAAATCATCATGAAACTCTTTAACTGAAAAGTCTGATATAACATTCTGTTTGCCTGAAACACTTTCAACAATGCTCCGAAATATTTTCTTAGATGTACTATCATCGCCATAAGGGCTTGCAAGGTTTGCAACGAAATTTCCTTTATTATCAGATACTGTTAGATATAACTTTATCTCATCCGGAAAATTTGTCTTATCAAATGAAAAAATATCATAGTTTAGTGCGTTATTCTTTTTTACTTCTTCATACGGTATTAAGCCACGTAAATATTTTGATTCGCTATTATTAACCTCAGCTTTAACCACTGGTTTCTTTTCAATGATCTTCTCCTTTACTTTCAAAACTTTCTTTTCAGATAGTATTACCTTTTCTTTGTATAATACTTCTAACAGAAAGTTGCAATTCTTTTCTGAAGAGACAGTTTTTGAACCATTAGCTGGAAGACTATCTCCGATACCGCTAATTCTTATCCTTGAATCTCCGACATCAGTGATACTCCAGGAAACCATGGTACTGTCTCCAATAGTAATTTCATCGGGCACAACTTTAAATTCCAATATTCTGGGTTCAAATATTGAACAACTAGTAAAAAATACTACCCAAAAACATACTGCCAATAATGAACTGATTCTCATAAATACTCTCCTTTGTAAAAATAACTACTTATACTTATGAAATGAATTTCAATTGAATTAAAGTAATTGGGGATATAGAAAATGATGTAACAAATGAATGTTAATAGATATAAAAACTACTCTTGAATGCCCAATGAAAAAGATAGCAATCTTTTGTATATACATATTCATTAAAAACACACAATCTATAATTTACTATATTAAATACTATTCAGTTTATGATTCTTTACCCAATTGAGGGCATCTTTTTCAAATATGCTATATATTATAAATCTTGTTATTAAGGAATAATGTATATACTAATATATTCAAACATTACTCTGGATAACTATCTTAAAATACAAAAATTTAGTTGTCATTACAAGTAATATGTGAAAAATATACTATTTTGTTCAAAAGTATATATCATTATAACATCATATATATATTTTAAAAGCTGCCCCCGGGTTCTCAGGAGGCAGCTTTTTTTTGTGTTTTGTTTCAATCGTCCGGTGGCCGTTAACCACCGGATGAATCATATTCGAACAACAGCACTCACCTTACCAGTACCATTCTTCCGAACACTGCAGAGCCGTTGCCTTCGACCATTATGGAATAGACACCTGAAGGAAGGGACTGCGGCAAAGCCCAGACATAGTCATTGCGGCCGGCGGCCAGAGGCATTTCCGAACTGTAAACAACAGCGCCGATGGAATTGATGATGCTCAGCCTGCCTTCGCTGTTGACGGCGGACTCTAATGTAATGGCTACACGGCTGTCCGTTGCAGGGTTAGGCCTGACTGCAACCATCGTCAGGGACGGCAGGGCGCTTTCCTCTTCGACACTGTTGCCGTCACCGACGGTAAACCTGTATATCGACGACCAGGGACTGCTGTCTGTGCCGTCGTTCATTCTTACTTTCCAGTAGTACTTCTTGCCTTTTTCAAGCCCGGACAGGGCATACTGTGTTTCAGTAACGGTGTCGTCCACCATCTTCGTGGTGAAGAAACTCTTTTCTGACACCACAATGTTGTAAGCCGCTGCATTAGGAACAGCGTTCCACTTAAGAGTAACGGCAGCAGGTACATTGACGGCTTCGTCCGCAGGCTCAGTAAGCGTGGGAGCGGCAAGGACCTTCGGAGGCCTTGTCCTGAAAGCCCACGGCACCGACCAGTTGCCGGTCCCGTATTCGTTTACCGCTCTTACATGCCAGTAATAATTGGTGGAGTCGGCCAGGCCGGAGACAGTGTATTCGGTAGCAGTGATTGCATCCTGCTGAGCCTTGATGATAGAGAATACTTTATTAGAGGCAACTTCAATCTCGTAAGATTTGGCGCCGTCAACAGGATTCCAGGTAAGTTTGAAGCTCTTATCGAGGTCCGTTGCATTGTTTGCGGGATAGATGAGTACAGGTTGAGCCAGGTGGGGCACGTCCATGAAGGTTTCAACCAGTTCGCACGATGCGCTTATCTCTTTGTAATTTGTAACAGAAGTCTCATTCGTAAGGACAACATACCAGGTGTTGCCGTCGTCAGGCAGGCCGAAAGCGAGGCTGCTGTCGAAACACCTGTCCGTCCTGCCGTAAGAACTGAATTGCTCCCCCGCCAGGTATTTATTATAGTTCTCTTCGTCGCAGACAAAGAAACCGACTGCCGGTTTGCCGAAAGAAGTACGGTAATGGAACTTGCTGTCCTGTACGTCGTCGCTGTTGACGGACGTAATGATCTCGCTCATGGCAATGTCCAGCTTAACTCCGAAAGAAGCAGTGTCGGGTGTAAGGCCGTAGTCCGAATTGATTGCAGGCATTTCCGTTTCCTGGTAATATGAAATACCTTTGTAGGTCTGTCCTGCAACGGCTGCCGCCTGGTTTGTCAAGACATAGACACTGCTGCCCTCGGGCAAGGTGCCCAGTTTAGGATGGGAGAATTTAAAATAATACGCTTTGCCGGCGCCGACTGTAACCTGTACCCTGCCTTCGGAATTGGTCCAGGCATTACCGCAGGCAACGATGCCCGAACCGTATGCATTCGGAGCGGCATAGAGAATGACATGGGCGCCGTCAACCGGTGCTCCCCATTCGTCGAGAATAGTCAGTTCGAGCGTTGAAAGGTTTTTGGCATAGTACTTCGTATGATTGTTAAGAAAGCCGTCCGGACGGGTACCTTCCACCATCGATGTGGTCCAGCCGTAGCTCCCGCCCCAAAGCAGATTGGTAATGCCGTAGAAACTGTTTCCCTTTTCGGCAAGGCCGCCCCTGAAAAATTCATAATGCTGCCAGTCGGATTCCCATATTGCACCTAAGGCATGGTCTTCACATGATGTATTGAGGTGGACGATCGGTATCAGAGCCGTACGGCAGGCAGCAGCGACGAGATAGGCATCTTCACCGCAGTTACCGTTATGCTCGTAGAGTGCCTGATTGGGTTGTACCGGCCTGTTGTCCACAGCATCGACCGGAATAGCCCTGGAAGCCCAGTTACCAACGACATTCAGAGCATCGTCACCATCGGCAAAAGGCCTGTTAAACGGATAGTATTTCAATTCCCTGTCCCATAGCAGCTCCGGTTTTTGGATAATTTCCCCGAAGCGTGGTATGGTAGATATGGTACCTTTGCTGGTGGTCATATTCACTTTAGTATAATCGTATGCAGAATTGGGGTTATTCCAGATGTAATCCCTCCAGAAACAGCCGTAAGTACGCTGCTGGGTACTGCCTGCCAGGTCCTTTTCATAGACGCCTTCCTGGTAAACCTTCGGCATTACTACATACCAGTAGTAATAATCGCGTGGTATTTCCGCCCATTTGACATCGCCGTCGGCTCCGTCTCTAATCCTGTATTCCGTTGTCGTATAGTAATCGCCGGACTCAAAGCTGCCGTATTCCTTCAGCCGGACATATTTCAGGGAATCGGCAGTATTGTAGATCATCAATGCATTCCTCGTCAGCAGGTCTTTCTTGTCCAGCCTGCTGTCGGCGAGGGTGTTCACAGACAAGTGAGCTACCTGGAAGGCGGTTTCATCGACGATCTGCTGTGAAACGGCAGCCGCATCGATGATGAGCTGTGCATAATCGTCGTCCAATCCTTTTGAGTTCAGCTCCCTGAATTTAATCCTCAGGTCGTCCCTCATCCACAGCGGAACGATGTTCAGCGCCTGCAGGCAGAGAGTATTGAGCGAATAGGTCGGGGCAATGTATTCGATGGTTTTTGACTGGGTATTGACCTTAAACGCCATGAACTGGCCGAGGAACAGGGTTTCTTTACCCTCGGACGTACTCAGCACCTTTTCCTGCCCCTGTTTCCTGCCGGCAATTCCCTTATTGATGGTGTTTCTGTTCAGGTATTGCATCATACCGATATTCTGTGACGCCATCGGTACAGGCGTGTATTCTTCAGCAGACGGTACAATACGGATCAGTCCCGGTTCTTCCACGGGTACAGGCCTGACGTCAGGCAGGAGGTCACCGGCTGAACAGATACAATACATATTAATAATAGCGGCTATTAACAAACACTTTTTCATTTTCCCTTTCCCCACGTTTTACTACCAAATAAACATCAAATTTAAACAATAGCAAATATATAAAAAGTACAGAGATTTTGATTGGGATAAATTTCTTAGTTTTGAGAAAAACTAATGTTTAATTTTTTGAATGAATTATGGCTAGAGTATTAATTACAGGGGGCGCGGGCTTCCTGGGTTCGCATTTGTGTGACAGGTTCATTGCCGAGGGCGATGATGTAATATGTTTCGACAATTTATTGACAGGCAGCCCCGACAATATTGCCCACCTGATCGGCAACCCCCATTTCACGTTCATCCATCACGATGTTACACAATATAATTACGTCAGAGAAGACCTGGACTATATATTACATTTTGCATCCCCGGCGTCGCCGCTCGATTACCTGAAGCTGCCCATCCAGACACTCAAGGTCGGTTCACTCGGCACTCACAATACACTGGGCCTTGCTTTGCACAAGAAAGCCCGCTACCTGCTCGCAAGTACAAGCGAAGTGTACGGAGACCCCCTGCTTCACCCACAGCCCGAATCTTACTGGGGCAATGTCAACCCTGTCGGCTACCGTGGTGTTTACGACGAAGCAAAGCGTTTCGGGGAAGCCATGGTAATGGCGTACAACAGGTACCACGGCCTCGAAACACGCATTGTAAGGATATTCAACACTTACGGGCCACGCATGAGGATCAACGACGGCAGGGCGATACCTGCTTTCATCTCGCAGGCTCTGGAAAACGAACCCGTTACCGTTTTCGGCAACGGCTCCCAAACACGTTCCATCTGCTATGTCGATGACTTAGTGGACGGCATCTACAAACTGCTTCTCTCGGATGAATCCGACCCCGTAAACATCGGCAATCCCGATGAACTGACAATGCTTGAACTGGCTAAGGAAATAATTGAGATCATCGGCTCGAAAAGCCCGATACTCTACAAAGACCTGCCGGAAGACGACCCGAAGGTACGCCGTCCCGACACCACACGTGCACGGTCAATACTCAAATGGGAACCGAAGATCAATCGCAGCGTCGGCCTGCGCAATACAATCGAAGACTTCAAAAAGAGGCTTGGTAAATAATTATTAGTAAACTGCCCCTCACCCCCGGGCTTAGCCGCCTGGGGAGAGGACAGGTTCGATCTTCTCACCGGTCGTTTTCGCAGCAGGATGTTTGAGTTATTTGAAATTCCTGCCGCAATCCCTGCATAAATAGGAGGTTTTCAGGCTGTTGGCGCCAGGCACCCACCTGATCATCAGCATCAGGAACAATAATAAATAGCTGAACAAACGGCTGCCATACCTCTTTTCAATATTATCAGAATGGCAAAAGGGACATGAGGCCGACTCTCCGCCGTCGTCGCCGGTTTGCTCGCCAAGGACAGCCTGTGCCCTTTCATAATCGCAGTTGTTAACCATCAGGTCAATGCCGCCATTTTGCATATACGAGTACTGAGGCATCAAGCTCATGAAATTCTCACTCCTCAACCAGCATTGTATCCCTGCACTTTCAAGCCTGCCTTTGACAAGACTCGCTGTAAAAGCATCATTGAAACTCATCAGTGTTCTTGTTTCCATAGATTGTCGTCAATTCCGTATAATACATAATCATAAGATTGATAGGTCCTGGGAAAGGAACGGGTATTTGAGATAGAAGATCACTGTATTTACATCAGGGACATGCTCATCGAACAAAAAGTAGTGGTTGTAACTCGTTGCAAAGTAACCTAAGCTTTCATAGCAGCCCAGATTTATGCCCCAGAAATTTTTATCCTTGTCAAATTGAACTATTGGCCCGACACTCAATCCCGGGAAAGGGATCATTTGAATATCGAATTCAGCTCCATACTGGGTTTTACCATCAAAAATGTCGGCTTCCAAAGACACTCCGTAAAAATAGGGCCGGGGTTCCTCGTAAAGCATGCCTGCTGTTACTTCAATACCAAACTTAGAGCTGCCGCCGCCGGGGCCGAGTAATAAGCTAAACTTAATACCGGGGCTGAGCACCAGAATCGGCTCCCCGGAAAAACTTCCGTTCTGAATTAAACAGCTTAACACAACGATTAGGATAATCCATTTTTTCATGATTTCATCTCAAACAGATTCTCAGAAAACCGACTATTAAATATTTTGATATTAAATTTACGCAATTTTTTCATTTTTATTAAAGATAATGAGAGATTCACTAAAAATCTTTTTTTTTACCGGAGTAATTTTTAGTTTAACATCGAGATTTGTATCAATCATTAAAATTAATATTTATGAATGAAAACTACAGAAGCAGAAGCGATGAATACAAGAGCAGAATCAACAGGGTACTCGACCACATCCAGGAGAACCTCGACAAGGAACTGACGCTGGAATCACTTGCTTCGGTTGCCAATTTCTCGCCGTACCACTTCCACAGGATCTTCCGTACCTTCGTCCGCGAATCGCTTTACCGGTTCATACTCCGCCTCAGGGTTGAAAAAGCTGCGGTTCAACTCTGCGAATTGCCCAACAAACCCGTTACGGACATTGCTTACGACTGCGGCTTTTCTTCCCCTGCAACTTTTGCCCGTGCCTTCAAAGACTATTTCGAAATGACGGCTACCGACTGGCGGTCGGGCGGCTTCAGGGAGATTAGCAAGATTCGCAAAACAATGAGCAAAGATGGTGAAAGGCTTTCGAAATCATCGGTGTATTTTAGCAATGAATTCAATATCGATTATCAACAATTTGTTTGGAGGATTGCTATGAAGAACCAGGATTTGAAAACAGACATACAGGTAAAAGAAGTCGGGGAAATGCATTTTGCCTACCTGCGCCACATCGGCCCCTATGCCGGCAATGAGCAACTGTTCGGAGGCCTGTTCGGCAAGGTATTCAACTGGGCCGGACCGCGTGGATTGATCAGGTTCCCGGAAACTAAGTCAATTTGCATCTATCATGATAACCCCGACCTGACAGAAGAAGACAAACTGCGAATCAGCGTCGGCATCACCGTACCACCCGACACTCCGGTCGATGGAGAGATCGGTAAGATGCTGATTCCCGGTGGGAAGTACGCCGTAGCCCACTTTGAGATCGACCCCATCGACTACGGCAGGGCCTGGGATATGGTTTACGGTGTGTGGATGCCTGAGAGCGGCTACCAGCCGGACGACCGCCCCTGCTTTGAGATGTATATGAACGACCCGAAACAACATCCCGAGCATAAACATATAGTGGATATCTATGCGCCGGTGAAACCGCTTTAAGTGATTGGTGGCTGGTGATTAGTGGCTGGTGGCTGGTGGTTAGGGACTGGTGGCTGGTGGTTAGTGATTGGTGGCTGGTGGCTGGTGGTTAGTGGCTGGTGGTTAGTGACTGGTGTCTGGTGGTTAGTGATTGGTGGCTGGTGGCTGGTGGCCAGTGGTTAGTGGTTGGTTAAAAGAGTGAAGAGTTAGGAGTTTCTTTAATTACGAATTACGAATTACGAATTACGAGTGTTGAAAGACGCAAGGCGTGCAGCTCAAGAAGTGTGGAGTGGTAGAGACGCAAGGCCTTGCGTCTCAAGAAGATAGGAGTAGAGACAGGTCTCAGAGCGCCTTTTTCTCCCAATAGCCACGCCATTCATGGCGTGGGCAAGATAAAGAAAAAAACAATCTACTCCTTCCGGTAACGTCGGGATGGACTCCCCCTCAGAGTTGGAGTCATCTGATATTCATTAGCAGCTGGTGGACGGGAAAAACAAGATAAAGTTTGAGCCTTCAATAATTATAAGCTTTTGGTTTGTAAAGAGTGAATATTACAAAAGTGTGTACGTATTATTAATGAGAAAGAACACTTAGGAATGCAATTCGACCACTGGGGCGGCTTACGGGCTGCCCCTGTTAATTTTCGGACAAGTCTCATTACAGAATTTGTCTGTATTCCTTTAACCCGGATTGTGCATTAGACCCCAAAAACACGATATATCCAACCACCCCTGCCCCTCCTTATCTAAGGAGGAGGGGAAAATCGTTAAGTTGCTATATACCAATTTATTATATGATGTTTACAATTCCGATCGCAATATCCGGGTTTAATAATTTATACATTTGTTTAAAATATTTATTACATTTGGGAAATTAAATGAAAATAAAGATTGAGCGTTAATTTGATGATTAGAAAATTACATGTAATTCTCTTTCTGCTGCTTACGGCATTTACTGCCACCCATTCCAAAATATACAACATTGTTGTCTTCCTCGACGGATTCAGGTATGACTATACCGACAGGGGCCTGACTCCGGCCATCGATACCATCGCTTCCCACGGTGTCCGCGCCTTGTCTCTTGTCCCTGTCTTTCCTACTACTACAGCGCCTAACCTTCTGTCGGCCCTTACCGGTTTACTGCCAGCCAATCACGGCGTCATCACCGGGAACAGCCTGGCCGGAAGAACTGACAACAGCCACACGGGCGATTCGTCGAAGACTGCACGTAAGCTGTGGGTACATGGCGAACCGATATGGGTAACGGCAGCAGGCTATGGCATTAAAACCGCTGTGTGCTGTGTGCCTTTTACCGGTAATATTGTAACGGCGATTGAGCCTGACTATTCGGAACATTACGATAGTGCAATCACAAACCAGCAGCGTGTGGACAAAGTTACCGCCCTGCTCAGGCTCCCCTACTCCATCAGGCCCGAAATAACCCTTGTTTTCTTCGAAGAAGCCGACAAAGCGGGCCACCGTTTCGGAACCTGTTCAGGCGAAACCGACAAAGCAATAATGCACACCGACTACATCATCGGCAACCTGGTTGACAGTGTCAGGGCTGCCGGTTTGCGCGACAGCACCAATATAATATTGGTATCATGCCATGGGATGGCTGACACCGACACAAACAGGCTGATCAGGTTTAACAGTTTAATAAACGGAAGCGGCGCCAGGGTGATTAACTACGGTGCATATATGTTTATTTATAGTAATGATTGTACCGGGTTGTATAATAAATTAAAGGCGCAGGAGCACAATTACAGGGCCTACCTTAAGAATGAAATACCGGCAGGACTGGGTTTGCACAATTGTCAAGGCTTTCCTGACATATTCTTAATAGCCGACCCCGGATGGATGATGGAAGACGGCGCTTCGGCAGGAACCCGGCTGGCAGCAATACACGGCTATGAGAACGGCTGCCTCGACATGCACGGCATCTTCTGCGCTTCGGGGCCTTCGTTCAGGAACAATTACCGCAGCGGCCCAATTAATATTACGGACATCTATCCGTTAATATGCAGAATTTATGGTATATTGCCGAATAATAATATTGACGGCAAAGCAGAAAGAATTGAATTTTTATTGAAAGAAAGATGAATCAGATGGATGAATTGAAAAGCAGGAAATACAAAAAGAACCTCCTGGTACTGTCCTCACCGAGCGGCGGCGGTAAGACAACCGTGGCAAGGCGACTGATGGAGCTCTTCCCGGAGGTCGGATTTTCTGTCTCGGCAACGACAAGGAACAAAAGAGAAGGCGAGATCGACGGCAGGGACTATCATTTCTTCGACGAAACAACTTTCAGGGCAATGATCGGGCGTGGAGAATTTGTTGAGTACGAAATCATTTTCGGTAACTATTACGGCACTTTGCACTCGGAGACACAACAAGCCATCGACAACAACAGGATTCTGCTTTTTGACGTCGATGTGAAAGGGGCGCTGTCCCTGAAAAAAGCCTATCCCGAAAAAACCCTGACCATCTTCCTTGCGCCCCCGAGCATGGAGATACTCGAGAAACGTCTGGCAGGGCGCAGGACCGAAACGGAGGAGCAGGTGAAGATCAGGATGGAACGGGTCGAAATGGAAATGGAGATGAAAGACAGTTTCGACTATTGCATCGTGAATAATGAATTGGCAAAGACACTTGAGGAAGCGGAAAGAATTTTCAGGGATAACATATTGGATAATAAATAAATAATTGTCAGCAATGGGAAAAACAACAAATATCGTTTTTCGTCTGATTGTTTTTGAAAAAAATTGAGCAGGTGATTTATGCCTACAATCGTAGTATTTGGAAGTTCACTGTCTGTACCTTACAGCACTGACTATGAAGCAGCAGAAGAACTGGGGGGTAAACTGGCCGCAAAGGGCTTTAACATTGCAACCGGAGGTTACGGTGGGACAATGGAAGCAGTATTGAAAGGCGCATCGGAATACGGTGTCAAGCGCCTGGGAGTTGTTCTGTCGAAGTCAGAATTGAAAATTAATGATTATGTCCAGGAGAAGATCTTTGCAGAGACCTATCTCGAAAGGCTTAACCTGCTGATCGAACTCGGCGACATTTTCATTATACTCCCAGGAGGAACCGGCACTCTGCTTGAGCTTTCCGCCGTATGGGCGCTGAAAGAAAGAGGCTTCGTAAACAAACCGATAGTCTGTTACGGAGAAATTTGGTATGAAATGCTCCAGACCATGGGTTTCTATTCCGAAAAATTCTTAGAAAGCTCGTCACTGCTGAAAATCGCCGTTGACATGGATAAAATCATTGAATTTGTCGATCAGGCAGCGAAATAATATGGGACAATTAATCGACAGGATATTCAGGTATGCAAAAAGCGTTGTTAACGACACTGGTGTTAACAGGGCTGAAGACTATATAGATAAAACAAGCGAAGAAGCTGAATTGAAGAGAATTATCGACGAATTGAACGAAAAGAAGAAAGAGGACAGCAACAAAAAGAAGCAATCCGGCACAAGCCGAAACACACATAATGATGAGACCATGACCTTCGACAAGGCATTTTCTGTTCTCGGCCTGAAAAATAATGCAACCAACGACGAGGTAAAAGACTCTTACAGAAAAAAGATGAAGGAATACCACCCCGACAGAGTGTCGGGTTTAGGTGAAGAGTTGCAGGAACTGGCAAAGAAAAAGACTATGGAAATAAATCAGGCTTATGATTTTATCAGAAATATCAGGAAATTTTAATTATGAAGAAACTCGGTTATGAAATACTCTGGATTGTTGCAGCTTCCATTGTACTCGGCATGGCATACAATCTTTCGACAACGCAGCTCCCGCTGATATACGAGCCGAAAGAAGTGAAAGCGTCGAATGAATTCGATGCGGTATTCAACACAACCGACACTTCTGTTGCGGAACAGGTTCCGCCCGTCGGCACCAGTGTTCAGGCAAACACAGTACAGGAACCGGTAAAAGACACGTCCAAAACCCTGGCTCCTCCTACCGGCAAACAAACTGTTCCGGAGACAGGCAAAGAACAACTGGTTGCCGATGCGAGGGGAAAAATGAACAAACCCAAGGGAAAGCAATATACTGAAATTACTTATGAGCAATTGAAAAGCAGGCTGGACAACCCGAAACTGTACATCATCGACGCCCGGACTCCCGAAATGTTCAAGAAGGGCCATATTCCCAATTCGGTAAACATCGACCCTCACAATGAGAATGGACAGGAGTACCTCGCAATGCTGACAAATATTCCTACAGATAAAATTATTGTCGTTTACTGCGACGGCGGCGACTGCGAACTGAGCCACATAGTAATTGAAGACCTGGTTTACCTGGGCTATAAGAATATATTCCTTTATTACGGCGGCTGGGACGATTGGTATCGGAAAAACAGCTGACCAAGACCGAAGAAAATAATCTGCTTTTTATAGCTGAAAAAGTACATATTTTTGACAATGTTGTATTTAATATAGTGTGACAATGGACAATACCGTTTTTGACCGGAACCTGACCAATTTGCTGGAAGTAAAATACGGCATCGTCGGCAATTCAGGACCAATGCGGGAAGCAATCCAACTGCTGATGCAGGCTGCTCCTACCGAGCTTGCCATCCTCATCACCGGGGAAACAGGCACCGGCAAGGAAGTTTTCGCCAATGCCATCCACGGACTTAGCAACCGCAAGAAGTTCCCTTTTGTAAGCGTAAACTGCGGCGCCATCCCTGAAACACTGCTCGAGTCTGAGCTGTTCGGACACGAGAAAGGCGCCTTTACAAGTGCCGTTGACCAGCGCAAAGGCTTTTTCGAAGTTGCCCACAGGGGCACAATCTTCCTCGACGAGATCGGCGAGATGCCGGTCAGCACACAGGTCAAGCTGCTGCGTGTACTTGAAAGCGGGGAGTTCTCAAGGCTTGGCTCCTCGGACGTTCGCAGGGTTGACGTGAGAGTCATCGCCGCTACGAACCGCGAACTGGAGTACGAAGTTCAAAACGGTAACTTCAGACAGGACCTCTATTACCGCCTCAATTCGGTCCACATCTTACTCCCTCCCCTGAGGGACCACGTAGAAGACATACCCATCCTGGTCAATCACTACGCCAGGAAAACAGCGGAGAAACTGGCAATCAGGTATGACGGCATCTCCCAGGACGCCCTCAATGTCCTCAGAAGCCTCCACTGGCACGGAAACGTCAGGGAATTGAGGAACCTGATTGAAACCGTCATCACCTTAGAATCAACATCATATATTACTCCCGAGCAACTCAGGGACCATATCGCCAGGGCGCTGCCCCCGCACGACATCAAACCACAGCCGGCAGAGTCCTCACTCGTTCGCTACAAGGAATACACAGAACCGGAGAAATACGAACTGGAGATCATTTTCAGGACTCTTCTAACCCTGAAAAACGACATCGACGAGATGAAGATGTCTGTGTCGGATATCAATAGCAAAATAGACAAGCTGAAACTCGACGTACTGGAACTGAAACCGGAAACCCCAATTGAGATCGACAGGGGCGACATTCCGATCATCGACGAGAAGAACCTGAATATCAACAGCATCGAAAAAGGCCTGATTGCCTTCGCTCTCAGGAAATTCGACGGAAACCGAAGGCACGTTGCCCATGCCTTAGGCATCAGCGAACGCACCCTCTACCGTAAGCTCTCCGAATATGATATGGAGGAGTAGGCTTAGAATTCTGAATGCTGAATGAAGAATGACGAATGCCAATCCGTAGAGACGCAAGGCT
>CAZWLN010000005.1:18034-94273 GCA_964634885.1 uncultured Hyphomicrobiales bacterium | reverse complement strand
TAGAGACAGGTCTCAGACCTGTCTCAAACCATTCCGAACGTAGCCAATTCTGAATTCTGAATGCTGAGCCGAGCGCAGCGAGACTGGCGGAGCCAATTCTGAATGCTGAATGAAGAATGACGAATGCCAATCCGTAGAGACGCAAGGCTTGCGTCTCAAAATTAAAACAAACTTAAAAGAATTAGGATGATTTTTGTAGAGACAGGTCTCAGACCTGTCTCAAACCATTCCGAACGTAGCCAATTCTGAATGTAAGAAGAAGCCGAACCGTAGCGCCTATTCTCCCATTAGCCACGCCATTTATGGCGTGGGCCGGATAAAGAAAGAAGCCCCGCCAATTGAACAAGGGGCTGCAGCCCCTTGTTCAGGGAACATCATAAAAATGCATCTGTGAGGCGGAGTCCGTCTTGCTGTATTCAGGGGTGATTGCATTGCCTCATTTTCTCCCGAAAGTGTATAAACTATATTTCCGGTTTAATCTTCATTGCAGTAAATTGCAATATTTGAGTGTAAAGAAACGGAAAGGATTATTGTACTGAGGAAAACCGTACCGATAGCGCTTGTGGACTGCAACAATTTCTACGCTTCCTGCGAGAGAGTGTTCAACCCTTCCCTCTGGGGCAAACCGATACTTGTGCTGTCAAACAACGACGGCATGATCATCGCACGCTCGAACGAAGCAAAGGCGCTGGGCATCAAGATGGGTGAGCCGCTTTTCAAGGTCGATGCCATCGTCAAAGAACATGACGTACAGGTCTTTTCCTCTAACTATGTCCTTTACGGCGACATGTCCCACAGGGTAATGCATACACTGGAGCAATTCACTCCCGACGTAGAAATATACTCCATCGACGAAGCTTTCCTTTACTTCGGCGGCTTCCAGAGGTTGGACCTCGGCGACTATGCACGGGAAATAAGGGAAACGGTTAAGCAGTGGACAGGAATTCCTGTTTCTGTGGGCGTTGCCGAGACTAAAACACTTGCGAAATTAGCAAACAGGATTGCCAAAAAGAACAAACAGTACGACGGAGTACTCAATATTTACGGCGCTGCCAACCGCGACGAGTTCCTGAAACAGGTAGATGTGGAGGACATCTGGGGCGTGGGCCGACAATACACCAATTTCCTGCGGAAGAACAATATAATTACAGCCTTTGACCTCACCCAGGCCCGGGACAAATGGATACAAAAGCACATGACCATCGTGGGACTGCGCACCGTGTGGGAATTGAGGGGCATTCCGTGCATCGACCTCGAACAGTCCCCGCCTCCAAAGAAAGCAATCGTTTCTTCCCGATCCTTCGGTAAGCTCGTTTCAGACAAGACTCACGTGAAAGAAGCTGTCGCTTTCTTCGTAGCAAGGGCTGCCGAGAAGATGAGGCAGCAGAAATCGGCTACCCGGGCCATGACCGTATTTCTCCGCACCAACCCTTTCAAGGAAATGCCCCAGTACCACAACGGCGTATTAGTGCAACTGCCGTTACCTACCGATTCCACCGCCGAACTGATTGCCTATTCGGAAAAAGGCGTGGACCAGATCTTCCGCGAGGGATTCAAGTACCATAAAGTCGGCGTGATGCTCACGGATTTTGTGCCGATCGACCACTCGCAGATGTCGATCTTCGACACGGAAGATACCGTTCGCAAGGCAAAGATTACCGAGTTGATCGACACCGTCAATGCCCTGATGGGGTCAAACACACTGATCTACGCCTCGATGGGCATTAAAAGGGAATGGCGTACACGCTGCGACAGGAGGACACCACGCTACACCACCAACTGGGACGAACTGCCCTTAGTAACGGCTGAAGACGGGGAGCAGAACGGAAGCAGATCAGAATAATTGAATCAGGGATGAATGAAGCTGATATAATCAAAAATGTATTTAATTAGAGAAAACTTATGAAGAAACTCCTGGCGATTAGCCTGTTATTGGTACTGACTCTTGCAACGATTGAAGTTACAGGTGGGGATACGGCTCAACATAATGCCGTCTCCCGGCTTCTATTCAGAAATATTCCCGACGGAAAGCTCAAAGAAGGCTTAAATAATATTGAAAACCTGAAGTATATTTACGGTGATTGGATCAAGCTGGAGCGCGATACAAACGGATACCTGGTATATGATCCCTGTAACGGGGACAACCCCCGGATCAGAATTGAAAAAGGAACATTGATCATGCACCATACCTTAGATTCACCCGACACCCTGGCAATTGATACATTCATGATTGACGGCCAAAAGGCGAATCTCTGCATTGTTGCCAGTTCGGAAAACTCACTATACCGTTTCGAGGTAACTGTTCCCGATGAGGCTGACAAGCTTGTACTGTGGAGAATCAGGCAAATTGATGATTCCGGTGATTATCAATATCAACAGGTAATGACACCGAAAGAGTATGAAAAGGGATTCAGGCACATTGACAATCCGTGCCCTGATTCGATGAAACCTGAGATTCAGTTCCTGCCTGTAGATTATTAGAGGTACCCAACCTTCCGAAGGTTCCAAACCTTCGGAAGGTTTAAGCCAGGCAGAAGTAATTTCCACGGATCCGTTAATCATCAGAATTTGGGATGGACTCTCAAAACGAAATCCTTTTTGTCGGAATGTATGCCATCAGTAAGCGTTACGGAAATCATTGAGATGCCTGTTTGGCCTTTCACAGGTTTCAACTTCAGCCGCCTGTTGATACCTTTTCCGGAAATACGGATATTGCTTTCCGGCAGCAATTTTTGATTGGAACTTTGGACGGAAAGCTTAAATGAATCCTGGTCATATCCATGAACCACGAAATCCTGTGTTAACGCTTCATTGGCATAACCTGCCATATTCGCCAGTTGTTCGATTTTAGGAACGATCATATCCCTTATATCCGCATGGAAAATCCTGTTATCGGTGGTAACTGCGTATAATTCATTACCTTCCATGGTAAGTGAATTAAAATCCATGTCTTTGCAAATCCAGACATCATTTTCAGCTTTTCCGTCATATGCATACCATAGTCCGGCTTCATACAAGCTGTAAACACATATATCCCTGCAGGGGATCAATCCAGTAATTGGATGATCTCCACCTGCTCCCTGGACAATCAGTTTCAATCGATTGCCGGGCCCCGGTAATCTGTAAATACTGTTATCCAGGGTATAGAAATAAATCGATTTCCTGCTTACAGCAAATCCTTCAAAACCGTTTCCGTAGAAGTCAACAACCACCGACTTCTTCCAGTTCCTTCCCAGGTTTTCCGACACTAAGAGGGTATCATTATCAAGCATTACTATTTTTTTTCCTTCAATCATAATCGTGGTTAATTCATTAATCCAGCTATCTTCATCAGGAATATCAATTATCTTCGACCAGTTATCACCCATGTCTGTAGAAATATACACTCCGCTATCGGTAACAGCAGCAAAATTACTCCCGCTAATGGACAAATTATAAACATTCATATATGAATTGCCGACTCTTTTTTGTGCCCAACTGCCTCCACTGTCTGTTGTAAGCCAGATACCTTCATCGGTACAGGCATAGACGCTGTCCCTGCACACAGCAACAGACGCGATGTTTCTACACATTATATTATTATTCTTCCTGATCCAGCTTTCACCCAGGTCATGAGACACCATTAATCCCCGCTCATAGTTTGCGGCAACAATTGTATTACCCAAAACAGCCAAGGCTGCAATATCCTGTTTTTCAAACCCTTTGTTTTTCTTGCTCCAGGTCTTACCTTCATCCGTTGAAACGAAAAGGTCCTTTTCGTAAGTCGCCAATGCAATTACATTATTATCGACAGCTACTGTTCGGACAGGCCCGTCACCGGGTATATCACTTTTCTCTGTCCGGCTTTCTCCGATATTTGCCAAATAATCCGGAACTGAATCTTCAAGTGCATTGTTTTTAAATAATGTGTTTTTATCTAATAAAAATTGCATTAATTTAAAATCTTTACCCATCCTTGTCCAGCTTTCTCCCATATCTGATGAAATAAAGACTTCATTATCACTAGTGTGTACATAAATACAATTGCCTTTTACTCCAGCCTCCTTAACATAGCACCTTCCAAATTTGCAGGTTATTGCCTCACCTTTGAGTGACCAGCTTTCCCCAGTGTCTGTCGAAATATAAAAGTTGCCAAAGTCTGTAACTGCAACAATAATATTATTGCAGGCGTCCAAAGATTTGATGTAATTCACAGACTTTCCAGCCTGATTCTGTGTCCATGTTTCTCCCATGTCAGTCGAAACATACAGCCCGTCGAGGTTTGTTCCGGCAAAGACTTTGTTGCCGCATACTGCAATCGATGTGACATTATATTCTTTTAAACATGTTTTCTTTTCAATCCAGGAGTCTCCTTTGTCGGTCGAAATGAATATCCCGCCCTTTTCAGTACCGGCAATAAACCTGTCCCCCACCACCTTCACAGAGCTGATATTCCTTCCATATATTCCGCCCATCATGTTCTTCAATTGTGGAAAAACAGGCTCTGCCATTGACGTTAGTATTGCCAGGACAAGAAAGAACTTACGCATGATGATTCCCTTCGATTAAAAGTATTTTTTCACTTTAATAATTATTTATAATAACATTTATTTTTTTTATATCAAAATACTTTATCTGTCAATCACCGGTAAAACGGAAAAATCCGCTTCAGAATTGTAAATATATACCGATACTTTAATATTAAAGGTATTGTGAAATATGTTATTGTTCGGGAGTAAATTGACGGAGAACCCGGAATATAAGACTGCGGGTAAAAACCACGACATCCAGCCCAGGACCTATTACGAGGAACTGGCAGAGCTTGGTTTGCTTAACGAATTGATCAAAACCCGTTTCAAGTTCGACTTCAACAACGACGAGAATTTCCGTACGAAAATGCTCGACATCCTATATAAGAAATCTTCCGTAGCGGTGCCCGAAATCGAAAAGATCAACCTCAGCGCCGTCTGCGAAGCCCTGAGCTACTTCATGGAATACAACAAAGAATATCTCACGGATATGGATTACCGCCAATACATGGAAAACGGCGACAGTTACTGACAGAAAGGTTCTTCCAGCCGCGCAAGGTTCAGTTTCTTCTGTTTTTCCAGTTCTTCCAGCCTGTCTCCAAGGTTTTTGACTTTCAGCTCCAGTGCGTCGAGGACTGTCCTTTTCTCCATCATCTCCTGTTCCTTCTCCTCTTTTTGTTTCGTTTTCGAGGTGTACAGCGAGTTGAGCTTCTCATATTCCACCTTCGAATTGGAAAAGAACATTCTTATCAGGAAGACAATGCCTGCAATGCCGAACAGGCCGGCAACGCAGTACAATACTGTCTGTATCATCTCGATTGAGCTAATCTGCGGCGAATCCGCAAAAATGTCCGGGATGAAGAAGCCCACAACAGCAAGGATGATGCCTAACGAGAAATTGGAGATGGTGGTGTACAGGGTTTTGTTGATTGAATAGTCGGCAATGGTTACCCTCAGCTCTATCATTTCATTCTCATCCCTCATGAACCTGACCTGGAGGTCCGAATACTCCTGTTTCTTCTCCCGGTGCACTTTGTCTTCGGTTTCGAGCTGTGCCTTAAGGCTCACGGTTTCACTGTCGATTTCCTCATTATTTTTATTAAGGAAACCAACGTAGTCATCCCAGCATTTTTTCACCTCTTCTTCTTTTGAGGAGGCAAGCTCCCTGCCCGTAAGCAGGTTGTACTTCATCAACTGGCTGTGTACTTCAGGCTTGAACGAAAGATGGCTCCCGTTCGCAGTAAAGAACTGGGGATAGTCGGCGATGATCCTCTTCACATCCGGTGATTCGTCGCCGAAAGCAAACTCCGGCACAAATTCCCCGTCGAACCTGTTGTACCAGGCAAGCTCCATCACGAGCTTCTTCTCCTTGTCGCCGAAAGGCAGCAGCAATTCTTTCTGGGTTTTAACCGTTTGGCTGATTGAGAGGAACTCTTCATACTGAGCGGCAGAGGACTGAAGGACAGACTGGAGGATATATTTCTTAAGGATGGGGTCAATTGCTGCCTGGCCATCAGTGGTACCAGTTGTAAGGCTGTCCATCTGCCCGAAAAACCAGGCTGCCTTTTCGGCGCTCCCGTCGAAAGCAGGGAAGCAATGAAGGCTTTCTCCGTCAATCGAATCGAGGAAAGCTGCGCTCTTTATCCATTCGATCTCATAGTCGGCTGAATACCTGAATATCTTGTCGATTACCAGCGGTAGTATGAAATTGTCGAAGTTATTATTGGCATAGCTCTTCGACTCCAGCCACAGAGCAATGACATAGGGTATGCCTGATGTCAGTTCCTGTGCCTGTGCCGCATCGACAGGCTCAGGAAGATGATAGCTGCCGGTGAACTCCGAAGTTTCTTCGACGGTAAACGGCAGCAATTCTATTTTTTCTGTAGATAGTTCAATAATTTGGGGGGCGACGATTGCACCGGGACGGGTAATATCCTGTCGCGCCGAGAGCAGGAACCTGAAATCGAGGAAATCGGAGACTTTGATGTTTGAACGTCCACCCTGGAAATCATAGCTGATGAACTGATGGAACGACTTCGTGTTGCAGTACGGGATGAACACTTCGAGCAGCCACTTGAAAGCAGACCCGGCAATCGGGTCGATGTCGTCGGCAACAATCAGCACTTTCTTCGGCAGTTCCGTATCGAGGTATGCTTCATAGTTGGGATAGCTGCCGCCGAGCTTGAAGAAGTGGTTCATAATATCCACAATGAGCGCTTCGGCTACATATTCACCGATATTCTTCATCAGTTCCCTGTCGGTTTTCTTTTCGAAGAACCGGTCATAGACGGCCCTAATGTCAACTGTGTCGGGGTGGCGCCGGTTGTTGTATTCTTCAAGTACCTTGTCGGACATGGACTTGAAAATTATCCTTTTGATGATCAGGTTAAAACTCTCGAAGTCTGTCTCCTTGATCTTAATCAGGTTCTCAAAGAATTTTGTGTGGACATAGCTGGTTTCCCGGTTTTCGAATGAGCCTGAAGGGCCACCGTACAGCCTGATGTTTTTTGTTAACTCGGCAGCAAAGTCAGGAACAAAGGCAATGTCTTTGTAAACGTCGCATTTAAGCATCGAGTGAACGAGGTTCTTCTCCTGCAGTTCCTTTTCGACATTGCCGAGGAGCCATGATTTGCCGGTTCCGAACCCTCCGCTGAGCAGTGTTGTTTGTTTCAGTTTCTTGTCGTTAACCGCCAGGGCCAGGTTACCAATAATACTATCAATTTCGTTTGTTCTGTTAACGGACATCTATCTCATCACCAAATAGGTTTTACAATTAATGGATAAGCATAAATAGCAGGGGTTTTTCATCGGGGCAGCATCAGTCAGTAAGAAATTTCATAGTAATCTTTGTACCTTTCGATGAAGGATTGAATTCTGAATATTCGGAAAGCTGTTTGATGAGGAATACTCCCCTGCCGTGTTCTTTCATCAGGTTTTCAGGAGCTCTCGGATCGGCGACGCTGTCAGGGTCGAAACCTCTGCCTTCGTCCTCGATGGTAATGATCACATACTCTTTGAATCCCTGGACGACAAGGGAAACTTTCTTGTCGGGGTCGCAGCGGTTGCCGTGGACAATGGCATTGTTAACCGCTTCCGTAACGGCAATCAGCATGTTGTAGAACTTCTGGTCGTTGATGATAATGGACTTACGAATCTCAAACATCAGCGGTTCAATCTCCTTGATGGATTTCCTCTCGCTTTTCAGTATTTTATTAATATTCAGTATAAAATTATCCATAAATCAGTATTACAAATAAATTGTTGTCAATATAAAAAAATTTGGGAAAGAATTATATTCTTTCTTATTATCTTTTTTAACTTTCTGAAATTCATACCATCCCTGGAGAGAAATATTGCTGTTGTTGAACAGCTGGAAGTTCATCACAGTCTCCAGTCCGAATGACTCGACATTGGACGTCGAAAAGGAACGGCTGCCGCTGATCTTTCTGTAGTCCAGCTGGTAGTATTTAACACCAAAACCAAGGTAGCTGCGTGCCGAAAAATTTTTCACAATCAATGTCCTGACATACTGTTCGAAGTTACTGCTTTCAGGCGCTTCGGCAAAAGAACTCCACAATATTTTCCCACTTTCATAATACTTCATTGCAAGTCCGGCCTGTATGCTGTAACCGGTCTCGAGTGGAATGAAAACCGTATCCCTGTAAGATATTTGCCTCATACTCCTGCTTTTGATTGCAGTGGTGTCTTCATAATCATACACCATATAATTGGCGAGTATCTCGAACACAGGATTGAGTGTAAACCAGTCGGTACGCCACCTGAATTCGGGGGCAAGCCTGAGGACATTCAGGCGGTAATTGCCGGCGCTCTGGCTCGATTTCAGGTAAACCTGGTGGTTCATTTGCAGATCGGCATTGAAAGCTGCCGTAAAATTCCTCGAAAAATATCTTGTCCAGTTCAGATTGAAAAAAGCAGAAAGCGCGTCCTGCTCTTCGTCGTTCTCATCGCTTGGAGTGTCTTTCCTCGACAGGAGCATATTGTAATCGAAATGAAGAGTGTCATTGGAAGAGGCCCTCCAGACTGTCTTCGATGAGAAGCGGGAAACAGTGGCAACGTAGTCCATCTGGTTTTCCAGGTTCCTCATGTCGGCTTCGGCCGTTTTGTCTAAGCCGTATATGTTACTGATCCTGTGGCGTTTGTCCTCCGATTCGTAGGAAAGCGAGACAGCTTCCAGGAAATTATCAATTTTGTACTCCAATGAGCCGGCGAACTTCAGGTTGAAAATATTCTGGTTCTTACGCAGGTAGGATTGATTGAGCCCTTCGATGGCACGGCTGTAGCGGCGTCCGACAGTCTGGTTGCCCAGCGCAATCGAGAAGTTGGAAAAGATATGGTCGAGAACCTGGAACCCCATCCTGAAATCGCCGCTGATACGGTCTTCGTTACGGCTGTCGAAAGGGTAGTCGCTGCCGGAGATATACTGCGCAACGATGAGGTCCCTCTTTTGTTTCTTATACTTCAGGCTGAGGGCAATCAATCCGCTGTTCTCATAGTTTTTAAACATATCTGCCTGGAAACCGACATCGGCGAATTGCCTGTTGTCGTCGATCTGCAGTAGTTCGCCTGTAAGTGTGGTGTTCACCCTCATTTCGAAGACTTCCAGATTGCGGGCATAGCCGTTGACGGTATATATCCCGGCGCCATTCCGGATTCCGAGGTTCTTATTGTCCTCGAGGCCGCCGCAGAAATTAAGGTACATGTTATTGCCCGACCTGAGAATGAAGCCTAACTGCGAACTGATCCTGCTCAGGTCGTTCGTACCGTTTGAGATGTTATCAGTTAAAAACGTGTTCTTCTGGTTAATCA
This sequence comes from uncultured Hyphomicrobiales bacterium, assembly GCA_964634885.1. Taxonomy (GTDB): domain Bacteria; phylum Bacteroidota; class Ignavibacteria; order Kapaibacteriales; family UBA2268; genus DAINRZ01. Next base: position 84,938 of record CAZWLN010000005.1, on the reverse strand, counting down.
TCAGCGACAGGTAGTCCGTCAGGGGATAGGACCAGCTCAGCAGCAGCTCCTCGCTGTCCCAGTTGTCAACGACGGCAGCCGTTACCGTATCATATTCGATGACGACGGTATCGGCAGTTGTAATCGTATCGCTTCGAATGGTAGTAGTATATTTCTTATGGGCGTTACCGTGATAGTTCTGTCTCAGCGTAAACTCACCGAAGCTACCGCTAAAGAGCAGGTCCGCGGTTCCGTGCAGGTGGAACACGTTGCCTACTTTGCTGGTAGTAACTTCTATCCTGTTTTTGCTACTCTCCGCTATGGAAGAATCAACCGCCATACTCTGGGCCATTCCATAATAAGACAAAAACATTAAAAGAAAAAAGCAAGAAACTGACTTTTTCAACAGCATTAATTCCCATTGTTCACATTTTCAATTCTGATTACGCTGATTTTGTCATTTATTCGCTTCCTGTAATTGACCACCATCTCAATAATCTCATCCGGGCTGTCGTTTACAATTATCTTCTTCCCGCTTTTCAGGCTCAAAGTCGTGTCGTGAAACGCTTCCACGGTCTCAATCTCGTCAGCGTTGACGACAATACTTCTTCCGTCTATTTTCGATAACTTTATCATGTAACGAATAAAAGCAAAACTTGTTCCAAAAAAAATTATTTAACGGATTTTTCACCAATCTCTCTACGCAAGGCTTCCCGCTCGATCTCCAACTGGCGTATTTTACGCTGGAGGCTGTCGAGTTCCTCGGGCATAGAGTCGATTTCAATCCGGAGCTTGCTGGCTGCTTCGTCGATGAGGTCAATTGCCTTGTCGGGAAGGAACCTGTCGCTGATGTACCTGTCCGACAATTCGGCAGCAGCTACGATGGCCGGGTCGGTAATCCTCACACCGTGATGTACTTCATACCTTTCCTTCAGGCCGCGCAGTATTGAAACCGTGTCTTCAACAGACGGTTCCGCTACGAAAACTTTCTGGAAACGGCGTTCCAGGGCGGCGTCTTTTTCAATATGTTTCTGGTACTCATCGAGAGTCGTGGCGCCAATGCAGTGAAGGTCTCCGCGGGCAAGCGCAGGTTTCAGGATATTGGCGGCGTCCATGCTTCCGCTGACAGCGCCTGCTCCGATGAGAGTGTGGATCTCGTCGATGAACAGTATTATCTCTCCCTGGGAGTCGGTTACGTCTTTAACCACAGCCTTGAGCCTCTCTTCGAACTGGCCGCGGAAGCCGGTACCTGCAACTAATGCACCCATGTCCAGGGTAATTATCTGTTTCGTCAGGAGAGAATCGGGTACGTCCCTCGTTACGATCCTCTGGGCTATGCCTTCGACAATTGCTGTTTTACCGACACCGGGATCGCCGATGAGCACCGGGTTGTTCTTTGTCCTTCTCGAAAGTACCTGGAGCACCCGCCTGATCTCGTCCTCCCTGCCGATTACCGGGTCGATCCTGCCTTCGCGGGCTTCGTCGTTCAGCAACCGGCCGTACCTCTTGAGAGACTGGTATTTTTCCTCAGGGTTCTGGTCCGTTACACGCCTGTTACCACGGAAAGCGGCCAGGCTCTTCAAAATCGTTTCCTTGTCAAGTCCCTGGCTCTTCAGCAGGTCGGCAATAACAGAAGCTGAACCAATCAGTCCGAGCAGCAGGTGTTCCTGGCTGATATATTCATCTTTCAGGGCTTTTGCTTCTTTGAAGGCAACGTCGAGAACCCTCGTAAGACTGTTGGAAACAAAGGGGTTCTCAAGTGCGGAGCCGGTAACCTTCGGCTGTTTTTCGAGCAATTCATTGGTTTTTATTTTCAGGTAGGAGATATTGGCTCCTGTTTTCTGCAGTATCTGCGGGATAATCCCGGCATTGTCCTGGAGCACGGCTGCGAACAGGTGAACCGGCTCGATGGACTGGTTACCGTAGTTCAAAGCAATCTCCCTGGCGGTCTGCAATGACTCCTGGGACTTCAAAGTAAATTTTTCCAAATTCATACTAATAAATACAAAGTTGTTATCACAAACTTAATATTCTGTAATAAAAGCTGAAACCGGGATTTTATTTTACCGGGAGGCAATTATTTACAATATTTCTCAACAAAAGCACTCTAATTGCAAAAAATGTATAACAAAAGTGGTAGCCTTTGTCGGTTGTTACAAAAATTAATTAAAAATTTCATATTTTATTGAAAAACAATTCAGGAGAATGAATGGAACAGAACAAAGGCAGGATACTGTGGATCGACGACGAGATTGAACTGCTTAAACCACATATAATACTTCTGGAGCAGCGCGGCTACCAGGTGGACAAAGCCACAAACGGCGAAGACGCCGTCGAAATGGTAACCGACAAGCATTACGACCTGGTCTTTCTCGACGAGTCGATGATCGGCATCAGCGGACTCGACACTTTACCACAACTGAAAGAGATCGATCCTGCCACCCCTGTGGTAATGGTTACAAAAAACGAAGCAGAAAGCGTAATGGAAGAAGCAATCGGCAGGAAGATAGACGATTACCTTACCAAGCCGGTCAATCCCGCACAGATACTTGCCGCCTGCAAGAAGTTTCTCGAGTCCCACCGGATCGGCGAACAAAAGATGACACAGAATTACACCATGGGCTTCGCCGAGATTACACGCCGCCTTTACGACAAACTCGACTGGTACGACTGGCTGGAGATATACCAGAAACTTGTTTCTTTCTCGATAGACATCGACAGGTATCCCGACCTCGGTTTCGAACAGACTCTCCGGGACCAGTGGAGAGAATGTAACGCCGAATATTCCAAGTTTTTTGAAAACAATTACAGGGATTGGATTCACAACAAGGACGACAGGACTCCGTTGTTCTCCTCTGACGTAGTTCAGGAATTCCTCGTTCCCAAACTCAAAGACGGCAACCCTACCTTCTTTTTTGTAGTGGACTGCATGAGGCTCGACCAATGGCTGATAATGGAAGAACTGCTGCGCAATTACTACACATTCGAGAAAAGCTATTACAGTTCCATTCTGCCAACGGCTACACCTTACGCCAGGAATGCCATCTTTGCAGGCCTCTACCCCATCGACATCAAGAAGCATTATCCTCAGTGGTGGTCTGACGAAGCCAACACCGAAGACCATAAACTCAACGCTTTCGAAAAAGAACTCCTCGAAGAGCAGCTCAAACGTAAGCGCATCAAAATGAAAGACCCGGTACAATACATTAAAATTCACGACACTGACTTCGGTAAGAAAATCGAATCGGAAATCACCCGGTATGTCAGGAACCACCTGACTGCCATCGTCATTAACGCCGTCGATATGATTGCCCACTCCCGTTCTGACTATGCCATCCTCAAGGAGATTGCTCCCGATGAATCGGCTTACAGGACCCTGACACGTTCCTGGTTCCAGCACTCCAGCCTGTTCAAAATGCTTAAGACCCTTTCCGAGTATAAAGACCTTAACATCGTAATTACGACCGACCACGGGTCTGTCCGCTCGATGAGGGGCGTAAAAGTCATCGGCGACCGTGAGACAACTACCTGCCTGAGGTACAAGTTCGGTAGGAATGTCAAGGCCGATCCCAAACATGCCATGATGATAAAGAATCCCGAAGACTTCAGGCTGCCTAACATCGGAATGACCTTTAATAATATCATCGCCAAAGAAGACTTCTACTTTGTCTATCCCACGGATTTCCATTTTTACATACAGAAGTACCGCGACAGTTTCCAACACGGCGGCATTTCACTTGAAGAAACAATAATACCCGTGATAAATTTGAAAGCTAAATAAGCAGATAGTAGAATGCGATTTTTTTGCTAACTTTGCTCTATGGAAAAGGAATTATTTGAAACAAACAGCGAAGACGAAACCATCGCCCTCGGAGCAAAATTTGCTGCCAGGCTGAAGGACGGGGATGTTGTGTCTCTCTACGGCGACCTGGGTGCCGGCAAGACAGGCTTCATCAAAGGCGTGTGCGAATTCTTCGACGTCGATGAGATGATCACCAGCCCGACTTTCACCATCATCAACCAGTACTACGGTAGCCATGGCGGCGAAGACCAGTTGATATACCACATCGACCTGTACCGCATGAAGTCGGAGTCTGAGCTCAACTCCATAGGATTTCCCGAACTGATTCAATCCAGTGACGGCATTAAGCTGATCGAATGGGCAGAAAAATCTTTCGGCACCATCCCCGGCAGCGGCTATTCCGTCAGGATCGGTACTGACGCTGCACTTGAGAACAAAAGGCACATCGAGATCGAGACATTAGACAGCATCATTAAAGGCTAATTCACATCAAATCTTTGACAGCGCGAATTCTTTTCGGGTATTCCCGGCATGGCATGGCCAATTCTTAAGGTTACTGCCGGATTCAATCACTTTCTGCAAAATAGAGGCCGCAATGAAGAACAAGTATTGTACTCCCGTCAGATATGCAGTTTTACTGATGGTAGCCATGGTTTCCCTGTTCTGCAGCGCTTTCGGTACAGACTGGTACATGTTCTACAATACCAAATGGCCCGACGGCATTACTCCACGGCCTACCTTAGCCTGGAGTGAGACCTATGTCCTGAGGTCTTATATTTCCATGTACAGGGCAGCGAAGGTAAGGAATGAACCACAGGCAGAACAGGACAAGTGGCTCTCAAGAATTATTGCTCATTGCGACACGATTGTCTCTTCGCCGGCAATGGCGGAAGAAGGGCGGGCCAACCTGGTTTATGCCGGGCATGGCTTTACTCCGCTCGCAATGGCTGTCAATCTGATTTACGACGATGATGCCCTCTATGATCAATACCATCTGAAGGCTGACCTCTATCTCCGATACCTCGAAGAAAAGCTGATTCCTTTCTGGAGAAATTTTCAAATTTATGAAACACCATTCAACTGGTACCTGTCGTACGGAACCATGCTGCTGTACCTGCACAGGAGTGCCGGTTCGAAGCATTACAGCGGCTACTCATACCAAACCCCCGACACCACGCTGAAAGGCTACTATAATTCAACCGTTACCGAAATGGCAGCCGGTTATTTCCAGGATTTTCACAATTGGGAATATACTGGTTCGGGCTGGAATAATACTGCTTATCCGTTGAACAAAGGCCTGTGCTACTATCCGGACAGCAATTCTTACATCTGGAGGTATTTCGATTATGCCGGTTCCCTCGTTTTCTGGGGATATACCGGTGAAAACGAATACCAGGGATTAGAGGAAATCAGGCCCTTTGTTACTGACAGATGGTATGACATTAATTTGCACTTCAACGATGATTCGCTTACGATGAATGTTTCCGATGATGAAGGCAACTCCATCATACGATCAACAACGGAATGGACCCTTACAAACACCGACAGCGACTTGTCGATAGGCAAGAGGGTTGACGGCAACGAGTATTTCAACGGGGTAACAGATGAAGTCAGGTTTTCAAGAGACAGCATTACGGTTGCGCTCTGGAAGATGGAGGGAAACGCAAACGATTCTTCAGGTAACGGTTTCCACGGGACGGTACACGGCTCTCCGGAAACGGTTGACGGCAGTACCGGCAAGGCTCTCCGTTTCGGCAACGGCAATTACATTACAGTTCCCGACAATCCGGCCTTTGACAGCATTAACCGGATCGATCTCCGGGTCAAATTCGGGGAACTGAACACGGCAAGGTATTACATACTCGGCAGGGGTAAGCACTTTCACTACGGCCCGGGAGGCTTCCACCTGTTCATGGACTGCTATAAGCGCCCGGAAGACGTAGGCCATGCCAACCTCGACATTGAGTTTATGGCCGGCGTAGCTAACGACAAACATTTTAACAGCCTCTACCCCGATTCGATAGTAAAACGGTTTTGCAATACTTTTACAAAAATTATCCGGAACAATTCAGATACTACCCATCCTGTCTTCCGGTCACACATCGACCCAAGCGGCAGCTACGGCGACGCCGACGGCGACAGCCATCTTTTCCGCTGGCTGTGGCTCTGGCAATATGAACCTCTGATCGGTACCCTTGTCAATGGTTTTTACGAGGCGCACCCTGCAGATCAGAATATGTCGGAAGCAGTGGCAAACCTGGCCTGCATGCAGGCCGGTGTAAAGATTGCCGATGATGAAAAAAACGCTGTTGAAGAAGCCGCCCCGGAAGAATGGCCGGATTGGAGTGTCAGTACCTGCCCGAACCCCACCGGCGATTATCTTGCAATTTCTTACTCCGCTCCCGACCCGGCAGATATTAATATTACCATCTTCAACTCTACCGGAACAGAGCTTGGACGATTCGGCGCAAAAGAACTCCGGGGCCGTGGCAGCATCGGACTTTCAACCCGGGATTACCCCATTGGAGTTTATTACATTACAATGAAATCAGGTACCGTGGTAAAAACCGGAAGATTTATTATTGCCAGGTGAAAAAGGCCGGCAGCCATGCAACTGTACTTCAACTATTATTATTTAAATTCGGCCCCGGATTCTCTGCCATCCGGAATAAGAACCCAGAGAATGTCGTAATGACAGGTGAGAAAAGGAACCTGAAGAATTATTCCAGTCAAACAGCAATCAATTTTTTGCTAATTGGATTTTTATATTATAATTTTGTTTAATTGCGTTAACATTTTTTAGAATATATATTGTGCAAGGAGACAAAAAGATAATGAAAAGAGCTCACAATTTTAGCGCAGGGCCGGCAATACTACCGGTTGAGGTACTCCAGGAAACAAGCCAGGCAGTCCTCGATTACAACGGTTTAGGTATGTCGATTATGGAAATGAGCCACAGATCCAAAGAATACGATGCAGTGTTCAAGGAAGTACAGGCCGACACTCTCAAGATCATGAACCTCTCCCCCGACGAGTACTATGTTCTGTTCCTCGGCGGCGGCGCCAGCTTGCAGTTCTACATGGTACCAATCAACTTTCTCAATAATTCCGCCGATTACATCAATACCGGCGAATGGGCTTCCAAGGCCATCAAGGAAGCAAAAGCCGTAGGTAAAACAAATGTAGTTGCAAGTTCAGAAGAGACACTCTTCGACCACATTCCTACAAACTATAAGTTCAACCCTGACGCCGACTATGTCCATATTACAAACAATAATACCATCTACGGCACGGAATGGAAAGACATACCCGACACCGGCAATGTACCGCTCTTCGGCGACATGTCTTCCGACATCTTCTCACGCCGCACAGACTTCAGCAAATACAGCCTGATCTATGCAGGAGCTCAGAAGAACATCGGCCCCGCCGGCGTTACAATGGTTGTACTCAGGAAATCGCTGCTCGAGAAACAAAGAAGCCCCATTCCCACGATGTTAAACTACAAGATACATGTTGACAAAGAGTCTATGTTCAACACTCCTCCCTGCCTTCCGGTTTACGTTGTCGGCAGGACATTGAAGTGGATATTGAATCAGGGCGGCCTCGAAGCAATCGAAGCGAACAACATCAAGAAAGCCGGCATTCTTTACGACTTCCTCGACGCCAACAGCAATTTCTACAAACCGAGAGTTAAAGTTGTCAAAGACCGTTCGCTCATGAACGTATGCTGGAACCTGCCGACACCTGAACTCGAAGATGAATTCATCGCTCAGGCAAAGAAACGCTACAACATGACAAACCTCAAAGGCCACCGTTCCATCGGCGGCTGCAGGGCTTCCATCTATAACGCCTGCCCGATCGAATCAGTACAGGCGCTCGTCAATTACATGGAAGAATTCATGAAAGAAAAGAAATAGCATACTGAAACCGTAAAAGCTGCAAGGCTCATTACTAAACCTTCCGAAGGTGAAGAAACCGTCGGAAGGTTTTTTTTTTGATTCATTTGAAGAATTTGCCAGGCAGGCTTTGCCCACTGGTATATGACAATGGGTTGTAACCCATTGCCCAATTTCACGGCTGCTTGAAGCGTATGATGTGTGAGCCTGGGGCTGCAGCCGCTTGTTACAATTACAAAAGGGCTCACCTGTGAACCCCCTTCGTAAAACTTTCCTTGTCTGACTTTTCCGGATTGCCGCCGGAGACAGGAATAGGAATGAATACCAGCTTACACCAGCTTAGTCAGGACAAGAGCCAACGACAACAGGAGCCCGAAAGCCATGTGGTGCTGTGCCGTCTTAGCGTCGATCATGGCAATTTTCTCAGGGCTTTCAATCCTGGCGGCAGCAATTTCCTTCAGGTTACCAACAGCCTGGGGAACGCTAATGAAAACGAGCAAAGCCCAGGGAGCCAGTGTACCGGTAAAAACCATTACCACAACGCTTACATAGGCGCCGATTACAAGCGCAAAGTATTCCGTCTTAGCGCCCATCAGTCCTGTAATCATCGCCATGGTTTTCACTTTTGTCTTTCTGTCGTGCATCGTGTCGCGGAGATTGTTCGAATGGAGTATTGCGGCAACGAGGAAGCCTACCGGAAGTGATATATAAAGGACATTCATGTTAAAGTCGCCTGTAACGGTAAAGTAAGAGCCTATTACCATCAGGGGCCCCATCAGGGTAAAGACGAGGAAGTCGCCTAAGGCAACATCTTTGAATCCGAAAGGTGAACCGGAGTAAAACCAGCCGCCGAGCAGGCCGATGATGCCGAGCAGAAGAATGGTCTCGCCACGGTAAATAATAAGTATAATGCCCAGAGCAAGCCCTACGGCAAAACAAATGTTGCCGCCGATGAACAGCTTGCGCGGCTCCATCAGGTTTTCTACCAGTACCCTGCTGCCACCGAACGAGTCCTTGGTGTCGAGGCCGTTACGGAAATCGAAATAATCGCTTATCATATTAGTACCCGCGTGGAACATCACCCCTGCAATCATTGCTACCGGGAACAAGGCCCAGTTGATCTCGCCGGGGAAATAGGCCAAGGCGATCAAGGCGCCGACTAATACGGGAATTACGGATGCGCTGTATGCGAAAGGCCTGGAAGCCTGCAGCCAGATTGAAACACTGTTCCTGACCTGGCTTTGATTCGATATTACCATATTCTGTCCATCATTTATTCTTTAACATATTTCCAATACACAAAGATAATAATTAATAATGACTCATGTTAATCTCACCGACAAAATTTGTATGTATGATATTTTTTATCTCTTCATAGCCGTACCTGTAGAGCGCCCACATCAGCTTGACGGAGGCTGCTTCGAGAGTCATGTCGAAACACTCGACAACCCCCAGCTTCAAAGCCTGCAACCCCACATCGTAATACCTCATCGTAGTTACACCGCTCAGGCACTGGGACATGATCAGCACCGGCACGCGTGAGTCCCTTGCCTTTTCGAAAACCGGGTAATGGTTGTAAGGGATATTGCCGGAACCATAGCCCTCGATGATGATGCCTTTTACCCTGTCGGAATCGAGGAGGTGCATCAGGTCGGAGGGATCGTTGCCGGGAGTGAGGGTAACAACGGTAATCTGCGGATTGAAACCGGGAGTAGGAATGAGTTGGCCGTCATGCCTTTTCATTATCTTGTCGGTCAGCCTCATGTCAACCCTGATCTGGCCGTAATCCCTGCTGTTGACGCTCCGGAAAGCATTAAGCTCCGATTCGGATACCTTAGTAGCTTTAACCCCAAGGATAATCCTTTCGTCAAACACAATGTAAACACCGGATATGTCCTTTGTCGCCAGTTTTACTGCGTTGATGAAGTTGCGCCTGGCGTCGGTTTCCATCCTGTAACCGGGTATCTGTGCGCCTGTGATAATGACAGGCTTGCCGAGGTTACGAAGTGTAAATGACAGGGCTGAGGCTGTGTACGCCATCGTGTCCGTACCGTGTGTAATGACAAAGCTGTCGTAAAGGCCGTAGTTTTCTGCAATCACCTCGGTAATCATGTCCCAGTGTCCGGGATGCATGTTAGTGCTGTCGATGTTATCGATGAAAACCACATTGATATCTACAAACTCACCGATTTTCGGCTCCAGGTTCATCAGCCCGCTGATGGCTTCGTCTTTGCCGGGAACGACGAGCGCTCCTTCCGGGCTTTTCTTCATAATCAACGTTCCGCCGCAGAACAACACCAGGATTTTCATATATCAAGTTTCATCTCATTATTTCTACAATATTTATTGTAAAATTAATCCAAGATTTAGATTTAACAAAAAATTAATTATTGTGTCATATTCCAAACAGATAATTTTTATATGTTTGTAACTGGAATAAAAATATATTGGATTGTTTTTTAATAATTTAGAAGAACGAATGCCAATTGATGAGAAATATACCGAGCCGATGTTCGGCAGCCTGAGGGCGATGGTTCAGAAATGCAGGGAAGAGCACATCGACGGCGAAGACTTCAATGTAATGAAAGCTGCCCTTAAGCGCATGGAAGAACTCGCCGACGAGATGAACGATTTCGGCGATTACTTCGACGTCGTACAGCAGGAAGACCTCATCAACAAATTCAGCAACTCATACGGCAACGCTTTGTCGTCAAAATTCGGCAAACAATAGTGAATTTATCTTAACAGCCAACACTATCGATTGTAAAGAAAACCTTACATATTTTTCTTTTTTTCACATCAAGAAATCATCAGGTCATACGATAATACATATATAAAGATGTTTTTTGAGATATATTTGAAAAAATTGAAAACTGGCACGTACATTGCAATTATATGCGAGATAGTAAATTTGATATAGCTGGTAAGATAAGAATGGAAGATATTAAGAACATAATTGGAAAAATTAAGAACGATTTCGGCGAGATCGGGACGCGAATAAAGATCATCCCTTTCACACCGAGTTCCAGGCTGTTTAAAAGCAACCTCGTTTCAGTGTCAGTAGCACACGACGAACAGGGCGAGTTTTTCGAGATACTCATCACAAAAGACATGATCAAAGACCTGAAGGTAGTAAGGATCAACATGGAATCTAACCACCTCATCATGGTTGCAGGCCAGCAGGCACAGTACCTCTGCGGTTCTTACGAAGGCTCTCTTTTCATGAACAACCTGACAGCGTCAAAAGTAAAAGTGAAAAAAGAAACGACAGTCAAAGAAGGTAACGGCGGCGACGACAAAGAAAAAAATGTATATATGGGCAAGCCCGGCCTTAACTTCAGTTTCCTCAGGTTCCTTTTTAACAGGGACCAGACTTCGGGCTATTTAAAGTACTTTAATTAAAATATCCTGAATAATTCTTCGCATTCAGTCCCGTGCCTTTGGTTCGGGACTGTTTTCGTTTTGGGATTACACTCCATGTTAAAGATGAACTCCGACTCCCGGGTGTATCCGACTTCCTGATTACCCCTTTTTACTCTGCTGTCCACCCTGCCTGAAGCCTGTCTTAGCGGAGAACTTTGAGAAAGCGGTATTCTTGCTCCTTTCCACTTTGGGAATAATTTCCATAGTGAAAATTTCCCTGTGGAAGGCCGGGACGGAGTATCTTCAAAATGAGTATTAATCTTTCAGTTACTTCTCACTCATTACAAACAGCGAAGATCGATAAATCACAGTAAGCCCTGAAAACTAAAAAAGGAACCTTACGTTCCCTCTTTTTTAAGTGGTGCTCCCTGCCGGATTCGAACCGGCGGCCCTCTGATTAAGAGTCAGATGCTCTGACCAACTGAGCTAAGGGAGCACTACAAAATTACGGAAAAACAGCTCAACAAACAAATTTTCTTTGAAATCTGGGAAAAAATTGCAATATTAGTTTTTATTAATTTTTGTATTGTTAAATTTATGATGAATTCATAATCTTTTATATAAATTGTGAAGTATGTTTAATGTACATTTAGGAGTGTTTATGAAATTAAGAATAATTTTACCATTGTTCCTTTTAGTAGCAGTGTTTGTCTCCCCGGCCTTTTCACAGAAAACCATCGGCGGCGGGAGCAGCGGCGGCGGGAATTACGGCCAGGCCATCTCAGCCGACCCGCTCGATTTCCTTATTAACGATTTAATCAATGTTACTTACGAACACAGGCTCGGAAGCGACAACTCGCTTACAGTTTTCTTCCAGTACTACAACCCGGTAGAATACTGGACCGGTTTAGGCATCGGCGCTTCCTACCGCTGGTATTTCGACATTGTTAAACAGGGTTCAAGAGCCCTCGAAGGCTTTTCATTCGGCCCCTACGGCGCTTTAACTTACTGGTCATTCGACGACGATTACCTCGATTATGAAAGTGAAGCTACATTGCATGTCGGCATCGAAGTAGCTTACAAATGGATATTCGACGGTTTTGTCGTTGAACCTATCTTTAAATATGGTATTCCAATCAGTAAAGTCACAGGCCTTTCCTATGACTATTATGGTTTAGGCTGTAACATCGGCTACGCCTGGTAAAATAACAAGTACCAAACATAATAAAGGGCTGTCCTTACGCCATATTATTCCTAAGGAAACAAGTTTCCGTGAATAGTAAAAAAGCAGAGGCAGCCCTTTTTTATTTCCGAAAATCCCAGGCTGCCGTTCGTATATACCATAGAACATACTGGTTCGTTATAGTATGTTAATATTTATATTTGAGCTGAAGAATTAATTTAGATATAAATAAAGTAAAGGGGTATATGGAAAACCAGAGCTATCCTCCGAGACACGAATCTCCCTGTGGGAACCCGATTACCGGCGCTCCGGCGGGTACATACAAAACAAACAGAAGCCTTCCCCCTCCCTCCCGGTCCAATACCTCCAAAGACCGGCGGCATAACAGAACCCTCTTCCTGCTCTGCCTGATTCTCTTCTGCGTCGTGTCCACCTACGAGGCCAGGCCTTCAATGTATATCGGGGCAGGCCCCAACTTTCTCCTCCCACAGAATAGAATGGCCGAGCTGAACAAAGAAGCTCCGGGTTTCAACATACTGATGGAGTCGAGAACCTATTGCAGGGTATGGTGGGGGCTGCGCATAGATTATTTCTCCTTCACCCGGCTGGACACCCTTACTGAAGGTACGGATTATTTCGAAAATGCCTTCAACATCTCCCCACAGGTCAGGTACAACATCTTCGGCGGCGACTGTTACAACGACAAAGTCATTCCCTATCTACAGGGAATGTTTACTGTAAGTTCCATCGGTTCGACTGACGGCAGAAGCCGCTTCGGGCTTGGCGCTGCGGGCGGCGGCGGTGTAACCATGGGTTTCGATTTCCTCTCACTTTGCTGGCTGCTCGACCTGAACGCCCTGTGGTCGGCGCCGAACTCCATTACCCGTGCCGACAAAAGGCCTTCGATACAGACAATTAATTTAAGTCTTACTCTGAGTGTCGCGCTATGAGAAGAAATAAATATACGCCTGCCGCCGGATTAGCGCTCATCGCCATTGCTGTTTCCTTCCTGTTCCAGGGATGCTCTGCCCCGCTCCGGCGTTACGACGACGCTGTAAGGATAAAACAGGATTCGGTAAAAAACTTCAGGTGGAACCGATACAAAGAAGTGTTCCGTAACGGTTCCGTCCTCCGTGGTACCGTCGTCTCAGCCAAGTGGATTATCTCGGAACAGCCCTGCCCCCATCCGACAGACACGGTGGGCACGGGCTACATTGTTTTTGTTGACTCACTGTCCGAAGAAAACCAGTACGAATACATACCTTTCGGCGCCGTCAGCTTCATAGCAGACTCCATCGGCTACAAACAGGATTCGGCCCTGGTGTTCGAGAATTTCAACAATCCGGAAGGCAGCCGTGCCCTGCGCAAAGTGAAAATCGACACAGTCTTCAACGACTGCAATCCCTGCGATTGCCGCCCACTTGGCCTGCCGGAATTTGAACTGCCGAAAATCAAGCTCAGTTGCATCGAAAGGAAGTATTACAGGACATTCATCGAAGCCAAAGCCGGCTACACTGTTTTTACCGACAAACTGATGTCAGGAGAAGAAAAAGGCAGGGAAGGATGGTCAGGTGAATTGTCCACGGGTGTACGCTTCGGCGACGAGGATAATTACCGCTCGGACAAGTGGAACCCGAACTGGGGACTGGGCATGACCTATTCCACAGGTGTCAACACACTCAATACATTCAACGACGAAGACATTACCAGGCCGGCTGTCCTTCTTTACGGCAGGTGGCAGTCTTCCGACAGCCGCTTTCTCGGGCTGTGCCTCAGGCCTTTCATCTACGGCCAGTTCGGTGTTACCATCGACAAACTGACAATTGACCTTTTCCGGGTTAACTGGTGCGATGAATGTAAGGAGTGTGGCGGAGACGCCGACATGCCCGACATTGAACTGCAGCCCAATGTGGACTGGAACCTTCCCATTTCATGGGGCATAGGCGCCGGCTTCGACATTCCGGTAATGCCTTTCCTCGATGTTTCTTTCGATTTCGGTTACCGCTCTCTTGCTTTCGGCGAGATGACTACGGCTCTCGACTTTATTGTCCCGACCGGCAGGCGTGTGGATATGTTCCTGTTCAGGCTCGGCCTGACATTTTAACACTGAAGGAGTAGTACCATGAAAAATAAATATAGTAATAGAAAAGAATTGATTAAGCTGTTTATGGCCGTTACCGGAGCATTGGTCACTCTCACGCTACTCCAATCATGCTGCGACTGTGAGGATTGTGTAATTAAGCAGACAGAACCTGCCTGCAATGTCAAGAATAATGCCCTTATCGAATTTAAGGCAGGTGTAGTTGACACTACCGTAAAAGCCTCTAACGGTTCCGACTCATCCTATTACAAACCCGTTGCAGACTACGCCACCGAGACATTCGAATTTCCTGCCGACAACAGCTCTTCAGGCTCACAGCCCTCGGACGAGCGGTTTAAAACCAGGCCGCTGGCTGTCAGCTCCGAATCGTACTATTCACTGATTGCAGGAGCACAGGTAACGGCAGTAATATACGACACTTACCCTCCAAACAGCGAGATTCTGGGGGATATACTCGTATCCGGTGTTACCATCAATAGCGATCCCCTGAATAGTACTGCAAAACTCAGGTTCTACGGTTCCGTTACACGCTACTCCACCGATTTCATGAGCGAAAACTCCGGGGAATTCTGTGAGGAATTCCTTCCGGACAATACTGACATTGCAGCGCTGAGGGACAACGCCAGCCTTTACGGAGCCGCCCTGAAAGACGACAAGGGCAACGGACTCTCCGTCCAGGTTTCGAAAGGCAGCTACCAGAAAAGCGACATTACGGTCATCGACGCTGACGGCAGGAAAATATCCGACAATTACCCCGATGATGTCGGTAACCGTGTCCTCTACAATGCCAACACCAAAGGCATGATTGACATCACTGTCTCTCCCGGCCAGGTCTATTATGTCAAAGCAAGGAACGGAAGGGAATTTGCCATGCATATTACAGGCATCTCCCAGGGAGTTTTCCCAAATGACCCGGTAAAGAAAAAAAGGGTTTATATCATGTTTGCACCCATATAATAGTTATCCTAAAGAGGGATTCAAAATGAATAATCGAAAAGCGGTCAATCTACTGTTCATCATTTCGGCGCTGGTTTTCGCATCATGTTCGACCGAAGAAACCAGCATACGTAAGAACTATCCCCCGGGCATTGTCCTTGAAATATGCACCGAAGGGGACGAACTCAGCCCGCGCCAGCCACCGTGCAAAGATTCGCTGAAAACATACTGCTCCGACGATTCGAGGGTAATCAGCCCTGACAAGAACGAAGGCGTCTATCCATCATACAAATATATTGCCGACATATTCAACAGCATGATTCCGGCAGACAAGAGAGACAGCAGCGTGTTCAACTTCGATTATTATGTCAGGCAGAATGCAGAAACAATTACTTTCCTGACCGACAGCTCCGGTTTCTTCTCGATTGCCCACCTCCCTGACAGGCTTTCTTCCGAACTGCTCGACCTCGGTTTCATCGTCAGTGACGACAGCAGCAGCGGCGGTACCGACATTTACGAATTCTATACGGAAAACGGGAAGTATAGAATCAAAAGGGTTGGCGGAGGAATCAACTCCGTTTTCTGGGATTCCCATCCCTATGCACTGTCTGACTCCTCAGGCAATGTGCTGTTGCTGTGGTCAACCGACCGCCGGTCTCCTTACAGCTTCATCATCAACACCGACGGAACCCGCTCAAAATACGGCAATACGGACATATACTATTCTTTCAGGCATCCTGGCGGCTCGTGGAGCAAGCCCGCCCCGCTCGACGCGCTCAATACACAGGACAACGAGGAAACACCCTTTGTTTACTGCCAGTGTTACAATACGCTGCTGTTCTTTGCCTCGAACAGGAACGGCGCAGGAGCAACACCCGAAGAGCGTTACAATGACTATGACATATATTCCGCAGGGATAAATATCGATTTCTCCGCCAGGACCGTAGGCTTTCCCAAAGACATGGTTCCCAGGCTGCTGCCGAAAGGAGAAAACCTGATTAACACTAATAGCAGGGACTTCTTTCCGTTCATTTCCAGGCCTTACTCCGATGCTCCGCCCGAGAACTACATGTACCTGGCTTCCGACAGGTATTCGAAAGATGAAAAAGGCATTGTTTTCCTTAACGAAGGGAAACTCGACATCTACCGCTTCCCGGTTGACAGCATCGGGTGCCGTGCACCAAAGATAATATACAGGTTTGTAATCGTCGATTCTCTGCACCCGGGCGATGAAGTACGCTCTCCTCTCTGCAGGATATACGAAACTGACGCCGACGGTAAGAAGAAGCTGTTCAGGGAATTGCACGAATCCTCCGGCTCCGTCGAAATACAGCCCTGGCAAAAGTATTATATCGAAGGAGGCTCCCTCTACGACAGCATTCTCTGCCGCCCGGACATAGACAGCGCTCTCTGGCACTATCAGATACGTGCCGTTAACCTTGTTCGAACGGATACGATAGGGAAAACAAACGTAATCGAATATAACAAATTGAAAACGAAAGAGATTGTCAGGTACAGGGACACTGCTTACAGCCTGAAATGTACCGGCGCTGAACTGGCACGCCTCAAAGCCTCCAAAACCAGGAATATTATCTCCGCCATCAGGAAAGGCGACCTTTACGAAACCGAGGTCGTTGAAAAGATTAAATTCAGTGAACTGGTGCCTGTGGATACGATCAGGCAAACAGACAGGATCTTCGTCAAAGAACTGAGCTACGTCTTTGATACGGCCTGGAGCAAATCGACTGCCTCGAACCTCAATCCGTCCGTACTTACCCACCGTTCGGGCACTGTCTTTTCACCGAACAGCAACGACGAGGTAATCATCGATGATACAATTTATGTCTGGTCCCGCTATTTTACCTATCCGCCCTGTGTCTGGAAATACACACGCCACGAAACGGACTACAGACGCAATGTACCCTATTTCCAGACCTGCTTCTGGGAAGTAAACACCGGCGCCAACCTGTCAAAACACCTGTCCGAATTCCAGCAGAAAGGCCACAAATACTCGAAGGCCTCGTTCCTGGAACTCAATCCTCACAACTACTATTTCGGCTATATGACCGGCATTTCCAGCCTCAAATACCAGAGCCGGGTCAATAAATACAGGGATTTTGCCAGGGCTGTGGACGACAACCTCTCGGACATGGCAGAGGAAATCGGCGGCGCCATCCTTCCGCAATTGATGATTTACGACTCCATTGCCTGGTACACAAACAAGCTGGTAATCATGATCGACGCCTATTCCGACCTGAGGCCCATCGAGGGCACACAGGCAAGGTTCATCTCACGCGACGGTAACCCGGTAAGTTACCTCGCCGTTACCTATGACACCGCTTCTCTTTCTGTCAGCAGGATATACAATGTAAATATCCCGAATGAGACATCGCTTCTTGGTGAAAACAACGATGTCCTGTCAAAACTACGCGTCTATTACGGTTACCGGGAAGTATTGAAGAAACTGAGGAATTACCCTGCTTTCGCAGACTATGAAAAGCAGGGGCTGGTACTCCTGCCCGACGAAGTAACTTCAGAAAAGGAATTCTGGGAACGCTTCGACCGCTGCAAGATCATATTCTGCATCGAAGGCAAACAGCGCGACCTGACAGTAAAACCCACAATCGAGGGCTATGTCGGCAGGCAGGGAGACTTTGCCTCGCTCGACACCGTCCGGCGTATTAACCTCGTAGTCCAGCGTGTCGTTGCCGACGGCAGAAGCCTGTCGAGGCCGGACTGCTGCCGGAAGACACCTGTAACGCCGGTTTTTCTCAAACCGGAAGACGGCGAGGAAAAGAAGCAGGATGAGTAGAAATGCAGCGGGGCGCACCACTGTACGCCCCGAAATAGAAATTATATTTTTACGAAAAGATTACAGAGCTTTTGCAAATTCCCGCCCGTAGTTCACACATGAACGAAGGAATTCCTCGTCCGGCGCCCACTGGCATTTCAGTGGTTCGGGCATCATAGTGAAGCCTGAGTTGGTAAGCGAATCTGCAATTTTCTTCGAAGCTTTGTCGGCCCAGCCGTATGATCCGAAGGCGGCGCCTTTCTTGCCTTTCAGTTCCATGCCTTCAATCTCTTCAAGCAACGAAGCAATCGACGGCATCATGCCGTTGTTGTGGGTGGGCGAACCGATGAGGACGCCTTTTGACCTGAACACTTCGGTCATGAGATCGCTGAGGTCGGTTGTGGGCGCGCTGAAAACCTTAACGTTAATGTCGGGCTTTTCTGCAACGATACCTTCGGCTATCTTCTCGGCCATTTGTTTCGTACTGTTGTACATTGTCTCGTAAATGACAGTAACCTGGTTCTCGGCGTAACTGTCGGCCCATTTTTCATATAGGTCGATGATTGCCCCGGGGTTTTCATCCCAGATGAGGCCGTGGGCAGGGCAGATCATGTCTATCGGCAGCCCCAGGCCCTTAACTTCATGCAATTTCTTAAGTACTTTAGGCGAATAGGGAGCAACGATGTTGGCGTAATACTTCATGGCCTCCCAGGTCAGGATATCACCGAGGCTGCTGCCGGCAAACATATTGGAAGCAGCGAAATGCTGTCCGAAGACATCGCTCGAGAAGAGGACGTTGTCGCCGCTGAGATGGCACATCATTGTGTCCGGCCAGTGAAGGAAGGGAGCTTCGATGAAAGTAATCTCCTTCTTACCGATGTTCAGCTTATCCCCGGTCTTTACCACCTGGAAGTTGTATTCCTTGTGGAAGTGCCCGGTAATGGACTTGACACCGCTCTTAGAGCAATAGACCGGCAGTCCGGGAAGCATGTCCAGCAGTTTTACCATCGAACTGCTGTGGTCCGGCTCGGCATGAGTAACGATGAGGCAGTCGATGTCCTTTGGATTAACGATAGAGGCCAGCCTGCTGATGAATTCATCGGCGTAGGGGTGCCAGACGGTATCTATCAGCACCTTTTTTTCATCTTCGATGAGGAATGAATTGTAAGTCGAACCGCAGTTCGTTGACATCTGGTCCCCGTGGAATTTCCGGAGGTCCCAGTCGATTCTGCCGGTATAATGAATATTATCCTTAACTTTAAACATAGAATTGATCCAGTATATATTAATAAAAAATCAGGTTCCGGTTAATTTTTTAACAAGGTTTTGGAGTACTTTCCTGAATTCAGGGTTGCTGTCTTGTGTCAGTACATCCATCTCTTTTTTAATCATGTGTAGGTTCTTGCCGTCAATCTGGCACAGGTACAATTCGACAATGGCGCCTGAGTTCACACGTTTGAACTGGCCGGTGATGAAATAATCGACCTCAAACTTGCCCAGGGCGTCAACTTCAGCCTGGCTGACCGGATTGGAATTGTCTGGGAGCATCATTTTGAAGGCAGCGTAGATCGAATCGCGCGATTCGGTGTCATAGACTACATACTTCGGATCGTCGAACACCCCCCTGAAAACTGTCTCGACTGCGTCATAGGACGACAGGGATTTATTCTGGAACAGGTCCCACTTTTTCAGGGCGCTGTCGTCCTGGAAGTCAATGGAACCGACCACCAGGGTTTTTGCAGGAAAAACGCGCAATCCGTTGTCGGCTTTGTCATACATCAGCGAGTCTTTTTCCATTGAGGCAAAAGCCCGCTGCGTCGCTCTCAACAAAGAAGGGTCATAGACAACTTTGTTTGTCTTTTCTTCCCTGTACCTGATCTGTTCGTAGCCAACTCCGCTCCTGTCCGACGAATCGTGTGTGTTGACCCCTGAAACTGCCACTCTCAGCATATTGCCGATGGAGTTGACGTTAACGAACAGGATCCTGTCTGCCTTAAGCCTTTGGGCAATTGCAGCGACCGTAGGTTCTTTTTTCTCAGCGGCAAACAGGTCAACGATGGAGTCCCTGACTTGCTTCGGTATCAAAACGTATTTACCTGTTAATTTGCAGGCAAGGTTTACGGCAGCCTCAATCTTGAATGGTGTAATCTCTTTCAATCGGGGTGCAACCTGTTCGTCGGCGATTAGTACATAGATTTTGCCGGTTTCCAGCGACTGGGCGGGCGAGGCACAGGAGCCCAGGACTGCAAGCAACACCGGCAGGAAAAAATACTTAAATTGTTTTATTACTGTCATCATTACTTTAATATTTCAATATTTTTTACAAAAACTAAAGTGGATAAGAAGGGCAAAATGCTGTTTTAGTTTAAGCGAAAATCAAAATAAATCCCTGCAACAAGCTGTTTTGCTACAGGGATCATATATCTTCTGCTTAATTCGGTTGATTTTGTCCGAATGGGATTATTTTATCAATGTAAATTTCCCAGTATTAACTGTTTTCATTTCCGCGTTGGCAACTTTATAGAAGTAAACCCCTGCCGGAGAGTCGGCGCCGAAAGCGACACTGAGGGAAACCCTGCCCCGTGGGTCGTCGATCGGGAACGACTTTACAACAGCGCCGTTGGCATTGTAGAATACCAGGTTCCATGTTGCGTCGTTAGTTTTGTCGAAGGAAAGGTTGAAGTCTCCGTTGGAAGGATTTGGATACTGAAGGCTGGCGGCCATTACAGGATCGTCGTCAACGCCGGTAACCAGGTCGTGCCTGACGTAGCCGTAATAGGTCTCAGTTCCCTGCTGGTTCGTATATTTCATGACTTTCAGGAGATATGAATCATAGCCTTCACCATAGAAAATGGTGGTTTCGGTGGTACTCTTGCTGCCCTGGGCCAGGCCGAGAAGCGCCAGTTCCATCGGGGATACCGGAGCGCCGTTAAGCTTTATCGAGTCGATGGCTGTTTCCTTGATACTTACCATCAGGGCATTAACCTCCTGGCCGTAGGCGCCGATCTTCACTTTGCCCCAACCGTTTGCTTTCACTTCTCTTTCGTAATATATCTCATAATCCACATTGGCGTCAAAATAATTCATTTGCGGGATAGTAACCATCGATTTGATGGAACGCATACAATTGAATACGTCCGGTTCGTCAGGATTATAGGTAATCGGGAACTGCATCAGTTTGTATTCCGGTTTATAGTCAACTTTTTGAGCCGGGACAGTCAGGAACGCCCCTTCTATCTGGCCTCCAAAGTTGGAATAGGCGGAATCGAGCCAGAATCCCATAAGGGAAACCGATTCGTCCGTAACATTGTAATATTCCATGGCGCCGATGAAAACAGCGAAAATCCTGTAAATATTTGTGTCCTTCAATTCGGCGTCCGGATAGGGATCCGTTGAGGCAACTCCAGTATTGGTCACGGGCTGGACGGCAGTAGCTGTTTCGATGTCTGACATATTCCACGACATGTTAGCGCCGGGAAGAACTTCCTCGATAATTTTATATATGTAGGATTCTTTAATCTCGTTTACTTCGCCAACCTTACCAACACCATAGTTCAGCTGGGATCTCTCGATGGTTATCTGGGAATGGAGAGACAACGACAGGAGAATAAACATTAATATAAAAGGTAGAATTCTTTTCATAAATTTACTTTCAAATAATTTACAAAATACTAAAGCATTAAATTAAGGTTAATTGGAGAAAAAAAAGAAATATTTTTCATTATTTTGTCATAAACAAGAGATAACACTCGAAATTGAGCCGGCAAATACGGATGGAATCGCCGGGAGCTCACTGGAATCGCCGTACCGCCCACCCCCTGCCTTTGATTAACCGTTTCTGATTCTATTACGGAATATCGGGAATTCAAAAACTACATTCACTATTTTGCCAAATAATATAGTTTTCATAGTTTTGCCATTAGGTATGATTATTAAGAATTATTTATTAGGCGGGAAATGATAGTAAAAGAATTGTTGAATCCCGACAGTATTGTCATTGTCGGTGCATCGAACGACGTAACAAAGCCAGGCGGCAGGATTTTAATGAACATCCTTAACGGAGGCTATGACGGCCAGTTGTACACCGTCAATCCTAAAGAAGACATCGTACAGGGCATCAAATGCTTTAAAGACCTTGCAGACGTTCCTAAGGTCGATCTCGCGATCATTGCTGTGGCTGCGAAATACACTCCCGACACAGTCCGGACTCTTACACAGGACAAAGGGACAAAAGCTTTCATCATCATCTCTGCCGGTTTCAGCGAAGTAGGTGAAGAAGGCAAAAAACTTGAGGATGAGGTAGTAAAAATCATCGATTCCGTTGGCGGCACACTGATCGGCCCGAACTGCATCGGCGTTTTTGCCCCCCGTTACAAAGGTTCCTTCGGCGGCTCCATTCCCAAGCTCGACAAGAAAGGCGTCGATTTCGTTACAGGTTCCGGCGCCACGGCAGTTTTCATTCTCGAAGCCGCCATCCCTATGGGCCTGACTTTCGCGAGTATGTACTCCGTCGGTAACTGTGCCCAGGTCGGCGTCGAAGACGTACTCGAGCACTGGGACCTGACCTTCGACGAAAAGAAAAGCTCCCGCGTCAAGATGCTCTACCTCGAAAAGGTGGACAATCCTAAGAAATTCCTTCAACATTCCCGCTCGCTCATTCTCAAGGGCTGCCATATCTGCGCAATCAAAGCAGGCATGACCGACGCCGGTTCCCGCGCCGCTTCCTCCCATACGGGAGCGCTCGCCGGTTCGGACGACTCCGTTAACGCTCTCTTCCGCAAAGCCGGCATCGTCAGGTGCTACAGCCGCGAAGAACTGATATACACAGCCGGCGTGCTTTCGCACCTGGAACTGAAAGGCAATAACATTGCAGTCATCACACACGCCGGAGGCCCCGGGGTAATGCTCACCGACGCCCTTTCTCAAAGAGGCATGAACGTGCCGCACCTCGAAGGCCCGAAAGCCGACGAACTGCTGGCTCAGCTTTACCACGGCTCTGCCGTCGGCAATCCGATAGATTTCCTGGCAACAGGTACAGCCGAACAACTCGGATTAATCATTGATTATGTAGAAAACCACTTCGACAAAATCGACGGTTCAGTTGTCATCTTCGGTACGCCGGGCCTCTTTGATGTGAAACCGGTTTACAGGCTGCTTCACAATAAGATGAAGACCTGCTCCAAGCCCATCTACCCCGTTCTGCCATGTACCATACTGGCAAAAGACGCTGTCGAAGACTTCCTGTCACTGGGCAGGATCAATTTCGAAGACGAGGTACAACTGGGCGCTGCGATTGCCCGTGTTTACAATACTCCGATACCGGCGGCCAGGATTGTTACTCCGCAGATTGACCAGGTAAAGATCAGGACCATCATCAATGAAGCCGGCAACGGTTACCTGGCGCCCGACAAAGTTCAGCAGCTGCTCGACGCAGCAGGCATCAGCCGCGTCGGCGAAGCGCTCGTTCAGACAAAAGAAGCCGCTGTCGAGGCAGCACACAAACTGGGAATGCCGGTAGTAATGAAAGTAGTCGGCCCCATCCACAAATCCGACATCGGCGGTGTGTCGCTGTTCGTCAGCGACGACGACAAAGTCCGGTCAGAGTTCGACAGGCTTATGGCGATTGCCGACGCAACATCGGTACTGATTCAGCCGATGCTTAAGGGCATCGAACTGTTCACCGGCGCCACTAAGGAAGGCGAATTCGGCCACCTCGTGATGTGCGGCATGGGCGGTATTTTCATCGAGATACTGAAAGACGTATCGAAGTCCCTTACACCCATCGACAAGCCGGAAGCCCTTGCGATGATCAGGAGCCTCAGGTCTTACGGCTTAGTTAAAGGCGCACGTGGACAGAAAGGCGCCAACGAGGAGATGTTTGCAGACATCATCTCAAGGCTTTCAGCCCTGCTCGAAGCGGCTCCGGAAATTGCCGAGATGGACCTCAACCCTCTCCTCGGCACTCCCGACTATGTTACTGCCGTGGACGCCAGGATAAGAATAGAGAAATAATAACAGAGGGTTTCCCATGTATTCTAACCTTCGGAGGGGCAATTCCTTCCGGAGGTTTTTTGTGGGTGGCCGATAGGAAATCTTCATTGTAACGGCAAAGCACAAAACAAATTATGATTTAAACACGGAAAATTTCTCTGTTTTGTTTAAATTTACGGCTTGGAAATTGCATTTTGTTTGATTGTATTTCTAATAAGACACAAAAGATGAACAACCATTTCGTTGAAACCAACAAAATGGTGGAGATCGGTTCCGGAGCTGGCCGTTCGATAGACGATATTGCCCTTACACGGTATGCCTGCTATTTAATTGCACAGAACGGCGACAGCTCAAAGAATGAAATAGCCTTTGCCCAAACATACTTTGCCGTACAGACGAGAAAACAGGAACTCGTGGAAAAGCGCCTGCTCGACATTGCACGTCTGTCGGCGCGCGACAGACTGTCGAAAACGGAGAAGAAACTATCAGGCATTCTCTATGAAAGAGGAGTTGACGACATAGGATTCGCCTCAATCAGGTCAAAGGGCGACCGTGCTTTGTTCGGAGGCTATACGACACAGGAAATGAAAAACAGGCTCGGCGTCCCCAACAAAAGGCCTCTGGCAGATTTTCTTCCACTCTTGACGATTAAGGCAATGGATTTTGCCGCAGAACTGACAAGCCACAATGTACAGGAAAAGGACCTGAAGGGCGAACTCCCCATTACGTCGGAGCATGTGGACAACAACGAAGCAGTCAGAAAGATGTTGATTGAACGGGGCGTCAAACCCGAAGCTCTGCCTCCGGCTGAAGACATCAGGAAAGTTCAGAGACAGCTTGAGACAGAGGACAAGAAAGCTCTCAACAAAGCCAGGAAATCAAATAGGTAATCGGGAATGTGAACCAAATCTATGTTTACTCTCCCCGGCACTCCCGACTATGTTACTGCCGTGGACGCCAGGATAAGAATTGAGAAATAACTCAGAAGTTGCCGAACCTTCCGATGGTTTCAAACCATCGGAAGGTTTATTTGTTTATTCGGGATCGACTCCATTGCCAGGGCAGAGTCCGTCAAAAAGAAGAAAAACCTCATTCTAAACTGCTCCTGTACGGTTTATAATAATCACCCCGTTTTCCCGTCAAACCGTGACAATGAATAAGTGTATGATAAATATTGCCGCAGTGGTTTTACTGATAGCCTTCCCGTTGTCGGCCATCGGCGTCGATTTCAATCATCATATATGCACAACGAAACATGTCCACATCGTTTCTCTCTTCGGCACGGCCGACTGTGGCGGACACCCCGCTGCCGGAGCTGTTACCGCACCTGCCGTTAAGCTTCGTATGGCTGTAAAAGAAGAGCCTGTCCCTTCCTGCTGCCACCATAAAAAGCCGGTACCGGAAAGGGAGTTGAAAACGGTAAATGGATCGAAGGCCTGCAGCGCTATGCCAAAGAAGGATTGCTGCAGCCCCGGACAACAGCAGCCGGCCAATGGCCCCAGGCTCGAAAAAGAAAACTGCTGCAAGAATTACGTTGAGCGCCTCTCCGTCGGCGAGGCTTTTTACCCGGCAGCAACCGATAATACAGTCCTGAAAGATAAAATTGATTGTGAAGGACCGGTTTCAACTTTAACCGGTACCACAGATTCGGTTGAACTTTTTAAGTACGCAAGGCAGAAGATACCCAAACCCGACTGCCGGTTAATTGCCGAACATATCGTTTCTTTCATCCATTACGCTTCCTCCGGTTCATAGACAACCCTGTTACTCTGTGCCCTGTTAATTGGCGGGCATGGGTCATTTTGTTTTTTGGCTGCAATGTTTACAGCCGAACAATGAATTTTATAAGTAATAAGGTTGAAAACAATGAAAATAAAACATTATTTTTTGTTGCTGCTAACATCTTCCGCCTTCCTGTTGCCGTCATCTCCGGCTGCTGCGAAAGAAGTAAGGGGCCTCGTTACCGGCGTGGAGCCGGACGGGAAAAAATCCCCCCTTGTAAACGCATCCGTTCAGTGGCTTGATACAAAAACAGGAGTGCTGACGGATGAAAACGGGAAATTTACGCTGAAGGCCGTTCCCGGCAGCAGCACAATTCTGGTAACCTATATCGGTTACAGGAAGGATACCGTCGAGGTAAACGGCACCGACAGCATCCTGAAGATCGAACTGCTGTCGGAGCTGACGACAAATACGATAACCGTTACCGGCAGGCAGGAAGAAAGGCAGATATCCACAGCAGTAATCAAATCCGAGACAATCACTACCAGGGGCCTGCAGAAAGCAGCATGCTGCAACCTGTCCGAGAGCTTCCAGACAAGCCCGTCGGTCGATGTCTCGTTCACCAACGCCGTTACCGGGGCTAAGCAGATACAACTGCTGGGGCTCCAGGGAGTCTATATACAGATGATGAACGAGCAGGTTCCGGCTCTCAGGGGCCTTCAGGCTAACCTCGGCCTCGAGTATATCCCCGGCCCCTGGATGGAGTCGATACAGGTGTCAAAGGGCCTTGCCTCCGTTTCCACCGGCTTCGAATCCATCAGCGGACAGATAAACATCGAGTATAAAAAGCCGACGGACAGCGGCCCTTTCTTTTTCAATGCCTATGCCAACCAGTTAGGCAGGTTCGAGGCAAACGCAACATCGGCCCTGAAACTGAACGACGAACTGAGTACCATGCTTTTCGCTCACGCCAGCATGAACCAGTCTAAGTTCGACAATAACAAAGACGGGTTCCTCGACAAGCCGCTTTCCAAGCAAATCAACATAATGGACAGATGGACTTACAACGACGGCTCGTGGATATCACAAACGATGCTGAAGGCGCTTTACGACGAAAAAAGAGGGGGACAAACAGGCTACTGGGACGACCGCAGCCCTGATCTGTACGGCATGCAGATAATATCGAGGAAATTCGAGGCGCTTACAAAAAACGGTTTCATCTTTCCGGGAGAGACATACAAAAGCCTCGGCACTGTCCTGATGGCAAGCCATTATAAAGTGGAATCATACTGGGACAAAGCGCTGTACAACGGCGAGCAGAACTCTGTCTATGCTAAAGTCGTGTACCAGTCGGAACTGTTCGATTCAACCCATAAATTCAATACCGGTTTGAGTTACTCCTGGGACAACATTATCGAGAACGTTCAGCCCATCGGCAAGACAAAGCCGATCTTCGAGCCTAAGATGGAATCGATACCGGGGGCTTTCTTCGAATATACATACACGGGTTTCGACAAGCTGACATTAATGGGTGGCATCCGTACCGACTTCCCGAACATTTACAAGACGTTCATTACTCCGAGGTTCCACGTCCAGTACCAGTTCGACGAATTCAATTCCATCCGCGCTTCGGCCGGCAAAGGTTACAGGACATCGAACATTCACGCCGAAGAGATCGGCATGTTTGCAAGCTCACGGAAGATGTTCATGGATGAGAAACTGAAACCGGAGGAAGCGTGGAACTACGGCCTGAATACGACACTTCAATTCAACCTGTTCAATATGTACTTCGACCTTAATTCGGAATTCTACCGTACTGAATTCCGGAACCAGGTAATAATGGATATGGAACACAGCCAGACTGAGATGCATATCTACAACCTTAAAGGCAAATCCTACTCAAACAGCTTCCAGGTTGACCTTTCGACGGAACCAATCATCGGCCTTGTGCTGACTGCCGCTTACAGACTGAACGACGTAAAAATGACAATCGACGGCAAATTGGTGGACAAGCCTTTCCAGAGCAGGGAAAAGGGATTTTTCAATGTCTCCTGGTCCCTGGAAGACGAAGGATGGAACTTTGATTTCACTGCCGAATACAACGGAAGCGGGAGGCTCACTCCGCTCGATTCCCTCCCGGCAGTAAACAGCAAGTCTAACTGGGGAAGCACTTTCCCGGCCTTCCTGATGCTTCACACACAGATTACCAAACGCTTCGGCAACTTCGACGCTTATCTGGGTATTGAAAACATTACGGACTATACCCAGAAAGAAACCATTCTGTCGTGGGATAATCCCGGGAGCGATTATTTCGAGAGTGCAATGGTCTGGGGGCCGGTCATCGGAAGAGTCATTTACTTAGGTATAAGATATAGTATTCAATAATCCATATATGATCAGGGGCAACAGAGCGGGGAGAAACAACATGGAATCAATAATCAGCACAAATTGCCGGAATGTTGCCATTACAGAGTAAAATAGTCACATATTTTTTATTTAAAAATAAGGAGAATCGAAATGAGGAAAATCAGCTTAACAAACCTGGCAGCAGCAGCATTGCTGACCCTGTTTGCATTGACCACCGCCGCTTTCGGCGCAGAATCCGTAAAAGAGGTGCAGATCAAGACTTCGGCCCAGTGCGAGATGTGTAAAACACGCATTGAAAAAGCCGTGAACGAGATCGAAGGCGTCAAGGAATCCGACCTCAGCTTAGAGACAAAGATATTGACGGTAAAGTACGACGAAAGCAAGACCGACCCCGACGCCATCCGCAAAGTCGTAACAAAGACAGGTTACGACGCAGACGGGATGCCTGCCAATCCAAAGGCTTACAACAAACTTCCGAAGTGCTGCAAAAAAGGCGGGCACGGGAATTAACCGGCATACATTCTATGAAAAGCCGTTTGGGCTATGACTCAAACGGCTTTTTTTCATTTATTAAAATTCTGTGTAACTTTTTACCCGGTTTTGCAGTCTATGTATAAAGAGAGATGTTCTTTACAATAAACTTTTTTTATTCAAAGACGGACCGGCCAATTACGAACCGGTACCTGACATATCCGGGAACCTGCAAAGTCTTACGCAGCCTGCCCGGTTTCAGATTGAGTATGTCATGTCTGATATAAATAAGAATTCCAGTTTCGTTAATATATGGAGTGATTATGAAAATCAGATTTTTCTTCTTGTTATCAGTAATAGCAACATTTACCGTGAGCAGCCTTTACGCTGACTGGTCAAAACTGGGCAGTTGCCCGTCGGCAAGAGTTGTACGCAAAGTGGCAGCGGAAGGGGACAACCTCTACGCAGCAACCGTCGAAGGCCTGTACTATTCGCCGGACAAAGGCGCCACGTGGACAAAGCGCACATCCGGCATGAACTGTACAATGGTAATGGCCGTTGAAGTTGTCGGCAGCAGTGTCGTTGCCGGTACTTCCGGAGGCGGCGCATACTACACTACCGACAAAGGCCTCAACTGGATTCACTGTAACCTGGGCAGCGACGTTTTCGACGTCTATTCCCTCATGGAGCAGGCCGGCAGGATTTACCTCGGATGTTACAGCGGTGTAATGGCTTCCGACAACAACGGCAAATCATGGTATTCTTTCGGACTGCCGGATCAATCGGTCGAGTGTCTTGCAGGCAATGAAAGCATCATTTTTGCTTCCAACGGCAAGTCGGTTTACTATCGTATGGCCAACAAATGGAACGATATGACAGGCAATTTGAATGGCTACGCCGTTCAAACGTTGTGTTTCAGCGGCACCATGCTCTATGCGGGTACCGACAATGGGCTTTTCAGGACAACAGACCTCGGAGGGACCTGGACAGAATTGCCCACTTACCTGTCAGGGACAAGCGTCAGGAGAATTGTCACACACGGCAGCCTGCTTTTTGCCGGCACTGACAGCGACGGCTTCTTTTTCTCCGGCAACGGCGGGAAAAGCTGGATAGCATACAACACGGGGCTTCCCGAAAAAAAGATCTCCGCCGTGGACATCTACGGGGACATGATCCTGGTCGGTACCGCCAACAATGGTGTTTACAAAGAAAACCTGAGCTATTTCACCGCCATCGACAATTACCCGCCTGTCATATCGGAAATTGAGGACATGACAGCAGAACCCGGTAAGGAAGTCACAATCAATTTCCAGGTCGATGACGAGGACCCGGCAGATCTGAGCATTACCGTCAACCCACTGTCAAAGACGCTCATACCACTCGACAACATCAGGCTCGAAGGCAGCGGCACCGACAGGACGATGAAGATCACACCGGCAGCGAACAAAACCGGCTCAAGCAGCGTTACCGTTACTGTGGACGACGGTACTTTCAAGGTGAAAACGAACTTCACAATTACCGTCAAAGAATCGTCAACCGTTGTCGAACAAACGGATTCCTGCCCGATTGTCATGTTCTATACGCGCAACGGAATCAGGCTGAACACGATTCCCGGCAGTGCTGACCCCGTGCGGCCGGAGGTTTTCGACATAACCGGAACGAATGTAAGCGACAGGGTTGGAATTGAGCAGAGCGGCAGCTCAATCGGGATCGATATGGACAATCTGCCTGACGGCGTTTACATCGTCACCAGCCGCTTCCTCGGCAAATATTACTACTGCAAGGTACTGTTGCAAAGGTAGGAGTATCTTGCCCGGCGGGTTGGCACTGTCTCCGGCGCGGTAAAAAGAAACCTTCCGGCAGCAGTCGATGCCGGAAGGTTTCATTGATACTGTTTTTTATCAGGTGATTATTACTTTTTCCAACGTTGGTTTTCCCACTTCTTTAATTAACCGTTTGTCCGGTAAGGATCAAACGCCTGATTGAGGGGGTGGGCTGTTGGTTCAAAATCCTCGCAATAGACTGCTAAACATGAAAATATCATGGCGAGAGTTATGATTATTTTCTTCATTCTAATCTCCTTACTTTTCAATTAATATTTTAAAAGTTTTATTGAATTGTGAGGATTCGATTTTCAGGTAATATGTTCCGTTTGCTATGTTGTTTAAATACAGGTTTTCCTCCACTGTTCCCGTCTCATAAGTCCCGGTTTTAAGCGCCTCAACCAAAACACCTGTCATGTCGTAAAGGTTGAAACTCAAATTGGCGCATACAGGCAAATTGAAACTTAAAGTAATCAAATTGCTTGTTGGGTTAGGAAAGATGGTTTGAACTGCTTCATTTTCGTCAGTAATACCTGTTGTCTGAAAATTAAATAGTTGTATAATCTGACCTATTCCACCTAACAAATATTTATTGTTACTACTAATATCAATGCTGGAAAATGCTCTTCCGGGTGTATAATTACGTATTAAAGACCAATTATTTGTACTATAGATTTTTGTATTATACTCAAGGTCTGAAACCGCCAGATACTGACCGTCCGGAGAGAAAACCATGCTTGTAACCCAACCGGCATTGCCCGGAATCTGCCCGACTATCTCGTGAGTCTGGGTGTTCATGACGGTAACAGCCTGGCCTTCTTCGCTTGTACCATAAGCAATAAGGCTACCATCGTTATTTAAAGATATTCCGCCTTTCCAGCCATAGTCATTACTGTAATCTGCATTATATGTTTCTGTATTAATAAACATTAGTCTTCCGTACTCGCCTTTAACAGGATCAGCCAAGGTTATTACAATATATTTACCGTCTTTTGTAAATGGAAATTCATTGCCAAGACTAATTTTCCTTGTCTCATCGCCAAATTTTGTAAGGTGTTTTTTTATTGTGCCCGTTTCATAATCGACAAAATACATATCTTCTTTTCCACTCACTGCTATTGTCTTATTATCAGGCGATAGATTAATTCCATAGTTACCTACTATTTCCGGCAATTCAATCCTTTTTAGACTGTCGTAGGTTTGCGAGTCGAATATGTCGATGTAGTGTTCGGTACTGTTTAGATGTGAGATATAAATTAATGAACCGTCATCGCTGTAGCCATCACTATAAACGCCTTTTCCAGGCAATTGCTTAACCTGGCTTCCGTCGGAACTGTTGAAGATGATGATGCCGCCCTCCCCGACAGTGAGTATTTTGCTGTCGTCGTTGTTAAACTGCAGCCTGGTAATGTAGTGAGTGTACTTCGTCCAGACGATGTCGTCGGCAAAGCAGGACTGCGACAGTACAAACGCAGACACAAATGTTGTTAGAACCAAAAGTTTGAGTCTCATTGAGAACCTCCGTTAATAATGATGAATTCTGAATGCTGAGCCGAGCTTAGCGAGACCGGCGCAGCCAATGCTGAATTAAGAGACAGATCCGGAATTCAAATTAAAAAAATCAAAGAACACGGGATTTTCCCGTATCCCAAACTAAGCTTTTGCCGCATAAAGTCAAAAGCCCGGTTTGGAGAGCGGCAAACGCCGGCCCCCCAATTCCGGTCTTTCAATTATTTCCTGGGATACCTGACCTCAAGCATATACTTCTTAATACCTTCAATCCATTCCTCCGGCAGTTGGGCGGCAAGGAACGGCTCTTTAGGCAAAAAGCACTCGTAAAAAACAAATTCATTAAAAAAGCCTTTCCTGAAAGCTTCGTCCATACAGACCAATTCCCTGACATTCGCGCAACTGTCCTTTTCATTCAGAAATGACATCCATGTTGATACAAGACATTCCTTTTCCTCAGTAGTCGTCATTTGGCCTTCGACAGCCCCTACTTCCTTCCTGAATCCCGGGTCATATTGCCAGAGCGCTTTTGCCAATGCATAGCCAAACCAGCACTTATCCGCTGAAATGGTTACAAGCTTTTCCGATTCTTTTTTCAACATTATCTGCGGAGTTAAATACCAGTCCTCGACCTTTCTTCCGTCAGCTTTGAGAATATAGTCAAAAGAAGCGTGCAACCTGGGATTGTTCCTGTTTAATATCTTTGCCAGGCATATCTCATTAAGAGCCTTTTCGGTCTCACCCTTTGCCATGTAATGATCGGCAAGGAACCAGCGCGATTTGTAATCAATATAATTTTTATCGATAGCCAGTTGGAACCATTTCATAGCTTCATCGTTGTCTTTTTTCATTTCATAGCACTGACCAATCAGGGTGAGGACAAAATAGAGCGTACTGTCATCCCTGATCATTTCTTTAAAACAAAACAAAGCGCTGTCGGACTTTCCGGAAAACAAATAACTATCGGCTATTTCATACCTTTTTTGCATACTACTATCAAGTTTGTACCCCATGGTTGAAATCATACCAACCTCTTTAGGCCTGAAAAACATCGCACCAACTACTTTATCAGAATAGTCCACACTTTTAACAGGCTCTTCGAGCGTGGCAATCTGGTATGTCATCTCAGAGTTTTCCATTATCTTCATTAGCTCGTCGAGGGTATGGATTTTTTCTTTTTTTTCACTGCTTGTTGACTGAGACAGTGAAGAGTATGACAGCCCGGCAATTAATATTATGACTATTACAATGATATTTGGCTTTACTCTGAACATAATATTTAATCCTCTGTTTATTATGAAAATAACCCATTCAATTCAACATGTATGAAATTCACTTAACCATAAGTATTCTTTTCGCAATCCGTGAAGCCATCTCTTTCACGTTTGCAATTACAAGTTACGAAAATATTCAATTATTTTTCTGAAGAATTAACTATTTACAGTGATCTTTGGAAAAATACTTAAAATGTGCTCTTTTATTTGTTTTGCAAATATATTCAGAAAAATTTGTTTTTATTAATTTTTTCATTGTTATATTGAAGGGATGCGAAAATGACAAAAAGTTGAAAACTATTGACGGAGAAATAATATGAACATAGAAGCTTTTTTCAAGGTAACCTACGGTTTGTATATCGTTTCTGCCGGCAACAGCGCCCACAAGAACGGCTTCGTTTCCAACACCGTGTTCCAGGTTACAGCAGAGCCACCGCGCTTCGCAGCCTGCTGCAACAAGAACAACCACACCGCCGATGTCATCGGGGACTGCGGCAGCTTCTCCGTGTCGGTACTGCAGAAGAACTGTTCGTCGGACCTCATCGGCCTGTTCGGCTACAAGAGCGGCCGCGACACCGACAAGTTCTCAGGTACAGCCTATATTACAGGCGAGTTGGGAACCCCCATCGTAGTTCAGGACACAATCGCATGGTTTGAGTGCAAGGTCGAAAACACCATCGACGTCGGCACCCATCTCATCTTCATCGGCTCCATCATTAACAACGCCGTACTCGACGGCAGCCTGGAGCCACTGACTTACAGCCATTACCGCGACGTTAAAAAAGGCGTTGCCCCGAAGAACGCCCCGACATACATCGACAAAAGTAAATTTGAGGCTCCCGCGATTGTCCCGGTTTCCTCAAAACCAATGGATAAATATGAATGCCAGGTCTGCGGCCTGGTCTATGATCCTGCCGCCGGCGACCCTGACGGTGGAATTGCTCCCGGAACAGCCTTCGAAGACATACCCGACAACTGGGTGTGTCCTGTCTGCGGTACCGGAAAAACAGATTTTGTGAAAATTAGTTCTTGATTTATAAATAAAAGAGGTATTTCCATGAGCAAAACAGAAGAGAACCTGAAAGCCGCTTTCGCAGGCGAAAGCCAGGCAAGGAACAAGTACACGTACTACGCCAAGGCTGCCCGTGAAGAGGGTTTCCTTTACATTGCGAAGATATTCGAAGAAACTGCCGAGAACGAAATGCAGCACGCCAAAGACGAGTTCAAGCTCCTCAACGGCATCGGCAACACAGTCGAGAATCTCCAGGCTGCCATCGACGGCGAGGACTACGAAGTAACCACAATGTATCCCGAATTCGCTAAAGCAGCGCGTGAAGAAGGCAACACCGCCGCTGCCATCCTCTTCGAACAGATAGCAAAAGTCGAAGCCCACCACCGCGACCGTTACAAGAAACTACTTGAGATGGTTAAAGCCGGAACCGCATACAAACGCGACGAACCCATCAAGTGGAAATGCATGAAATGCGGCTATGTACACGAGGGCAAAGAACCTCCGGCAAAGTGCCCCGCATGCAAACACCCGAGAGAGTATTACGAACCGGAAACAATATAAGCTTCTTCAGGTTTGGGTAAGCCCCCTCCATAAGAAGCCGGAAATAACATATTGCAGCCATAGCGGCATCATTTGCCGCTATGGTTACGATGGAGGCGCTATTTTGCCCTTGCCTGGTAATCGGCTGAATTAACAGTATTTTTTCCGGGGGTAATAATATTTTTCCATTTTTTTTATTCCCAATACGTCTATATTTTTAATTAGATTAAAAAACTGGTGGGATATGAAAGAATATGCTGATTTGCATGTACATACGGTCTTCTCGGATGGGGCGAAAACGCCCGAAGAGGTCATCAGGATGGCGGAACAAGCCGGGCTTGCCGCCATCAGTATAACCGATCACGACAACCTTGAAGGATGCATACAAGCTCAGGAAATAAAACATAAATACGACGTCGAGGTCATCGACGGCATCGAGTTCAGTTGCTTTGAAAACGGCAGGGAATTCCATGTCATCGGTTACAACGTTGACGCCGACAACAAACAATTGCAGGAACACCTGAAGTACTTCAGGGACGCACGGCTCAAACGCGCTGAGATTATTCTTGAAAAACTCAAGAGCATCAACATATCCATCGAATTTGACTCTGTTCTCGAGAAAGCGGGCGAAGCGCCCGTTGCGCGTCCCCACATTGCTTCTGCACTGCTCGACGAAGGCTACATCAGTAACCTGAAGGAAGCTTTCAACCTGTACTTAGGCGAAGGGAAACCGGCCTACCAGGCGAAAGCGCTGTTTACCGTCGAGAAGGCAATCAAACTCATCAACAACTGCGGCGGTGTCTCTTCGCTTGCCCATCCGGCCAAGCTGGTAAACCAGGAAACACTTTTCAGGTTCATTAAGTCCGGCCTCGACGGCATCGAGTGCATCCATCCCATGCACGACGAGCACCTGACCTATTATTACAAGAATATTGCGCGCCAGTACTGGCTGCTCGAGACAGGCGGCTCCGACTATCACGGCTCCCGCAGCTTCGATGAGGATAATTTCGGTAAATTCGTTGTCCCGGCAAACGTTGTCGAATCCATCAGGCTTGCTTGCAGCAGGCATTAGGGGCCCTATTCATAGATCAGGTCCCAACCGTAGCCGATGGATTCCCTGTCCTTAGCACTGAAAAACTGTACGTTCCTGGTAAAACCGTATTTCTTTGAGAAGATCAACAACTGCCTGGAGTATTCGGATGCGAAATCATAGGTAGTTGTGAAGTCATTCAGCAGTATGTTGATTCTGTCGAATGTCTTGTCATGGAACCGGTAATTTACCATGTAGCCTTTACTGTACTGCGAATACCGGGCAAAGGGACTGCTCCAGTAGTCCATTGTTACAAGAGTGTCGCTGTAGTCATCGAGAGAAATGCTGACAGCAGAACCCGAAAAGAACAGGAAGGAAACGAAACCGGTCCTGTCGGCCATTGTAGCAACAAATTTATTATCGACTATGTTCACATGGTATTCAATTGTGTCTTCGCGGTCAAACTTCTGTGACTCCAGCCTCAGGATGCTGTCAACAGTATTCGTTTGTGAGATAATATATTCCCTGAAGAGCCAACCCCCGGCGTCTTTACCGAATACCTCCATTACAAGTGTGTCCCCCACATGTAAAGTACACGACTCGGGAGACTTCAGGGGAACATCGTCGGTAATGATTTCATAAAAGATGAAACGGGCTTTCTGCCCGACGGCGAGACTGTCCAATTTAATCATCCCCTGACCGATAATCGGTGTTTTCCTTACATTGTCTTCGACGCCCAGCGGATCCTGGCACGCCATAAGCGTAAACAGTGATAATACAATGATAATATTTAATAATTTCATTTTCCAATTCTCCATATTTAAAAAGTATAGGACAGGCCGTACATCAGTGTTCTTTTGTCGGACAGGAAATTGTCTCCCTGGTAACCGTAATACAGCCTGCTGTATTCAAAACCCACAATGATGCTGACATCCTTGAGCGGCTTAACAATCAACCCGGCCATCCCCCGTGCAATGAAGCCGGTTTCGTTGGCGCCACCGGTTAACTGTACAAAAGGATTGAGAAAGCTGACGGTACAATTGGCATAGCGCAGGAATACACCTCCCGACGTAAAATTCGGCTGTTGCTCATAGACGCTTTCAGTAGCCAGTAACCTGTCATAGCCCTGGTACTTCTGGAAGAAGTTCTCCTGCCTGACTTCGCCGCCGACGGCAAGCTCGTCGGTAACAGAGTACAGAAGGGCAAGACTGTTATTGTTAAACAGCGCTTTGTTCCTGGGTTCAATATTAGCTTCGGGAACAAGCCAGTTCTGTGAGCCTCTGAATTCGACAGTAAGACCCAGTTTCCGGCCGTCATCTTTCTTTATCATTGCGTTCCTGTTCGCATCAGCGATTATCATGGGATCGAACTCAGGAGGAACCGTTTTTACATTTACAGGATTGACGGTTTCCGGTTTCCAATTACCAATCAAGTCACTGTTCCCTGCAGCATAGGTTGTATTCCCTACTGTCAGGTACTGCCCCAAAGGGCCGGCGTTGCCGTCAATCGTCATGTCCCTGCTGTCGGTAACAGATTCATTGTCATTCCGGCTTCTGTTGACCACGACATACTTAACGACAGTGTCCCTTGCCGGTGCTGTTTCCGTGTGTGCTGTCCGGCCATTCTCCCGGGAAGCGATGACCGGTGTACTGTTGGCTTTCCCTGTCCCGTTTTCTGTCGATGCATAGTAAGAATTTCCATTCGTATTACCGTTATTTAAGCTGTTTTTGTCTAAACTGTATGTCAGGAAAAGCAGTATGAGCAGGGAAGCGGCAATCGACACGATCATGGGCAGGAAGCGGCGCCTGGTTTCTTCGCTGTCTTCTTCCCCGGGCAAATGTTCGGCGTCTTCGGGCAGAACAGACACTCCAAGGTTCGAGAACAGGGACCTTGTCAGCTCTCCAGAAGGCCGGCTCTGCATCATAGGATGCTTGGCTGCCATATTGACGGCAATCAGGTTTTTCATCTGGTTGCGGAGCTCCTCGCTGCTGTTCAGCAGTGCGAACAACTCCTGTTCCTGCTCGGGGAGCAGGCTGCCGTCGATGTAATCGTTCAACAATTCGTTATAGTTCATATATATCACCTGTACTAAGTAATTTCTTTTAAATAGGGTTCCAACAAATCAATCAGTTTTTCCTTAGCGCGTATAACCCTCGATTTTGCACCTGAAACGGTAATGTCAAGCATTTCAGCAATTTCATTATAGGGCAGGTTGTCGATCTCCCTTAACACGAACGCTTCCCGGTACTTGTCGTCAAGCAGTTCCACAGCAGCTTTGACCAGTCCGGCCATCTCCTCCCTTTCATACTGGGCGTAGGGTTCATGGACCAGGATGTTTTCCGCCAGCGGGACAATGCTCTTTTTATCCCGCTGAAGATTGATACACAGGTTGCGAGCCACCCTGAATAGGTAACCCCCGACATTATCTGCAGAATACTCTTTGGCCAGGCTCTTGTAAAACCTTATGAATGTCTCCTGGAAGACGTCGTCGGCAGTTTCTTTGTCGGGCGCCATATAGCGGCAGTATGTGTGGATGACGGTGGAATACCTGCTGTAAAGTTCCGAGAAAGCATAGTCCGACTGCGGCTTACCGGAACGTATCACCTCCACAAGCTTTGCGTCGTTGTACTCTGCGTATTGTCTTCTCATTGCACCATCAATAATTTTTACTAATTTATACAATATAAACACTACATTGCCCGAAAAGTTGCAAAATTTATCATCATTTAAAAAAAAATTGTAACATTTCAATTGTCCATGTGTCTATCTCGTTGACTGAAATCACAAAAAGGAGTTTAATATGAAATATTTCTACGGTATTATACTATTAATAACAGCCATTACCTGCAATTTATTCTCCTATGAAAGACATATTGTCAGCAATCAGTTCATCATCGATCCACAAAATGACAAAGAAATGATTGTCATTGCCAGGTATGGTTCTCAATCCCAGGCGTATATGTACACCGTCGATCTTGCTACGGGCAATGTTCAAGCCTTCGCAACAGAAATCAGCGTCAATGGCTTCGATGAAATTATTTCCGCTGCCGACGGCAATACGAAAAAAGTAGCCGTAATCCAGGAAGACAAATTGGATGTTTTCAATTATGCGAACGGGACAAAAATCCTGACCAAGGCCCTTTCCGGTGAACTGTCGGGAGACTGCAGGTACGGGTTCTCTTCCGAAGGCAACTATCTCTGTGTTTTCAAGAAAGACATTCTTAAATTAAATAAGATTGACATCGCGACAGGCAACGTCGTCGATCACTTTGTGCTCAATGCCAATCCCTATTATTACTCAGAGTCCTATCTTGTACCCGGCACGGATGAGTTTGCCCTGCGCTCCGGGGACTCGCTGGAACTCTGGTCTGCCACGGAAAAGAAACTTATCCGTAAAGTCGGGGTACCCGCCGGTGCAACTATGATTAAGTTTGGGGACGGCGGAAAAAAACTATCATACATTGTTGGCCCGGACTCTTTGGTTTTGGTCAATGTTTCTGACGGGAGCCCGGTCTTTAGTAAAAAGCTTGAAGTGTCGGTTGCCGATTACAGTTTTACCTTGAACATGAGGTATTTGCTTTATAATCATTATATTTTCAGCCAAACTGTCTATGACATAGTCTCCGACAAGCCGGTAATTGAGAATACAAAAGAATATAGATTTCCTGTAAACAAATTTGCCCATTTAACATCTGACCTGAAAAGAGGCTTCGGCTATGAAACAGATGAGTTCTATTGTGAGAGATACAACGA
This sequence comes from uncultured Hyphomicrobiales bacterium, assembly GCA_964634885.1. Classification (GTDB taxonomy): domain Bacteria; phylum Bacteroidota; class Ignavibacteria; order Kapaibacteriales; family UBA2268; genus DAINRZ01. The sequence goes on along the minus strand of CAZWLN010000005.1, from coordinate 45,395 downwards.
TGAACCGATAGGCCAGTCAATTTACTATTTATACAATCTTGAAGACAGCGCCAGGCTGGTTTCTGTTTCACCCGGCTATGTCAGCTATCCTGAAACTATTACACTCAATTCTGACGCCAGCCTGGCAGTGGTTTGGGGTACCGGTTCATGCGATAATGACTATGTTCCAAATCCGTCAAATGCTTTGATTGACGTTAGTACTAGCCGTTTCAGCAAATATCTTGCATCGTCTTTGAAACCCCGGATGTTTACACCTGACTCCAAATACCTGCTCTTTACGGATTCCTGCAATGTACTTTTCCTGAATGTCGAAACAAACAAGATTGAAAAGACTTTAAACACAGGGCTGGGTAAAATCACATTCCTGGCTTTCAATAACACGGCTTCGCACTTTTTGTACGTTACCGACGGCAACTGGATGGCTTCTTATGAATATGATAACAATCTAAAGCCGATCAGCACATTAAATGTAGAGTCCTTTTATGAGGTTACAGTCTCATATATGCCGCCCTCGCCTCAATCAAACATAATATTTTTTTCCACAAACAGGTCTTATTGTAAATTAAATCCTGTTACCGGTGTTATTACAAAAAAGATGATGCCCGATAAGCTGATCGACATGACAATCGCCGATTATACAAATGACGGAAAGTATATTCTGGTAACTGACATCAATAATAAAAAGGTATATGTCCTCGAATGTGAAACTAATAATATTATAATCGAATACACCCTGAAAGACTTCTATTATTATTCTTCGGAATATGTTTCGGCGGGTTTCCTCGGCAGCTATAAAATAATATGGTTATACTATATGCAGGATCCTATACTCAAGAGAATGGAGTTCTACGGATTGAATCTTGAAACAGGTACGAAAGCCGACTTGTGGGGAGAAAAAAGGCCATATCTGCTTCCCGACGGCGAGCGCTATTTCAGCACCTACTGCCCGACAAGCTATAATATCAATGTCCTGCCCGGCGACCTGAAGACAGGTGTCGAAGAAGAAACGGCAACGGTTACTGCCGGTTCGATTACATATCCTAATCCCACTTCCGGAATAACTATACTTAAAGTTAACGCTTCAAAAGTTTACGACAGCTTCCTTATATTTGATATCTACGGCAGGCTGGTCGATCAGGCTTACTACAGCATTAACAGCGCCGGGGAAGGGATAGTCATCGACGCAGGCAGGCTCAATCCCGGTTCTTACATCGTTAAATTCATCAGTGGCAGTAATGCCGAATATACTCGTTTCCAGGTTACAAGGTAAGATTAGTAAGTCTGAAGGAAGTAACATATTTATTAATCCCAGATCAAGCGTTAGGAGTTGATAATATCTCATAAATAATTGTTATATAGCAATTTAACGATTTTCCCCTCCTTAGATAAGGAGGGGTCAGGGGTGGTTGGATATACCGTGTTTTTGGGGGTCTAATGCACAATCCGGGTTAATGATAGGGCTGCAACCTTCCATTTGCAGCTCTTTTCATTTTTTTTTTACATGATCTTCTTTCAGTCATAGCCATACTTATAATCCTTACATTTTCCGATAAAAAATTCTTCCCGTAGAAAATATTTCACCGCTGTCTTGACTATTCTTTTTAATTTTGGGTAATTGGAAAAGAAGTTTTTGAAAGAAAGAATATGATCGACAGGAAAGAATTGACGAAGAGGCTCCCCACAGGAAGCATGATCAAACCGGAAGAATACATAAGGTCGTTGCCCGAAGTGTATTTCAGCCAGATGGACTATGAAGATGCACTCGTACACTTTAACATGGCCTGCGAGCTGAAGAAACCGAAGAACAGGATGAAGACCTATTTCGCTAAACACCTCAACGAGGAGTTTATTATCCACGCCTACGACTCCCCGGACATGAAGAATATTCTTGTAAAAGCTTTTGCAGAATATGATGAAGGAATGACTCTGTACCGGTTTTTCGCCAGCCCGGGAGAAGGGTTTATACTCCATTCCCTTTACAAAAACCCCGAACAGGCAATGGTGAAAAACGGCTCCGGACTGCCCAGGCCGGAAGATTTCAAAAGCGATTTCATTGCTCCGGACGGCAGATTCCTTACCCACCTGATCATCAATTCCGAAGAAAACAGCAAAGGCACCGTCCTCAAGATCAGGGGCATCAACGTAGCCAGGGTTACACTGCTGCGTAACCTGCCGGACACTTTCTCCTCACACAACCTGCTTCCTTACTACATCGAACTGGTGCGCTGCAAGTTCAACATCAAGAACCTGCGCACCTACTACGAGATTGAATGTCACTTCGACACGTTCCTCGACCCGGCAATCACCGAATCGATGAAGAACGACTTTGAAAGATACCTCCAGACATACATCAAACCCCTCAGCATCTTCGACATCCTCGGCCCGTCGATGGTTGGCCCTTCCAGTTCCCACACAGCAGGCGCCAACAGGATCGGCAGGCTGGCAAGGAATGTAATAATTGCCAAAGCACAGGCTTCAGGCGTCAAGCCTGTTTCCATTGCAGTGCGGATGCTCGGTTCATTCAGGGACACCGGCCTCGGCCACAGGTCTCCCCAGGCGATAGGCGGCGGCTTGTGCGGATTCGCCGAAGACGACATGAGGATCATGGAATACGGAGACCCGAAATCGCTCACTGAGAAAGGTATTGACTTCGGTACGTTCAGAACAGCTTTCCTGGGCTACTTCAAGTCTGAACCCGAAGAAGACCTGAAGTATTCCCTCGAGAAGAACAATAACATCGTCGAGATAGTGGTCAACTGCGAAAACGACGCCTATGTTATTACAGGCTTCTCCATCGGTGGCGGAAACATCGAAGTGCGCTACGTAGGCAGCCGACTGCAGCAGCCTCTTAACGGTAAACTGAAGTGGGCCGTGGACGGAGACAGGATTGTCAAATGGTCCGACAAGACAAAGGACCTCCCTGCCATCGAGAAAGTGGACCTGAAAGCACACACGAAAAGAAACGATTACATCATGCCGTTCAATACGTTCGAGGAATTGTCCGATTATCTCGAATATAATGCAAAGGAACTCATCGACGTCGTTTACGAGGTGGAGATGGGAATGCAGAGCCGCACTGCCTCGGAGATCGACTCGATTGCCCTGCAGTTCTGGGAGATAATGAAACGTTCCGTGTCCGAAGGCCTGAAGGACAGGTCCCTGTCTTTCCTGAAACTGACAGGAGGCGACGCTGCAAAGATTAACGACTATGTACAGCAGAATGATAAATTCAGGAATATTTACGGATTAGCAGCATCCTACTGCACCTCTGTTTCCGAATACAACGCTAAAAGCGGCCTCATCGTTGCATGCCCGACAGCAGGTTCCTGCGGCATCCTCCCTGGAATACTGAATGCCTACACAGACCTGAACGGGACGAACGAGAGAAAGATAATCGAAGCGATGCTGATAGCAGGCTTTTTCGGGATGATCCTCTTTGACGATGTATCGACTGCAGGCGCCGATTACGGCTGCCAGGCGGAGATCGGCGCCGGGGCTGCCATGGCTGCCGCCGCTGTTGCCTATCTCGAAGGCGGCACTTACGACATGTGCATCGAAGCATTCACACTCGCAATCAAGAATTCACTCGGGCTGATCTGCGATCCCGTGTCCGGCCTGGTCGAAGTACCCTGCGTCAAACGCAACGGCATCTATTCATCGCTGGCGCTTACGAGCGCACTGATGGCCCTCAGCGGCGTCAAGTCATTCATCTCCCCCGACGAAGTAATCCTGACGATGAAGGAAGTAGGCGAGCGTATGAATGTCGAATACCGGGAGACATCGAAAGCCGGGCTTGCAAAAACCCGGGACGCCAAACGTGTGGAAAGGGAATTTGAGAACGCCAACCGAGACTTCTATGTAACGATTTGATAGATTATATACGGAGCATTATTTATGTTTAAGTCGTTAAACAGTGTTGCATTACCTGTTAGTAACATTGAAAAAGCAAGAGACTGGTACAGTACGGTTTTGAACACTAAACCGGTGATGGACAGCCCGATTGTGGTAATATTCAGTATTGGGGATTATACCCTGATGCTCAATCCGGCAGCACGCGAGATCGTCGCCGAATCCGAAAAACCGCTTGTTTACTGGGATGTTGATGACGCCGACGAAGCATACAAAAGACTGCTGGAATTGGGGGCGGCTAAGCACACCGACGTCAGCATTTCGGTAGGTAACAACCGCATCGCCAGGGTCTATGACCCCTTCGGCAATGTACTCGGCATTACATCGAAGCCTTCCGAAAAAACGAAAACCCTCGAGGACAAGCCCTCTGAAAGCGCTCTTACTGTAGCCTTCTGCCGGGCGCTCTCCGCCCACGACGACAGGGAGATGTTTAACTGCAAAGACAATATTGCAGAGCTGTTCCTTAACGACGACGCTAAGAAGACATTAGACAATCCGGCATCGCGGGACTGGCTCTTTAAGAATATGATGACTCCCGGAGTCTATGAATTTTTCATTGCACGAACGAAATACATCGATTCTGTGTTTGTAAACGCCGTCGAAAGCGGTTTCTTACAGATTGTCTTCCTGGGAGCAGGTTACGACAGCAGGGCCTACCGTTTTGCCGACAGACTCGGCAGTACAAAAGTATTCGAGCTGGACGCAGCCCCCACGCAGCGAAGGAAGATTGAGAGGCTCAGGCACGGCAACATCGCCCATCCTCCGCAACTGACCTATGTCCAAATGAATTTCGAAAAAGACAGTTTTGCCGATGTCCTTACACAGGCCGGCTTCGACAAGACATTGAAAACCCTGTTTGTCTGGGAGGGAGTGTCCTATTACTTAACACCCCAGGCCGTTAACGATACGTTTGATTTCATCAGGAATAACTCCCCTTCGGGTTCGGTCATTTGTTTCGACTATATTCCCGACGCCCCGGACCTGAACGAAAGATATGGTACAGCCATTGCCCTGAAGAACATGAAATCTCTCTATGAAGCAGAGACCGCCAGGTTTACCATCGACGAAGGCACCATCGAAGACTTCCTTGCACCAAGGGGATTTGTACTTCTGGAACACCTCTCACCCGAAGAGATCAGCGAGAAGTACTTCACTGCTTCGGACGGCGCCCGTGCAGCCAACATTACTGCAATGTTCTGTTTCGTCAGGGCAGAAGTGCACTAATCAATAATTAACAAACACAAGTCTTTTGTGATTCTTGGAACATTGTTTCAATAATTTCGTATCTACGAATCGAAGTATGATGTCTCAGAGTATATAGGTAAATGACATGAAACAGGTAACATCGTTCGGCAAGCCACCAGACAATTCAATCATCATGAAAGGCCTTGACACTGTCGATTATTCCGATTCGTACAGGATTGAGACCGAAAGCAGCGAGACAATCGACGCCATTACAACTAAGATGTTCAGGATTACCCCTCTGGAAAAATTCCTTGTTACCATCAGGAACGGAGTTGTCCGGTTCTTCGGCCTGAAGACGGACTTCGGTGAATCGAATGAAGCGGACTATTACCCTGTCGGTACCAAAGCAGTTGTCTTTACTGTCATTGACCGCAATGACAACGAAATCGTTATGGCTGAAAACGACAAACACCTCTATTTCAGGACTTCAATGATGCTCGAAGTGGATGGAACCCGTAAGGGTATTTACTGTACCACACTTGTAAAATACAACAACAGGCTCGGTAAAATGTATTTCTTCGTAATTAAACCCTTCCACAAGTACCTCATCAAATCATCTATGAAAAAAACGTTCGGGTAAAGGTACTATCAGACAGCCTTTGCCTTAAGGGACGGCAATCTCCCATGGCTTACCCGAAGGCGCTGCCGGCAGCGACCTCTTAAGTATCCAGGGATTGAGTATTTTGATGTCTTTATAAGTAGCATTATTTTCTTTTGCCCATTCGGCAAGATTCTCGACAGCGCCGGATACGGTGACGGCTTTCTTACCGTCCGGGGCATATTTATCTTCATCATTAACAATGAATCCGTACCTGGCGCTGTTCTCCATAAGCTCCTTAATGATGACGATACGCAGGATATAGCGTGAAGTCTCTTCGTTCAGGTACAGGTCATAGAAATTGTCGGCCAGCTGGAAACCCAGGTTTTCGTCAACGCCGCCGTGCCCCATATTATAACCGGCAGCAGCAAGCGTCCAGGAACCGGTATTCTTAAACCCCGAACGGAGGTATTTCATTGCGGCATAGGTGCTTTTTTCGGGATGGCGGCGTTCGTCCACATTGTCGTTGACCACGAGGCCCATACTCCTGGCTGTGCCTTCCATGAACTGCCACAAGCCCACAGCTCCTTTGGAAGAACGTGCCATATACAGTGCGCTTTCGGCAACACTCAGGTATTTCAGGTCCACAGGCATATTGTTTTCCCTGATGACACGGTCGAACATCTCAAAATACTTGCCCGAGCGCTTCAAATACAGTATTATCTGGCCCGGCTGTTGGAGGAGCATATAGAACTCCCTCTCAGCCCTTTCCCTTACTTCCGGAATGTCGAGGGGAACCGCTTCGCCGCAGAAACTCAGCTTCGAAGGCAGGGTAAGAGATGAGATATAGCTGTAGAAGTTGGTGTCGGAGATGACGACACGTTCAATCCTCGGTTTTACCGGTGTTACTGTTTCCTGGCTCTGGCAGGATGAAAAGACAAGAAGTATTATCAATAAGTACTTTAATTGTGCCATAGTGTTCACTCAATATTCAGACTGACAGATTTATTATGTTTCCTGTATTCTCTTTCATCATTGGAAGCAATGACAACAGCGCCGTTTAAGGCCACCTGGCTTTCAATGAGTTCGCCGACGATGGCGATGGCTTCGTCGTCGAGGTTCGAGTATGGCTCGTCGAGCAGCAGCAGATAGGGTTTGCGGGCAACGGCAAGGATATACTTCATCCTTTGTTTCATGCCGGAAGAGAAAGTCCTGATTGGGTCGTTCCTCCTTGCGAAAAGCCCGAAGTGCTGCAGCATTTTTTCCGCCGGCCCGTAGTCGGTTTTCCTTCCTCTTAGCCTGTATGCAAGTGCAAGGTGTTCCAGAGGTGTAAATTCTTCATAGAGATTGAGGTAGGGGCCAACGAGCGATACAAAGTCCCGGACACTGGCGTCGTGATTGTTGCCGCACAGTTGGAAACCCACGGAACCCGCAGTAGGCGCCGTCAGCCGGCACAACAGCTTAAGCAGTGTGGTCTTTCCCGATCCGTTCCTGCCGGTAATTGCAACGATGTCACGGTTTTCCACTTCGAAAGTTATATTGGAGAATATGAGCCTGTTCGTACTGTAAGCTTTTGCAGCCCTGTCAACGGTAACCGTAAAACCTTCTATTGACGGATTGAGGTAATCGGCGATCTTCATGGTGGCTACCTGATTATTCCGAATTTACCGGTAATGTTCTCATCGCCGTACTCAGTCCTGAAGATATAGACACCGCTGTCCCAGCCTCTTCCGGGAATGTCGTCGAGCATTATACCGAGATGATTGTAATAGACACTGACAGGGAGATTGTCCTCGAGTACCAAATTCATTGCCTCGTCGAAAACAAGAAGCCTTACCCCGGAGCCGATGAGGACATTGGACGGTACGGGAAAGAAGAGGCTTGTGTGATCTTTGTATTTGAAAGGATTAGGAAATACGTTTTCACAGAGGCTGCCTTTCATGCCGTTGAGTTGTTTTTCGAAGTCACACACTCCGTCTTCTAATTCGACATGATAGTAATACCTGGAAGTTCCGACCCTTGTGTAGGTCGCGACAGGGGACTCCTGGGCCATAAAAGTGAAATACTTCCTCTTGTAAGTATCTTTCATCACCGCAGATTCCAGGTCTGTGTTAGCAGCCATTACGTCGATGGTATCGCCGGTAGAAGTGGAATCGCCGGGGAAGAGCACCCTGATCAGCCTGAATTCATAGGCGGAAAGGGAACATTCATAGAAAGTAGTGGGAGAAGTAAAGAGTGACTCGGGCTTGAACACCATTTCAGGGTATTCATTGGCATATTTGAGGTATTGTCCGGGAACCGCCCGCTCGCCGGTGAAATATATCCACTGGGTAAATTCGCACCACGCTTCGTCTAAGCTGGAGCCGTTACTTCTCAAGGCGCTGTCAAGCGCCAGGTAAGTATTTGTTTCATTATACACATATTCCCACATGGTTTTGAATACACCTTCGCCAAAGCGCTGGTAAAGAAAGTAGCCAAAAATAGCGTACCTGTATCCGGTACCTGAATTGAGGCCGTTACCGAACGGAAAGAGTTCGGGATTGGTAAAGAGGTTATGGATAAACTGCACGTAATCGGGAATTTCCGGGTAGAGCCTGATCTCCCAGAAAGTACTTGTCATCTCGTACAACAGGTAGTCTTTTGTCATGCCGTAGAGGAACTGGACGGCGTGATACAACTCGTGGGCGGAAGTAATCTTCAGGAACTCGTACGGAGTATATTTCTTGTATGTCTGGACATTCGACGGATAGGACACAATCGAATCAAGTGGGCTGTAATCATTGTCGATGGCAATAATCGAATACTTACGGGGACAGTTGTCACTGCCGCCGAATTTGGCCCTGGGAGTAGTAAGTCCGTAGTACCCTTTTTTGCCCAGGTCAACAACATATATGTCATAGGCTTCGGTACCTCCTGAGTTATCATCCGGATAGGGCGATTTGTAACCCAGTTGATTTACGTAGAATTGGAGGGCATAGTCAAAGTAATAAGCAGCCGAATCGACAAAATCGGGTATTCCGTTCTTGTTGCTGTCTGCCGAAGGTACTGCGTTGCTTGTGGTGTCTGTGTTTTCCGTATCGTAGTGGATGAGGAATTTGCCCGAAGGTGAAAGGTACTGCTTTTGCATTGTACTTTCCTGTATCCTGTCGGCCCTGATCTTGCCCGATATATTCATCGAGGGATTGACGACGGCGTCAAATGTGCCGCACCTCGATTCGCGGGCGTCGAGCGGGTACCGTGACAGAACCGTCAGACATGAAAAGAATACCGCTATTAACCACGTAGTACGATTAAAAATCATAATCATATATAAAAAATTACTGCAAAAAATTACAGGTAAAGAAGGATAAGCAGGATATTTATTTAGACGGAGGAACAAATCAGCGGAACATTTCCTTAATCATGCCCCAGGTTCTTCTGATGCTGCTGATGTTGGGTGAAACGCTGACAGTGCTGCTGTAAACAAAGCTGTTGTCAACGTTGATGATTTTCACCCTGTAGTAATACCTCGTGTCTGACTGAACCTCGTTCGAGCCGCCTTTGAAGAACACATCCTCGTCGGTGTGTTTGTAAACTGAACCGCTGCCCTTGGTGTAAAATGTTTCAACGGCCGTGTAGGAAGAGCCGTCGGAAGACCGCTGAAGTTCGTATCTGCTGACTGAGAGCTCGTTTCCGCACTTCCACTCAATGACAACCGAGTTCCCTTCTGACCAGGCTTTGAAGTAATCCAGCAAACTGTTTGCCGACGCTGCGAGTGTCGCTAAGATAAATACTATCGCTATTGTTTTTATTGTTTTCATATGGCAAAAATATAATATAAGTTTCGAAAAATCAAATAAAAGTGCGAACTTTTACGCAAATCATCCATAAAACTTTAATTATCAATTTGTTAATTTGTCAATACTTTTTTTTACTATTACTATATACACATTAGCGTGCCATTTATTTCATACTTTTTTCAAAAAATTAAAAAAAAATTGAAAAAATCTTTCACTCATGGCAGGCAACCTTCCGGAGGACCGCTATCCATCCAATGGTTCAAATTTAGAACACCGCGGCCTTTAAGTTCCGGGAAGATTCGGCTGGTATTAACCTGATAAATAATCCAACATGCTGAATGCTGAGCCGAGAGCAGCGGGACCGGCACAGCCAATGCTGCATTATTATTCGGCATTTTCTAACCACCTGCAACCACCGGCCAGTCCTGCCAACACCCCCATCCCGGCCTTACCATAAGCGGAAGGAGAAAGAGTTGAACGAATTGCCTTTTGTTAGACTAATCCCGGTACAATAGTGAAGTCCTTATATGAAGACAGGCCTGAGGACTGTTTCTAAATATCAACGAAAGAAATGAATTAATTGAATAATCTGTCTCCTACAATTTTTCTACTGACCCAAAATCGGCAATATTAGTACTTATCATTTATAAATTTCAATATTCTTCTTTTAAAATTTTTTATATTGCATAATGTGAATTGATTTGTTGTGGTTTAAATTTTTTCAGTAAGGTAAGAGAACAATGGGTGGAGTAGTCAGCCAAATCCTTGAGATTATCAAAAGGCATTATGAAGATGAAGTATTTGTCGTAGCAAAAAGAAGCCAGAGATTGATACTGTATTCAGGAATACTGTCGGAAGCAGACGACGAGGGTATTACCCTTACCGACGAGACAGGTATCGCCTCGCAAACGCGACTGCTCTATGAAAATGAAGGTGAAAAGCTCCTGTACCACATATACAACAGGAACCATATCGACCTGCTCAACGCTACAACTACTCCCACACTTGCAATGAAGCTCAAAGAAAAAGAGAAGAAGAAAGCAATCCTGGTCAGCCTGAAACCATACCTCAAACAGATATTGTTTTTCGTTCACAAACACCAGCAAAACATACATGTTTCTTCCGGCAGGTTCTACGACATGGGAATGATGGGCATTTCTCTGAAACTACCACCGTTCTTCAACAAGGACCTGAATCTCTCGTACAACTCCATATTGCATATATACAACCAGGAATACACGGATTTAATCCTTTAATCGAAAGGAATTGACTGTGACTTACTATTTTTCAAAAACAATCGGCTGCACTTTTGACGACGCTGTTACCAGGGTAACAGCCGGGTTGAAAAACGAAGGCTTCGGAATACTGACCGAAATCGACGTCAAAGACACGCTGAAGAAAAAACTCGACGTTGACTTCAGGCAGTACAAGATACTTGGCGCCTGCAATCCGCCTTTTGCGCATAAGGCTCTGACACTGGAGAATAAAATCGGAGTAATGCTACCCTGCAATGTCATTGTACAGGAAACGGACAGTGGGGCTGTCGAAGTCGCTGCCGTTGACCCTGCCGCTTCCATGCAGGCAATCGATAATCCTGACCTGGCAGACATCGCCGTGCAGGTAAGACGGAAACTGATGAGCGTCATCGATGGCTTGTAAATCGGGCAGGAACAAAGTATTACTTATTATGCGGTACCTTTGGAAATTTTATATCCGTATTTTCCGGGTATAAAAATAAGTATTTATTGGTATTGATAATATCCCTGAATATAAGTAGATTTGCACATCTGAATGATAATTTGAAAAATTAATTAATTTTAGAATTATGAATGATATTAATGTATTGATTGTCGATGATCAGAATCTGTTTGCAAAACTGATTCACAATGTTCTTCAATCGATCGATAATATCAACGTAGTCGGTACTGCTCCCAATGTACAGTCTGCCCTCAGCATTGCAAGAACCCACAAATTGGATGTGATTTTACTTGACATCAACCTCCCCGACAGCGACGGCATTACGGCACTGGCACAGTTCAGTGAAATATGCCCCTCTGCCCGCGTACTGATGCTTTCCAGTTTCTCGGAAGCAGAAGTAATACAACAGTCCATCAGGCTCGGCGCTTCAGGCTATATTACCAAAGGGGCCGACACGACCGAACTCATCGATGCCATCTACAATGTTTACAATGGCGAGAACTATTTCTGTAAATTCAGCCTCGAATCCATTATGAACAATATGATAAACAGCAACAATACCCGTAAGAGTTTTCCCGACGCCGCCAGTACACTGTCGAAACGGGAAAAAGAGGTACTGAAGCTCATCGCCAGTGAATTGTCCTCCACAAAGATTTCAAAGATGCTTAACATCAGTGTCAGGACAGTCCAGACACACAGGAAGCACCTGCTGCAGAAGTTAGGCGCTAAGAACACCGTCGGTTTGATCAAAACCGCTATCGAAGCAAAGTTGATAAGTAATTGATTTTTTTTGCTTTGGAATTAATGAATATATTTTAACAGTTTAATGATTACTAATAATGAAAATATATATATCTATACTCCTGGTTTTCCTGTCCGTTACCCTTGCTTTACCGGCCCAGAAACAGGGTAACATCTGGTACTTCGGATCAAAGGCCGGGATTGACTTCAGCACCGGTTTTCCCGTACCTCTTACCGACGGGGCAATTGCTACCGACGAAGGCTGCGCCACGATTTGCGACAAGAAAGGCAAACTCCTGTTCTACACCGACGGCATCTCCGTCTGGAACAGGAACCACACTGTAATGCCAAACGGCACCGGCTTGCTTGGGCACAGTTCCTCCACACAGTCCGGCGTCATTGTTCCAAAGCCGGGCAATCAGAATATTTACTACGTTTTTACTGTTTCCGACAAAACAGAAGCCAACGGCTTCCGCTACTCTATCGTCGATATGTCTGCTGACGGTGGCAACGGCGATGTAACCGTGAAAAACATCCTGCTGTTCGACAACTGCACTGAAAAAATTACCGCCGTACGCCACGTTGACAACGTCGGCATCTGGGTCATCGGCCATGAATGGGAAAGCAACAAATTCCTTTCTTACCTCATTACCAGGGACGGCATCAATTCAGTTGAGAATTCGACACCGGGCTACCCTGTTACCAGTTCTCAAGGCTCCGTCCACACCGGCAACTTCTTCAACCACATAGGCTACATGAAGTCGTCCCCCGACGGAGCCTGGATTGCCTGTGCTGTGTACGAGGACGGCTATTTTGAATTGTTTAAATACGACAACACAACAGGCGCTGTCAGTTACTACCTCACTTTTCACAGCCCCATTGCCGGCGCCTATGGTGTCGAGTTCTCGCCGGACTGCAATATGCTTTACCTGAGCGCCATGATCAACCCATCGGCCATTTACCAGTTCGACCTGACTCAACCCACACCCGAAGCCGTTCTGAAGTCTCAATATGAAGTTGTAATCAGCTTCGATGATTTTGCGTGCGCGGCGCTTCAAATTGCCCCGGACGGGAAAATATATGTTGCCAGGTATAGCAAGGGCTATGTCGGCGCCATCAGGGACCCGAACGTCAAAGGCAGCGGCTGCAATTACACGGACAATATGGTTTACCTGTCGGGACGAATGTGTAAGATGGGCCTGCCTACTTTCATACAAAGCATTTTTAACTTCAGGATAAAACTTGTCTCCAACAGCCCGATATGCGAGGGCGAAGACCTCTCTCTTAAGTCTCTGTATGTCTATGACGCAGAATATCACTGGACGGGGCCTGACGGTTTCACGTCAACAGATACGTCGTTTACCGTCGCGTCCGCCTCTGTCAGGAATTCCGGTACCTACGCACTTACAATAAAATTCCCCGACTTCGAACTCTATGATACAATCGATGTGGTCGTCAACCCTGTTCCCAGGGCCAATGCAGGCCCGGGCCTGACAATGTGCCTTGGCGATTCTGCCGTGTTCGGCTCTTCGGTTACCGGTGGCTCCGGTAGTTACGACATTACATGGAGCCCTTCGGAAGGGCTCTCCGATCCCAAAATTGCAGCACCGGTTGTGTCTCCTCTGCAATCGACACGCTACTACCTCACCGTTGACGACAAGAACGGATGCTCTGCCTGGGACAGCGTTGACGTCATTGTCAATATACCCCCTTTGGTGTACGCCGGCGCCGACAGGAGCATCTGCCGCGGCGACGCAACAGTCCTGGGCGATTCCATCGTTACAGGAAAAAAGATCGAAACCGTTATCTGGCAAAGCTCCGACGGTTCGTTTGAAGGTAACGACTTCAAAACGGTTCTGACACCCGAAGCAGGTACAGATTACTTCGTAACGGTCACCGACGAGGCCGGCTGCAGTACTTCTGACACTGTACATGTCATTGTCAATCCCGTACCCGCCGTCAAACTCGGAGAGAATATCCTCATCTGTTCCGACACGACTGTACCCATCGGCAACAATGCAACCTTGGGCACCCCACCCTTCAGCTACCAGTGGTACCCATCCGGCGGCCTCAGCGACAACAAAGCTCAGTTTACCCTTGCCAATCCCGACAGTACGACCACCTATGTACTGACAGTTACAGATGTTAACAATTGCACTGCGGCAGATTCCGTTACGATCTTCAAGGACCTGGAGATGAAACCGAAGGTCTATCTTGAATGTGAACCGGATAATGCATCGGTCAATACCCATATACATTACCCCCTGATGATCGACGCACCGGTTTACTTCTTCATGGCCGGGTTTACAGGCTTCGAGGCAGTCATCAGGTTCAATGCCACTGTGCTCCTGCCTGAGAATTTCGATTTTGAAGATGTGCTGTTCGAAGATGGTTACCGGTCTATCAGGATCCGGGGAGATGTCGGCAGGGACTTCCCCGTTAAGGGAGTGCTCCGTGACATGGAGTTCTTCACAGCTGCCGGCAACAGCACATCCACGCAGGTCGAAATTGCAGAGTTCAAGTGGTTTGGCAGCTATTGCGTCCCCAAGACTGAAACAACCGACGGGTGCATAGAGATACGCGATATTTGCGGCGATTTCCCCGTCGTCGTCTATCCCGTCGATACCGTCCGGTTCAGTATTCTGTCCCCCAGCCCTGCCGGCAGCGAAGTCCGGATAATGATGACTGCCAACGTCCCTGTCAATACCGACGTCATGGTCTATGACAAGATCGGAAGGCTGATGATCGACGCCGGCAGCAAATCTTTTCCAAAAGGCACCCATGAGATAGCAATCCCCGTAATTGGACTGGAACCAGGAGCTTACTTCATCTCTATCGCCACCAATTACGGAACCCGTCGTTTCAAAACAATGATTATTAAGTAAAATTAATTAAGTAAATCTACTTATTGTTTTTAATTTGTTTTTTTACAATATTTGATTAAATTGAAATTTGTAATTATGAATATTAATTAATATTGAATTAATTGATGATTAATATAGATTAAATCAATATGTTGGAATAAAATAAGGAAAAAGTTAAATTTAAGATTAAAAGAACCGATAATTGGAGAAAAATTGTAATTATAATAGGGATATGAAGATAATTCATTTGAGCTAAAGTATTTATGATGTAAATCGATAATTAAGCTAGCAATTAATTGCTAAGATGTTAAATTGAAAACTTAAAGGATTGAGTTTTTTTACAAGGATTGGACATGAAGGCATCAGCTAAGATTATTGTTTTGTTGATCGCAGTAGTATCAAATATAGCCTTTGCACAGAAAGAAGGTAATATTTGGTACTTTGGCGATTACGCAGGACTGGACTTCAACAGTGGCTCACCGGTACCCCTGACGAACAGCAGCCTGATTACCGAAGAAGGTTCGGCTACCATTTGCGACAAATACGGCAACCTGCTCTTTTACACCGACGGTGTAACTGTCTGGAACAGGAATCATAATGTGATGTCCAACGGAACAGGCTTACTTGGCCACAGTTCCTCGACCCAGTCCGGGGTTATTGTCCCCAAACCCGGGTACCCGAACATATACTACGTCTTTACTGTCAGCGACAAAACGGAAAACAACGGTTTCCGCTTTTCCATCGTGGATATGTCGCTGGACGGCGGCAATGGGGCCGTAACGACAAAGAACCAGCTTCTTTTCACACCCTGCGTCGAGAAAATTACTGCCGTCAAACATGCAAACAATGTTGACATCTGGGTCATCGGCCACAAGTGGGAAAGTAATCAATTCTATACTTACCTGATTACCACCAACGGAATCAACACTATTGAGAATGCCGTCCCGGGCTTCCCCATCATTGCAACCCAGGGTTCCTGGCACGCCGACGACAGCTACAACTGCATCGGCTACCTTAAAGCTTCTTCCAACGGCGACAAGATTGCCTGTGCAGTCTATGGTGGCGGCTGGTTCGAACTCTTCGACTTCAACAGTACTACCGGCGCCATCAGCTATATCATGCAATTCTCAGGTGCTAACTATGTCTGGGCATACGGAGTGGAGTTTTCACCGGACGGTAAACTCCTGTACCTGAGTAAAATGGAGGACCCCGCAAGGATTTACCAGTATGACATCACGCTTCCGACCCCTGCAGCTATACTTGCTTCGAGATACCTTGTGGCCAGTTCACCGGGCAATTTTTCCTACGCTGCTTTGCAGCTTGCTCCCGACCGGAAGATATATGTCGCCAGGTACGGTTTACAATCCCTGAGCGTCATCAATTCTCCCAACTCCCCGGGCTCTGCCTGCAACTTTGTTGACGACCAGCGAACACTGGCAGGCAGGTATTCGCGATGGGGACTGCCGTGTTTCATACAGACATATTTCGGGTTTAACTTCAACATCAGCAGCAACAGCCCGCTCTGTCCTAACGATACCCTCTTCCTGTACTGCGACACGGTTTCTGGCGGCACATACTATTGGTACGGGCCGAACGGTTTCACTTCCACCCAGCAGAACCCGAAGATAGTTAATGCTACATCCGTCAACGAGGGATGGTATTACTGCGAAGTTACACTCATGGGGCTTACCAAGAAAGACAGCCTCTTTGTTACAATCAACGACAGGCCTAATGCCAATGCCGGGCCTGACAAGAAAAAATGCCCCCTGGCTTCAGTTACCATCGGACAGCAGGCTACGGGAGGTACGTCTCCCTACACTTACCTCTGGTCTCCTCCCACGGGCCTGAGTTCGACGACAGTTTACAACCCCTCAACAACGACGGCAACAGACGCACAGTATATTGTCCGGGTTACCGACGACAACGGCTGTGTGGACTATGATACGATTCTTGTTACAATTATTGTTCCGCAGATAGACTTTCCGGACGGCGACACACTCGACTTCGGAATGGTCTGCACTAATACCCCGAAAGACAGTATTTTCAGGATCAGGAACGCATCCGGCTTCCCAACGACCTTTACCGTGGACGACAGTAAGCTTGGCTCCAGGTTTACAGTGACCGGCACCATCGACGACAGGCAATTCCTTACCAATGAGACCAGGAGCCTGGCCGTCAGGTTCAACAGTTCCACGGTAACGGGCAAGTTCCTCGACTCCGTAAGGATTGTTGACACTTGCGGAAACTACCGCACATTTTTCCTGAAGATGCAGGTTGCCAACTACGACTTCACTCTGGCGCCCGACACTCTCGACTTCGGTACTTTCTGTAAAAATGAATCGAAGGATTCATCATTTACTGTTCGTAACATTTCAGGTTTCAAGACCACTTTTACCTGTAACAGCTCCTTCCTTCATTCTTTCTACAATGTGGACAAAACTCCGTTCAATACACAGTTCAACAACAATGAACAAAGGACGATCGACATATCCTTTACAGGGCACAATGTTAACGGCCAATACCTCGATTCCCTATGGGTCATCGACTCCTGCGGCAATCACCGGACACTCTACCTGAAGGTTGAGATCGCCAGCCCACAGATTGCAGCCCTGCCCGACACCCTGAACTTCGGCAACTTCTGCCTGTCGATGTCTAAAGAGATGTCGTTCATCCTCAAAAACCTGTCGGGATATTCAACCAAATTTACAGGCGAGATACTCCCCTCACCCAATCCGCATTTCGAATTTACTGACAACTCATTCTTCTTCGATTATCTCGTCGATGAGCAGAGGACCATCACCGTAAGGTTCATGGGCGGCGGCTTCGACGGAGTGTACATCGACTCGCTGAGGATTACCGACGAATGCGGCAAAACATATAAGATAATACTCAAAGCCAGCATAGGCCATGTGTCCATCGACTATTTCCCCGACAGTCTCACAATATGCCATAACACCGACACAACACGCATACGCTATATATTCTCCGGGGGAACAGCGCCCTATACATACAACTGGGTACCCTCAACAGGGCTTAACGATTCACATATTGCCCAACCGACGATAACCGATCCTACGGATATTACCTATTACCTTACAATTACAGACAAATACGGCTGTTCGGCAACAGACTCCGTCGAGGTGAAAGCCATACCGCCGCCGGACCTGACTTTCCAGCCCAATCCACTTAATTTCGGGCTGCTCGACAGTTGCGAGTCGCAGAAAGAGCTAACACTGAGGATTACAAATAACGGCAGCGAATCCGTAACACTTACCGATTCGTCCGTCAACTCTTCCTACACTGTAATTGGAACTCATGTCAGGACAATCGGCGCCGGAGAATACACAGATGTGACAGTAAGGGTTACACGCAACAAAGGAAAGAGCGGCGATTCCATCAACGGCAGGCTGATATTCCGCTCCCAGGCCTGCGGCGATGTCTATTTCGTTGACCTGAAAGCGATGATCAAGGGCGAAACGATAGCCATCAGTACTGCCGGCATCGATTTTGGTACCATTACCGACTGTGACAACAAAGAATATGAAAAGACGATAACAATATACAACCTCAACAAATCTCTTACCGCAGAGATCGGACAGCCGCAGTTCCTGCCGGCGGACAACTCATACACAATTGTGTCGCCTACTTCTTTCCCCCGGATCATACCTTCACTCGATTCGCTGGTGGTTACGCTGAGATTCAAACCTACCAGCCCCGGGGCTCATATTTCCCAGCTTGCATTCCCCTTCACCATCGGTGAATGCATCTCTATACTGAGCGTGAACCTGGCAGGTATCCAGACCAAAACAGAACTGACCGTTGCTCCTTCCGATCTCGATTTCGGTGAATTGACCGGATGCCAGGACAGTATCTCAAGGACTGTTGTCCTGACCAATACAGGCATTACCACGATTACTTCCATCTCTGCTGTCTGCGACGAGAACATCGAAATCGACTCTATGGACCTCGATGTCGGTACAGGCCTGATGCCCAAAGAGTACAGGCGGGTAAAGATCACTTTCAAACCTTCTTCCAACGGGCAATTCAACGGCACCGTGATATTCCGCTACAAACCCTGCGACAAAGAAGTTGCGGTTACATACAGCGGCGCTAAATTCGGCATTAACTTTACAGCAGCCGACACCGTAGATTTTGGGAACATTTGCTACTACGAAAATGCTGTTTTCAAAAAGACATTCACTATTAAAAATATCAGCGAAGGAGGCCAGGACGGATCAATAAAAGACTTCAGGGTTGCTGGCGACTTCAGTCGTACAGGCATCATGAGCCTGGACATGAAACTTGCAGACAAGCTGGAGAACGGCGTGGCCAGGACCTATGAGATCACCTTTACACCCGACAAGCCGGGAAGGTTCATCGGTTCACTCGACATCATGTTCTCGCCCTGCGACATCACAAAGAAAATCGTCCTCGTTGCCAATCTGCCGCGGCTCTCCATCAAGGATATGCCCGAATCGATCACTCTCTGCCATAACATCGACACGGCAGTAATACGCTACACAGTCAACAGCGATGCACAACTGGAATACGAATGGTCACCCAGGACCGGCCTCAGTGCCTATGACGTAAAAGAGCCCGTAATTACCGAACCGTCGGACGTAACATATACTGTAATCGTAAGAGATGAATATAACTGTTCGGCAACCGCCTCGGTGAAGGTACACGTACTGCCGGAACCCGACCTTTCGTTCCTTCCCCCGGCCCTCGACCTCGGTACTATGGACAGTTGCGAGACACAGCTCGAAAAAGACCTGGTAATCACAAACAACGGAACTTCCTCTGTGACTCTCGAAAGCACTATAGACAACAAAGCTTTTGCCATACTCGGCAGCAACACTGTTACCATTCCCCCGAAAGGTTCTGTCACGCTGAAAGTCCGCTTCATCAGGTTCAGTTCCGACGACACTCTGCAGACAGGAACCATCACATTCCTAAGTAGCGAATGCGGTGATGTTTTCGAAGTAAAATTAACTGCAAAAGTAAAAGGCAAGCTTGTTTCCGTCAGCAGTCCCGAAATTGACTTCGGCGACGTTGTGGACTGCGATTTCAACAACAAAACCCGGACTGTAACAATTACAAATACAAATACCAACCTTGAGGTCGTACTCGATTCATACAGTTTCAATCCATCTATCGAACCGCTGACATTAACCGAACCGGTTACTTTCCCTGTTACCATCGCACCGGGCCGGTCAGTAACCCTGGCTTTCAGGTTCGACCCCCAGGATTTTGTTGAATGTAACGTCGAGTGTAAAATTCCTTTCGCAATGGGAGTCTGCAGCGACACCATCAACCTGAAGATATACGGAAGATATGTCGTGGCAAAGTTGGAAGCAGACAAGCAATCAATACAATTCGCTGACCTCACGGGTTGCCAGAACGTCGATTCTACGACGATTGTCCTGACAAACACCGGGTCTTCGCTCATCGATTCCATCTACGCCGTGCACGACGACAACATAATACTGCCGGACAGCTCCCTCGTTCTGAACGAGCCGCTCAAGCCGGGTGAATCCAGGACGGTAACGGTTTACTTCAAGCCTAATAAAAACGGTTCCATTGCAGGAAAGATTGAGTTCACCTACCTGCCCTGCAACAGGAAGATCAACGTGGACTATACCGGCAATAAATTCGGTACGAACTTCTCTGTAACCGAATCTGTTGACTTCGGCCAGATAACCCTTTGCCAGGAGAAGTCGAAAACTGCAACAATTACAATAGCAAACATCAGTGAAGGCTCGCAGGATGGATTCATCAGTACTATTACTCCTTCGGGCACGGAAGACTTCGATATTTCTTCGATACAGGCCGGTTCACTCAATCCCGGTGAAACCAGGACATACACAATCGGGTTTGCTCCTCAGTCATCAGGTAAATTTGATGGTACCGTAGAAATACTCTTCCAGCCCTGCGACATCGCGAAAACAATAAGGCTGACAGGCAGCGCCGTCAATGTCGGTTTTACTGCTTCTCCCCGCCTGATCGAAGACTCGATACTGAAAACCGGCTCTGTCGAAAGGGTTGCCAGGTTTACCAATACAGGTACTGCCAGGATCAATGTCTCAGGCATTATTAAACCGAAGGATCCCATCACGATTACTGAAATTTCTCCCCATCTTCCGGCTGTACTCGATCCGGGTGAGGAAATTGCCATTACGATGAAGTGCGCTGCCGGCGACCAAAACAGCTATTCCGACGTCCTCGTGCTCTACGGCGATGATCCCTGTACATTCACCGACAGTGTCGCAATAGATATAAAAATACTCGACTACGCTTCTTCAATGGATGTATTTATCAAATGTCCCGCAGACAGCGCTCCTGCCGGCAGTACAACCCACATTCCGGTCTATTACCGCAGGACCGAAAACCTTGTTACTAACAATGAAGAGAAAGAATTTGAAATCTCGCTGATGTTTAACAACAGCCTCATGTATCCCATAGATGAAGACATCATCAACAGCGAAATAGTAGATAATATACATACGATTACCCTGAGAAAGAAATCATCGATGGCCGAAACCGAAGGCACACTCTGTGTCATTCCGTTCATTGCCGCCCTCGGGGATGCAAAAATAAGCGGTATTGAAATCACGGAATTCAAATGGATAGATGCAACATATACCGTCAGCAGTGTCGAAGACGGCTGCTTCTACCTGTCGGGTATTTGTCCCGACTATGGCGACAGGCTGCTCGACCCGGACTCCAGAGTGTCGATTAAAAGCATCTATCCCAACCCTTCCAACGGGAAGGTCAACATACTGTTCGAATTGTGCGAAAAAGGCTATACAAAGATGACTATTGTCAATGTTTACGGTGAGGAAATATTGACCGTATTCGAAGGTGAACCCAACACTGGCGAGACGACACAGACGATTGACTCCAGGTCGCTGGCTGCCGGTTCATACTTCATCATATTGCAGACTCCAACTGTTACGAGAGTGAATAAGCTGGAGGTGGTAAGGTAGCAATTCCTCTGTTGTTTCGGAGGATACACGGATGTCACTAATAAATTGTCGGAGAATTGACTGATACAAATGGATTTGAAAAAACACTTATATATTGCAATCATTACTCTCTGTGCGGGATGGTTCCTTGCCTACGCACAGCCCCGCAGCAACGGCCGAGACACCGGAAGCCGTACCCCGGACACGCTTGCTGTACACTACGACACAACAAAGACTTTTCTTCGTTTCGGCGCATACACCAATTTACAATTCAATTTCCACAGTGCCGATTTTTCTGACTTACCGGGCGTACCAAACTGTTGTCCCCATTTCAGCAGCGGTTACGGCACAGGGTTCTCCATAGGCGGCCTTTTCGACTATCCCCTCACAAAAGAATACATACTTCATTTCAGGCTGGGCTACAGCAGCCTCAGCGGACTGATCAGCGCTACGGAGCCTACGACAATCATATTGAACAAGAAACTTCGCGAAGGTGAATTTGAGCACCGGATCGACGCTACCCTCGGCGATTTTGGCCTGGAAGCAATGTTCGGCTGGCGTTTTTACGATGATTTCACCCTCTTGGGGGGATTCAGGTTCTCTTTCCTTACCACAGCAAAATACAGCCAGGTGGAAGAAATTACCGAACCTGACGGCAGAGGTACTTTCTTAGACTCTCTCGGCAACGACTCCGGTAAAAGGACCAGGGGCGAATCCAACGGGGACATACCCTCCTCCGCAGCGGTACAGCTTTTCCTGAAGGCAGGCATCAGCTATGAATTGCCCCTGAACAAACTCAGGACCATTACTGCGTCGCCCGAATTGTTCTTCTCCCTGGGTATGCTTCCGGTCGTCAGCGGCAGGTCGTGGAACATTCACGGCATCAACCTCGGTGTTTCCGTCAGGTATATGCCGTTGCCCGAACCGGACATTACAGATGAGATGAACCTGATTGAAAAAATAGATACCGTTTTCAAGCAATCTTACGACATCGCTGCCGACAGTTTCAGCGTCGGACGTCCTGAGATATACTTCGACACTACATATTCGGGGCTGATAAGAAAAATTACGGAATATTACCTTCGTGCCGATACAATATATACACGTCTCGACTATACCCTTTCCGCAAATATCTACGCCATAGGCATCGACACCAACGGCAGGGAAGTGCCGGAGCCCACCTATGTAATAGAAGAATTCCTCACTTCGAGGTTAAGCCCTCTGCTTAACTATATTTTCTTCGATGAGAATTCCCCGGACATACCCTCGCGCTACACCAGGCTGAGCAGCAGGGATGCCGACGACTTCTATGTGGACAACCTGTTCCGGCACAAGACACTGCCCATCTATCACCATATACTGAACATCGTCGGGCGCAGGATGAGGCTCTATCCCGAAGCAAAGCTGAAGATCACCGGCTGCAACTCCGACCTGGGGCCTGAGAAAAGGAACACTGCCCTTTCGAGGAACAGGGCTGAAGCCGTGAAAAAGTACCTGACCGATGTCTGGAAGATTGCCGAGGACAGGCTGATTCTCGAGGCCAGGAACCTTCCCGAACTCTATTCGTCTCCCATCGACGAGCCGGACAAGACCGAAGAGAACAGGCGGGTAGAACTGTCGTCGGATAACCCGAAGATACTCGAATACGTTTACCTTACCGACATTATGAGGACTGTCAACCCGCCCATCGTCAGGTTCCTGCCTGAAGTCAAGGCTGAAGCCGGCCTGAAATTCTGGGACATACAGGTAATCCAGGGTAACAAAATACTGAAGGAATTCTCGTCGGAAGGCACCGAACTCGAATCGATCGACTGGAAAATACTGTCCCAGTTGGACTGGAATATTAACAACGACGAAGCCGTCCTGCCTTCCATTCAGCAGCCGCTGGAATACAGGCTGAGGGTAATCGACAAAAGAAACCAGGAATACCGTACACAGTTCAAGTTCATTCCGATTAAACTGCTGACCGTACAGAGAAAGAAATTAGAGAACCTTTCGGACAAGACCATCGACCGGTACAGTTTGATCCTGTTCGATTTCGACAAGTCCGACATTAAAGGCTCGAACAGGAACATCGTTGACCTTATTAAGAGCAGGATGGCGTCCAACTCTACCGTAACCATCTCCGGCTATACCGACCGTACAGGCGAAAAAGAACACAACCAGAACCTTTCGACAAACAGGGCCCAGTCAACGCGCAGCGCCCTGGGAGTGAAAGCCCAGTCGGTTGAAGGATTTGGAAGCGACGTACTGCTCTACGACAACAACCTTCCGGAAGGCAGGTTCTATTGCAGAACCGTCGATGTCAAGGTTGAAACAATTACTAAGGGTAAAACCACAACGCCACAGTAGGGCTGCTAATCTTCCGGCACCATGCTTTCGAGTATTGTGACAATGAAATCCACCGATTGGCTGAGTTTTTCCAGGCCGCCTGAGTTGTCGATGACAAAATCGGCATGGGCAACTTTTTCGGACTGCGGCATCTGGGCGTTTATCTGTTGTTTAACCCTTTCGACAGTAAGCCCGCTGCGTTTCATGACACGCTCAATGCACACATCTTCCGGAGCATCGACCACAATGATATAATCGAAACCTTCTTCCAGGCCTGCTTCGTATGTAAGGGCGCTTTCGACGAAGATCAGCCTGTCGCCTTCCTTTTCATATCTTTCGACTGTCTCGATCATCTGTTCGATGACACGCGGATGGACAATGCTGTTCAGCTTTGCCAGGGACTTCGCGCTTTCTTCGCTGTCCCCGAAGACCGTTGAAGCAATCAGTTCCTTGTCCGGTGTCCCGTCCGGCAGGTAGAAATTATCCCCGAATGCGGCCATAATCCTCTTTTTCAGTTCACCATCGGTAACCATCAGTTCTTTAGCAGCATTGTCCGAGGAAATGACACGCAGGCCCTTTGCGGCAATCATTTCTGAGACAGTGGATTTACCGGTACCAATGCCACCGGTAATAGCAATAACCAAGCTTTCATTCATTATTTTCACCGTAATATTTTGATTTGATCAGCGAGTACCTGTCGTGGTCCTCCCATTTGTCGTGTACTTTAAGGTAACTGTATGCCGTACCTTCATAGCAGAAACCAAGTTTCTTAGCCAGCTTCGACGATTGCGCATTCCTCGGAAGAATGTTGACTTCAATTCTCTGTAAGCCCAGGACGTCGAACACATGGCTGATAATTTTTTTCATGGCCTCGGTCATATAGCCCTTGCCGGTTTCGTCCTTGTCGAGCTTGTAGCCTATCTTGCATGAGCAGGCATTGCCTTCGAGGATATTGGTAATGGATATGTCGCCGACGATCTTTTCCAGAGCGATGTCGTCTTTGTTGAAAATGTAGTACCTGAAAGCAAGAGATTCGAGTGCCATCCTGAATTCTTTCCTGAGAAGCTCCATCTGGTAAATCTCCGAGTAATAATCTACATGCAGTTTCGGGTAAATGTCGAGGAAATGGTCCCTGTTGTCAGACTGGTACTTAACTGCATGGCGGTAAAACGACGAATCGAGGATTTTCAGCAGCAGCCTGTTTGTATTTATTTCATAATGAAGCAAAACATTTACCTCGAAAAAAAATATTTTGTTATTAAAAATAATCTTCTTAAATTTGTATTCTTTGATAATTGGCCCTGTAGACTAATGGTTAGGTCACCAGCCTTTCACGCTGGCAGTAGGGGTTCGAATCCCCTCAGGGTCACAAAAGTAGCCCGCAGCCTCAAGTTCGCGGGCTTTTTTGTTTTCATCATCCATGTACTGAGCCAGAACCATACAAAACCATATTACTTAAAATACTCCAACAAAACAACTCCAATCACAAACATTTAAATTACAAAAATACTTATACATAAAAAACTTATTGCTATCTGTAACTTAAGTCATAATTTTGAATGTGGTATAATTACAATTTTGGAGAAAGTGATGAAACTATTGGATGGAATAAGAGTACTGGACCTGACGAACGTGCTTTCCGGCCCCTTTGCCACATTGCACCTGGCCTGGCTTGGCGCCGAGGTAATCAAAATCGAGAACCCCAAGGACGGCGACCTTGCACGAAAACTGGGATGTGTGCCCGAATACAACAAAATGCTAATGGGTACAAGCTTCCTGGCACAGAACTCAAATAAGAAATCGGTAACGCTGAACCTTAAAGCTCCCGAAGGTAAAGAAATCTTCAAACAGCTCGTAAAGACTGCCGACATTGTCGTCGAGAACTACAGGCCCGACGTAATGGGCAGGCTCGGACTCGACTACAAGGTCCTCACGGCAATCAACCCCCGCATCGTTTACTGCGGCATCTCAGGCTTTGGCGCTGCCGGCCCCGACGCAAAAAAACCGGCATACGACCAGATAATACAGGGCCTGAGCGGTGAGATGGCAATCAACGGAGACGAGAAAACCAGCCCCCTGCGCGCCGGTTTCCCTGTCTGCGACACAGTCGGAGGACTGAACGCCGCTTTTGCAATCATGTCTGCCCTCTATTACAGGGAAAAGACCGGCGTAGGACAGTTCATCGACATTGCCCTGCTCGATTCGATCATGCCCCTGATGGGCTGGGTGGTGGCCAACCTGAAAATCGGCAACCAGCAGCCGACACTACTTGGCAACGACAACTTCACCGCCGCTCCCTCGGGCACATTCAGGACAAAAGACGGCTTCATCAACATTGCCGCCAACAAGCAGGAACAGTGGGAATCCGTGGCCAAACTCACCGGTTCGCCCGAACTGATGGAAGACCCGCGCTTCAAGGAGAGGGACACAAGGAAGAAGAACAGGTTCGAACTGACACCGCTCCTCGAAGAAAAACTGATGATGAACAACACCGCATACTGGGTGGAACTGCTTAACAAAAACGACGTTCCTTCCGGCGCCATCCTCTCTCTCGAAGATGCGTTGAGCCAGCCGCAGGTCGAGTTCCGCAACACCTTTGCCACCACTCACGTCGATGGCATCGGCGACATTAAAGTGTTCAACATGACGGCCAAATTCGACAAGACTCCGGGCATTGTCGAAACGCCACCTCCCACTCTGTCCCAGCATACGAACGAGATCCTGGGCCAGATAGGCTATACCGACGAGCTGATTGGCGAACTGAAGAACAAAGGCGTAATCTGATCCCGACAGGACAGCCCTTAAATATAATATCCCCCGGACGGCGCGTAGCTTTTCGGGGGTATTTTTTTGTTGACAGGTTAATTCTTTGGGATTAGGTAAAAATGAAATATGAATTTAATAGCCACGAGCTTCAGCTCGTGGTTATGTAAAATAGAGAATTAAACTCTTACTCCCCAAATATTTCACTTTATCATAGTTAAGCAAACAAATAATTGTCCGGAACAGTCTTTGCAAACGTGCAAACTGAAAAGGAAAACCGGAACTCCGGGACTCGCTTTTAACATCTGATATTGCCCGGAAAACGCTTGTGGAGAGGCAATTCAACGTTGGTAAAAAAAATATTTTGCTTTTTGTTAATTATTATGTATATTAGAATAGATATGAATGGTTTATCAATGGAATTTATTAAGAATGATAAACAAAAAGTAAATAGCACAGCCCTATAGAAGCAGTTACTATTTACTATTTACTATTTACTATTTACTATTTACTATTTACTATTTACTA
>CAZWLN010000005.1:0-17934 GCA_964634885.1 uncultured Hyphomicrobiales bacterium | reverse complement strand
TTACTATTTACTATTTACTATTTACTATTTACTATTTACTATTTACTATTTACTAGTAAGGAGGCGCAATGTCTTTTAACAGGAGGCCGGGATGAGCAGGCCACCATAGCAGCCCGGTAAATAATATAAGACAGGCGAAGAGTACTCCGCCTGCCCTCAACAAGCCACATTGAGCTAATCGAGAAAATTAACCCGCTCAATGCAACGTCTGTATGAAAGCAATATAACACAATGGCTGCTTTTATACTAATACTTTTTTATTGCATTTTTATGAATATTAAAGAAAGATTATAAGTATGAAACATCTAAAGTATTTAGCAGTATTAATGGTAATATTTTTTATTGCCGTGAATTTTTCTCAGGCATGTGATCTAAAAACAATAAGTTTCACTAGCAGTATTGGTTGTGAAGTAGATATTTTAGTATGCGTTGACTGCGGCGATGAGACTTATTTCGGAGGTGTTACAGTAGTAAATTGGAGCCCAAGATGTGTTTTAACACCTGAAGAATTTATACTGGTAATGAACGAAGTCAATCAGTATGTTTGGACAGAAAGTGCATTCAGGCAGATGTGCAGAGCTGAGATTCCTCCCTGTACCTCTCCGCTTACCTATACCGTAGATATACCTGCTTGCTATGAATTCTCGTATATAGATGAATTTGGCGACGAAGTGTGGGTACCATGCGGCAGCGGCATTTGCCGACTTACTAAAACACTTTGCTGGAACGGACAGGAGTATGAGTCGTCAGAAACTTCATTCTGGAGCGTTCCGCCGACATGTAACTATCCTGATCCGCTTATAGATCCAAGTGTACAAGGATGTATCAGGGTAGATACGCCGTGCAATTAATTCTATATTCAATGGGCAGGACAAATGTTCTGCCCTAATGAATTAATGACAATCACAATGAAACTTTTTCATGTTTGAATTGTTAATACACTTGTAAAGAATTGAAAATTTAATTAATACTACCCGTCCAAAGGTTTGAAACCTTCGGACAGGTGAAAAGAATACATGAAACAGATTTAATTTATAAGGAGTATATAAATGAAAATATTGTATTTTTACCTGTTCTTCATCCTTACATACTGCTGCGCAGCAATTCCAGCAAAGGTCGAAAAGACACAGTTAACTTTTGACTCTTTTAAAGGGGTTGAAGCGCGGGGAGATACAGTCATAATATACGGCAGCGGCGGGAATATGCGTATCAGTTATGACGGAGCCGAAATATGGGAACAGGTTCAAATATTCAGAAGATCCTATATTATCAAAATGTTTATGGGAGAGGACAGGATTGTAGCTTTTTCCGAAACGGAGGGTATTGCTGTTTCATACGACCGGGCAAAAACATGGACGATTGTCAAATCTCCGGTAGATTCCATATTTTCTGTCATACAATACCCGGAAGGCTATCTCATCAGGTCAGGCAGGAAGTTGGTTACAATTGATAAAGAAATCAATACTGTCAATACGTATGATTTGTATTCGAGATTTTGTGATACCAATCCTTATTACTACCCTCCTTCATTTAATTTTTATTATTCGTTTTCAACCGCTTATTTACAAGGGCGTTTTGTCGTCGAAACCGATTCGTCTAAGTTGCTTCTCTTCGATTCCGAATTGCAATTAAAGGATACAATCGTTTTTGCGGGTACAGACCCGTCTAAAGCCTCAAAATTCCAGCTCGGAACAGATTCGGCCTATTTATACTATGCCGCAGACAGCGCCATTTTCCGTACTAAAGATTTCAAATCGTGGGAAAGCATTTGCCCCTCTATGTCGATGTTTAAAATCATCGACGGCCAATTATATGTTCTAAATCTTTACTTTAATGAATCGCCCCAAAAACCGTTCAGATGTAACTTCTTCCGTTTTGTGGAAAAAGATTCCCTTCAGCTCATAAATGATTCACATGCAGAAGAATTGCAGGTTAATACGCCAAGTGTAACAAATTTTACCGTTATTAATAATAAATTTTATATTACGGGACTTTCGAATTTTTTCGCAGGAATAGATTTCAATGATAGTATTATCTCGAATTACAGTAAAGATGGCTTTTTGGGCTTTGACGTCCCAGACAGGATCAATGATTCGACCTACCTGATGGTAAAAAGTTCTTGCGGTATATATTACCCCACAATACATTTAACCGACGACAGCTTCATGTCAATCAAACCCTGTATTAATTACGACAATACGCTTTTCAGTAAATATTCATTTTTATGCCTTAAGTATTATGATGAAAAAGAAAATAAACTATATATAGGCGGTTCGTACAAAGGAGGGACCAAAGGAGTATATATAAGCGACGACCAGTGCCGGTCGTTTACCTTTAAAGAAGTGCCGGAGATTTATTCTCCGCTCTGGTTCCCGTCTGAATCATACACCAACATTGCACAATATCCCAATCTACAGGTTCATGATAGGTATTTTATTACATGCAATAACCAGGATTATTTGGACACAGCCTATTCAAACATCCTATTCTTCGACAGGGAATTTAATTTTATTACGAAGATATTCTACAAAGGCTTTGCAATCGATTACATAAACGCCGCCGATACGAACAGCTTTCTCCTGCACGGCATTCGTTCCGGTGAAAATACCTATGAGGTAAGATATACTGCAAACCAGTGCAAGACATGGGATATAATTAAAAAGTACGATAGTACTGAAAAAAATAAAAGGTATCGGGAACTGGAAATCGGCAACAGGAAATACGTTATATTTTTCAATTTCAATTCTGCGGATTCAATGTATAACATCGACGCGCTGGATGTGGAAAACCGAACTGTCGGGCGGCTCTGCCAATACCGTTGGTGCTATGATTTTCCGTATATGAACGACGCCAATGGTGCATGCAGCGTTGGAGACACATTGTTCTTGTCGGTAAGAGACACATTGTTTTTCACTACAAACCTCTACGACAAACAGTCCTGGAATTATTATATATTGCCGGACAAAGGAGTCATCCGTACATCCTTCCGGAAATTCGGAGACCGGTTCTTTTGCGATTATAAAGACTCCAATAACCGTTATTGGAACAAATTTTGGCTGAAGATTACAGCAGACTCAACCGTTTCCGTTACTGAGTCCGGTAAAACGGAAGAAGCTACTTACCTTTATATTTACCCCCCGAAACCTACGCCTGCTACAAACCACGTCCGAACACTCATATACTTCGACCCTAAAGTAGAGTTTGACCTGAGTAAAGTGGGTGTAACAGATGTAACAGGCGCCAGGATTGAAGGTGGTGAAAGCATCAGCTTTGAAAAGCTGTCGCCTTACAGCGGCTACCTTAACTGGAACTGTTCCCAGACAGGCAACGGTGTTTACTTTATACATATACGTCACGGCAACAATGCACGAATAGCAAAGGTAATTGTGAGCAGATGATTTTCATTAAGGAGTGTGGCGTTTTTTAATTACGAATTAAAATGACGAGTTAAAAATTCTGAATTGAGAATTATGAATTTTGAATGATGGAAAAAGCTGAACCCGTTCTTCCTGCTCCTTCCCCTTGGGGAAGGCCGGGATGGGGTGGCTTAGTTCGTCAAGTTAATTATTCATAAAGAAAGAATGACAGCCCCGTAGGGGCTTTTTCCACAATAGCCACGTCATTCATGGCGTGGGCTGGATAGCAAAAGAAGCAATTCTACTCCTTCCGGTAGAGTCGGGATGGACTTCTCCTCACAGCCGGTGTCCATCTTAAAAGAATTGAATTATCTCATCAAAGTCAGCAATAATATTAAATTGCTCTGAATTCCAAATGTCAAAGATTTGTAAAATATTTTCCGGCACAGGAATAAAAATGCCGGGCTGACGTAATAACACAAGAATATGTGTGAATTTAGTGAAAGCGAATTATGTTAACAACGAAATGTAAAACCATCATCCTGAAACCGGTATTTCTTGCGGCGCTGTTGTCGGCGGTTGCAGCCTGGTCTCCGGTCCATGCCCAGAACATGGTCATCAAATCCACGGACGGGACGGAGCAAGCCATTGCCCTGGACTCCATCGGCCTGGTTACCTTTACCGACAACACCCTGGTAGTGAATTTCGCGAAGGGTTACAGCAATGCAAGCTCCCTGTCTTCCATCCGGAAGATATATTTCACCCAGGTGCAGGTAGGAGTCCAGGAAGACAAGACGCAAAGCGCCGATCAGATCGCTGTCTGTCCAAACCCGGTAAAAGACATCCTGACATTGCAGAACCTGCCGGAAACCGTTTCTGTCATAGAAATATACGGACTCGACGGAAAGCTTGTCAAACAAGCGCTGTTAGCGTCGGCCAATACCGTCGATGTCACCGGACTGCCGAGCGGTTCCTATATCATTAAATTAAATAATCAAGTCATTAATTTTATAAAACTATGAAGAAGACAACCTTAATATTTCTACTGGCAGTCTTTTCCTTAGCCGCCTTTGCCCAGGAAAAGCTCTATATCCACAAGACCGACCACACGACGCTCGGAGCGCCGGTTTCATCTTCGGACACTATATATTACAGCGCGGACAAAACAAGGATTTACATCAGCATCGGCGGAAACCAGGTCTATTACGCCCTGTCCCACATCGACAGCCTTTCCTTCGGGCCGGCTTCGGACACTGTGTTCATTACCTATAATGACTCATGGGTAACCGTTGTCAATCCCTTGGCTTTCGAAGGAGTAGATGTGGCAGTAAACGGCTCCGACGTAACAGTAACCAACAGTTCCGAAACGAAAGACATTAATTACTGCCTGTCGGGCACCGCAAGCAACGGCACATTCAAGATATACAGCGGAAAACGCTACAACCTGCTGCTCAACGGTGTGAACATTACCAACAGCGACGGCCCGGCAATCAATTGCCAGTCAGGCAACAAAGCAACGGTAGTATTAATGGACGGTACTACGAACAGGCTCACAGACGGGGCAACATACGCAACCGCCCCCGACAACGGCGAAGGTGAAGAAGAAGACCAGAAAGGCGCTTTCTTCAGCGAAGGGACCATTCTCATCAAAGGCGCCGGCAGCCTCGTGATCAACGGTATAGGAACGGACAAACACGCTGTAGGCAGCGACGACGACATTGAAATCGAGAATGGCAGTGTAACTGTTACCTCGGCAGCAAATGACGGCATCCACGCGAAAAACGGCTTCACAATGTCCGGCGGTTCACTAAATATTACTGCTGCCGGCGACGGAATCGACGGAGACGAAGGCTACCTGTCAATCAGCGGCGGGACAATCGACATCGCCTGCTCGTCGGAAGATGTGAGCGGAATTAAAAGCGACAGCGCAATGACAGTTTCCGGCGGTACCATCACGGTAACCGTCAGCGGCAACCAGTCCAAAGGTTTAAAATGCAACCAGCCAATGGCCTTCAGCGGCGGTACCATCACAGTAAACGCCAAAGGCGGCGCGGCATTGGTAGCAGACGGCTCCGGCTATGATCCCGCCTATTGTACTGCCGTCAAATGCGACGGGAACATCACAGTCAACGGCGCGGAGATGACACTCAACTGCACCGGCGCAGCCTCGAGGGGCATATCCACCGACATGGATTTCTCGGTGGCTTCAGGCAACCTCAGCATTAGCTCGACAGGTAGCGGAGCAACATATAAAAACAGTTCCGGAACGACAGATGTCTATCACGCAGTATGCATTACTGCCGACGGCGCGATCAATCTTACCGGCGGCACCATTACAACTACGAGTTCAGGGTCAGGCGGCAGGGGTATCAACTGCTCCGGAGCACTGACAATCGGTTCCACGGAAGTCTCCCCGGTAATCAGCGTTACTACAACCGGTACAAGCGTAGCAATCAGCCAGTCGGACAAAGCAGAAGCCAAAGCATTCGAATCGGACGGAGCCTTCACTGTTAACAACGGCAATATCACAATTTCTTCCGCTGACGACGGCATCAAATCCACCAATTCCATCACATTCAACGGCGGAACCGTATCAATTACAAAATCCGTCGAAGGAGTGGAAGGGCCAATTATTAATGTTAACGGCGGCAGTATCAGCATCGTTTCTTCCGACGACTCCTTCAATGCGACGCGGGGCAACGGATCGGAAGCCGACGACAACAGCCAGTTGAACCTGAACGGCGGCAATATCGTACTAAGCGCGACAACAGGCGATCCCCTCGACAGCAACGGAGACCTGTCTGTAAAAGGCGGCACCATCCTCGTTCACGGGCCTCAATCCAACCCCGAAGTGGGAATGGACGTCAACGGTACAAAGATCATTACCGGCGGCTTCATTATTATCTCCGGGCCAAGCTCGAACATGACCGAAACCTTCGACAATACATCCACACAGAATTCAGTATTCGTCAAGTCACAGACATCGGGCGGCGGCGGCGGTGGTGGTGGTGGCGGCGGATCAAGCCAGTCCGGCATTTTCCGCATCCAGGACGCAAGCGGCAACGACATCGTTACTTTCAAACCTGCAAGGAGCTATGGATCTATAGTTTTCTCATCCGCAACATTAGTTAAGGGTGCAACTTACTCCATCTATGTGGGCGGAATATCGACAGGAACAGAAAAGAGCGGACTGTACACAGGCGGAACATACTCTGGCGGGACACTGAAGAAAAGCTTTACCGTCAGCGGCTCTGTAACGACTGTACAATGGTAATTGAAATAAAGAAACCAGGATAAACTCATCTAATTAAGTGTTGACGATGAGTGCGAAGAGGAGGGGCCTGAGACGCGGCCCCTTTTTTTTATTGCGGACAACTGCCGATGAGAGAAAATAAGCATCATTCACATTTCCCAGCCTGTATCCCAGGTTTTCAGGAATTTGCCGACTATCAGCGCAGCGTAAGTGTTTCCAAACTAAACTTGTGAGAGGCTATGAGTGGTTATGGAAAGAGTTTCGCATTACTTAAAGAATTAAAGGAAAATATTTCTGAATATATTTGGAGATAGCATTGAGGAAAATCCTGATTCTGATATTATTGATATCATGCAATGATTCAAATGATAAACCTGAAAATGGTGATGAGCATCAAAACTTAAATCAAAAGATTGATTCTGTTTATTATAAATGTGATATCAATAGTAATACTATTGTTGTATGTGATCTGTCTTATCCATGCAGTGATATTTTTTCAATTGATATCAGTAAATATTTAAAGAATGAAAACTATATTTTTCGCAATTCATTGAATAAATGGAAAATAGGAAGAATAGTCAATGTATTTCGAAATTCTATGAAAATAGATGAAATAATAATATGGTATGAAACAATCGAAGAAAAAACATATCTGACAGGAGTAGCATTTTTATTTAAAGATAAAGAATCAGACTATTTTGAACTATGCTTTGGCCTGGACTCTAATAGTCATATCATAGAAGAAAAGATATGCTGTATTGACGATAAGAAATTATCCACAACAAATTGGAAACAAAGAGCTTTGGAAAAAATATTGAATTGTGGATATAAGTGCATCGGACAAATATCTACTAAGCCATTAATAAGAAGAAAGAAATAATTTTGATAAAGTCCCCAAAAATATTTTTAAACGATTCATCAATAGGTGAAGTTGTCGAAATCAATATGCAATTTTACATATTGAGTGATTATACTGTTTTCATTTTATTTCAAAGTGTTTTTCCTTATATTAGCACAGCGTAAGTGTTTCTAAACAAAACTTGTGAGCGGCTATGAGTGGTTACGGAAAGAGTCTTTATAATGGTAAAAATAAGGGCTGTTCTATCATAGGCAACAATAAAACAAATGCTTTACGATGGCGCCCCGTTGACAGGCCGTTTGCTATCGGCTTTAAGCAGGCACCTGATGTCGTTACAAATACTGTTTTCATGTTTTAATTGAGGCTGAAAATGAAAACTTCCCTAATATATCCGGAAAATATTGTATTAATAAGCTTTTTAATAACCATACTTTTTATGGTTGAATCATGTAGTCATAATATTAGTATTGATGAAAATGATCAGAATATTAGTAATGATGAAAATGATCTGAAGATACGGGAAGAATATAACCTTCAACCAAACTATGACTTTGTTGATAGAATAGTCAATCATCAGGATTCATTGTACTATTACATACAAAAAATAAACAAAACATCCAATATAATAATGGCATATAAATCTGATTCAACAATGTCTTTTAAAAAATTAAAGAAATATCTGAAAGATTACTTTTCTAATGGATATATGGTATTATCTGACAAATTCAATACATATTTCAATTTTCCGGATACTCATTATCATGAAATTGTTATTAAATCATTAATGAAAAATAAGAAGTTAGTCTTCTATTTTCATTGTAAAAATGATTTTCATTGGTATTTAACTGGAATAAAATAAATTGGAGTAATAAGATGAAGTATTTATTAGTCATTTTTTGTGGATTATTATTGTTATCCTGTACAGTATTAGATAAGGAAAGAATTGATTGCATTAATGAAACATACGAAACTATTCCAATGAATGAAGACACCAGGTTTTTAAATGAAATATTTGAAACATTTCTATATGAATATCTGGATTATGATAGTGATATAAAATATTATATAGATGATAGTTTGATTGCAAAAACAAGACAATTAAAATTAAATAAAAACGAAGTTTATTACAATGATATCATCGATTTATTTCCAAAGATAGATGAAGCTTTAACTGATTATTACAATAATAGCTTAAAAACATCTTCAGCAATCAGTTTCTGTAACATTGATAATATCAAAAAATATAATAATATTATTCCTACCGGTTGCAATGAATACTTTACTGTTCGGGACGGATGGGAAATAAAAATTACAAGACCTGGTTTCAGTAAAGATTCAACAGTAAGCTGTATAATATCATTTTTGAATTGCGGTGTTATGTGTTTTTATAATGATTTGTTAATTCTACAAAAGGTAAGAAATAAATGGACTATTATTAAAACAATTAATTTGAAACCTTTTGATTGAAATGAAAGTAATATAACCATACAGATAAGAATTGATAATAAAGCTTATATGTACATTAATAAGGTAAATAATAAGACAAGAAAAAATCCCTCCCTTTTCTTTTACTGTTCTTTTCCTTATAATAGCACAGCGTAAATGTTTCTAAACCAAACTTCTCAACGGCAACTCCTGATTACAGTTTCGCCTGGCGGGTATATATAACAAGCCCATCGGCTTCGCAACCAACGGGCTTGCTTGTTTTCTTTTGTTCAACCTGGATTGTGCATTAGATGGCCCCAAACACGGAAAATCCAACCACCCCTAGCCCCTCCTTATCCAAGGAGGGTAAACTGTAATTTGTTATATATCAATTATTAATGTGATATTTTCAACTTCTAAAGCATTATCCGGGCTCATTGACTGCCGGGGCCATCCTGAGGAGCCGGGCCCGGAACTATCCTAACACCCTGAACTGTAATTGTAATTCTCTTTCACCTCGACAGGCATTGTTTCTAATTGCCGTGTTTCCATCTCCTGCCTCGGCAGTATCAACATACGCAGCCATACCGGCAATACGGGTTCATTGTTGTCGAGCATCTCGCGCCACTGCGCATCGGTCTTCCTGTCGGAAACGGGCTGTTTGAATTCATAGAAACTGAAGACGGCGCCGCGTGTAAGGTACAGGTAGCCTTCAATCTCGACGATGACGTAGATATCGTTGCCCCTGCCGGCTGCAACTTCGAGGCATTCATTGTTAGAGGTGAATACGTCGGCAATCACTGCCATCTCCTCTTCGACATAGGGGAAACCCTGTTCCATCTCTTCTTTCGTTGCTTCGGGCGAAGTCTCGTAGAATTCCTTAGTGAGGTTCTCGACACTGCTGCCGAAGATGCGTATGGTATTGTACTCCTGGTCCGTTAGGGCAATTCGCTTCAGTTCCTTGTCGCTAACGTTGTAAAGAAACTGGGCATACTCCTCGAGGCGGGCAGTCTTTGCTTTCAGGTCCGGAGTAAACAGATTGTATTTGTTCATGCCGTCTTTTGTCATCTTCAGGAGTTCAAGGCAATGCCTCCAGAACTCGATGTTCGGCTCTACATAGCCAACAGCCCTGGGAGGAGGAGGAGGCGTGAAATTCTCGGGTTCATAGTCGCCGCCGCACTCGGCAATCATCGGCTGCTTGGCGTAGAGAATGGCGTCGTGTTTAAGTTCCGCCCACGATGCGAGGCATGTATTGAGGTTCTTGAATTCCCAGGCATCTAAGTGCATGAAGTAGGGGTACTCGCTCTTAAGTACAAACATGCTGTTAAGCGCCCCAAGCCACTGCTCGTAGAAGGTCTTTGTGTAGTCATAATTGGCAAAGAAAGCCTGGCTTTTTTTGAGTTCCAACGGGTACTGGCTCCAGAACTGCTGCTCTTTGTATATATCGGTCAGTATATACTCTGCCGTTTTGTTGCCCATCGTAGCAAACACATCCAATCCTTTCGGGAAAGGCCTTCTTTCCAGGTCGTCCAGCACATAGACCAGGCGGTTCATCATGTCGCCGTCGGGATTGTACCTCTGGGGCATGAAGTTGACGACAGGGGTCTTGTCGAGGATGCCGCCGGGGGGAATCCTGCAGGGGTTGATCCTTACTAATTCCTGCCTCATTCTGCCGACGTTTGCAGCGGTGAAGATTTCCTCGGGTACCTTGCCGATGTTCAGTGTGTTGGCAGCCTGAATGACGTTAATGGCAGAAAGGTTGTCGGACTGGCCCATCAGGAAGCTGGTCGGCTCATAGACAGACATGAATTTGTCGAGCAGTTTAACACCCTTTTTGTCGGCCTTTGTAGATATTGTCCATGCAGTGAACATGATCCTCGCAATGTCCGTATCTTTGCCGGTTGAGAAGGGAGCAGTCTGCAGCCACATCATCGCCTTGAAATACTTCCTCAGGTTTTCGCTACGGTCATAGTTACCACGGGGTTTATATATTGAAAAATCATAGGCGTCGATGTCGAATAGCATTTGCCTCGTATCGATAAAATTGGCTTCTTCGATGTATCTGAGCGCATCTGCATAGATACCTTTGTATTTTGCCGGCACTTCCACTATCTTACCGGTAAAGATAGTCACAGGTACGGCGTAGTAAAACTGGTTGTATTCTGCAGCGTCCGCAACCATCGGGTTTGCCGGTTTTGAAGCGGCCATTTTTTTCGATTCATTGTAAAGGCACTGCGACAGGTCGGTAATAATCGGGATGAATTTCTGTTCTTCGATTTTCCTCAGCGTGTAAACAAAGTACGCATGGAAAAGCTGCAGGTAAATGTCGGTGGTAATGAAGCTCGGTACCGTTTCGTAATCGTTCGACTCATAGAGTTCATACAGCTCTTTGTGGTCGGCCTGGGTAATTGAAAAACCGCATTCTTTTAACAGCACCATTACCGAGTCGGGTATCTGCTTGAACTGGTTGAAGTTGATCACATTATTCGTATTAGCAGTAATATACTCCCTGGTTTTCGGGGCTGTACCAGCAGCATTCCCTCTCGTCTTCTTCAGGTAATTCTCCTTGATCAGCTCTTTCTCACGGGCTTTAACCCTCTGATAGAAGGTTTCTTCTTCGGGGGTAAGGCTGAAGTCCAGTCCGGGAATCCAGTATATCGGCTGGTACCATTTGAACTGGTTGAAGTAAGCCCTGACTCCCGCATCGTGGAACAGGTATCCCTTGCGGGCAAACAGTTCGAATTTCTTGTAACGTGTTTGTTCCATGTTGAGCTTCGACAAGTCCTGGTTGAAGTCGAAGGCAGGCCCTTCCTTTTTTGTTTTGTACCGAACGGTGAAGTCCTTGCTCGAGAAGATTTTCGGTTCTATCTTCTTCTTCGCTTTCCTGTTCCACTCCAGAAGCGCAGCTTCTTCGCTGTCGTAAACATCGCCGCCGGGAGTAAACTTAACGCCTTCGGGAATATCCCTGGTAAAGCCCGGAAAGAGCATTTGGGCCTGAAGGTTTAATGACATGAATAATAGCAGAAGTACAGTAACAATTTGTTTCATATCAGCGCTCCGTGAATTTATTATATGTGGTGGAATAATCTTTGTACGAGCCGATTAAGGAATCCATCCGGAAGCCAAAGCCTTTCCAGGAGTAATCGGCGACAATATATTTCGTTTTCATTTTCATCATTGCCGTAATATACGTTTTATTGCCGAGAATTTTCGGTTTAAAATCAATCAGCTCTCCACCAAGGGTTGTACCCAGCCAGAGAGGCCTGATGAAGCCGTTCCGGGTTTTAAAGAAGAATGGCCGCCTCCTGACGACAGGATCGAAACGGGTCTTCTTGACGACGCCGACACAGATGTCGGGCCTGCCGTTGTTGTCCGCATCGGCCATGAATATCCTGAAAACAGGATGGGAAAACGGCCAGTCGGTACTGCTCACGAGGCTGTCGCCAATCCTGACGTCTAATGTAATACGGTTGTAGTTCAGATCGGTAAATTGCAGGCCGACGGTGTAACTTGTACTGTCGTACTTTACTGTGAAAGAGGTATCGCGGGTAATAAGCTCTCCCTTATCTATTGCTGCAGGCTGCTTCAGACATCCACCGGCTTCCACGGCGGCAGGACTTGGCACCAGTAGTATAATCACCAGGCTGAACACGATTCCTGCTAAAAAATTAGCCATAAACCCAAAAACCATATCAATTTGACAACACTACCCGGCAGCAAAATAATGAAAACAGTTGTATCGGGAACAATGAAATTTACAATGACATGATGTTGTTCTAAGAAAAACATTAATCTGTTTCAAAATTGATCTAAAATAGTTAATTTAGCCCATTATTAACATTTACAGTATGATGATGGTTAATTACATAAAAAATCTTGAGATTAAGAACTACAAGTCAATCAAGGAATTGAATCTTGACTGCTCCCGGATCAATCTTTTCGTTGGCAAGCCTAATGTCGGCAAGTCCAATATCCTTGAAGCAGTTTCACTTCTTGGAGAACCCTATGGAAAGAAGTTCTTTTCGGAAGTTATTAATTATGTGGATATAACCGATTTATTTTACAACAGATTAACTGAGAATGCCATTGAAATTCGCTCTGACTCTTCATCTGTTTTATTAAAAAAGTATAAAGTGTCATCTTATTTTGGATATATAAATTATTGTTTAGATAAATTCGAAGATTCAGATGCTAATGATATAAGCAAACAAGATAATCTGAATTCTTTGGCCAACATATTGATTAATAATGTAAAATCGCGTATCAATCCTGCTCCTGGCATTGATTACTTTGATGTCGATAAGTATATAAAAATACAATCATTTGGTAATTCGGGAGAGATAGTTACAGACTATTCAGTGAATAACAATAGCAAAGTCAGGCTCGATACAAAAGTATATCCCTATAAATTTAATACCGATGCGAACTTGAAATCTGAGGACGATTCTCATTTATTACCTCCTGACGGGAAAAACCTATTCCGGATTCTTGATAGTAATGAGCCATTAAACGAGTATCTGCATGCAACCCTTGCTGCTTACAATCTTGAACCTCAATATAATGTACCGAGAAATGAATTTAGCATTATCAGGAAGATAAAGGGAAGGGCATACGATACGCCATACTCATTGTTAGCCGACACCATACAGCGGATTATTTTCTACAAAGCCGCAATCTATTCTAATGAAAATTCCGTTCTGATTTTCGAAGAGCCTGAAGTCAATTCCTTCCCTCCCTACATCCAGGAACTTGCAAACAATATCGTCGATTCGAAGTCGAACCAGTTTTTCATATCCACACACAGCCCCTATCTGCTTACTACAATTCTCGAACGGGCTGCCGACGAAACGGGGCTGTTTATCGTTGATTATAAAGACAACTGCACGGTTGCAAAAAAACTAGACAAAGATGAGATTTCCGAACTTTTTGATTATGGCACTGACATATTTTTGAATATTGAAGATTACTCTGTAAATGACTGACAAATTTCTTATTACTTGTGAAGGTGAGATCGACAAACTTATTGTAAAGAAGGTAAGGGATTACCTTGTTTCATTAGGTTCGAATCGAAGAGCAAAAGACATCAGGATTGACAAAAGCAAGGGTAACAGCGAAGTACTGAAAAAGATACTCAGTTTCCCCGGCAATTGCATCGGGATTATTGATGACGACAAAAGAAAACCCGAGACCTTCGGCCAATTTCAAAAGTGCGATGTAGTAAAAGATACCAAATACTTTAATAATTGCGGCCTGTCCCTTAATTTCTATCCCGATCAGGACAAAATGAAGTACCTCATCGTCGTCAATCCTGCACCTGAAAACTGGCTTGACCGCTGCGCCGAAAACGCAAACAAATCACGCACTGAATACGGGCTGCCGGAAGACGTGAAAAAGTACAGGAATATGGCGAAAAGTACAAATATTGACGAGGCGCTTTTCGGTAAATTTATCAAATCAATGCTGAAAGCTTCTGTTCCCGGAAAAACTTTGAAAATGCTGATACAGAGCACACTGGAATTTCATGAATACCGGGCTTAACGCATTTTCATCATTCAACATTATTGATTAAAATCCCAATCTCCGACCTTTCCCTCAATCCTCTGTTTCAGCCTGTTGACGAACCTGGCGGCCGGGGCTCCGTCCACAAGGTCATGGTTGATGGTAATTGTCATACTGAGGAACTCCCTGATCTGAATCTCCGTGCCTACCACCCCGGGCTTTTGTGTCAGGCTGCCGAGGGCAAAAGCCAGGGGCCTGGACTGGCCGCCGAAGAAAGGGACAATGAACCCGGAGACATCGCTGAATCCGCTTACGGAAGACACAAAAGTCGTTCCGAAATGTTCCTTAATCATGGAAACATTTTTCGAGAATCTCCTGAAGACGAAACGGCAAAGCCACCCCGGCAGGTGAGACGCCAGCTTCATCCAGCGATGTGCCCACTCGTCTTCTTCGCCGACAATGCCTGTTTCCTTCCAGCTTGCCTTGGCCTCCTCCACTTCCTTCGTGATTTCTTCGGGCGTTTTCGAGGCCGCGTCCCTTACGACATATTTCCTCGGAACCGGTTCGCCTGCCTGTTCCAGTTCAATCGGAATGTCGATGTCCACCTCATCGAAGCAATAGAGCTTTTTACCCTTCCTGATGAGGTTCATTTCCTTGTTCTCATCAATCGTTTTCGCAATGGCGCTTAGAATATAGCCGAAAAAGGAAACCCTGCGTCCTTCCCTCCTCATCTCCCTGAGTTCCCTCCTGACGTCCGTCACATCCATTTCTACCAGCGCATGCATGTTGTGGCCGGCGCCGACAGCCTCGTATCCGTTAATCGACAACACCCTGAAAGGGCTGAGTTTCTTTATTTCATATTTCATATACATACATCTTTATCATGAAAAAATTACTTCTATTTTTTTACAATTTCAGTGCCAGAGTAAAATACGGGATAATTGCCAATATGTTTAATACCGGGTTGCAATTGTTTGAAGCATTTGCAGTTAAAGCAATGGCGCTTTCCAATCGAAGAATAATATTTTAATAATTACATGGATTTTTTTCATAATAATTTATATATTGTTTGATTTTTGAGAATGAATTTTGAATAATGAATTTTAAATTTGTTACATTCATTGCGGCAATGCTCTGCGTGGCCATACAGGCAAGCAGCGCAGGAACAGAAGCCGGCTCTGCCTCCGCCGGTGGTTTCGCGGGATATAATATTACTTTCCACAGCGCTGACTTTTCAGAATTGCCTAATGTTCCTAACTGCTGCCCCAATTTCGGCAATACAAACGGAGGAGGTTTTCTCCTCGGCGGCTTCTATGAAATACCGTTTTCGGAAGGTATTCGACTCAGCCTGCGCGGGAACCTGAATTACATCAATGCCGTTTTTAAAGCAACGGAGCCATCAACTGTCAACATCGGCGGCAAACCCACAGATGCTTTGATTGAACACCAATTGAACAACGGAATATTCCAATTCGCTGTGGAACCGGTTTTCAAATACTACATTACCCCGGCCTTCAACGCCATTGCCGGTGTCAACCTGGGCATCGGCCTGGCAGGTTCATACGACCAGAAAGAGATACTCACGAAACCAACTGCAGGTACTTTTGAAAACAGCCTGAGAACCAGGAACGAAAAGAACGGTTCCATCGAGAAGCTATCATTCATTGTTCCGTCGCTTGTCGTCGGTGCTTCTTACGAACTGCCGCTTCAAAAAGACAACAGCCTGAAACTTGTTCCTGAACTGGTTTACAGCCTGGGTTTCACCAATCTTGTCTCCGGCACCGACTGGTCTGTCAGTACCATCAGGTTGGCTGTAGCTGTGGAATACGACCTGTACAGGCCACCGGTAGTCATCCCGGAAGAACACAGGACCAATCGTAGAATTGACACCTTGATCGCCCAATCCGAGGACATCGCCGTTTCTCTATTCAAGCCCGGAAAACCTGCCGCCTGGTTTGACACAGT
This sequence comes from uncultured Hyphomicrobiales bacterium, assembly GCA_964634885.1. Lineage (GTDB taxonomy): Bacteria > Bacteroidota > Ignavibacteria > Kapaibacteriales > UBA2268 > DAINRZ01. The sequence continues at coordinate 1,577 of CAZWLN010000005.1, read as the reverse complement.
TAAAACCGGGACACTTATTACAATCACTGAGAACTATACGCGTACGGATACTCTCATTAAACCTCTGGCCTATTCGATTGATCCGGTAGTTACTGCCGTTCCCTCCGATGGCACTAAAGACTATCCCGACTCCTCACTCATCGTGGAAGAGATGGCAATACTCAGTTTCACGCCTGTACTTAACTACGTCTTTTTCGAGGATTCCAAATCCGAGATACCTGAACGATATGAAAAACTTACCGTCAGGCAAGCCGATGCTTTCGATCCCGGACAAATAAGCCAGTCCGGTACCCTGGAGATATACTATAATGTGTTGAACATAATTGGTAAAAGACTGCGCGATTATCCCAATGCAAAGATCAGCGTCACCGGATGCAATTCCAATACAGGCAATGAAAAAGGGAACAAGGAACTGTCGAAGGCAAGGGCGGACGCCGTTGCCAATTACCTGGTGAATACCTGGAAAATTGACCCCCCAAGAATAAAGACCGTAGCCGTTAACCTGCCGGATAATGCTTCGAGCAGGGAACTTCCCGAAGGCAACGAAGAAAATCGCCGGGTGGAGATATACTCGGAAACACCTGAAATACTTATGCCTTTGATTTCAAGCGACACAGTCAGGGCAGTGTTCCCAGGCATTATCAAATACAAAACCAATGTCAATCTTGCCGAAAAAATCAGCGACTGGAAGATCGACGCCATGTTGAACGGCGCTGTCCTGAAGGAAATTGCCGGGGCAGGCGCTCCTCCCGGTGTCGTCGAATGGAAAATCAATGATGAAAAGCAGACAATACCGGCCATCGACGGGGATATCACCTATTTCCTTGAGGTAAGGGACAGGAAAGGCCTGACCTATCGAAGCAGGATGGGACAAATTCCCCAGGAGCGATACTTCCTTCGCAAGCATCTCGGCAGCAGAGTCATCGACAAAAAAGTCGAAAACTTCTCCCTCATACTGTTCGAGTTCGACACACGCAAAACCAATGAGGTAAACCGCAGGATACTCGACTTCATCAAGGGCCGCCTGGACCAGAACTCCAGAGTACTGATCGAAGGGTACACAGATAACCTCGGCGAAGAGGATTACAACCTGAAACTCTCGGAACAAAGGGCCAGGGCCGTATCAAAGTATATCGATATAAAGAATTCCGAGATAAAAGCGTACGGCAGCACAGCCCCTCTCTATGACAACAAACTGCCCGAAGGCCGTTTCTACAACCGTACGGTCGTCATCATCGTGGAGACTCCGATTGAAAAAGTGGAATGATGGGAATTGAATAACCTGACTACATAAACTTATCCTTGCTATAAAAAAATATAAGTGCTATATTTGAATAATAGTATATTTTGCTAAAGGAAAGCTATGAATTCAGTCGACTTATCCAAATTTAACCTGCGTAACGACATCATCTTCAAGTATGTATTTGCCACCGACAACTCCCAGGACATACTCATCGACCTGCTCAACGCCGTCTTCCTCGACAGCGGACAGGAACAGATTGCCGAGATTACCTATCTGAACCCCATGAACCTGAAGGAATTCCCTTTCGACAAAGCCACTGTCATCGACATCAAGG
>CAZWLN010000004.1:170949-180773 GCA_964634885.1 uncultured Hyphomicrobiales bacterium | reverse complement strand
ATATATCAATTATATATGTGATATTTACAACTTCTAACGCATTATCCGGGTTTAAAATATATAATAGAAAAGGCGGTCCGTAAACCGCCTCATTTCGTACTTCAGGCGCACTGTCTGCAAGAACGCCCCGTTTTTTCGTATATAATCTATCTATTGACAAATTCCTTAATCTTTTCAACCACGAACTCGATCTGTTCCGTAGTAAGTTCAGGGTAAACCGGCAGGGCAAGAGTTTCTGCTGCCAGCGCATTGGCAACGGGATAGTCCCCGTCGTTCAGGTTAAGGGAACTGAAACATTCCTGTCGGTGGAACGGCACGGGGTAGTAAATGTCATTACCAATTTCATTAGCTCCGAGATGGGCTTTCAATTCGTCGCGTTTCTGAACTCGAATGATATACTGATTGTATATGTGGTGGTTCTTTGCCTCCAGCTCGGAATAGACAGCTTCGGGAAGCAATACCCTGTTGCTCTCGTCGAAAGCAGTTTTACCGGTACCTTCAGCCAGTCCGGAGCCGATGAACAAACCGTTATAAATCCTGGCGTTGCGCCTTCTGGCTTCATGCCATTCCTCTAATTTGGGGAATTTCACATTGAGGACGGCAGCCTGGATGGCATCCAACCTGAAGTTACCGCCGACGAACGAATGGTAGTACTTTGGTTCCATGCCGTGATTCCTCATCTGGCGGAGTCTGAGGCCCATCTTCTCGTCATTGGTGGTAACGAAGCCGCCGTCACCGAAAGCGCCGAGATTCTTGCTGGGGTAAAACGAGAAGCAGCCGATAAGGCCCATGGAACCGGCACGCCTGCCGTCTTTGTATTGGGAGCCGATAGCCTGGGCAGCATCTTCGATGACAGCAATGCCGTGTTTTGCAGCAATGGCATTAATTGCGTCCATATCGGCACACTGGCCGTAGAGGTGTACCGGAATGATTGCCTTTGTTTTGGGAGTAATTTTTGCTTCGATCGATGCAGGGTCTATGTTGAAACTGACAGGGTCGCTGTCAACAAAGACCGGTACGGCGTTCAGTCGCCAGACAACTCCTGCGGTGGCAAAGAATGAATAGGTAGGAAGTATTACTTCGTCTCCGGGCCTGATGTCAATTGCCATCAGGGCCATCAGGAGGGCGTCGGTACCGCTCGAGACACCGACAGCACACTTTGCGCCGCAGTATTCGGCAAGGGTTTTCTCAAGTAGTTCCACTTCAGGCCCTAATATCAGCATCTGGGACCGGGCAACCCTGAGGATGGCTTCTTCCAATTCGCTATTAAGGCTCTGGTACTGAGCTTTCAAATCCAATAACGGTACTTTCATACTTCTCCCTAATTTAACAATTACAAAAACTCAAAATTACGTGGTATTTACCAATAATTTACATGATTATTGATTATTATATAATATTAATCCTGATTTCATCGATTACGTTTTATATATCAAGAACGATGGTACATTCATAGTCGCCGTTGTCGTTTACCAACACTTCCGCTTCATGATAGGTTACGGCCTTGACGTCATTGTCAAAACCATCTGCTTTAACGCCGCCGAAGGTTGCCGTAATTGAGTTTGTGCCGTGCAATTCAAGGCTGCAGGTAAAAAGAAGCGTATGATCCCTGTACATCAGGTACAGCGCTTCGGCCAGGAAGTCAATCAGAAGCGAAGTACAATCTGACGAATTGACCGTAACCGGATCGGCAGCTACATTAGTCTCCCGGTTAAAGTCAGCCTCAGGGGACAGGACAGAACACAGGCCCAGGAGCGAAGCAAGGAAAAGGTCTTCGATTGTGCTGCCTTCCGCGTGGATTCGTACGTCGGCAGTGTGTGACAGTAATTCAAAGTTTCTCATTTCAATTTTTATTATACTGAAAAAAAGCAGGGTACATACATATCATGCCCCTGCTTTTTTAAATTCATGATAAATGCAACCATTACAACGACATGCTGCTCTCATCCATCTTTTCGAGAGCATCGCATATGGCGGCCAGCGCCTTGCCTGCAAGCATACCGTCGATGACCCTGTGGTCGTAGGTAATGGAGATATAGGCCATGTCCCTGGGAACAATTACATATTCGCCTTCGAACTCGCGTACAACGGGCCTCTTCTGAATCGCACCTATACCGATGATGGCCGTTTGGGGCTGGTTGATGACGGGTGTTCCGAACAAAGTGCCGAATGTACCCACATTTGTCATGGTAATAGTACCGCCCTGGATGTCCTCGGGATTGAGTTTCTTGGACCTGGCCCTGCTGGAAAGGTCATAGACGGCAAAGGCCAGCCCCTTCAGGTTCAGCGAGTCGGCCCCTTTGATTACCGGGACAATCAGGTTGCCGTCGTCGAGTGCAGTAGCAAAACTCAGGTTAATTCTCCTGTGCCTGAGTATGTTAGTGCCTTCGACGCTGACATTCACCATCGGGAACTGCTTCACCCCTTCGACTACGGCGTGGGCAAAGAAAGGTGTATATGTAAGTTTGAATCCTTCGTTCTTTTCGAAGGCAGCCCTGTACTTCTCACGGAATTGCACGATCTTCGTTACGTCGGCTTCAGCAACACTTGTTACGTGAGGTGAAGTCTGCTTGGAATAGACCATGTGTTCGGCAATCAGTTTACGTACCCTGTCCATCGGTATAATCTCGACATCGCTGCCGAAAACCTGTGGAGTTTTAACCTGGGTTTGCACAACCTGTTTCGGTTCTACCTTCACTTCGGCGGGAAGACTTACAGTTTTTTTAGCAATAGCTGTCGAGTTCTTGCGGACACTACGATCTTTAATATATGAATTAATGTCTTCCCTGGTAATCCTGCCGTCGATGCCGGTACCGCTGATGGAAGCCAGTTCGCCGACGGTAACGCCTTCAGCCCGGGCAATTGACCTGACAAGAGGAGACAGGAATTTGCCTCCGGCCATCCTCGGAATGTCACCGGTAGCTTCAATATGATCTACAGGTGTTTCAGGTGCCTGCTCTTTTGCAGGCTGTGGTTTTACTTCGGCAGGAACCGGCAGGGAATCCGCTTCTTCAGTTTGGACAACCGTAGCGCTGCCGGTGGACACCCGTGCAATAACTTTCCCGACTTCGACGGTAACACCCTCGCCTGCAAGAACTTCGGCAAGGACACCTGTTACTGGCGAAGGTACCTCGGTGTCAACCTTGTCAGTCGAGATTTCGAGAATCATCTCGTCGCGTTCAACCTGGTCACCGGGTTTTTTAAGCCATTTGGTAATTGTACCTTCCTGGAGCGATTCACCCATCTTGGGCATGATCACATCGGTCAGGGTGCCGGTAGTAACCTTTGCAGCAGGCTTTTCAGGTTTAGCTTCTTTCGGCAGCGGTTCATCTTTTAAGATTGCAGCTTTTTGAACCGGTTCTGCCGGGGCAGCAACAATGCCGTCAGTGTCGATCTCGGCGATGGTCCTGCCTACTTCGACAGTTTCACCTTCGTTAACAATTATCTTCGAGAGGACACCGGAATTGGGAGCGGGTACTTCCGTATCCACTTTGTCCGTCGAGATCTCGAGTATCATCTCGTCGCGTTCAACTTTGTCTCCGGGCTTCTTAAGCCACTTTGTAATGGTCCCCTCCTGGAGGGATTCACCCATTTTGGGCATTATCACATCTACTTTCATCTATTAACTCCGCTATAATAACTATTTTTTAATAATTCTTTCATTTTCCACAATGAAAATGACATATTGTTGAATTATTATAACAACTAAGTCAATTAATTATTTTCGGCGTTAAACAAATCTTTTGCAATCTTTGTATTAATTTCAATTTTGCTGATAATAATGTCGGTAATGGCTTTCTCAAAATCAGCCCTGAAAGCGTACGGCACCATCAGTCCGGAAGTATTTTTGTAATCGCCGTACCAGAGAGTGAAGTAATTTTCGGAAGCCAGAGTTTTGTTCATTCTTTTGTTGATCAGGAATGTCTGTGCATCGATGAAGAAAAAGTACTCCATTCCGTTTTCCAGTTTAACTTTGAGGTCGTAATACTTCCTTCCGTTTTCATAGATTTCACCGACGAATTCAGGTTTAAGCCCCTTTTGCCGGCAGGTTAACAGCATATCGTCAAAAAAGACGAAGTAAGAACGCAGCGTGGCGTTCAGGGCGTTGTACATGGGTTTAAGCAGTGTTTCGGCTCTGTTTTTCGTGGAAGGGTCTTTGTGCCAGCCGGTACTGTCGTCGATAACGAAAACCACAGGCTGGGAACCGGACTTTGTCATATCCATCCTGATTTTTTCGGGGAAAGAGCGGGTGTAACTAATGGCAGTACTGTCTTTCTTTTCAGGTGCTTCGGCAGAGGAACCGACCATCAGGGCATTGATTTTCATATTTTTCAGCTTTTTCATGGCTTTTTCGCCCCCCATCGCATTTTTCAGCTTTTCAACCAAATCATCTGCCGTATATTTATAGCTGGGGTAAAGGAAAACCGAATCGTCGAGAGGGTCATTGATACTTATTGTCTTGTAGAGCACAACAGAAACCAGGTTCCCGTCTTTTGCCGTTTCAATTGAATAAGGTATTACAAAATTGCCGGTAATGTGGTTGTTTCTCAGAACAGTCTGCATTCCCCTCTTCTTGTTGTCAGGGTCTTTACCCGTATAGATTTCATATTCCAGGCCTGTGCGGGCATGGATATATACATACATATCTTCTTTGCGGCTTTTTTCGGGTGCAGTAAGTTTCACGACATAGACGGAGTCATCCTTAAGTATTTCAGTTTTATATAATACGGCAGTATAGCCGCTGTCTTTGTAATCGAGAAATACATTCCTGTAAATACCATACTGCGACAGAATCTGCTTTTTCGTAGAAGGTACTTTTGCAGGAGTAACTTTAACCACTTCTCCGGTAACCTCGTCAGTAACCCAGGCACTGTCCCCGTTGAATACAGTCGTAATGCCTTCCCCGTCGATGAAATTGGAGAGTTTGATCCTGTTGTCGCCTTTCATCATAAGGTTGTAAGAAGACAGATAATTGCCCGAACTGACCTGTGCATTTATTGCCAGTGAATTGATTGTTTTAAGCCTTTCAACTCCGCCACGCAGAACGAGGTTCCTTTCGATTACCTGGTTGACATCCACTGCGAAAGCGCTGTAGGACACAATTAAAAACATCAAAGCCGTTTTAATCTTCATAATTTTCTGTATATATTTTTTTAACAAACTGTTTTCGCTAACTGGATACTTATTTCTTCTTTTTCGGCATTGCAAACAATGATTTCTTAAGCTTCGGATTGACGACTATCTCTGAAAAGGAGATGGAACCGTTGTTTGCACCGTTGTTAAAGATATCGACAGCCGAAGGGTAATAGTATCCGCTGCTGGGAACGAAGCTCCTGATCTGGAACCAGGAATTCTGTTTATTGCCTTTTACGTCCTTTAGAAAATCGAACCTGATCTCAAAGAAGTTGTTCCTGTCGATGAAATATATCATTTCAGAACCGTCAGGATCGGTTACCCTGATTTTATGGACAGGAATGTTCCGGGTCATGTCCTGGCCGACATACTCAACCCTGAAGTTTCTTTTGGAGTAATTGTACATGTTTTTGTAAAAGAAGCCAATCTGGGCGTCAATCTGCCCCTTTAGCAGGGGTAGGGTCGTTTCGGGTATCAATTGAACGGCAGTGTCCTTGCTCATCCAGCTTTTTTTGCCGGCAAAAACCGTGGTCACTTTCTCATTAGTAAAATTTGTAAGTTCAACCCTCATTTTATTGTCGGGATAGCTCACCCAAACTTTCATATTAATTGTCTTACCACCTGTAATCATGCGGGCAGAAAACGACAGTGACTTAAGGTCCTTAAAAGCTGTTTTACCTCCCCTGGCAGCCAGGCTCTTGCTGATAATCTCGTCCGCGTTCTGTGAGCTGGCAACGTTAAAAGCAATCAACAGCATTAATATGATTCTCAATATTTTCATTGTTATCTTTCCGGTATAATTAATTATTTTTATCCGTATTCTTGCTTTGAATGGCGTCAAAGTAGCTCCTGATCAACTGCTCATAGTCTTTGGTATAGCCCTGTTGTATCGATTTCATCAGGTCCCTGAGGGCTTTGGTCCTGCCCTCCCGGGTGTTCATATCCAGGGCGGCAGGGCTTTTGATGAGATAGTCTTTGCCGGAGTTCGATTCGCGTTTCTTCTCGAAATCCCTGTCATGTATGGATTTTGTGGCGTCCAGCAGACGGGACAATATCCTTTCCTGTTTCTTCATTGTTTCCGGAGTAACCTGACCCGATTTGATGTCAGTCATCACATCTTTCATGTCGTCTGCCAATTTCTGAAGGTCCCCCAGCGATTTCCTGTCGCCTCCCATTATCTTCTGCTCCTGCGCAAGCTCCTGTACGGATTTCTGTGCAGATCCCTGCTTGTCGGCAAGCCTGCCGATTTCCGCCTGCTGCTCGGGTGAGAGCTTGCCTCCATTGCCTCCCATCTGCTGCATGCTCTGGTTTACCATCTGTTGTAAGGCGGCAGCCTGTTGCAAACGCTCGGCGAAGCTCATACCCATCGGGTTGGGCGCTCCCTGCCCCTGTCCCTGGCCCATGCCGCCGGGATTGGGGCATGAACCGTTACCCTGTTGCTGCATCTGGGCTACCATTTGCTGCATCTGCGAAAGGGCCCTGTTCATCGAGGCCATGGCTCCCTGCTGCAATTGCGACGCCCTTGAGGTTTTTCTTTCAGTCATCTCCCCGAATGATTGTTCCATCTGCTGTAAAGCGCTGCCGATTTCCTTACCCATCTGTGGAGTAACCGCAAACGACTTCTGTGACAATTCAATCATCGAGTTGACGACGTTGGACAGGCCGTCTTTGATGTCTGCCTGTTCCTTTGTCAATTCAGGGAATTTGGTCGAGTTTGACTCCGTACCCTTAGTCTTTTGGGCCAGATTCTCCTGTTTCTTCGATAGCTCGAGCATGTCGTTTACAGCTTTCTGCATCTTCCTGATTGCTTCTTTTGTAATCTGGTTATTCATCTCATTCTTCAGGTTTTGCATCTGGCTTGCAAATTTCTGAAGGTTCTTCTGTGCATTCTGCTGGTTCTTCGCAGCATTGCTGAAATCCCCTTTCTGCATATTCTGTTCGGCCTGCTGCATCTCCTTTGAGGTTTCCTCTTTGTCGAGAGCATCTTTGGCTTTTTCCATCTCCTCCATCGGCATATTATCGCCTATGTCCTTCATCAGCTGTTCGAGGTCCTTCATTTCATCGCCGATTTTCTCCAGTTCATCCTGCAGCTTGTCCTGCTTTTCGGCGAGTTCTTTCCTGTTTTCCTGGGAATTAGGATTAGTATTGTTCATCGCCTTGTTAAGTTCGTCCTGTTTTTCTTTCAACTCCTCGGCTCGTTTTGTCAGTGCGTCAACCTTCTGCTCAGCCTTAAGCCTCTGTAGTATCTTCATTGTCCTGTCGATGCTTTTCTTCAACTGTTCTTCGTCGAACTTGAAATTCTCCATGGCTTTTTGCATTTCCTGGGGAGACATATTTTGCATCGCCTGGTTCATTATATCCTGCATTTTTCTCAGTTCGGGAGAATTGACCTCTTTCAGAAGATTCTGAAGTTCCTGGTATTTCTGAACTGTTTCCGGAGAGAGCACATTGTTTTGCTGCATCTGCTTTGTCAGGTCCTGCAGCTTCTGCTGGATGTCGCCGATCTTCTCTTTCAACTCAGCCTGTTTTTTCATGATGTCTTCGGCTTTCTTCTTGTCCTTCCATTCCATTTCCGGCTGGTTGATCTTTTTAAGAAGCTCCCTGTTCAGGTCTTCGACATCTTTCTTAATCTCGGAAGTCTCTTTGAGGACTTTTTCGAGGTCCTTTTCAATTTTATTCTGCTCTTTCTCTGCAATCTTTATAACTTCGTCGAGCGAAGGCAGGCGAACAGTCAGCACCTGTGTCTTTGCCGATTTAGGGCCGCTAACGACGTCGTTGTCAAAAACTTCGTAGTAATACTCATACTTATCCTGGGGTGTAATCCTGATCTGGTTCAGGTTCCAGAGATAGGGTATTTCCTGGGCGAGTTCCCCGTTTTTCACAGGAACGACCATGGATGAGAATTTCTCATGTGGCTTTTCGTAGAGAGACTCTACCAGCCTGTAATGAAGTATCAGCTTCGAGAAACCGTAATCATCGGAAATGGACACCTTTGTGAAAAGCATTGCATCTTCTGTTACGGTTACGTCCGAAAGAGGCTCCAGCATATTGATTACGGGATAGTTATCATGTAATGCCGTAATAGGATACCTGATAGGGTCTGTATTGACCTGTCCGTCCTTGTCTTTGATAGAGATGTAATATGTGCCGGAGTACCTGATCGACAGGCTGCCGAAGGCTTTTTTACCGGATATTTTCATCGGGATTACGGTAGTGTCCAACACGGCAGCATCCTTCGTAACAGTATCTGCCTGTGTCGCGGTTCTCTCGACGATGATGTCGGCCTGTTCCAGGTCCTTGTTAGAAAGTATCTGCAGGTCGGCTCTTGAGCCTACCAAGCCGGACAGTTCCGCGTTTTGCTCAGTAATTATTTTAGGAGCAAATCCGGTGTAACCTGGGAAATTGAGTCTTCCCGAAAGCGATTTAATCAAAGGTTTATCGGTAACAGTAACGGTGCCTTCAGGTGTTTTTACCTCTTTGTTGTACCACATAGCCTGGGCATAGTATGTCACGGAAGCTTTAAGGGAACGAATTTCATATTTATAATTGCCTGCAGAGTCCGGTTTAAGAGTATATTGGTCATAGTTCTCCTGTTGCAATTCCTTAATGAACAGGACAATGGATTCGGGAACAGACTCACCCGTTTTTATTAATTTAGCTTTAATGTTTATTGTCAGAGGGTCATTCCTCGTAATGTTGTCTTTCAAAGGGCTGATGGTAAGTGTGTACGGCACATCGGGGATATAGGACTTATCCCAGTTTAACAGCCTGTCGAGAGCGGACGCCAGGGGTGAAGTCAACCCTATCATCAGTGTAGCAACAACGGCAATAGACAGGAAAAAGAAGATGGATTTCTTCAGTTTCCGGGTATTGATTATCAGGTCGAAGTTCTTTTCGTTAGCTTTCCTGCCCGCTGCCTCGAAGGCAGCAACGGCAAGCTGGTCTGAAGTTCCTTCTTTTGACGACAGTTTCCTGATGATCTGGATGGCGTTGGACAGTGTATCTTTTATGTCCGGGAAAACTTCGCCTACTCTCAGGGCAATATTATCGACCTTCAGTTCCTCTCCCGGAACAACAATTCTCTGAAAGCCGGGTTTAGTATAATAGCCCAGGAATGCCAGAGAAGAAAGCAGGCCCAGAAGTGCGAGAATGCCGCGGAACGCTTCGTCGCCGTTTGCAACGAGTTCAACGGCAGAAAGGATAAGGAGAATGATTGCCAATGTAGAAACACTGTTGAAAAATCCTGCAAATAATATATATGAAGTCTCTTTCCTTCTTGTCGCTTTCAACTTAGAAAGAAGCTTGCCATATGAATTCTCATATCCGGTCATACAATCCCTCTGTTAAAACAAATACTCATTACCTGAGTCCAACACAAAGATCTGAGACGAATTGGAACTGCATATATTTAGATAGTCAACAGAGTATATATAAGCGGTAGTTAAAATGAATTATACCAATTCATCTTACAAATGTCGTCATTGTTTCAGTTTGAGAATATCGCTTTTCGGCAACCCGGTATTCTTAGCAATTTCATCAATACTCATTTTATTGGCGAGCATCTTCATAGCAACCATTTCCAAAGCTCTTTTTTCTCCCAAAGCCAGGCCTTCCTGCTTGCCCAATTCCAGGCCTTCCTGCTTACCCAAAGTTAGGCCTTCCTGCTTGCCTAAAGCAAGGCCTTCCTGCTT
>CAZWLN010000004.1:158911-170849 GCA_964634885.1 uncultured Hyphomicrobiales bacterium | reverse complement strand
CCTGCTTACCCAAAGTTAGGCCTTCCTGCTTGCCTAAAGCAAGGCCTTCCTGCTTACCCAAAGTTAGGCCTTCCTGCTTGCCTAAAGCAAGGCCTTCCTGCTTGCCCAATACCAAGCCTTCATTTAAAGCGGACTCTCTTGTCTGATCTATTGCATGGCGGAAACGGTTCAACTCGTCAAGTTTCGCTTTCTCTCTGTATTCGATTACAGCCCGTACTTCGTCGTCGGCTGCAGCTTTTGCCATCTTATTTATTGCTTTCATGATCATTGCCTCCTTTTTTATCGTATCAGGTAACCCTTCCGGATTATTAATGTAATTTTCTCCATTCTTAATTGTGTATAACCACTTATTTATTATTAACTCATTTTTCTTATCGTCCTTGTACTTTGGCAGTTCGATGAAGTGATACTCCACAATGTCTGCCAACTCCCTGTGACTTTTAACGTTTAAGGTTTTATAAATATTGTGTATGGGTTTTTCTTCCTGCAATAGAATGTAATCCGTTATTGCTATTGATATGGTTTTCCTCAGGTCAGGATAGGACATACCTTCTTTTAACTGGCTTGTCAACAGTTTAGCATTGTAATAGATCATTCTTTCCCGGAAATTAGGCTCCTGCCTGACCTGCATTTCAATATTATAGTGCCGTCCTTTGCCGTCAACCGCCTTAATGTCGAGAACAGTTGACTTGTCATCGATGTGTTCCTTCAGGTTCAACGGATTCAGATATGTAATTTCAGTAATCAGTTCTTCACCGCTGTCGATGAAAACAGCATTTAACAGGTCAATCAAGATATCCTGTGAGTCATCGGCAGCAAATACATATTTGAAAATTATGTCGTTACGAAGATTGATTTTTGTGATGTCAAAATTACTCATTTCAGTAATACCCAATATCTAGTACAAATAATTTAAGGTACATCAATATTGATTTTTCATATTTTAATAATTAATGGGGCAAAATATTCCAATACTTTACCCCAAATAATTAACTACAATAGAAGCTGTTTTTATATCTCTTTTACTACTCAACTACGGTCATCTTACCGGTTAGAACCGTGTCGCCTGCTGTCAGCCTGTAGATATATGTACCGGCAGGGGCTTTTGTACCGTTTGAGTATTCCCTGTTCCATACAACTTCATGTTTTTTTGCACTTAGAACATCATTAACCGGTACAGCTACGTTATTGCCGAACAAATCAACTATTTCCAGCCGGACATCGCTCTCCACGGCAAGGGTAAACCCGATAGTCGTCGTAGTGGTAAAGGGATTGGGATGGTTCTGTTCGAGAAGGATGAGCCTTTCAGCAGCAACAGTAACGGTTACAATGTCGGAAAGGTTTCCGCAGTCTTTGCTGCCGTTGAGGTCAACCTGGTTCAGGCGGTACTCGTATGTTTTACCCGTAACAACATCCCTGTCGCAGTAATTGTACCTTGACAGGCTGGTAGAAGTGCCTTTGCCCTTAACAAAAGTAATGTCCTTCCACCCTCTGTTGTTTTCATCCCTTCTCTGTACAAAGAAACCAAAGTTTTCAATCTCGGAAGCAGTTTCCCAGAACAGGTTAACAGCATTCTCAGTTGCCTTGCCGCTGAAAGAAGTAAGCTCGACGGGAACCCACCAGCAGTCTTCATAGACTCTGACGGTAGATACATTTCTCTCGCCGAAATAGGGCCGGAGGTATGGAATCCATGTCCCGTTCGAGAGGGTCCAGGTGTAACCATTGTCAGAAGGAGTTGCCCCGAAATGATGAAGATGGCCGAAAGCGGGGTTGCCTGTTGTCGGCATGAATGACACCCAGATGCCGCTGCCAAGGTAGTTTTCATAGGCAAAGTAGTTCTGATTGCCCTTGTAATTGCCGGCACTGTCAACCCTGAATTCCTTGTCGATCATCAATGTATTGCCGTAAGCGCCGACGTCTTTCGCCTGGTCAAGAGGAACAGGTACATAGACATTCGTAGTACGGGTCCCCATCCTGTAACCACCTGCGCCCAGGTTCAGGCCGGTCGTGCCTAACTGCGAGATAGCCAGCCAGTACGTTCCTTTCTCCAGGAAAAGCGGGCTATCCAACAAGGTGGTTGCAAAATTATTATAATAGTAATCATTCCTGATATCATCCATGCCCCTGAGTGTATTAACCTGTGAACCACTTATTGTAAAGTTCTCCGGTACACCGTTATTATCCTTATGAATCGAGAAAGCAATATGATCGGGGGACATTGACAGATCCTGGAAGAAAGCCTGGTATCCCTTGATTGTGTCGGCAGCGACGAGTTCGAATTTCACTGCAATTCTGCCGCTCTTGTCTCCGCCGTGATCTCCAAAAGCGTAGGGATTCGACTGATAGAGCAAGGCTGTATTTACCGAGCCGACACCACCGTGATTATAGCCGCTCAGGCTTAACCCCCTGTCGGTGTTGCCGCTTTCCATTTCGACATCATTGACTAATTGCATGTCATCATAGGCAATGGCATCTCCGATTTTAAGCTCAAAGTCGTAATAAACAGTGTCGTTATCAGCTGAAATATCCCCGCCTTCAGTATAAAGGCTTGAAACCATGTGGAATTTCCCACCGTATTTCAACGCTGCTCCGGTCGCATCCCACTCCGGCAATGTTACTTCTTTCTGCTCGGCGCAGTATAAGAAGGGTATATCAACTCGTTTACAATACACAGGCTTTGGGTCATACAAAGTGTCTTTTGTCCCATAGTAGATTCTTGTTGACACATAGCATGACGGGCCAAGTTGCGGCGAAATTTCGGTTAGTTTAGCTTTAATGGGTATTTTTACTGCCTGGGATGCCGGTATCATGGAACAGGGAAGCACCGGTTTACATGATATAATCGAAGCATCCGTACATTCACAGGGGAATACCAAATAGATATTGTCAATATAGAAATCGTCGTTGTCGTCAACGATTGCATTTTCTCCCTTCCTGTCGTCAAGGGCATTGACCCTGACCCTGAACCGGAAATTCTTTGCTCCTTCCGGGGCTGAATTGATAATAGTATCGGGAATGGGAATAAATACATAACGGAATGATTCATCGATCCCATCGTCATAGATGTCGCTGCGAAGGCCTGTTACAGTTGTAAGGGCAGAATCCTTGTCTTTTTCAAAAAAACCTCGGAGGGAGCCACCGGCTCCATAAAGAGTATAGGCCGCCATGTTTGTAATCGGAGCAGCCCCACTCCGCCTGGGATGATACCTCCATGTACCTCTTAAGTCTGAGGCTATGTAAGGCAGGGGTGTACCGATATTTGTTATACCATTTATATAATCAGGACTGGGCTTTGCAAATTCGATTACCAGTTCGTCCGAAGAAAAAGCTGCCGAGCGCTCGGAGAAATTAAACTGTTGTAATGGGTTTCCATTCAGTATCGTCCTGGGTTCACAGCCTGTAAGCATATCATCGCACCAGCCTCTGCGGCGAATGTTTTGATTATTATTATTAGACCTTTGAACTCCGATTATCAGATGAGAACCATGGCGATCCCTGAGATCGACCGGGAAAGAACGGATTTCATCCCCACCTTTTTCACCGGCAACAGAGAAATCGGTACCGTCAAGATCGACCCTGTTCATGTTTACAAGCGGAGAAGTAAGCCTGTATTCACCCATGTCCGGGATTTGATAGTTTCTATTTACCAATCCGTTATTATCCTTCGTAGATGTCTTTGACGGCGGAAGGAGATGCAGAGAGACATCTTCGCCGCGAAGGACTTCAGAACCGATATTAATCCATCTGTACGGCGAAGCCATTAGTTTCAGTTCACGGCTGTTGTAGCCCTGTTTAATTGAATAGTATTCGTTAAAGTTCTCCCAAAAACTCGTAAGGCGGTTCATTACAAAAAGTGTCCGTTCCATGGAATTGTCAAATGGCCAGGATTCCTTATAGGCTGCTCCTGTTTTAGGATTAACAGGTTCGGCTTCAACTACTACGGCCATCCTGCCAACGTCGGTTATATTCTTGTTCTCATCCATTGACCACTGATTCGGTTCAAACGGTGGGAAATATACTTCTGCATAGCCGTAGGGTGGGATGCCGTTCAGGCCTGTATAGCCGTTGGCGTTCGGTATTAACATGTTGTTGGCATAGTAATCATCGCCGGTCTGCGTAATTGTCGAATACCTCACCCGGCAGTATTTATTGCCGAAGTAAGCCGCCTGATTGTCGAAGTTTTCAGCCATTGCAAGCCCTGAGCTGTCGATGTTTACTGTCTTGTTGTAAATTATCCTGTTTAAGGCAGTGTTGTACACGAGGCACCTGACCCTGAAGCAGAGGTCCTGCTGCTGGTAATTAGTGCCGGCAGCGCCCTGTATGTCATTGGACATATTCTGTACAACGGCTACCGGTTGAACAGCGCCGATACGCGGTTCATCGGCAAGTAACTCAAAGTTGTTGACATAGGGAGAGGGAACCCTCTCAATATAGTCCATCGATTTGGTCTTGTCAGTACTCCGTACCCTGTAAGTAATATCATGAACCCGCAGGACATTCTTCCATTGCCGGAATTGTACAGCAGCGCCGTCATTGGGATAGCCTGCGACAACTGAAGTATCGTAGCAGAAATAGTGTGTGTACTGTTTGTATTCTCCCACATTCACCGGCAGTTTACCTTTGTAATTGCCGGTGTGCCTTGCCCAGCCATAGACACCGGAGCTGGTATTATATCTTGCCATTGTCCTTGCCGGCACGTCCATCCCGCCATTGTTCACACTCCCAGTGAATTTCTCGTATATGATTTTTACAGAACTGTCTGAGGCGTCGAGTATTACCTGGGCACTCATACTGATATGATTCTGTTCTCCCGGACGGGAGCCGAGGGGCAGATCGACGGTAGTGCCGGGAGAAACCCTGTTGACTCTTACTAATGACAGGTTCGACAAGTAAATGATGGTTTTACTGCTGTCGCTGAATTTTTTAATATATACTTTTCCGAAATCATTCTTTTTTTTCTTTGCGACAGAGTATTGAGAAGCTTCCAGGTCGCCGAAGAAAGGAGCCACTATGGCTGCCCTGTTGTTTTCATTGAAGGAATTGAGGCTTCCCCCGCGTTTCCTGATGCCACCCAGAGAATCGCCGGGGTCATTGCCGAGAACGGCATAGCGGTAACCCCAGTCGTCCGGTACTGTGTCGTTCAACGACAACGGGGACCACTCTGCTGTCCTGGGCCTCATGAACCAGTCCATACTCATTCTGTCGTAGCAGTCGCCGTCGCTGCCGGTTGCTCTTAACCCCAACGAGTTATAGATATAGCGACGGTTTGTCAGGGCAATGACGCCGTTGGTCGATACATAGATACTGTCGTAGCGTACACCGTTAAAAAAGAACCCTCCCTTTATACCGATAGGTATCGGCCCTGCAATGGCATCATCCGTAGAGTCGGTGGCACTGGCCGCTTTGTGGGAGAACATACACAGGCTGTCGCCGGGAAAATACGGGTTACGGAAGAAGCAATAGCCGTTGGGATTGGCTTTCCAGTAGGCTTTTGCCTGGTTTGTGTCGGAATAGCTCGTTTGCCTCGGTCCTGACATTATCCTGGTCCATTTGCCGTCGGCCGAATCTGATAATAGTTCCATTCCAACATTTGGCGCCCATATCGAATCGCTGTAGGGCACAAGGTCCGAATTGCTGTCCACAAAATAGTAGCCTGTTGAAACTGCCGGCTGTGTCCTTGTGTTGTTAAAAGGAACAAACGGCATCGGAAAACCTGTCCTGTCAGGGCCAAATGTCGCAGGCATGGAGAATTCGCTCTTGTGTTGGACTCTGTTTACTTTACCGGCTTTGTCTGAAGCCGTAGCCGATGCAGACGCCAGTGTTAATGTAAGTACAGAAAAAAGAAGTAAAACGGAAGACTTCATCTTTACCTCGCTTTTAAACTAATAGTTATATCAAATATATAATTTTCCGATGAATATTTATTAATATATTTTCTGCTTTTAAAATAAAATTTCTATTTTATTTCTCCTATCAGTTCCTGGCCTGTAATTCTTCATTCAACAAATATATCAACACCTGCACAGTATGGATTTCATCCTGAAGTAATGGATTTTTCAGGACAAATATCAGTAATTTCATCTGATCAGCGTCATCTTACCTGTCTTCACTACGTCGCCCGCAGTCAGCCTGTAGAGGTATGTGCCGTTTGGTGCGTAAGTACCGTCGTTACACTGCCTGTCCCACTGATAGTTATTGTATGTTGCAGCGTTTAGCTCCCCGTCAACGATGGTTTTCAGTACGTTACCAAAGATGTCAAGTACTTCGAGAGTAACAACAGCCTTTTCCGGCAATGAGAATGGTATTACTGTTGTTTCAATGAATGGATTGGGATAGTTCTGCCCAAGGAACGGCTGCCCGCTGCCTGTAATGGTAATTGTAACGATATCCGAGAGGTTTCCGCAATCCTTGCTGCCGTTGAGGTCCACCTGGTTCAGGCGGTATTCGTAGGTTTTATTTAAAACGACGTCTTTGTCGCAATAGCTGTACCTGTTAATGCCGGTAGTTGTACCTTTACCTTTAACAAAAGCAATGTCTTTCCAAGTGTCGTTGCTGCCTGCTTCACGTTTCTGCAGGTAGAATCCGAAGTTGTCGATCTCGGAAGCCGTCTCCCAGAACAGGTCAACACTGGTTTCCCTGGCTTTGCCGTGGAAAGAAGTCAGTTCGACAGGCCAGTATGTTGTGGCTTCTCCTTCCGTACCGAACCAGGGACGGATGAAAGGGCACCATGTTCCACGCGACAGTGTCCATGTCGTATTCCGGTCTTCAGGTGAACATCCGAAGTGATGGAGATGAGCATATCCGGGATTGCCGATAGTCGGCATAAACTTGTGCCAATCGCCACTTCCGTAAATATTCTCATAGGCAAACATATTGTTGTTCACTAAATTCCCATCTTTGTCATATTTCCTGAATTCCTTGTGAAGCATAAGCGATGTACCTTCGAGGCCCACTTCCCCGGTTGTTGAAATAGGTGTCGTGATGTGTACATTCGTTGTCCTCATACCCATTCTTGAATCGGTGGCGCCGAGTTCAAAGCCGGTTTGACCAAGCTGGGCGCATGCTGCCCAGTAGATGCCCCGGGGAAGGATGATAGGCTGCTTCAGCCGGTAAGTTACATAGGCATTGTACCGGTACTCATCTTTGAGCTCGTCTTTGCCTCTTTGTACTTTTTCAATTACAGACCCGGCCAGGGGCTGACCGGAAGGCATATCGCCGGCATCTTTATATAATGAAAATGTGACATAATCCGGTGCATCATTATAATTACCGAAAAATGCACTGTAACCGACTATCGTATCGGCATCGAATACCTGGAATTTTACTGCTATCTGGCCTGAAGCGCTTCCGCCATCCGGCCCGTATGAATAGGGGACTACAGGATAGGTAACAATCGATGAGGAATTGCCTACACCGCCATAGCTGTATCCCTGAAGGTTGAGGCCCCTGCCGTTAACGCCGTTTTCCGACGAGACGGAATTGTTTGCCATGTAAGTGATGGGATCGTAAGCATAGTATTCCTTGAATGTTAAAACTACATTATTAAAAGTAGTATCATTTTCAGGAACCGGATCGCCACCTTCATTATATACTAAAGCCTCGATATGGAAAGAAGCTGTTAATTGGTTTTTCGAATATGCTGAAGCATCGAAATCAGGCATCGGGACTTCTCTTTGTTCGCCTGGCCCAAGGACAGGCATATCAATCCATTCCAGATATATTGGTTCTTCCCCGTAATTGTACATTGAACCTTTATAAATCTTTACCTTGACAAAGAAATCCTGCGAAAGAATAGTAGAGTTATTAGCAATCTTTACCCTGATTGGGATATTCCCGACCTGACTTGCAGGTACCGCAGTATAAGGCCAGGCAATGTCAACCGAAGAACATTCGATGTCTGCATGTTCATCGGGAAACAGTATCTGCACGTTGTCAACATACATTTTGTCGTCGTCGTCAAGGATTGAAGGCAATGCCGGATTAACCTGGTTGTCATAGGCATTCACCTTAATCCTGAACCTGAAATTCTTTGCGCCTCCGTTTGGAGCATTAATGAATGAATCAGGTATTGGAATAAATATCTTTTTGTAATATTCATCGAAACCGTCATCATAGATATCAGCCCTTAATCCGGTTACTGTAGTAAGGGCAGAGTCTTTGTCGGTTTCAAGAAATCCCCTGAGAGCGCCTCCCCCACCGAATAATGTGTATGCAGCCATATTTGTAACCGGTACTGCTCCTCCTCTTCGCGGGTGGTATCTCCAACTGCCCCTCAGGTCATTTTCAATAAATGGTAAAGGCAAACCGATATTTGTTATACCATGTAAACCGTCAGGACTGGGCCTGGCTAATTCCACACACAGCTCGTCCGGGCGCCGGGCAGCCGAATTAGACGATGTATTGAAAGGCTGTGCCGGAGCGCCGTTGAGCAGCGACCTGGGTTCGCAGCCTATAAGCTCGCCGTCGGAGAATCCTCTCTCCCAGTTTTCCAGGACAGAATTTGAATTTCTCTGAACTGAGAGAGTAAGCACAGCGCCAAATTGACCGGTCAGGTCCACCGGGAAAGAACGGACTTCATCACCGCCGGGGTAGCCCCAGGCTGCGTATTCCTGACGGTCGAGTGTTTTCCTGTCCATTTTGATTACGGGAGAGAATATCGTATCATTGCCAATGGCTGGATACTGGTAATTTTTATTCTGAATACCAATAAATTTATAATGGTACGACATATTTATTATTTCAATCGATCTGTTACAAAGCGGTGGAACCGGATGATGGGAAATTTCCCGGGCGCTTACTTCCTCAGCCCCGATATTAACCCATTTCTCTACCGAGGGCATTCTTGTCTTTGTAACGTAATCGCGGTCAGATTTGACAAGCTGCCATTCATCGCCATAATCATTGAATGACGTCAAACGTTTCATTATGAACAGTGTTCCTGATGTTTTATTATCTGCGGGCCATTCATCGCCGAAGGTTTCGCCTGTTTTCGGGTCAATGGGTTCGGCTTCTACATCTACCTTCATCCGGCCAATTTGTATCCAGTTCTTGTATTTATCCATTACATATTCTGTCGGTTCGAACGGCGGGAAATACACTTCGACAAATCCGTAAGGAGGAATGCCGTTGAAGGCCGAAGCAGGAAGATCGGTTGTAACATAGTTGCCGTTCGTGAGTGCGACAGACACGTACCTTACTTTACAGTATGGATTGTTGAAATAATCCGATTTGGCATCATAGTCGTCGGCAAGGTTGATACCGGTACTGTCGATGGGCATCATCCTGTTGTATATGATCTTGTCCAATGCCTGGTTGTATATCCTGAATTTTGCCCTGAAGCTGAGGTCCTGGCCAAAGGCATTCAGTCCGGTGCCGGGATAGCTACTCTTGTAGGGGTTGCCCGGAGCATTGTGGTCAACGTATGTTATATCATTTGTAAGATTCTGAAGTATTGCAACCGGTTGTAAAGTTCCGAGCCTCTCATCACCGGCGAGAAGCTCGTAATTGTCGGCGAGCGAACTTGGCACTGCTTCAGTATAATCAAATTCGTACTTTTTGTCAAGGCTTCGGACCCGATAGCTGATGGAAAGAGCCCTCAGAGTGTTCTTCCACTGCTTGAACTTAACTGCCAATCCGGAAGCGGGGATCAGATCATACGATGGCATCAGCCAATGGGAATAGTAATTGGTGTACTGGAGGTATTCTGTGTAGGTAACAGGGTTTTTCCCTCTGTAGTTGTTAACATGCCTTGCCCAGCCAAGTACGCCGCAGGCCGTGTTGTAACGGAATATCTGTTCGGCTGTGGCCGTGAAACCGGCTGATCGTACAATGCCGGTGAAGTTCTCATAGATAATAGTAATCGAGCTGTCCGCCCTATTGAATACAACCTGCGCCGAGACACCTACATAGCCCGGGTCGCCGGGACGTAAGTCCGACAGTCCTGTGTAGAAGTAGCCGGGATAGGAACACAAAGTGCCTTTAGGGGCTGCATTACAAAAGTAGATTATCAGTTTGTTGCTGTCTTTTGTCGTCTTGAACATTACCCTGCCCCAGTCGTCAGGCTTGTTAGTACCCGCTTTGAACTGAGACAGGTGCAGGTCGCCGAAAAACGGAGCTATTACCGCTGCCCTGTAGAGGTTGTTAAACGCGCTGTCAAGGTGGCCGCCACGCGCCCTGAGGCCGGCTGTCGGATTAGACGGCGCATTGCGGAGTACCGAGTACCGATAGCCGAAGTCGTCGGGTGTCGGATCGGTTAGCGACGCTGCCGAGCTTGTGTAGTAATGGCTCCTTACGAACCAGTCCATACTCATTCTGTCGTAACAGTCGCCGTTCGGACCGATTTTCCGGTTACCGTCACTGTCGTAGAGATAGCGCCTGTTGGTAAGGGCTATGATGCCGTTTGTCGATACATAGAAAGAGTCGTAGCGTACGCCGTTGAAGATGAAGCCTTCGGCTGTCAGGCATAAGGGCATAGGCCCGGCGATGGCATCGTCTGTCGTGTCGGTGGCATTGACAATACCATGGTCAAAATAGCTGCCTGATGCAGGAAGGGCAGGGTTACGGAAATAGTACTGGCCTCGCGGATTGGCAGCCCAGTAGTTGCTGGCTTCAGTCGAATTGGCAAAGTTCATGGTACGGGGGCCGGGTTTTACCCTGATCCACTCGCCGTCAGTTGTAATATTGGTGTCATAGATTATGGGTGTCGGGTGCCAGAAAGGATCTCCGTAAGGGGCTTTCGTCTCGTAGCTGTCAACGAAGTAGTAGCCCGTGGAAACTGCCGGCGCCGTCCTTGCATTGGACAGGTTTGAAAACGGTTCCGGGAAACTGGTCTTGTGAGGGCCGAATGACTTCGGCATCACCAGTTCACTTTTATACTGTATGATATCTGTTTTTTTCTTTTCCGGATTCTCTTCGTCAAAAGCTGCTACCCCGGAATATGACAGCGCCAGAACAGTAATAATGTGTAAAATAAATAATTTCACTATTACCTCCTTATCTTTGATGGTTTCTATTTTCAATATTACAACTCAATAACTCTGCTCTTTCATCATCTGCTCTTTTGTCATTTGCCCCCTGTTTTTTATTTGCAGGGGGCAATAATCAGTTAGATTTCATATAAATACTTAGCGAATCAGCGTCATCTTGCCTGTCCTGACAACGTCTCCTGCTGTCAGCCTGTAAACGTAAGTGCCGCTGGAAGCGTATGAACCGTCGTTGCACTGCCTGTCCCACTGATAGTTGTACGACGAAGCGTCAAGATCCTGGTCAACAATTGTCCTGACTACGTTCCCGAAGATGTCGAGTACTTCGAGAGTAACTCTTGATTTTTCAGGAACTGAGAAAGACAATGTCGTCGTTTCGCTGAACGGGTTCGGGAAGTTCTGCTCGAGAATACAGAGGCCTTCGTGAGTATATGTAAGTGTAATTGCCGGGAAGATATGGCCGCAATCCTTTTTACCGTTGAGGTCAACCTGGTTAAGCCGGTATTCGTAGGTTTTGTTAAGAATGACGTCCTCATCGCAATAGCTGTACCTGACAATACTGGAAGACATGCCCTTACCCTTAAGAAAAGCAATATCTTTCCACATTTCATTCATGTGAGCTTCTCTTCTCTGAACGTAGAAACCGTAGTTATCAATTTCAGAACCGGTTTCCCAGAAAAGGTCAATTCCCCGATCAATCGATTTGCCGTCGAAACATGTAAGTGAAACAGGATCGCCCCAGGAGGAACATGCTTCATATACTCTTTCTCTGGCGGGGCTCTTAATACCAAGGTAAGGCCTGATGAAAGGACACCAGGTACCGCGTGTCAGGGTCCATGTAACATTCTGGTCTTCGGGTGAACAACCGTAGTGATGGAGGTGTGCGTATGCCGGACGGCCCGTAGTAGGCATGAACTGGTTCCAGGAACCGCTGGTGTATGTGTTCTCGTAAGCAA
>CAZWLN010000004.1:8023-158811 GCA_964634885.1 uncultured Hyphomicrobiales bacterium | reverse complement strand
GTTCAGGGAAGCTTGTTGCATTCGGCATGAATGTCGGTGGCATCGACAATTCGCTTTTGTACTGAACCACATCTCCCTTACCCTTGTCGGCTTTATCACCGGCGTATGCCGGTGTTGTTACCAACACAAGGGTCAGAGTGAAATACAAGAGTAAAGATGGTGTTTTCATTGTAGTCTCCACCAAGTTGTAAAAAAAATTGTTATTAACCCTCTTTTTGTAATTTGGACAATTGTTAGTAACCCTCTTTTTTACATAAAAGACAATATTTCCTCCTTACGATATTGACACATATCATTTATTCTTATATATATTATTAAAATATTTTTCTAGTAATTAATTTGAAATACTATCGATTATATTCTTCTTGTCTTGTTGTTTTTGTTTGGTTGATCAAACACTTGTAATTTTTATTTGTACTTATTCTGTTATCTTCCTCAACCGGGAGGCCAGTTCATTTTTCTGCCGCCCAGAAGATGGCAATGAATATGGAAAACGGTCTGTCCGGCATCGCTGTTACAATTCAATACCAGCCTGTAACCGTCGTCTGCAATACCTTTGTCGGCAGCCAGTTTCTTTGCTGCCAGGATAATTTTTCCAAGAATCTCAGCGTCTTGCTGTCCTGCGTCGTTTATTGTCGGAATTTGTTTTTTGGGAATAATCAATATGTGTACCGGAGCCTGTGGGTTAATGTCGTTGAAGGCAATTATCTCATCATCCTCATACTCGATTGCTGCCGGGATTTCTCTTTTAATAATCTTTGTAAATATTGAGTCTTTCATTTCATCTTAAGTTTTTTTTAACAAAAAGCCCCCTGTTTTTGAGGCAGGGGGCTTATTTCAGTTTGATTTGATTTTACCTCTTACCGTACTACGGTCATCTTGCCGGTCTTAACAACATCACCTGCAGTCAGCCTGTAGATGTAAGTGCCGTTAGGAGCGTAAGTACCGTTGTTGCACAGCCTGTCCCACTGATAGTTGTAGGGCTGTGTCGAGGCATTGAGATCCTGGTCAACTATTGTTCTCATTACGTTTCCGAAGATGTCGAGTACTTCGAGAGTAACTCTTGATTTTTCGGGAAGTGTGAAGGACAATGTTGTCGATTCGGTGAACGGATTCGGGAAGTTCTGGAGGACAATGAGTCCTTCGTAAGAGAAGGTTACCGTTACGATGTCGGACAGCTTGCCGCAGTCTTTGCTACCGTTAAGGTCAACCTGGTTC
Organism: uncultured Hyphomicrobiales bacterium; assembly: GCA_964634885.1. Classification (GTDB taxonomy): domain Bacteria; phylum Bacteroidota; class Ignavibacteria; order Kapaibacteriales; family UBA2268; genus DAINRZ01. The sequence goes on along the minus strand of CAZWLN010000004.1, from coordinate 157,593 downwards.
AGGCGGTATTCGTATGTTTTGTTGAGTACAACGTCTTTGTCGCAGTAGCTGTACCTGTTAACATTGGAGGAAGTACCGTTGCCTTTTACGAAAGTAATGTCTTTCCACATGCCGTTGTTGCCGGCTTCTCTTCTCTGAATGTAGAATCCGAAGTTGTCGATCTCGGAAGCTGTTTCCCAGAACAGGTCAACGCCGTTTTCTCTTGCTTTACCTGTGAACGATGTGAGTTCAACCGGAGGTATGACTATGTCGTCAAAGCATACTTCATAGACTCTTTCAGTGGCAGGGCTCTTAAGACCAAGGTAAGGCCTGATGAAAGGATTCCATGTACCGCGTGTCAGGGTCCATGTCGTATTGTTATCTTCGGGTGAGCAACCGTAGTGATGGAGGTGTGCATATGCCGGACGGCCTGTAGTAGGCATGAACTGGTTCCAGGAACCGCTGGTGTATGTGTTCTCGTAAGCAAATATGTTGTTGTTCAGGAGGTTCTGGTAGTTGTCTTTTTCACGGAATTCCTTGTGAAGCATCAGCGACGTACCTTCAAGGCCTACTTCTCTTGATGAGGTAATCGGTAACCTGATGTGGACGTTCATAGTCCTCATACCCATTCTTGAACTGGAAGCGCCGAGTTCATAGCCTGTTTCACCAAGCTGTGCGCATGCTGCCCAGTACCTGCCCCTTGGAAGGATGACAGGCTCTTTCAGAATGTATGTTACATAGTCATTATACCTGTAATCATCATTAAGGTCGTCCCTGCCTCTTTGTACTCTCTCGAGGAGTGAAGCGGCGATGGGATTGCCTGAAGGCCTTTCGTTCTGGTCGTTGTAGATAGAGAATGTGATGTAATCGGGTGCTGAGTTACGATTGCCGAAGAAAGCCTGGTATCCGAGAATGGTGTCAACCTGGAACAGTTCGAACTTGGTTGCAATCTGGCCGGAAGCGCTCCCGCCGTATGCACCGTAAGCTGCCGGGTCTGTCGGGTATGCAGTGATCGATGTGGAGTTACCTACACCACCGAAGCTGTAACCTTCGAGGTTAAGTCCTCTGCCGTTACCGCCGTTTTCTGCGGAGACGGAGTTGTTGGCCTGGGCTGTGATCGGGTCGTATGCGAAGAATTCTTTGAATGTTAATGCTACGTCGTAATATGTTGTATCGTTCCTGATCTCAAGGTCGCCGCCTTCGACATATACATTCGCACGGATGTGGAACTGGGCTGCCTGATTCTGGACAGCTGCAAGTGTTGCGTCCCAGTCGGGCATCGAGACTTCTGTCTGTTCGCCTGCGCTGAGGAACGGCATTTCTACTCGTTTACAATAGACAGGTGTTGGATCCTGGATGTTGTTTGCTGTTCCTACATATATCGCTACTCTGATAAAGAAACTGGGTGAAAGAAGGCTCGTGTTGTTGGCAATCTTTACCCTGATCGGGATTTTCTTGGCCTGGCTGGCAGGTACTGCCGTGTAGGGCCAGATGATGTCAACAGATGAACATTCGATGTCTGTTAACTCTGCAGGGAACAGTATCGATACGTTGTCAACATACATTTCGTCGTCGTCGTCAAGGATTGAAGGCAATGTAGGCTGTACCTGGTTGTCGTAAGCATTGACCTTGATCCTGAACCTGAAGTTCTTGGCGCCTTCGTTCGGGGCATTGATGAATGTGTCGGGAATCGGTATTGCTATCTTCTGGAAGTATTCATCGAAGCCGTCGTCGAATATGTTTGTCCTCAAACCTGTTGTAGTCGTAAGGGCTGAGTCCTTGTCTCTTTCGAGGAAGCCTCTGATGTATCCGCCACCGCCATAGAGCGAGAAGGCTGCCATGTTCGTGATGGCTGCTGCGCCGGCTCTTCGCGGGTGGTATCTCCAGGTGCCTCTCAGGTCCGTATCGACAAAGGGTAATGGTACGCCAATGTTTGTGATGCCGTGAATCTGGTCGGGGCTGGGTTTGGCCAACTCTACGAACAATTCATCGACTTTGCTGGCTACGGAAGACGTAGATGTATTGAAAGGCTGTGTCGGTGTGCCGTTGAGCAGTGACCTGGGTTCGCAGCCTATGATCTGGCCGTCGCAGAAACCTCTTTCCCAATCTTCCTGGACTGAGTTTGTGGTCCTCTGGGCCGATACGGCAAGTACTGCACCTTTTCTGTTTCTAAGGTCAATCGGGAACGAACGGAGTTCGTCGCCGCCGGGGCTGCCCCAGGCTACGTATTCCTGGCCGTCGAGTGTTTTCCTGTTCATCTTGACGAGCGGAGATTCCAGCGGATAGCCGCCGATGCCTTCGTACATGCTGTTCTTGTTTGTGAAGCCGATATAGCCGTAGTTGGTCTTGATTCTTCTCGGTGGAAGCGGGTGATGGGATGTGTTGTTACCCTGGACAGCTTCTGTTCCTATGTTTACCCATTTCTCTACTGAGGGCATTGCTGTCTTTGTTGCGTATTCGCGGTCAGATTTGACAAGGTGCCATTCGGATACGTCGTCGTAGAACGATGTCAAACGTTTCATTACGAACAGGAACCTTGAAGCTTTGTTGTCGGCAGGCCATTCATCGCCAAAATTCTCGTTTGTGCGCGGGTCTGTCGGGTCGGCTTCTACTTCGACCTTCATACGGCCGATGTTTGTGTAGCTCTTGAACTTGTCCTGTACGTACGCGTTCGGTTCGAACGGCGGGAAGTACACTTCAACGAATCCGTAAGGAGGAATGCCGTTGTAGGCCGAAGCTGTAAGTTCGGTTGTTACATAGTTGCCGCTTGTAAGGGCTACCGATACGTATCTTACTTTGCAGTAAGGGTTACCGTAGTAATCCGATTTGGCGTCATAGTCGTCGGCAAGGTTGATACCGGTACTGTCGATGGGCATAAGCCTGTTGTATATGATCTTGTCCAATGCCTGGTTGTATATCCTGAATCTTGCCCTGAAGTTGAGGTCCTGGTCAAAAGCATTAAGGCCGGTGCCGGGATAGTTACTCTTGTCGGGGCTGCCGGGGGCATTGTTGTCAACGTATGTAATATCGTTGGTAAGGTTCTGAAGTACTGCTACAGGCTGCATCGCGCCGATTCTATCCTCATCGGCGAGAAGCTCATAATTGTCAACCAATGATGTAGGTACAACTTGTGAGTAGTCCAGGTCGGCGTCTTTGTTAAGGCTTCTTACGCGGTAGGATATTGTCAATACGCGCAGTGTGTTCTTCCACTGCTTGAACCTGACGGCGGAACCCGATGCCGGGATGTCCATCGTTGTTAAGCGCCAGCTTGAGAAGTAATGTGTGTACTGGCAGTATTCCTGGAAAGATGCTGCATATTTTGCTCTGTAGTTGTTTACGTGCCTTGCCCAGCCCAGTACGCCGCAGGCCGTGTTGTAACGGAAGATCTGTTCGGCTGTTGCTGTGAAGCCGGAGAAAGGTACGATGCCGGTGAAGTTCTCATAGTTAACAGTAATAGAACTGTCGAGCCTGTTGAGAACGACCTGTGCCGAGGCGCCCACGTATGCAAGGTCGCCGGGACGTAAGTCCGAAGGAGCTGTATATGTATATCCCGGCAATGGACACAAGTTACCTTTGGGAGCTGCGTTGGCAAAGTAGATGATAAGTTTGTTACCGTCAACCGTTGATTTGAATTTTACATGGCCCCAGTCGTCCGGCAGGTTGGTTGCTGCCTTGAACTGTGACAGGTGCAGGTCGCCGTAGAACGGTGCTATTACTGCTGCACGGCATGCAATATTTGTTGATGTGGACGCATATTGACCGGCGCCGCTGTTTAATCCGAATACCGTGTTCAAGCTGCCACCCGGATACCTGATACCGGCTGTTGCAGATGAAGGTGAGTTACCGAGCACTGCATACTGATAGCCGAAGTTGTCGGGTGTCGGGTCGTTCAGCGATGCTGTCGAGCTTGTGTAGGAATGGCTTCTTACGAACCAGTCCATACTCATTCTGTCGTAGCAGTCGCCGTTACCGCCGATGGTCCTGTTGCCGGAAGCGTCGTACAGATAGCGCCTGTTGGTAAGGGCAATGATACCGTTCGTCGATACATAGAACGAGTCATAGCGTACGCCGTTGAAGATGAAACCTTCGGCGGTAAGGCCTAAGGGCATCGGGCCGGCAATGGCGTTGTCTGTCGAGTCCGTAGCGTTGACTAAGCCGTGGTCAAAATAGCTGCCTGTTGATGGAAGGGCAGGGTTACGGAAGTAGTACTGGCCTCTGGGATTGGCAGCCCAGGCATTTTTTGCTTCCGTTGAATTTGCGAAATCCATTGTACGAGGACCGGGTTTTACTCTGATCCACTCACCGTCGTCGGTGTAGTTTGTGTCGTAGATTTTGGGTGTCGGATGCCAGAATGAATCTCCGTACGGTGCGTTCGTTTCGTAGCTGTCCACGAAATAGTAGCCCGTGGAGATGGCCGGCGCTGTCCTTGGGTTGGACAAGTTAGAAAATGGTTCAGGGAAGCTTGTTGCATTCGGCATGAATGTCGGTGGCATCGACAATTCGCTCTTGTACTGAACCACATCTCCTTTACCCTTGATAGTCTTCTCGCCGGCGAATGCCGAAGTTGCAACCAGTGCAAGGGTCAAAGTGAAAAGTAGCAGAAACCGTTTAATCATCATGTACCCCATGAATAAAATTATACAAAACGTTTATTAAAATTCTTATTTATACATTATTTATATTTTCAAAAATATCATTTTTTTTTAATTTATCTTTTAAATCTCCATCCTTTGTCTTCGAACTGGAATATCCAGCCGGCTAATTTACCTTCGTCGATGGTCTGGAAATTGTCCCAGTAAAATTTATTGAAAGTATATCTTGAACTAGTATCGTTGGCAGGTATTGATTCGGCCTGTTCAATTACTGTTGAAAGCCTTTGCTGCCAAAGTTCAAAATTACCTGGCCTCAGGTCGATCCATCCTTCGTAGCACCATTTGTCAATTGTTTCGCTAGTCATTGCAATGGTAGCCGAAGTAGTTCTCTTAGGGATTTTTACTTCTTTGCCGCGTAAGTATTGTTTACCGTCAGGAAGAAGTATCGGCAGCCCGATGGAGACAATCCGGGATTTGAGTTCCGCATCTTCTTTGAGCAGTGCCAGTGCTTTTTCAGAGAAGTCTTTAGCTTTCATCTTCAAAGCGTCTTTCATATTGCCTGCTATTCTTTTAATCAGATGGGCTTCGTAAAGAAGTTTGGACAGTCTTGGCGGTCCCAGCAGTTCGAAAGCTGTACTGTCAACTTCGTGTTCTTTCTCCAGTCCTTCGATTTCTCTCATTGCTTCGTTAAACAGCAAGCCGCCTCTGTAAGTCGGCCCGAGAACGAAAGCGTCCAACCCCTGGATGACATCTCTGCCTGTATTGCCGCCCAGAATTTCATGGACTGCATATTCGGCAATTTCTTCGGGAGTAACAATTTCCATTTGTCCCAGCGAAGCGATTGTCCTGAATTCGCCTTTGGAAAAGATGCCGTTTTCGCCGGTGTCGATGAAGACGGACTCGAAAGCTTTTCCGGTGTCGGAAACACCTGTCGTGTTGTTGAAATCGAAGGTGCTGCCTGTTTTGTGGGCATCGTCGATGTTCATGTCGTACAACAGGATGTCTTTTCCACCTTTTCTGACGTTACCGTAAGCGATTCTCTTCCAGGCGATGGTAGCAGCGGGTTTGATCTCTTTAACGAGCAGGTTGCCGGGGGTTCTTGCCATCAGGAAATTAAGAAGAGTCTGTGCTCCTGCAACAGCAGTTTTGGAGAGCAGTACTCTTGACGGCCTTTCTTCGCTGTGAGTAAAGGGTATGTTAAGTCCCATGCCACCTGTACCGGTTGTCCCGATTTTCAGGTACATCTTAGTATCGCTGTCTTTCAACCCCTGGTAGAGCAGTTGGATATGCCTGATCAGTTGAGGGATATAAATGCTGCTGAGCATTTTTTCAAGCAGGTCTTTGTCAATTGAATCTTCCCTTACTTGTTTTTTAACCTGATTGACAGTGTCATATATATTAAGGTAGGCAATTGCTGTAGCCGTATTAATACAATCGATCACTATGTCGGGTTTTGTATCGCTTATGAGCGAATACAGGAAGGAACTTGTCCTGATGTCGTCGTTCAATTCATCGAAGATATCGTCAATGGCTGATTGGCGTTTTTTCGAATCATTAATTACGTCTTGCCAGGAGATGTCTTTCCAGTCTTTGCGACAGAAAAGATTGCCCCAGGCAGGCTGGAACATTTCCGGGTCAACATTCTTATATTCTTTTCTTAACTGATTGACTGCGTCTTCTGCTTCGTGTTGTTTCAGTGAAGAAACATACAGTTTTGCAGGAGAGTGCTCCATCAGCTTGTGGCATATTGCCGAGCCAACTAAGCCCCATCCACCTAATACCAGTATTCTTGAACCTTCAATACGCATATTTTTAACCAAACATTTACATTTAAAAAAACGGATTAATTAAACATCTCTAAAATTAATAAATTATTATATCCTTTCCCAATAAGAAGTTCAAATAATTGTAAAATGTGGAAAAAAAATATCCGATATTTTCTTTGGTCGTTCAAGCAACTCCTATTTTCAAAGAACTCTTATCATTTTTGTTTCACTTTCAACCTATATTGACACATCAATAACAAAAAGGTCTCAAAAAAAGTTGAAATTTTTTAAAAAAAATTGAAAATAATTATGCTTTTTCCATTATTTTTTTAAATAATTATTATTTATTAATATTAATTTTACATTTAGTTAATATTTATCGCATTTTTTCAGTTCATACAGGTAACCAGGACAAAGGCTCCCCAGAAATAGGGATGCCTGTACCTGGATTTGATTTCCATCTGTGCCTTTTTAAAAGAGATGGGAATCGTTTCACCTGACAGCAGGTATTTGTAAAATGTGTACATCAATTCCTGGGTTACGTAGTCGTTGACTTTCCAGAGGCTCATGATCAGCGACTTTGCCCCGGCAATAAGGAATGACCTTTGCAATCCATAGACTCCGTCCCCGTTTTTCTCCGCGCCCAATCCGGTTTCGCAAGCGCTGAGCACAACTAATTTTGTGTTGTCGAGGTTAAGGTTGGAGGCTTCGTAGGCGGTAAGCAGGCCGTCGTCTTCGGTTCCTGTAATAATTTTGCTGCTGTCGGGGTCGATATACTTGATGCCGGCGAACAGAAGCCCGGAATTGATGAGGGGGTTTTCATTGGTCTTGATCTCGTCGAGTACAAGAGCATTGGTTTTGTTGCGGACAATGTCGGGATTGAAGAAACCGTGTGTGGCAATATGAATGATGTCGGCATTCTTTACCAGCTTGAACCGGTCTTCTGTGGCATTGTCTTCGATCATCAACAGCGAACTGATATTCTTGTCTTTGAGCAAAGAGTCGATCTTCTCTACTTCGACTTTCGAACCGTTCAGTGCCGGGATGGATACGTTTGCTTTGTTGGTTACATTCTTCAGGAAAGTGGGATAGCCGAAGAGTACAGCGTTGTATTGTGTTTCCTGTTTCTTTTCTTTTTTACGGTAGTATATTTCATTTGTATTCGACAGTACTACAATCTCTTTGTCGTCGATGATGAAGCGGCCGTTGGGAGACTGCAGCGATGAGATGTTGATCTTGTTGTAAACGCCTTCCAGTGAAACAAAGATTCGTTTCTTACCGGCGGTTTTCTCGTCGATCCTCCTCCAGAAGAAATTGTAAGAGAGCGTATCGTCGATCTGGTGGGCAATGGACTTCTTGTAATTGACAATGAAGTACTTTTCAAAATCTTTTCCATTATTGAAAACAACGTAATCGGGATAGTCTTTTGTTTCTTTCATTACGATGAGTGCAACATAGAACACAGTGTCTGACCAGGCTCCGCCGGAGAAGAAATTGAACCGGACAATCTCGACGGCAGCTTCGTCGGGCTGAAGCTTCGATTTGATGTCCTGCCAGGTAATCGGGGTGGCAGATGCGTGTTCTTTCAGGTTCAGGTAATTGAATGATTCGAGTGACATTTGCTTCTCATAGCTGTTTGCGAGCTTTTCGAGAGAGTCCTTATTAATGCCGGAGCTAATGGAGCTGAAAGCGGAGATGCTGTATGCGCGGGAAAGCTTTTCCCTGATATCGTGCCATTTGTTGTATGTGTCAATGAGTTTCGGGTCTTCAGAGCTTAGTATCTTCTCTTTCATTTTCTTCAGGTTATTGATCAGCAGCGATTTGATGGAGATATGGAAATTGTACATGTCCCCGAGCAGTTTGGGGTTTTCCCTGAACCTCTGCATGGCGTAACAATAGAACATGTCGAACTTGGAACGTATCTTCGCATAGAAATTTATCTTTTCTTCTTCGCTCATGAAGGGGAAATTGGTTTTTATCTGGTTAAGATAGAGGTTGAACGACCTGGAGTAGTTCTCCTCGGCGCTTTTGTAGTTCCCCATGTCTTTCTGTACACCGGCAAGGTTGTGAATCATGATTGCCAGTTCGGGGTTATTCTGGCCGAAGAGCTTTTCCTTAATATATACCGCTTCCCTGAAATACTGCTCGGCAGTACCGTAATCCTGCTGTGCCCAGGCAATGGTGCCAAGAGCGTTGAGGCATGAGGAATAGAGAGGGTGTCCCTGCCCCATCTTTTTGGAGATTATGTCTTTTGCCATGCCTATCAGGTCTTTGGCTTCGTTGTATTTCTTCATGTCCCAGTAAACAAGGGCTGTGTTGTACAGGCTTTGGGCATAGTCAGGGTGTGCGTCTCCCGTCATATTTTTCTGTTTAGCCCGGACAGCGTCGAAGAGTTTCAGGGCTTTGTCGCTTTCGCCGAGAGCGAGGTATATGTTGGCGAGCCTTGATTCGGCCTTCATCGTTTCCGGATGGTTTTCACCGATATTCTTTTTCATGATGGCCAGGGCTTCTGACACATCCTTACAGGCTTCTTTGTAGTTGCCGAGGTTGTGGTACAGGCTGCCGAGGCTCGAAAGCGTGTAGGCGTAGGAAGTGGTTCCTTTCAGGTTGTTCTTGTCTTTGATTTCAAGGGATTGGAGATAGAGCTTTTCGGCTTCTTTATAGTTCCCCATATTATAATAGTTGTTGGCGAAGTTATTAAGAGTCTTGGCGTAGGAAGTGTCGCCTTCACCGACAGTATTCTTCTTGATCTCCAGGGCTTCCTTCAGCAGCGGCTCGGCGTCGGTGTAGCGCCCCATTGCCTGGTACAGGGTACTGAGGTTATGGATGGCAGAAGCGTAGCTGGCGTCGTTGGCCGGCAGTATCTTCTTTTTCAGTTCCACTTCTTTAATGGAATATTCGATGGCTTTGTCGTAGTCACCCTTAAAATAATATATCCAGCCGATCCTGTTCAGGGCCTGTGCATAGTTAAAGTGTTCGGGCCCAAGTTCTTTTTCGATGATTTCAAGGGCTTTTTGGGCATTTTCGAGTGCAAGGCCATAGTTTCTTTTATTGAGATATTCATCGGCTTTGTTCAGGTACTCTTTCCACGGCTGTGTCTGGGCGCCTGCGACGTAGGAGATGATTACGACCAGAGTGATAATTAACTTTGTCGGCATCTTATTTCTTAATTTCTTTAACATTTTTTACTATAAATTAAATAATAAAAACCTAAATTAATAAATATGTTGATATAACGGAATTCTTATTATAAATTATTTATTAAATTTGAGCCTTAAAGTTATGTTTTATTAATTTTTTGGATTACATGAAAATTGCAGTAACCGGAGGAGCCGGTTTCATCGGTTCTCATATAGTAGATACATATATCGGCCTGGGCCATGAGGTCGTGATACTCGACAATTTATCGACAGGCAGGGAAGAAAACATCAATCCACGGGCAAAGTTCATCAATGTCGATATAACGGAGCCTGAGATAAGGAAAATATTCGAAAGGGAACGTTTCGACATCCTCAATCACCACGCAGCCCAGGTGGACGTAAGGACTTCCGTCAGGGACCCGCTGTTCGACCTGAAACTGAACATCCTCGGTAGCGTCAACCTGTACGAAGCAGCTAAAGACACAGGGGTAAAGAAGATCATTTTCGCTTCTTCAGGCGGCACCGTCTATGGAGAACAATACCAGTTCCCGGCTGATGAGAAACACGAGACCGTTCCCGTCTCTCCTTACGGCATCACTAAACTCACCAACGAGAAATATATTCATTATTATCATATTGCATACGGCCTGGAATACTGCATTTTCAGGTACGCCAACATATACGGCCCGCGCCAGAATCCCCACGGTGAGTGCGGTGTCGTTGCCATCTTCATTAACAAGATGCTTAACGGCGAACAGCCTGTAATCAACGGTGACGGGAAAATCACCCGGGACTATGTATTTGTCGGCGACGTGGCTGCTGCCAATGCTTTAGCGCTTAACGACAATGTTACGGGCATATACAATATCGGTACCGGTGTCGAAGCTGATGTCAATTACGTGTTCAACACGCTGAGAAAACTTACCGGTTCCGGTTGTGAAGAAGTCCACGGGCCGGCAAAACCCGGCGAGCAGATGCGAAGTGTCTGTTCCTATGAAAAGATTAATAAGCAGCACGGTTGGGAACCGAAGTACAATCTCAGCGAAGGGCTGGCAGTCACTGTCGAATCCTTTAAGAACAAGCGCTGACCGGGCCAATGATTACACTGGACAGTATTGATATAGTCCTTATCTGTATTTATTTCGCCGTCATTTTCTACACTGGCTTTTTTCTTTCAAGGAACAAGGACAGGAAAGCAAAGACCGACTTCGAGGATTACCTGCTTGCAGGGAGGAAACTCAGCCTGCCGCTGTTTGTTACAACGCTCGTGGCTACCTGGTACGGGAACATCCTCGGCATCGGCGAATTCATATATTCTTTCGGCATCGTCGGCTGGGTATGTTTTGGCCTGGTCTATTACTTGTCGGCAGCTGCTTTTGCCATTTTTGCCGCTCCCCGCATCAGGCTCCTGGGAGCACGTACCATACCGGAACAGATCGACAGGAAATATGGCTCCAGGGCTGCATGGATTGCTTCGTTCCTGATTCTGATAATTACTATCCCCGCGGCTTACCTGTTGATGCTGGGCGACATACTGAGGATGTTCACCGGATGGGAATTGTGGCTGTGTGTAGTGTTGGGCGCCCTTGTTTCGATTGCCTACATTTACACAGGCGGATTGAAAGCCGACGTTCTCACCAACACAGTCCAGTTTGTTTTCATGTACCTTGGCTTCGCCGTCCTCCTGATTTTTTCTGTCATTCAGTTCGGCTCTCCGTCTGCAATGATCGCCGGCCTGCCGGAAAAACACCTGGAGTTTACCGGAGGCCAGGGTTGGCAGTATGTATTAGTGTGGTTCGTGATTTCCATGCAGACCTTCGTCGATCCGACTTTCCACCAGCGATGCGCTGCTTCGGCTTCGCCACAGACGGCCAAAAGAGGCGTCCTCATCTCGATACTTTTCTGGGTATTATTCGACTTCCTTACCCTCAGTACGGCACTTTACGCCAGAGCCTGGCTTACCATCGGCGACCCTGTCCTTACCTATCCTGTACTGGCACAGGCCGTTCTTCCCGTGTTCTGGAAAGGATTGTTTGTAATTACGCTTCTTGCAACTGTGATGTCCACACTTGACAGCTACTCTTTCATCAGCGCAGCAACGATAGGCTACGATATATTTATTCCCCTCAACAGGAAACTCTTCCCTTCGAAGCAATGGGACAAAAAACTGCTGACAAGGGTGGGACTGGTGATTTCCGCTGTTATCGCTATTGTCATGGCTGTGTCGATAAACTCCATAATCGAAATAATATACCTTACGGCCTCGGTAGCGGTTCCGGGTATGCTGCTGCCTCTTGTGACGGCATACTCCCGGAGGTTTTACCTGAAGAAAGCCGGACTGTTCTCCATCATGGTACTTTGCCCGTCAATTTCCCTGGTATGGATTGTCTTCCGTAAGGCTGAACTGGCAGCGTCTGTCGGAAATCCGGCCATTACATACTTTATTGATAACTTTGAACCGATGGTTCCGGGCATCCTGCTTTCATTCATCCTGTCAATAATATTTTTAAAAAGAAATAAAACGGTGCTTTCAAATGGAAAATAGAGGAAAATTATACACTGTGTCCAACGGCCTGAGTTTCCTGCGCCTCCTGATGGCCATACCTATGATTATATTGATCATAAATGGTATGACCTGGTACGCGATCGGCCTTGGAGTACTGGCCATCGTTACAGACCTGCTGGACGGTTACCTGGCGCGGAAACTGGACCAGGTCAGCGACTGGGGAAAGATCATCGATCCTTTAGCCGACAAAGTCTTTGTAGCAGGCGCCTTCCTTGCAATGCTTACGGAAGCATTAATACCTCTTTGGTTCGGATTGATAATAATCGGCAGGGATGTGATAATTCTCATTGCCGGCCTGTTCCTCAGCAGCAAGGTCAAGACAATTCCTATGTCCAATTATGCCGGCAAAGCCGCGGTCCTGATGATTGCCCAGTCCATGCTGCTGGCCCTGCTTAAACAGGACAGCCTGATGCCCTATTCAATGGCTCTGGCGCTGGCTGGAGTTGCCCTTTCCCTGGGTTCCTACTCCGTCAATCTCACAAGGATGATGAAAAATGTTAAGGAAAAGTCTTAAATTTCGTAATTTTGTAAAAAATTTATCAGTTAGAATAAGAAAACACTATGGGATTTTTCGACAAATTCAAGAAAAAAGTTGACGACGTGCTGGGTTTGAAGAAACTCAAGGACGGATTGCAGAAAACCAGGGACTCCTTCGTCGATAAGATACAGGGAGCGCTGGGCATCGGCCGGAAGATCGACGCGGCCCTTCTCGACGAAATAGAAGATATACTCATCACGGCAGACATCGGCGTCGAAGCTTCGGAGCAGATAATCGAAGCCGTTAAGGTACGGGTAAAGAAAGAAGGGCACGAAAACGCCGAAGACGTTTTCGACATCCTGAAAGAGGAGATACTCAACATCCTCATCAAATCGCCCTCTGCCGACAATGATGCAATTTACTCTGTAAACGAAGCCGAAAAGCCCCATTCAATTCTTGTTATAGGGGTAAACGGCGTCGGTAAGACAACGACGATTGGGAAACTGGCACATAACTACAAGAATGCCGGAAGATCGGTACTCATCGGTGCAGCCGACACTTTCCGGGCAGCGGCCAACGAGCAGCTCGAGATCTGGGCAGAGCGGGCCGGCGTAGGAATCGTCCAGCAGAAAGCCGGAGCTGACCCTGCTGCCGTTGTCTTTGACACTATGAATTCTGCCATCGCTAAAAACACCGATGTCGTTATTATCGATACGGCCGGCAGGCTCCACAACAAAGGTAACCTCATGGCCGAGCTGGAGAAAATCGGCAGGGTTATGAAGAAATTAAGGGCTAACGCCCCCAACGACGTTTACTTAGTTCTCGACGCTACCACAGGACAGAATGCCATCCAGCAGGCGAAGGAATTCATGAAAGTAGCCCCCATCACCGGCCTTGTACTTACAAAGCTCGACGGTACGGCAAAAGGCGGGGTGGTGATTCCCATCGCATCAAGCCTGAAGATACCTGTCAGGTATATCGGCGTCGGAGAGAAGATCGACGACTTGCAGCCTTTCGACCCCATAGCTTTTGTTGACGCCCTCTTTTCAAGCCAGGGATAGGCAGCGCCAGAATCTGCAAACCTTCCGGAAGAAATGACTTTCGGAAGGTTTTTTTATTTGTAAATATTTGAATTTTCCTTTTTTTTCAATATATTGATAAACTGTTAATTTGTGAATTCATCGGAAAACATGCTGATGGTAGAGAAAAGATGCATATCCTGAAAGACATTTCAAAGAATTGTATTCACACAATGTTCAGGCTTTCCCATGAATTCAGATTTTCAATATCCACTTTTGAAATATGAGGGAATTTCAATGAAGAAACTTTTATTACTTTTAATGGCGCTGCTTGCAGCCGACGCCGCAACTGCCGGGGAATGGGCATGGCAGAACCCTTTGCCTCAGGGCAATTCAATCACCCAGGTACAATTCACCGATGTAAACAACGGCTGGGCACTATGCTACAATAGCAGTTTAATGAAAACGACAGACGGGGGAACTCTTTGGACTGTTCTCTCAAAAGACGCAGTCAGTCTTGACAAATTTGTTTTCACAGACACGAAAAACGGCCTGGCAATTGGCCCTGAAGGTACAATCTACCGTACCAAAGACGGCGGGATTAAATGGAACAATGTTTTTTCCGACAGCGCCATGTCATTCAACGCAATTGTGTATTCGGACAAGAACAACGCATGGATTGCAGGGAAAAAAGGCCTGGTTTTACATTCTTCCAATGGAGGCCAGGATTGGAAGGAGCAGGTTTCAAACACAGGAAACAACCTCAATGATGTGTTTTTCATCAATAATAAAAACGGCTGTGCTGTCGGCGACAGCGGTTCTATCATCGCCACTACCGACGGCGGCCTGAAATGGACCGTCCGGGAAAACACGAAAAAATTGGACCTGTACAGTGTTTACTTTCCCGATCCGCTCAACGGTTGGGCTGTGGGCAACAAAAACCTGCTGCTGAAGACCATGAACGGCGGGCTGGACTGGTACTCGTGGGAAAGCGGCTTTACCAACCAATATTCAAAAATTCAGTTTACCGATTCATTAACAGGTTGGATATACTGCAAGTATGGAAGTATTATCAGTACTAACGACGGCGGTGTAAGCTGGAATTCGATTAATTTAAGACAGAGCATACTTGTTAACGATGTATTCTTCACCGATGCCAATAACGGCTGGGCCGTCGGTTCCTCAGGGCTGATCATGAAAACATCGAATGGTGGAATTGACTGGACAGATCAGTTACCGGCCACTTCATACAGCCTGACCTCAGTATGTTTCATCGATGCCGACAATGGGTGGGCTGCCGGAACAGAGGGCAAGATCATGAAGACAACGAACGGAGGCAAGAACTGGGACAGCCTGTCGTCGGGAGTAAACAACCGATTGTTTGACATCTGTTTCGTGGACAAGCAAAACGGTTGGGCTGTCGGATATTATGGAACCATCCTCAGGACAACCGACGGAGGTTTGAATTGGTCGATGCAGGATTCCCACACAATGGAATCTATGAACAGTTGCTTTTTCCTCGACGAAAACACCGGTTGGATTGCCGGAGATGATTCAATGATATATAAAACCACAAACGGCGGATTGGACTGGATCGGGTACTGGTCCGACGCTACATTTTCCCTGGAGGATATACATTTCACCGACAGCAATAATGGCTGGGCCGTAGGCAATTATCGATTGATTACTTCAACAACAGACGGAGGAGAAAACTGGAAGTTACTATGTCAACTTAGTCAACCTGGTCAATATTTCCAGCTGCAAAGCCTGTTTTTCATTGATACTAATACCGGCTGGCTTACCGGCAACAAAGGCAATATCCTCAGGACCGACGACGGTGGGAATACCTGGACAGAACAGGCCTCCGGCACTGTTTCAGCGCTTAACGATATACAGTTCACGGATCGCAATAATGGCTGGATAGCAGGCACGGGATTCATACTCTATACCACCAACGGAGGCAATGACTGGATAATCGACGACAGATTAACCAATAACTACATCTATGATGTCTCTTTCATAGATATTAACAACGGCTGGGCCGTAGGTTCCGGGGGTACCATCATAAAATTCACCGACACCCGTTCGGACGTCGGGGATGGAAACACTGCCGGGGCCGGATGCTGTGCTGTTTCTGTGGTTCCCAACCCCTTCACGGAGTCTGCGGCAATTACACTCACACTGCCGGAACCGGAAAACGTCAGAATTGATATTTTCAACACTCTGGGTGAAAGAGTTGCAACTTTGGCCGATGAATTCATGGATGCAGGCACATGTTCCGTTCCCTTCGACGCAACTGCTCTGCCCCGGGGAGTGTATTACTACGCTGTCAGGGCCGGCAACCGGAAAGAGTGCGGGAAGATGATACTGCTGAGGTAGTTCCTGAACACGCCCGGTAAACGTGAATACAACTTTAGAGAAATCACACCCGGTTCTGCTTTCATCGGAAGAATTCCACTGGTTTTTCATGATGGCTGACATAATAAAACGTTTGAATGAGACGGTGGAATTCTGTAATTTTAATAATATTTAACGATGAGTATTATTAGAATTAACATAAGCAGTAAATGAAACACTATATACTTGATACATATAATATTACGAGCCTCATCAGGCAGCCAGCAGGGGCCGACAAAGCCATATATTTCCTTGTTACCCTTGTCCGCTATTTCAGCTACCGCTATCCCTCCTACCGCATTACACTCGCAGTGGACGGTGTAATGGGCCATGACCCGATGCTGCCGGAGAACGTGGTAATTGCCGAATCGGGCAGCCGGAAGGCCGACGATGTCATCAAAGACCTGGTCGATATGGAAATGAACAAGCCCAACTGCGTGGTCGTTTCCTCCGACCTCGAAGTGTTCAGTTACGCAAGAATCAGCGCCTGTAAAGCCGTAAAGTCAGATGAATTCCTCGACAGGCTCCAGCGCATCTATTCCGAGGCAACCGCCTCAAAACAGGCCAGTTCCGAAAAGCCAATTACAATTACATCCAAAGAAAAGCAAAGGCTGCTGAATGCGTTCGACAAAGAACTCCCCGACGAATCTTTTGCCGACGATTACAGAAAAACACCTAAGAAAAAAGAACCCGTAAGGGTGGCTGAACCTGAAGATTTTGAATCGGTGAAACCAAAGAAAAAGACTAAACAGGTAAAAAAGGACGTCTATGACATGGCCGGGAAACCTTTCACCCTCAGCGACGAAGAAAAAGAGGAACTGCTGAGGATGTTTGGCAAAGGGAAAGAGTAAATTTTTGCTTTTAAACAATTACTCTTTCGGCAGTTCTATAATGAATTCAGAACCGGGCATCGTGTCTGACTCTTTCAGGTAAGACGGCGACTCTACCCTGATAGTCCCTCCGTATTTCCTGATGGTCTCGAGTGTAATCGAAAGCCCCAGGCCGCTGCCGTCGCTGCTCTTTTTCTTAGACAAACTTGTACGGTAGAAGTCTTCGAATACTTTCCCCTTCTCGTTGTCGGGTATTCCAATGCCGTTGTCCGCTACACTGACAATTACACTGTTGCGGCGTTCGCTGAGTTTTACCCTGATGGCGCCGCCGTCGTTGGTGTACTTCACTGCGTTAGAGACAATATTCGACAGAGCCAGCTTCAGTATCCGGTCTTCGCCTTTGATAGAAACCTGTGTCAGCTCGGAAACGAACTGATAGTCGATGTTCTTAGACGCAATGATTACATGGAAATCCCTGAATATTTCAGCAAACATGTCTGTAAGACTGATGTCGGTGTTTTTTTCAAGCCCCGCTTCTAATTTCAACTGTGAGATATAGAGAATGTCATTGATGATTGTAATTGCGTTCCAGAGCCTGATCTTCGACCTCTCGAGCGGTGGCTTCTGAGTGTCTTCAAGGCTGCCCATCCTCCCTTCGAGCAGCATGTCTAAGTAAGTAATCACCGCGGCAACCGGTGTTTTCAGGTCGTGGACAACAGACATCACATATCTCGACTTGGCGCGTTCCGCTTCTTCGAGTTGTTCATAGGCATTCGTCAGGGACCTTTCCCGTAGGTACAACTGCTTTGTGATTGAATTTGCAAGGTAAATACTGATGTAGAGAACAATGCCGAAGAGTGTGAAAAAGACAGCGATATAGGTAATGTCGTTATAAAAAGAATTGGCCATTACACCTTTGATGGCATAATGGGGAATGACGGCATAGTATTCCAGAAGCGCCCCGGCAAGCGTAATCAGGAATGTGGCGGTGATGATGATACTGATAATCGCTGCCGGCAGGAGCATACTGCCGATGATGACATGAAAGATGAAGAATGCATAGAGCGGGGTCTCGACACCGCCGGTGAAATAGATGAAAAGCATCAGTGCTGCAAAGTCGAAACATATCTGCATCAGCGAGAAATGCAGGCTGTGGAAGCCTTTCCTCGGGTAGCCGATCTTCTGGTCCAGGTGCCAGTTCCGCTTCTTCGCTAAGTAATTCCACAGCCTGTGGAAGATGACGTTGTAGATGAGTATTGTAAGAGCTATTGACCACAGCGGCAGGGTGTTGAACTCAATGTGATCCCTTGAGTCTTTGAGCCAATCGATTGCCAGTGCAAATGAAGCAAGCATTGCAATGGCACAGTAACGCAGCATTATCAGCCAGCGGTTGCGTTTCCTGATCTCAGCCCAGAACTTATCGAACTTGCATCTGTCCGGAACAAGCGAAAAGAAATCAGACTTCATCCAATACCATTAATTTCTTATTTTATTATCAATAGCAACAACAGCGGCAGCAGAGGGCTTAAGCCCTCTGCTGCAGGAACCATGATGCACGATGCTCTAAACGATATACCTGCCTCTGCTTACATAGTGCGTATGCAGCAGCTTGTGTGATTTGTGGCCACAGGGGCCTTCCGGCAGGAATTTCTTGTAAATGTACTGGACTCCAGGGTTCTCGAACGACTTATTGATTGACAGGTTGTCGGCTTCGTCATAAATGGCGTCGGCACGTTTCTGGCGAATTACAGGATTGGTCGGTATGGGCTGCCCGCCGCCGCCTAAGCAGCCGCCGGGACAGGCCATCACTTCGATGAAGTGGACGTCGCTGAGTTCGCCTCTCTTCAAGGCCTCCATCACTTTCTTGGCGTTAGCCGTTCCGTGTGCAATCATGAATTTGAGGTTCACGCCTTCGAGGAATGACCATTCCTCTTTGACATTCTCAAGTTTCACGGAAGCTTCCCTTACTCCCTGGAAGCCGCGGCAGGGAGTGATGCGCAGCCTCTCGAAAGGTACTTCCCTACCGGTTACCAGTTCGTAAGCAGTCCTGAGGGCAGACTCCATCACACCGCCGGTGGCGCCGAAGATGAGGCCTGAGCCTGTGTCCCCGAAAGGATCGTCGAACTGGCTCTTGGGAAGGTCGGGCAGTTTCAGTCCGGCTTCCTTGATCATCTGCCCCATCTCACGTGTCGTCAGGACATAGTCGATGTCCTTGAAGCCGGAGTCGGTCATCTCGTTCCTGTTCGCCTCGAACTTCTTTGCCGAGCATGGCATCAGCGAGACGGACACGATGGAAGCAGGATCGATGCCGTGTTCTTCGGCGTAGAAGGTCTTGATGAGAGCTCCGAACATCTGCTGGGGAGACTTTGCTGTCGAAAGATGCTCCAGGTATTCGGGATAGAAATGCTCGATGTATTTAATCCATCCCGGAGAACATGAAGTAAATTGCGGAAGCTTGACACTCGCGTCCTTTTCAACAAGAGCCTTCTTCAGCCTCAGCAGCAATTCAGTACCCTCTTCCATTATCGTAAGGTCAGCGGTAAAGTCCGTATCGAACACTCTGTCGAAGCCCATCATGCGCAGTGCAGTATTGAGTTCGTATGTCATCGAGCGGCCTGCTTCGACACCGAACTCCTCGGCAATAGCAGCGCGCGGCGCCGGGGCAGTCTGGATGACGACATGCTTTGCCGGGTTTTCGATTGCCCTCCAGATCATGTCGGAGGGGTCGTTAGCCCTGAGGGCTGCCGTCGGGCAGCGGTTGATGCACTGTCCGCAGTTGATACAGATGACGTCGGCAAGTGGTTTATCCATGAATGTAGAGATGGTAGTCTGGGCTCCGCGCATGGTAGCTTCCAGTACGCCTACTTCCTGGAGGTCGATGCATGTCCTTACACATCTCTTGCACAGGATACACTTGTTCATGTCCCTGACCACAGAGTAGCTGGAACGGTCAACGTCGTGCTTAGGTTCTTTAACGTGGCCGAACCTGTAGAAATCGACGCCGTATTCTTTTGCGAGAGTCTGCAGTTCGCAGTTATTGTTACGGTGGCATGAATAGCACTCGCCGTAGTGCTCGCTCAGAATCAGGTCGAGGATATGCCTGCGGGCACGGCGTACTTTTTCACTTGTGGTGCGGATTTTAATTTTGCTGGTGATGGGGAAGGCACAGGCGGCGTTCAGTGTCCTGAAGCCTTCGATCTCTACGACACATATGCGGCATACCCCGGCGATACACAGGTCGTCGTGGTGGCACAGGGTAGGAATGTAAATATTATTAAGCCTGCAAGCCTCGAGAATGGTGGTTCCCAAAGGCACCTGGTACGGAAGTCCGTTGATCTCTATACCGATGATGCCTCCAATGGTATCGGAGACATCGGCTTTCTCAACGACTAATCTCTGCTGGCTGACAGGGGCTCTCTCTGAAGATTTATAATCAGACATATTATTTCCCTTTTTCCTTTATGAAAAAATATCACTTTCAAAATGAGTCATAATAGCAATGAACGGGTTGGGGCTGGTTTGTCCCAGGCCGCACTTTGAGGCAATCTGCATGGTTCTGCCCATTTCAATCAGCTCGTTGAGGTATGAGATGGAGCATTCTCCTTTTTCAATCTTCCCGATACCTTCAAGCAGCTTGATGTTGCCTATCCTGCATGGAGTGCACTGCCCGCATGATTCTTCCACGAAGAAATCCATGAAATTCTTCAAGACATGGAGCATATTTCTTGACTCATTGAAAATGATTACTGAGCCGCCGGTTGACAGATCTTCGAATGATATATTCCTGCTGAACTCGCCTTTGGGAATGCAAACCCCGGCAGCCCCACCAATCTGGACAGCTTTTGTGTTGACGGCCCCGACCATGTCGAGGAGGTCGTTAACGGTTGTCCCGAAAGGAATCTCGTAAACACCTGGATTGTTGCAGTCGCCTGAGACAGAGACCAGTTTTGTGCCGGTCGATTTCGACGTGCCAATGTTTTTAAACCATTCCGAACCTTTGTACATAATGACAGATACGGCGGCAAAGGTTTCGACATTATTAACGATTGTGGGGTGTTTCATGAATCCGGTGTTGACCGGGAAGGGCGGGCGGTTTCTTGGTTCGCCCCGGTGTCCTTCGAGCGATTCAATCAGTGCGGACTCTTCCCCACAGACATAAGCGCCGGCTCCCAAACGAATTTCGATGTCGAATGAGAAACCGGAACCGAGGATGTTCTCGCCCAACCTGTTTTGTTGGCGCATATCCTCGAGGAAAGCTTCAAGTTTTTTGACGAGGTAGCGGTATTCACCCCTGAGGTAGAGGTAGCCTTTCCGGGCATTGATGGCATAGCCACCGATGACCATCCCGTCAAAGATCAGGTTTGTGTATTCGTCGAGAAGGACACGGTCTTTGAAAGTACCGGGTTCGCCTTCGTCGGCATTGCAGATGACGAATTTTTTGTCGGACATGGCAGCGCCTGCCAGCATCCATTTGGTACCGGTGGGATAGCCGGCGCCGCCTCGTCCCTTCAAGCCCGATTCCCTTACTTCGAGAATCACATCCTGCGGCGCCATCTTGAAAATTCTGGTAAGACTGTCGCCGTGGTTCGCCAGATCGAACAGGACTCTTTTATTCTTTATAGGCATCGGTTATCTCCTATTTACATGATTTAAGTATATCTACAACTTTGAGTGGAGTAAGGTGTGAGTAAACGTCGTCGTTGATGAGCATTGCAGGCCCCTGGTCACACATGCCCATGCAGTTAATATACTCGAGTGTAAATTTCTTGTCGGGCGATGTTTCTCCGAATTTCACGTTCAGTTCGCGTTCAATGGTGTGAGCAATTGTGTCTTTACCCTGTAAGTCGCACGAAATTGTTTTGCAGAGTCTGATGCAGTACCTGCCTTCTTCTTTGTGGCGCATGAATGCATAGAATGTAATAACTCCATAGACTTCGACGGGGTGTATGTCAAGCATACGCGCAATCTCCTGCTGACAAAAGTCGGAGATGTGTCCGTGCCTCTTCTGGATTTCCTGGAGTATGGGCAACAGCGCCTGCCTGCCGACTC
This sequence comes from uncultured Hyphomicrobiales bacterium, assembly GCA_964634885.1. Lineage (GTDB taxonomy): Bacteria > Bacteroidota > Ignavibacteria > Kapaibacteriales > UBA2268 > DAINRZ01. The sequence continues at coordinate 135,777 of CAZWLN010000004.1, read as the reverse complement.
CATATTTACCCACCAGCTCTTCTATCTCCACAGTAAGAGCGTTTTTTTCACTTACCAGCATAGTGCCTCAACCTTTCTTTTGTGCGAGAAGTTTCTCGACTTTTTCGAGTAGTAGGGTAGATGATACAGGTTTTTCTAAGAATTCGTCGATAGGTAGTATTGAGTTCTTTCCGTAACCGTAACCCGTGACCTTAGAGATGGATGTAAGCATAATGATAGGCATCGTGAAACCTGTGCTCCTGAACTTATTGGCAAGGTAAAAACCATCGTCCGCCTCGCTCAGCATTACGTCCAGGATTATCAAATCCGGGTTTTCTGCCGCCACAAGGCTAAGGGCACTGTCCACATCGCCTGCAGACACTACAGAGTAACCTTTGGATTGGAGTAGGAATGATGTTGCCTCGACAATATCGGGATCGTCATCGATAACAGCGATTTTTTTCATCTGGGCTCCTTAAATTAAAAATTGTTGCAGGATCCTTGAATTAATCTATCTTGAGATTGCTATGTCGCCGGTATATTTTTTTTACTCAATCGATGTAATCACTTTGCTCATTCAACATATTTTATTTGCAAATAATCAAATTTTTTTTAAATAACAAAGTATTTTTTATTTCCAAATAATATTTTCACCGAAGTACGCATAAACAGTGCTTTTCCCACGACCACTACCCTCAAATCGCTGATGGTTCAAGGACTTATGTCCGGTTAAAAATAATGTTAGAAAAGGCTTATCATCACCGGATTGTCAATGTACTGTCTTTTGAAAAGAAGAGCCGACGGCCTTCAGCAATTGCTAAGAACCCATACGTACTTTCTATTCGTCGGTTTTCTGGCACACATAAAATTTTTGGGATTAGGCAAGAAGTAAATATTGAATTGAAAAATCAGAATTTTTACCCGGGTTGAAGTGTGAAGCAATCCATGTCCTTCTATTCCTTGAAAAGACTAAGAATTCTATGTACTGAGACACTCAATAATCATTGAGCCATTCGCATAATCTTTTTACAGATATACAACCCCTGACGGGGTTGGCAGAGATTCTTGATACATATTGTTACCGATATTCAACCCCTGACGGGGTTGGAGAAGACTTTCTGTTCTTAGAACTCCGTAGGAGTTCAAGGTCTGTAACATAATACCAAAAGTACATCCCGGAACTCCGTAGGAGTTCAACATCTGTTGATATTATTGGATTGCAGACAGGGTTGGCCCGTGGTAATGGCATTTATCTTCCTCCCCGGGAAATAGACTCGAGTCGTTTTTCTGTCCTGATTTTTTTAGAATTTATTAACATTTCAAAAAAATATATATTTTGAATGTATCTTTTTTCAAATATTTGTGTCTTACAACTGTATGGAAATTTGAAATTGAGGAAAAGACTATTAACAATTACAGGAAATATGGCGACGAAGAGCTCCTGAAAGAGCTGAAAGGCAAGCCGAAGAAAACGGAACAGGCTTTCACTGAGATCTACAACAGATATGCCCAGAACGTGACAGCCTACTGCGTGGGTATCATCAAGAACAGGACTACAGCCGAAGACATTTTCCAGGAAACTTTCATCAAGTTCTATAAATATGTCCAGGACGACAATCACGTCAAAAGCATCAGGGCGCTCCTGATTACGATTGCCCGCAATCTTTGCCTCAACTACCTGCGGGACAGGATCAGTTTCGAAGAGATCGACGAAAGCATTACTCCGCGTGTAATTGAAAACACCTACGAGGACAGCGAACTGTTCGAGATAGTAATGAACATTGCAGATACACTCGACATGAAGTACAAAGAAGTGTTTGTCCTCAGGGAGATCGAAGGACTGTCGTACAATGAGATTGCCGAAACACTCGGCATTACTGTAATCAATGCAAAAACAAGGGCCAGGCGTGCAAAGGAACAAATAGTCGAACTACTGGAGCCCTATATCAAAGATGAAGAAAATAAAAATAAATAAATCAGAAAAGAGCCATGAGCGACTTTAATAAAATAATGGAATTCCTCGACGGAGAACTTGAACAAAGCGAAGAACGCTCTCTGTTTATGGATCTTGCCGGGAACGACACTCTCCGGAGCCAGATGAAGCAGGCGTACAATGTCAACTATTCCCTGAACAGGAACAAGACATATTTTGCTCCCAGCACACAGGCAACACTTGGCGTTTTCGACAGTCTCGGTTTCAGGGGAAAGTACCTGGACAGCGGCGCAACAGCTACTAATGCCAAAAGCAGTTTATTGCTTAACAAATCGGCATTCCTCGGTGCCATCGTCGCATTCCTTTTAACATCGGCAGGCTTCCTGACATTTAACAGCCTTACTACAGATCCGGGTAATATTAATTCTTACAGCGCCTTACAGGAACCGCTCGGAATCCTGGCGGCGGGTACAGGAAAAGACAGTGGTTCCGGCGCTGTAACAAACAACGGAAACCCGGTTCAAAAGCAGGAAGTCAAATACGTCTATATAATTAAAGATAATGACAAACACCAGGACACTCAACCCCTGGACAGGACAGTTGCTGAAAACAGCACAGAGAGCCTCCGGCCTGAGCCTTCCCTCACGGAACGTCATAACAGCGAACCAGCCGATAGCACTCCGGAACAGGATGGAACACAGCCTGTTGCAAAGCTGGAACCACCGCTGCCGCTCCCAACGGAAAAAGAAATTGTAACTGACGCTGCCAGAGGCAAAGACGTCTATTCCATCTCAGTCGAATACCGGGGTGCGTATTACAAAAGCAGCCGGGCAGCAACAATCGAACCTAAACGCCAGGCTCACTTCGACAACAGTGCGCTGACAATCAGCTACATCCTGGACGACAATTTCGAAATCGGTGCCGACATCAGGCAGGAACGCTTCTTTCAGGAATACAAGGGATTGAATAAGAATGAGATACCTTCCACTTTCCAGCAGCAGCCCAATTTCACCACCTGGAACGCAATGCTAAGGTACAAACCCTTCAAATTCTACGGCTTTACTCCTTTCGTCCAGCTTGAAACAGGACTGGCTGTGTCTAAAGCCAACATCAGGGGATGGACACAAAGGATTGCCGCAGGTTTGGGATATAATGTCAGCGGCCCGCTGGATTTCGTAATCATGTATGAATATTCAAACCTCCGGTTTAATAATAATGGTAATAATTACCCCTCGGAAAAAACAGGAATCTTATACGGATTGAATTTAAAATTCTAAATTTGTAAAACTATATTTTTGGAGAATTGTTATGAAGCATTTATTGTATGCTATAGGATTGCTTTGCCTTGCATTGACATTCAGCGCCTGCCAGAACTCGCAGGGCATCGAAGATAATGTCATCGTCATACCGGACGGCGAAATGCCGGACGGCATAATTTACTTTACCAAAGTAAACGGGAAAAAAGCCGATTTGGAAAAGGTTAACATCGACGGTACAGGGTACAGTCACATCAGAACCGGCGCCTTAATCTCACAATACCCGATTAACGGTAACATTGTCTATAACGTTCTGGAAAACAATCGGAAACTGTGCAAATCAGCCTGGGACGGCAGCAATGAACAGGCCGTCATTGAATATACCGAAGAATGCACGAAGTTCATCTCACCCGACGGCAAATACACATTATCTGCCTACGAAAAAGACAGCATTGTATCGCACAATAATTCTACCGGTGAAGACATCAGGATTTCGACCAATTACGGAGGTACTTTCTTCCTCGAGATTGCACCTGACGGGACGAAAATCGCTTATATCGAAAAAACAGGGGCAGAGGATTCGGGTATTCTCTATGTTTGCAACTTTGACGGAACGGGCAAGGTAAAACTCTCGGAAGACGTTTACTATCAGAATGATATGCCTTACTACGCATCCTGGTCAAGGGATTCGAAGTATATCGTTGCCCGCGACGGTTTACGTATGAAAGTACTTATTTTCAAAACTGACGGAACCGAATCATACACCATCGATTCAGAGGGAGGCGAAGTCTTATATCCTGCAATATCACCCGACAACATGACCGTAGCCTACACCGACGGAGTGGACCTCGTTACCAACAATCTTCAGGGTACAGACAGGAAAACCCTTGCTAAAGGCGACAAAGAGAACCATTATGTTTGCCACGCACCTGTGTTTTCACCTGACGGAAAGTATATAGCCTATATTTACGGGAATGATAATGGAGATGTAGGAGTGTATTCATACAATGTTTCATCGGGTGAGAACAAGCTCCTGGTAAAACCGGATTTCGGCACAACAATCGTCGATCCGTACCTGATGCCGAGACTCTACTGGTTTGAAGGGACATCAGTCCAATAGTGTAACCCATGGCCGTCCGGCTTTGAGAAGGCTTCCTGCTTACAACAGGAAGCTTTTTTTTTATTCGGCAGGCTGCGAAAGATCGACCTTCAGAGGCAGTATCACCATCTGGGAGCCGTAGTTGTACAACTTCCTCTGGAGTGACAAGGTAGTATAGTTGTGAAGCATTCGCGACATGAAAGTATCATTGGGAAAGACTACCTGGCCTCCGAAGAATACAATATTCTTGTACTTTTCCTGTATCTCCGGCAGTATTTTCAGTATCTCCTCTTCCACGTCGAGGCCGATGGCAGAGATGCCTTCAGCCCAGTAACCGTGCTTGTTCGCCAGCTCTACATACTTTTTGACAGACTCGTCGGTACGGTTTTTAAGGGACTCGATTTCTTCCGAACCTTTGAAATTGCCGGCATCGATGATACCTACCTGCAGGAAAATATAATTCCTGAAGTTGTTGCCGAAGAATTTGAATATGCTGAAGAAAGAGTGGATACCGATGCCGGAATAGCCGCTGACGAGGAGTACAGCCGTCTTGCTGCTCTTGTCGAACACAGGCTTCTCCGTCGCTTCGATTTCCCTGTTGCTGTACTGGAAAACCTCGTCTGTAAAATAGTCGTCGAGTTTCTTGATGTTAATGCCGGCTTTCCTGTATTCAGACCTTACATAGTAAAAGAAACAGGCAAGCGAGCCGGTAATAAATATTGTAATCCAGCCGCCTTCGTTGAATTTGGCAAGGGTAACTGAAATCAGGATGAAAGAACACAACACCAGGCCAATGCCGTTGACGATCATCTTCCTTTTCCAGCCCGGCGACACCGCTCGAACCTGCCACCAGTGCCTTACCATACCCAACTGGGAAAGTACGAAGGTAATGAAAACGTTGATGCTGTAGAACACCACCAGAAGAGAGACGGAGCCGTTGGAGACAATCATCAGCAACAATGCCGAAGCTCCCATGATGATGATGCCTTTTTGTGTTACAAGCCTGTTGCTGAGCGAAGCAAAACGCGTAGGTACCCATTTGTCCAAAGCCATATTGGCAAGGACGCGCGGGCCGTCGAGGAAACCTGTCTGGGCTGCAACGAAGAGGATGGCTGTTTCTGACAGCAAGGTTATGGTAATAATCACATAGCCTGTTACTTCGCCCCATCCGGAAGCTATCTCAGAGAACAATACCGCGTTGAGAGTCTTACCCTCGACGGGGTCGATCTTAAACAGGATGTAAGCCAGGATGAGTCCGAAAACCGTTACTGAAAGCGATATTGTCATATATTTCATTGTAGTCCTGGCAGTCTTCACTTTCGGGTCTTTAAGGATCGGCAGGCCGTTACTTACAGCCTCGATGCCCGTGTAAGTACCGGCGCCCATGCTGTAAGCATGTATCAACAGGAACAATGCGCCGAAGATGCCCAACTGGCTGATGGTGTTGCCGAAATCCGTACTCGTGGTTGCAACCACCTCTGAGAGATTGAATGCATGGGTGAAGACTGCATAGAGAATGAAAAACAGGTGTGTAAGCACAAAGATGATGAATATCGGGACAAGGGGCAGTACGCTTTCCTTGACGCCCCTCATATTGAGAAGGGTAATCAGGACAACGATAATGCATGAGAACAGCACTTTATATTGGTGCAAATGTGGCGGCAGGAAACTGAACAGAGCGTCCGCACCGCTGGCAATCGACACGGTGATGGTCAGGACATAGTCAATTAACAGCGCCGTACCGGAAATCATACCCAGGCCGGGAGACAACAGCTTACTTGCTACGAGATAGCCGCCGCCGCCGTGTGGGAACAGTTCAATTATCTGCGAGTAGCTTGCGCTGATGATGAAAATGGTAACCACTGTGCCCAGGGCAACAATCAATCCCAGGTGCATGTGGCTGCCCAGTGCAAGCATTACTTCCTGAGGGCCGTAACATGACGACGACAAACCGTCGGAACCAAGCCCCACCCAAGCAAAAAACGCTATCAGCGACAGCGTATGAAAAATTGATGGGTCTTTGGGGTCCCTGTCCTTACCTATTACTGCCTTTTTTATCTTTCCTTTTACACTCATTTTCTTTTCTTTCCATCCAAAATTTTATCCAAAATTAACTAAATCGGCAACCCGATTACAACGGAATTATTTATTTTTGTATTCTGTAAAAAAATTAATTGAATATTTTTTCGGGATATGAGTCCCCATTGAAACACAAGAATAGTGATGCTGATGACTCCCTGGAAGAATGATTGAAGGTTTTGCTAACGGGGGTCATAAAGTGTTCAAAGGAGCATTGATAGTAGGAATAGGCGGTTTTGTGGGGAGCATTGCACGCTATCTGTCCACACAATTCATTCATAAATACATTTACACGGCCTTTCCTGTGGGAACATTGGCTGTTAACATCGTCGGATGCCTGCTCATCGGGGTTTTCATGGGTATTTCGGAAAAAGGCGGACTTATGTCCGACAACCTGAGACTATTTCTGACAGTTGGATTTTGCGGAGGTTTTACAACGTTCTCAGCGTTTTCGAACGACTCGCTCAACCTTATTAACGATTCCGAATTTCTGTATTTTTCTTTATATTTGGGTATTAGCATTTTTACGGGAATAGCAGCAACCTATTTTGGTAAGAACGCAGTTAACTGGCTATGGAGCTGAATATGATTCTTAAAGGTAAATCGCAGGTTCTGAGGATATACATCGGCTCGCACGACAAGCATCATCACCAGCCGATGTATGAATTTATTGTCCTGGAAGCAAAGAAAGCAGGTATTGCCGGCGCTTCTGCCTTCAGGGGCATTATGTCCTACGGCGCCAACAGTGCGCTGCACTCTGCAAAGATCTGGGAGCTTTCAGCCGACCTTCCCATCATCATTGAGCTTGTGGACAGTAAAGAGAAGATTCAGTCGTTTGTCGATCACCTGGCTACAGTGTTCGAGGATGAGGATTTCGGCGGCCTGATGACGACATACGAAGCCGAAGTAATTGCATACAAGGCTCACAAGGACGGGAAGAACAAATAGGCAGCCCGCTGTCCGGACAAGTTCGATTCCGGACGCTTCCAAATGGCTTTTCATTACTCTTTAACAGGACAATTGCCGGTAAAGGTACTCCTATTCAATCACAATAAATTTCAAAGAGTGCGATTGGGACCCGATACCCAGGTTCAGGAAGTAGATGCCGGGAATGAAACCGGAAGATTCAACAGTATAGTAAGTAACAGCGCCGTTTTCATCAGCATTAACCCTGCCGGTGAAGACAGTCCTGCCGATGGCGTCGGTAATGGTAACCGTCGCGGGCATGGCGGGACTGACGCCGCCGAAAGCCAGTAAAGCGTTGCTGCCCCTGGGGACAGGGTTTGGATAGATGCTGACAACGGAATTGCCTGCTGGGTCTTCCACGCTGTAATAATCCAGGTCGCGGTAGTATTTTATCCTGACGTTGTCGAGGAATACACCGTCAAAAGAAGTGTAGCGGTCGGTCAATACTCCAAAACGCAGATAAGTATAGCGGTTTACGTATTCTTTCATATCGCACTGCTGCCTGATCCATTCGGGCTGGCTCCCGGTGTACACCTTTTCTGCCGAATCGATACGGCTTCCTTTTTGGTAAAAACCATCGATCATCCTGTCTGCAACCAGGTTCTTCCAGTCAGCGCCGGGCCTGATTGCCTGTATGATGAATTTATCGTAATTCCATTCGAGAGACCATTTTACGAAGTATTCCAGCACGGCGTCGTTGGCGGGGATGTCCAGCAGTTCTTTCATGGTAAAGTAACAATCTGCCGAATCTTTCGATTTGCCTGAAGGGCTGTCGGTTAAAACGAATTTCATATTGGCAGCGTCAAAGAAGGTATCCCATGTCCCCAGTGAACTGTTTTCCCATTTGTGCGCCAGTTCCCCGTCCCTGAAAATCCACAGGTCTTCATAGATGAACATTTTCACGGTAATTGTATCTTTTCTGAGCAGACCTTCCTGAAGGACCGTGACCTCGAACGGTACACCGGCACCGTTTTCAAAAGCCTTACCTGTAAGTAAAACCTCGAACACTTCAGTCTGCCTTTCAGCAGGGCTGAGCTTACCGAGCATACGTTTGTTGTCCTTGACAGTGAAAGCATCGCTAAGCGGGACAAGCGTCATCTCCGACTCAGAGTCGGCTTTCTGAACTCCGGCATTGATCATGGTAATATTAATCCATGACTTGAGGGAGTCTGTGTTGCTTTCAGTGTAATAATCCTTAATCCTTAAATTCACATTGGCGCTCCACAACACCTGTTTGTTCATGTAAAACATCTCGTCGCAGTGAACGGGAATTCTATCCACCTTAGGCCAGAAACCGTCAATATCATTGCCGATCTCAGGGGTCATCGCAAAAACCTTCGATTTTGACGAATCCGTTTCGTAGAACCAGTCGTCGCTGTCCCCACGGGTGCTGTAACCCACAGTTTCAGCGTCCAAACCGCAGTTGTACCTGTTGTACCTGGAAAATTCCCAAGTCAGTGCCCTGAACACGGACGAATCGGGAGTTTGGGCGACAAGTGCAGCATATGGATGGATAATATGGCCGCCATAGGTATGGTAATTGACTGCCAGTTTAATATTATGCTTCATGGTAAATTTGCGTAAGTTGTTGGTCTCAGGTTCGGAGAAAGGCGTTGCTCCCCTGTATGTTTCGCTCTTGAGACTTGTGGAAGACCCATTGTTCGGAGCATTCCAGAAATCGTAGGGGCCAAAATTCCGGTTCAGATCGACACCGTAAGTCGAATCTGTTGTTTTGTCCCTGTTTTTCCTCCATGTGCCGCCGCCGTCCGGCTTCGTTGTCTGGTTGTACTTGTATCCGTCGGGGTTCATTACCGGAATCAGGTAGAGCTTGCGGTTTTCGAAGAGGAACCCGAATTCGGGATCTCCCCCAGCAGCCAGCCTCAGGGCCTTTTTCATGAAATAGAGCGTGGACATCATGCCGCCGGGTTCCCGGGCATGTATCAGGCTGTTGATCATCAACCCGGCAGCGCTGTCGCTGCTGCTGCCGAAGCTATAGGCAATCATCGGCCTCGACTGGTAAGAATAGCCGATTGTGTCGGCTCCGAGGAAATACTGGGGATAGGCAGCAATTAATGAATCGTATTCACTGTATATTTCTTCCAGAGTAAAGAAGCCGCCCATGGAACCGTATTTGAAATCCGGGTCGGACTGTATCCTGTCGAGGGTGTTTTTCCCCTTGTTTCTTTGATCATACCATTCGCTCATGTCGTCGATGAGTATATCAAACTTCGCGTTTTTTTGCTTCAGAAGCCCTATCTGGCTTTCATTCAGTATGGTTTCTGCCAGACAGCCTTCTTTGATCCGGGTACATTCCGGGTCAAAGCCGCAATCCGAGAAATCTTCCATGGTGTAATCCGAGTTGAAAAAAACCGTTACCAAAGAGTTTTTTTCGGGAACCGGTGTTTCCTGTGCAACCAGCATTCCGGACATCATTACCCCCAAAAACAAAAAATACATATAATGCCTCATGATCCGATTCCCTCATTAATATCTTAGTAATTAATTCCTATAATTTTGTGAACCCTCTTTTTTTGAATACCCCTTTGAGCCTTGGCTCGATCAGGATTGTAACAACTGCAAAAACAATTCCCGCCATTACATCGACAACATAGTGATACCTGAGGTAGATGGTGGCAAAGATGAGGCTGAAGCCGAGGATGTAGAACAGCCACCTTGTTTTGACCTTAAATTTATATGCCATATATATATTCACTAAAGTAATCCAGGTGTGTCCGCTGGGCATACAGTCGCGGTTAACGTAGAACTCGGGCCTGGCAGCTCCGTCGGGTATTCCTCCGCCCGAATTGACAAAGTTACGGAAGAAATCCGTCAGCCAGATGCCCGGCATTTCAGTGTTGGTGACAAAGAAGCCGTGAAGGGAAAACCTGGGGCCGATTGCAGGCAGGAAAAAATAGAGCAGATAGGAAAAATAGAATGAAAATACGATGATGCCGATCAGATTGATGAAATCATCATCCCTTTTCTTCAGGTAAAGTTCGACGCCGTGAATGACCGGCAGGAAGAAAAAAGTAACATAGGCGAACTGGAGATACTCGGTCAAGACAGGAGTAATGAATTGCTTCATCCATTCTGTCGGGTTTACCCCGAACAGCGCTTGGTCCCAGCCCATCAGCACGCCGTCGTACAGGCGGGGATTGAACGCCCGGATATATACCTGCCCCTGGCTGTAGATGAAAAAGACGACAGCGACGATGTAAAGCCTGCGAAAAAGGTGAAAGAATTTGCCGGAGTTGATCATCGAGTCGAGGGTAGCAATGGACAGCACCGTTCCTGCAATCAGCAGGTTGTAAAGCATCCATTGCCAGGCATTTTCTATTGAGAACATGAGTATGACATCGAACAGGGTATAGACGCCAAGGACAATGAGAGTGTAGATGTCGCCTAAGTTTAATATATTCTTAAGCTTTGTATGAAAAAACGGCTCTTTGATTATATATTTTCCTCTGTCATTCATGTCAGCGCTTCTGTTTACACATCAATTCCCACAAATAATAGTAATCTTCCCAGGAGAGTTGCTCTGCCCTCTTTTCGAAATATGCAGCAGCTTTCCCGTTGTCTTCTACTGCCAGGCTGTCGATGCTGCCGCCATGCTTTTCCTGGCAATAGCCGGACAAGGCGTTCCTCAGTTTCTTCCTGCGCTGGTTGAAAGCTGCTTTTACTATTTCCATCAATTCAGGAAATATTGAAGTATTCAGGTCTTTTTTAAAGCTCAGTTCAAAAACAGTCGATGTTACCTTTGGTCTTGGGAAAAAGCACTGAGGCGGCACATCAAACAGTTTCCTGATGGTACCGGCATAGTTCACTGCAACGGTAAGTATTCCGAAGGATTTGTTTCCCGGCCTGGAAGCGAGCCGGTCGGCTACTTCCTTCTGCACCATGAAAACAGCTTTTTCGAAATACCCTGCATTTTCGATTACCTTGTACAATATCCGGCTCGAGATATAGTAGGGCAGGTTGCCGACAATCTTTACCCGTCCCTGAACGCCGTTCTTCCCGACGTATCCGGCAATGTCGAAATCCATGAAGTCGGCGTGTATGATGTCAACATTAGGATACTTATCTTTAGGGAATCTTGCGTTCAGTTCATTGCAGGCCCTGATGTCTATCTCTACGGCTGCCAGCTTTGCAGGCAATTCCGCCAGTCCGGCTGTCAAGGCTCCCGGCCCGGGGCCAATCTCCATAATGGTATCTCCTTCGCCGGCAGAGAGAGAACTGACGATTTTCCCTGCAATATTCTTATCTGTAAGGAAATTCTGGCCTAATGACTTTTTGGGATCTATCTTTGCCAAGGGCTTAACCGTACTATTGTTTCATCTTCAGTTGGGCAAACAGTTCCGCAAATTGCCTTTGAGAGTCTTCGAGGGCCTGGGAGACAATCTTCACGTCAGCCGTTGTCGCCATGAAACTCGTGTCACCGTTCCAGCGCGGAACGATGTGTATATGTATATGGCCCGGAACACCGGCGCCCGATACCCTTCCGATGTTCATCCCGACATTGAAACCGTGCGGTTTGCATGATTGCCTGATGACAGCCATGCCGTCTTTCACCAATTTCATCATGGCCGTTAACTCGGCTTCGTCCAGGTCCTCAAGCTCGGCAACGTGCCTGTTGGGAACTACGAGGAGGTGTCCGTTGTTGTACGGATACTTGTTAAGGATGGCAAAACAATGCTCCCGGACTTCGACAACGAGGGCAGCGTCAACAGATTGGGGCCGGTTTACGGCATTGCACAAAAAACAGCTTCCGGATCCCGGTTCCTTCTCCTCTTCCTTGAAGCTATCGATGTATTTCGAACGCCAGGGAGACCAAAGTACATCCATCTAATCACTCACAATCTTAATAAAAAAAAAGGGCACACTCATACAAATGTGCCCTTGTTTACAAAAAAACAATTACCACATTGTATGCATGATCTTGAACCTTACGTCAACGCCCAACTGGAATGAGCTGATTCGCCAGTCTTCCGAAGAAGTAACCTTGGTTATTCCATAATTGTAGAAAACAAATGGAATGACGTCAAAGCCCGAACCTGTAACCCACTCATAGTTAATGCCCATCTTAAGGCCGAACCTGAAACTCGAAGCGTCGGGAATATCACCGTTGTTGATGAATATTGTCCTGTGGTCGCTTGAATAGGTATAGCCTTCGGGAATTGCTTCGGGTTCCTGGAAAGCAAGATTGTCAGGGTCGATGATTGAAAGTTTCTGTACCGATGTCTTTTTGAAAGGAATATCAAAGGTAGGGCCTACGGCCAGACCCAGGTTGTCAACGATCTTGTAGCGGTAGAGAAGCTCGAATGCAAGGACATGATAGGTTGCTTCCAGAGTATGCTCGGTAGTGAAATTGACAATATCTGCTTTACTCTGTCCTACGGGGTAAGTAAGGGCTTCGTATGTAGCACCGTCTGCTGTGAAGTCGGCAGAAAGAGTATTGTAGGTAGCTTTTACGAATATGCTGTGCTCTGATGTAACAAAATTACCAAGAGGGATCCATACGAAGACACCTCCGAAGAAACCTAAACCGGTGGTACTTGCGAACTTGGGGCAGTACTCATCGGCAGCGAATGTCGAGATGTCGGCGCTATGCAAAGCCTGGTTCACACCACCAGTTATACCAAAGAATAAAGGTTTCTTCTGTGATACGAACTCAAGAGGATTAGATTTTCCAGACATGGACTCCCCTTGTGAGAATAGGTCAACTGTACAGAACAAAGCTAAGAATAGACACAAGGCAAAAGAAAGAACACGTATTTTCATTTGTATATCCTTAGAAAACTATTTAAAACAATCATTTATTATTTTCCAATTATCAATTTAGTACTCACTATGACCGAGGGAGTGTTAACGGATAACATATATGCTCCTCCGGGCAAATCCATATTTTCAAATATAAGGGAATGTGAGCCCTTTTTCAAGAATAAATTTGATCCGAGGTCGATTTTTTTTCCACAATTGTCAAATAATGACACGTCCACAACGTCATCGTGCGACAATTCAATATCGGCCTGAATCCTGTCAGCAACGGGATTGGGCAGCACTTTCACAGTGAGTGGCACTTCGATGAGTGTGACTCCGCTGTACTTGTACATACAAACCTGGTCAACACCCGTGTAGAAATTGATGCTGTCAACCTCGTAGCATTCGCTGTAATCGCCGAAGGCAGTGACATGAGTACCCAGTTCGGTACCAAGCAGCAGCTTGAACTGAAGAGTGAAACCCCATGTACATCCACCGGCAGGCAGTGCGATTGGTTCGGGATAATCGAGGGTAATCCGTTTTGCTTCCTGTACTACTGTGAGAGGATAGTAATTTGTCCTGGCGTTTTCGTCAGTAATGGCCAGAAAAACGTCAGGCTTAATCTGGTAATACAAATTTTTCAATATATTATCCAGTACCATGTTAAACCTGACAGGCAACTCGGTACCACGGGAGAATGAACCGGTAAACTTCATCTCAACCGTTGAACCGATACTGTCAACAATATCGCTCATATCTGCTACGCTAAACCTGGAAGGCACCGGGTCTATGGAATACGACAATTGCTTTTCGATTGTGTCGTTAATTGTCATATTAATGAATATTTCGTCGATTTCATCTTTTTGTGCAAAACCTCTCATCAGGAAAGTACCGGAGGAATCCACCCCAATGGTTACTGGTAACAATGACGTATAATCAGTGGCCCATTCGAGTTCCACATCGCTGTTGCCGTGTGTCAGGCCCAGCTTCTGAATGTTCAGGTCAACCATGCCGGTATTCTTAACAACAACAGAGGCTTCAAACTTTCGGCAGGCAATTATCGAATCCGGCAGTAACAGGCTGGCTTCCGAACGGGAATAGTTACAGTATCCCGTCAGCCTTATACGTGAGGCCTGCCTCTTGTATGAAGGAGCTGCGTCATGCATAATCTCGATTGTCATTTCATGATAGCCCGGCTTGTCAGGCTTAAAAACCACATCTTCAGTAAGGCTGTAACCCGGTTGTAACTTCTGAACACCACTCTTGTCGAGCATTTCAGTAAGGACAGCGCCGGAAATGAATGAAGGATCCTTATCTCCGACAATGTAAATGTCGTCGATGGTAAGGTCTTCATTGCCGCCGGCTTCAAGCAGCAGTGAACTCAGGGTTTTCGAACTGTTCAATTCCACAGTGTCGAAATCGACATCATAGGTCCTGATTACCGGAATGGTACCGGTACCGGTCAATTCCACCCTGACCGTGTCATGTAAACGCCAGTTGACAGTAAGATTGGCAATTTCCTGATGGTCCACACTTGTTACAGGATTGAAACTCACGCTGAAGGGCAGGACACTGCCGGATGTAATCAGTTCGTTATTGGTGCCCTGTAAGGTAGCTCCGTTAAATTCGGTGTCCTGGGGCGAGAATCCTGAGAAAGTAATGCGGCCGTTGTCATTGCCGTCATTCTGCAACTGCACAAGAGTATCGTTGGTCGTTCCGACCCTCCTTCTCCCCCAGTCGATTTTTACCGAAGGAATCAGAGGCGCTATTCCGTTACCTTTCAGAACGTAGCTGTTGGGTAAGGAATAATTGTTCAGGTAAGTTCCGCCATCTTCATAGGCAATCCTTTCTTTTGGGGTGAAAAAGACTGTGATCCTGTAAGATTCACCAGGAGCAAGGTCCTTAGGGAATTTGCCGGCGCTGTCGTAGCTGAAGCAGCCCGTATAATCCGCTATATTAAGCCCGGTAAGCGTCAACGGCGCATTGCCGGTATTTGTCAATTCTATATATCTTTCCGCTGTTTCTCCGACCGTAACTTTGCCGAAATCCCAGCCGAGCACATCGACAGTGCGTTTTACCACATTGCCGCTGACAGGGATTTCAACGTACCTGTCGCAGCCCAGGTCGATCACAATCACATCTGTGAGAGGGCTGATGTCGCCTTTGGGAGTGTAAGTAAGGCTGTAATCGAAGGTCTGCCCTTTCTGAAGCAAGACCGGGAATGCCTTGTTGAAACTGAGCTTCAGCCTGGGATCAGAGTATTTCAGGTCAATATTATTAACCACCATCGAATCCCTGCCGGTATAGGTGAAATTCAGCAGTTCGGTATTTTCACCCTGGTAATCGATATTACTGAACTCGATTGTGCTCTTGTTCATATTCAGGGATACGCCGTTGTAGAAATGGCGGAAAATCCTGAAATTGCCGGCTTTGTCCTTGATCTCGATGACCAGGAGGGCATCCTTGTATTTATCGACAGGCCATGCCTTGAAACCGACTACGGTAGATGTGTCGGTTACATTGTCAACAGTGTACTGGTAATTATATATGGTATCAGTCCGGACCTTGACATAGTCGAGGCCTGAACTGAAGGTTCCCACAAGATCGGAGATGACCCCCACGACAGTACCGCAACTGTCGGTTGAAGTAACAATGGCAGCGTTGTGGTCCGGTTTACTGATGTCCACAAGGCCGATGCCGAGTATCATGGCGTAGGAATCTGCCTGTCCCGTACCGTAGAGTATCCCCGTAAAGCTGCCTTTGGCTGTCTCGACGGTATGCTGGCCCATGTCGGGAATGACAATTCTGGCATAGTGTATTCTCGTACCTTCGACGATCTGGTTGGGCAGATCGGTCATGTCCTTAACCAGTCTGCCGTCGTATGTGATATAATTGACAGCTTCGGAGTCACAGACAATATTGACAAAATTCGAATCGTACTGGAGTTGGTTAATGGAATCATTGCCCTGGGTGATTATCGTTACTTTTTGTATATACTGATCGACAGCGGGCATCGTAACAAGGGAGGGGTCATAGCGTGTGTCGGTATTGCCTCCGTTGTGCATCATCAACTGCCCTAACTGTATCGGTTTGTCAGCAACCCAGTATGCCGGCTTGTTAATGTTGGGAATACCCACGTATGATCCGCTGTCCGGGAGGGTATATGAAACAGGAGCAGACTTGGTCATATAGCATGTTACATGAGTTCCGCTTTCGCGTGCAACGATTTTGAAATAATCGCCAGTGCTGTTTACTTCGAAGGGTGAGGTCGCAAAGGTCTTGCCCCAGAAAGAAACAGGCATGAGCATGTCTATCAGATGGTCTTTCGAGTCTTTGGGGTTACTCAGGCCCTGTGGCAAAGACGTCCTCATGTGGCCGGACAGGACGCCGAACGGTTGATTGCCCCTGACAATCGTACCGGAGAGGTCTCCGTATCCCATTACATAGGCGGCTGATTTGACTAAGTAACACTGTCCTTTGTTCAGGGTGATCTTCTTGGTTGTACCGGCTTTGACTCCCCTGTCCGTATCGACGGTCGGAGTAAATGAAATCTCGGTACCGTCAGTGGCAGACAGAAGCATAAACTCGCTGCGGCGGGGCATCTTGCACTGAAGCGAATCGAGCCCTTCAACTCCTTCCGAAGCGTACTGGTCGTTCGGCAGGCTGATCACAACGTATTCATTGCCCCACCTGGATATTGGTACGGCATTATAGCTGTCGCTCGACTGTTTACGCGAGCAAAAGGCGAAAACAGTAACAGGTTTCTCTGAGGTAATTTCAATCCCGAAATTCTTGAAGGCTTCAGATTCCGTATCGATTATCCTGTTGTCCATGATGAAGGTGTAAACCTTGTTCGGAATGGCTGTGAATGTCCTGTTCCCGGTGTATATATCGTATAAAGTTACTTTCGTCGTATCGGTTGATGTAATGAAGACTTCGGTGATTTGTGGTGTTGTCGATTCATTGATCTCATTCTGCATGAACCCGATCATGAAATGTCTTCCTTCAAGTGCAGATATTCTTTTAACAAAAGTATCATCCTGTGAAGTAAGAACAGATGTGGTTAAAAGAAAAGCCAATATGTATTTTAACTGCATCTCTATCCTTAACATAATTTTACCATTATTAAAATTATATCAATTTTTCCAATTTTCAAAATTTCATATCTGTTTAAACAATTTAAACCAAAATAAGTTTCACAATATTTTACATTTTTTTTACTTTGTCAGCATTTTTTTTACATTTATGTTCAAATTCCGGTTCAATAATAAACGGACATACCAAAAGTGGAGGGTTTGTAATATTTCTGTTCATCTTTAGATAATTCAGCTTCATAGGGCGGATTCCCGATTATTACATCGGAACAGCCGTAGTTTTTACGGGGCAATGGCGCAACCCGGCAGCGGGGACCATGCACTATACTCCTGAACAAGGGGCAGCAGCCGCTTGCTCAAGTGCCCCGGCAATTCCGGAAAATGGGCTATTTCTCTATTATCAGTCTGGTACTTACAATGGCCGATTGTGTCCTGACGGAAATCATATAGACACCTGCGGACAGGCCTGCATTATCAAATGTAAGAATATGGCTGCCTTTTTTCAGTGCAATGCCCGAACAGAGGATTGACTGCTTACCGCTGTTGTCTGTTACAGCTACATCCACAGCCTCATCGCGGGACAGTTCAACTTCGACCCGTATCCTGCCGGAAGAAGGATTGGGTGATGTCTTCACGGTAAGTGGGACTTCTATTAGTGTAACGCCGCTGTATTTATACATACACACCTGGTTAACACCGGCAAAGAAATTGATGCTGTCGTTGTCGAAACATTCACTGTAATCGCCAAGCGTCGTTACCGTGGATCCCAGTTCAGTACCCAGCAGCGTCTTGAAAACAAGTGTAAAACTCCAGGTACAGCCTTCGGCGGGAAGCATTAAAGGCTGGGAATAGTCCAGGGTAAGTTTTTCAGCGTCCTGTACCACACTCAGCGGATAGGTTGTTTTTTGCCCTTTGCCGTCGCTGATGGTAAGTAATACATCAGGGCTGATCTGGTAATATAACTGCTTCAATAAATTGTTCAACACAAGGTTAAACCTGACAGGCAGTTCTGTGCCACGGGAGAATGAACCTGAGAAAATCATTGTAACCGTATCCCCTATCGATGCCGTGTAGTCACTCATGCCGGCAATGGCGAACTGCGAAGCAAGCGGGTCGATGGTATAGGACAGTTGTGTCTGAATCGTATCATTCATCTTCATCTTGATGAAGACCTCGTCAGTCTCGCCTTTTTTGGCAAGCCCCTTCATCAGGAAGGTGTACATGGAGTCAACTTCGATTGTAACCGGGATCATCGAAGGATAGTCCTTAACCCAGTCCAGTTCAATGTCACTGTTGCCGTGTGTCAGTTCCAACTGCTGAATCTTCAGGTCAACCATGCCGGTATTCCGTACCACAACACCTGTTTCGAAGGTACGGCAGGCAATAATCGAGTCGGGCATGACAAGGTAAGACTCTACGCGGGTGTAGTCGCTGAATCCTGTCAGCCTGATGCGTGAGGCCAGCCTTTGGTATGCAGGGGCTGCGTCGTGCAACAGCTCGATTATCATCTCATGATTGCCCGACTTGTCGGGAGCAAAGGTTACATCTTCCTGCAGCTTGTAACCGGGCTGCAGCTTCTGTGGGCCGCTGTGGCCGAGCAGGGCTTTGAGTGTCGGCCCAAGCTTGAATGATGTGTCAATTTCCCCGACGATGTAAACATCGTCAACGGTAAGGTCTTCATTGCCTCCCGTTTCGATCATCAGTGGATTGAGGGTACCGGAATCATAGACTTCCACCGTACCGAAATTGACGTCATAGGTCTTTACCTCGGGGAGGGTACCGGTGCCTGTCAGTTCCACCCTGACGGTATCATGCAGAAGCCATGTCATTGTCAGGTCGGCGGCAAGGCGGTGGGCCGTTGTGGTCAGGGGGCTGAAACTTACATTGAGAGGAAGGGTATCCCCTATTGTAATAATATTATTCACAGACTGTAAAGTAGCGCCGTCGATCTCAGGGTCCTTAGCCGTGTATTTCGAGAATACCAGGCGCCCGTGATCATTGCCGGTGTTCTGCAACAGCAACAGAGTATCGTTCTTGGTGCCGACCCTCCTGTTGCCCCAGTCAATTTTTACTGACTGTACCAGGGGAGCAATCCCACGGCCTTTGACAAGAAATGTATTGGAGATGGAGTAATTGTTCAGGAAACTGCCGCTGTCGGTATAGACAATCCGGTCTTTTGGAGTAAAATATACCAGGATTCTGTATATATCTCCGGGGTCCATTACTTTCGGGAACTTCGAGCTGCTGTCGTAGCTGAAGCAGCCGGTGTAGTTCAGAATATCGAGGCCGCTTAACGTAACCGGTGTGTTACCTGTATTGGTCACCTGGACAGACCTCTGGACGGTTTCGCCCACAATGACATCGCCGAAATCGCTTCCTTCGACTACTAATGTATGTTTCAGGACATTGCCGCTGACAGGTATCTCTACATACTTACCGCAGCCCAGGTCTATGACAATCACATCGCTAAGGTCGCTGATATCTCCCTTCGGACTGTATGTCAGGCTGTAATCGAATTGCGCGCCTGCCTTCACCCAGAAAGGGAAAGTATTCTGTATGTCGAGTGTCAGCCTTGGGTCGCCGTTCTTCAGGTAAATATTGTTAACCACCATCGAATCTTTGCCGTAGTATTCGAAATTCAGCAGTTCGGTATTTTCACCCTGGTGATCGATATTACTGTATTCGACCTTGTCTTTGTTGAGTTTTATTGCCAGTCCGTTGTAGTAATAGCGGTACCACCTGAAATTACCTTCCTTGTCCTTTATCTCAAGGGCCATCCGGCCGTCCTTGAGAATATCTACCGGCCTTCCGGAAAAACCTACGACAGTGGATGTATCTGTAACATAGCCGACAGTGCAGTCGAAATTGAATGTCTCGTCGGCTTTGATTTTTACATAGTCCAAACCGGAGACATAATCACCGGTTACATCGGATATGACGCCTGTAACGACGCCGCAGGAGTCGGTCGCCGTTACTACGGCAGCGTTTGTGTCCGGCTTAGCCGGGTCGATCATGCCGATACCCAGGATCATGGCGTAAGAGTCGGCGTTGCCTGTACCGTAAAGAGCGCCGGTAAAGCTTCCTTTCGCAGTTTCGATTGTGTGGACTCCTTTCGCAATCTTGAACTGGGCATAGTGTATCTTTGTACCGGGAACGATCTGGTTCGGCAGATCTTCAAAGTCCTGTACCGGTATTTTGTCATAGGTAATGTTGTTAACGGCTGCCGAATCGCAGACAAGATAGAGATAGTGGGCAAGGTACTGGTACGGATTGGTCGGATCGTTGCCCTGGGTTGTAATGGTTACTTTTTGTATATACTGTTCTACGGGAGGAATGGTAACAAGAGAAGGATCATAGAAGGTGCTTTCGTTATTACCGCCGCCATGCATCATTATCTGGCTCAGCTGCACGGGTTTATTCGACTCCCAGTAGGCAGGAGTATAGATGCCGAATACAACAGCCGACTCCCCGCCTTTTGCCATTGTCAATGTACCGGAACCGCTTTCGGAACTGTAATTGACAACAGTGTTGTCATAGTATGATGTTAGTTTAAAATAGTCTCCGACTTTGTCATTGATGCCGAAGCAAGCAGTTGCAAATTTTTGTCCCCAGTTCGGAACCGGCATTAACATATCGATCAGGTGATCCTTGGAGTCCTTTGGATGGCCCAATCCCTGCCTTACCGCTGTCCTGACATGACCCG
This sequence comes from uncultured Hyphomicrobiales bacterium, assembly GCA_964634885.1. Taxonomy (GTDB): domain Bacteria; phylum Bacteroidota; class Ignavibacteria; order Kapaibacteriales; family UBA2268; genus DAINRZ01. The sequence goes on along the minus strand of CAZWLN010000004.1, from coordinate 114,911 downwards.
AAAGGACACCGAAGGGTTTGTTGCCGGTAATTATTGTGCCGGACAAGTCTCCACCACCCATCGGATAGCCGGCAGATTTTACGAGATAGCACTGGCCTTTGTTCAGGGTAATCTTTTTTTCCACTCCCGCTGCAACGCCTTCATCGGTGTTCACTGTCGGAGTAAAAGCAATCTCGGTACCGTCCGTGGCAGCCAATAACATAAATTCGCTGCGGCGTGGTTTCTTAGCTTCTGTCGAGTCGTAGCCTTCGACTCTTGCGGCATACTGGTCATTGGGCATGCTGACAACAACATATTCGGTACCCCAACGGGAGATGGGAACGGCAGTATAGCTGTCGCTTGTAAGGTAACGGGAACAGAAAGCAAAGACCGACACGGGTTTTTCAGATGTAATTTCTATTGTATAGTCCTTTGCCTTCTCAGAAGTGCTGTTGATTATATTATTGTCGATTATTACGGTTACGACCTGGTCAGGTAAGACAGTGAAGGATTGTGTCCCGGAAAACTTGTCGGTTACAGTAAACAGGGTCGTATCCCTGGACGTAACAAAGACACGGGTAAAGACATCCGTTGTGCATTCCTCGATCTCGTTCTGCATGAAACCGAGAAGGAAATGCCTACCCTCGAGCGCAGATATCCTTTTAACAAAGGTAGCGTCCTGTGAGTTCAGGGCAGTGGCTGCTAAAAGTAAACCGAGAATACACATCAACAGCACATTTATTCTTTTCATTTTTCTTCCCATCCTTCGAACTATCATATTTAGAAAACAAAGTACCTTATATTATAAAATTATATTTGAATAAACAAAAAAATAGTGTATCCGGGTTCAGGTTGTTCAATAATTTTTGAGAATATCATTATTTGACCGATCCTGTTTCACTTATCCGGCAATTACACGGTTTACTTTTCAATAATCAGCTTAACGCTTACAGCCGCCTTCGCTGATGTAACAGATAACATATAGGCGCCGGCAGGCAGGCTTGAAGCCGGGAACGCCAGGCCATTGCTTCCTTTTTTCAGAACGATACCTTTACCGAGGCTGATCTCCCTGCCTGCGTTGTCGAACAAAGCAATGTCCAGAACGTCGTCCTGTAATAGTCCGACAGAAAGTTCGATGCTTCCTGTAGCGGGATTGGTCAGAGCTTTTACGGTAACCGGAGGTTCGATAAGGGTAATGCCTGAGTATTTATACATACAAACCTGGTCAATTCCGGCATAGAAGTCAATGCTGTCGTTCCTGTAGCATTCACTGTAATCCGAATAAGCCGTTACCCTGCTCCCCAACTCGTTCCCAAGCAGTACTTTGAATACTAAGTTAAAACTCCATGTACAGCCTTTGTCCGGAACAGACACCGGCTCGCTGCAACTGAGTACAATTCTTTTTGCTTCCTGAACAACCGTCAGGTCGTAACTTGTTTCATTGCCGCTGCCGTCGCTAACTTTCAGGACGACAACAGGACTGATGCAGTAATATAGTTTTTGTAAAAAGTTGTCGAGTACCATGTTGAAAACGACGGGCAGCTCTGTCCCGTGCAGGAAGGAACCGCTGAAACTCATTGCTACCGTATCTCCGACAGTTGCCGTAAAATCATCAATGTCGCCTATCTTGTAAACAGACGGTACCGGAGCAATGGTGTAAGACAAATGCTTTTGTATGGTATCGTTAATCGTTACGGTAACGGTAGCTTCGTCTTCTTCGTCCCTCTTTGCAAATCCTTTCATCATGAATGTACAGGATGAATCCACTCTAAGGGTAATCGGCAGCAATTGTGTGTAGTCTTCCTTCCAATCGAGCTCGACGTTGCTGTTATCATGTTTCAGTTCAAGCTCCTGAATTAGAAAATCAACCATGCCGGTATTCCTGATCACAACTCCGGCTTCAAACGTTTTACAGGCAACAATCGAATCGGGCACAATCAGGTATGAATCAGCGCTGGAATATTCGCCGTAACCTGTAAGCCGGATGCGCGATTTCAGCCTCTTGTAGGCGGGCGCTCCGTCGTGGGTGATCTCCAGCGTCATCTCATGCAAGCCCGGCTTGTCGGGTGTGAAAATGATGTCCTCCTGCATTTTTGAACCCGGCAGGTAGAAGTGTGAAGACGTATTCGCCAGGAGTTCACTGAGGGCAGGGCCGAACTTAAACGAAGGGTCTTTCTCCCCGGCAATTTTTACCGAGTCGATGGTAAGGCCTTCATTGCCCCCGGTCTCAAACAACAGAGAAAAGACAGTGTTGGAGCTGTTCACTTCAACCGTGTCGCAATCTATATCATATGCCTGCATCGACGGAAGAGTTCCGGTTCCCAGGAGTTCAAGGCCTACGGTGTCATGTAAAGGCCAGTCCACCGTGAACCTGCCCACCTCCCGGTGATTCACGCTGTTTACAGGGTTGAAGCCGACATGGAGCAAAAGGCTGTCACCGATTTTCAACTCATTATCAACACTTTTCAACCGGGAGACATCGAATTCGGTATCATTGGACGTAAGGCCGGAGTATGTAAGACGGCCACTGTCGTTCCCTTCGTTTTTCAACACCACTGTCGTGTCATTGGAAGTGCCGCATCTTCGTTTGCCCCAGTCAACCGAGACAGAGCGGATATTGGGTGAGATTCCATTCCCTTTCACAATGAATGTGTTAGGCAGGAAATAGTTATTCTCATAGCTTCCGCTGTCTTCATAGGCAATCCCGGCGACGGGGGTAAACATAACATTGACCCTGAACGTTTCGCCCGAAGGCAGCACAGCCGGGAAAAGGCCGGTAGTATCAAAGGTGAATGCTCCGCTGTAAATAATCATGCCGAGGCCTGTTAAAGTAATGGGTGCATTACCGGTATTCGTTATTGCAATGCTGCCGGTTTCTGTCTTGCCGACGGTAACACTCCCGAAATCCCGGCCCTGAACGACAACCGTATGCTTCAGCACGGTGCCGCTGACGGGTATTTCGATATACCTGCCGCAGCCGGCGTCGATTACAATCGTATTGTGAATGTCGCTCAGGTCGCCGTTGGGAGTAAAGGTCAGGCCGTATTTCAATACCCCGTCTTTTTGCAGTGTGTATGGAAAGCTGTCCATGATTGTTAACTTGAGTTTGGAGTCGTTGTTCCTGAGAGAAATACCATAGACGACAAATGTGTCCTTGCCTGTGTTCTGTATATTCAGCAATTCGGTAATATTGCCCACGTAATCCACGTCGGAAAAATCGATTTTATCCTTGTTCAATTTCAGGTTTACACCGCTGAAATGGTGTCGGTACCACCTGAAATTGCCGTCTTTGTCCTTAATCTCAATAGCCAGCAGGGCGTCTTTGTATTTATCGACCACTGATCCGGCAAAAGGAACAATAGTTGACGTATCGGACACATGGCCCAGAGTAACACTATAATTATAACTTTCGTCGGACCTGACTCTTACATAGTCCAGTCCGGAACTGTAATTGCCCACCCTGTCGGTTATCACTCCCGAAATGTTGCCGCAGGTGTCAGAAGCCACAACAACCGGAGGCAGGTCGTCAGGCTGGTTAACGTCGATCAGGCCGATGCCCAGTATCATGGCATAGGCGTCTGCGTCGCCCCTGCCGAACAGGACTCCCCCGAAGCTTCCCTTTGTAGTCTCAATCGTGTGTGAACCGCTCTGTATAACAAAACGGGCATAATGGATGTCAGTGCCGGGAACGAGTTGGTTTTCCAGGTCGGTAAAACCGTCGATCCTCAGCTTGTCGAAAGCAATGTTGTCCACGGCGTCTTTGTCGCAGACAATATATACATAGTTAGTATCGAACTGGTCTGCGTTAATAGTGTCGTTGCCCTGTGTCGAAATTGTTACCTTCTGGATGAATTGTTCGATTGGCGGGATAATTGCAAGTGCCGGATCATAATTGGTAACGTCGTTTGTTTGTTGATGCATAATCATCTGTCCCAATTGCACAGGTTTAGTGGACTCCCAGTAGGCAGGTGTGTAAATGTCGGACACGACGGCACATTCTCCGGCATTCAGCCGCTCAAGAGTGGCGGAACCGTTTCCTGAGGCGTATTTCACTACCGTATTGTCATAATATGCGGTGATTTTAAAGCAGTCTGTTCCGCTTTTTGTCATTCCGTACGGCGCCGTAGCAAATCTCTGCCCCCAGTAAGGTACGGGCATCAACATTTCAATCAGGTGATTTTTTGAGTCATAGGGACTTTTCATACCGTGAGGGATGGCGGTACGTACATGGCCGGAAAGGACTCCGAAAGGCTTGCTGCCTGTAATGATGGTCCCGGACAGATCGCCTTCGCCCATTGCGTACTTGTCGGACTTTACAAGGTAGCACTGCCCCTTGGCCAACCGGATATTTTGGCTTTTACCGGCGATTCTTCCCCTGTATGTATTGACTTTGGGTGTAAAGGTAATAATGGTCGAGTCGTAGGCTGCAAGCAACATGAATTCACTGCAGCGGGGTATCTTTCGCTGGGTGGAATCGAGGTTTTCCGAGGTACCGCTCGCATACTGGTCATTAGGAAAACTCATGACGACATAATCCTTACCCCACCTGGACACCGGGACAGCGTTATAGCTGTCGCTCGACTGGGTACGGGAACAAAAGGCGAACACAGAGACAGGCTGTTCCGAAGTCAGATCGACAACATTGTAGAGGAAGGCCTCGGATTCGGTGACGACAAGCCTTGTGTCCCTGCGGAACATGTACACCTGGTCGGGCAGTGCGGTAATAGTAACTTTACCGTAATACTGGTCCTCGATGGTAACCTCTGTCGTATCTCTCGACACAACAAATATCTGGACAACATGATTATTATTTACTTCGGTAATTTCATTCTGCATGAAACCGATGATGAAATGCCTTCCTTCGAGAGCCGATATTCTTTTAACGAAGGTATCATCCTGGGAATAGACAACAGTAGTGGCCAGTATTAAACCCAATATGTATTTGAAAAGAGTACCTGTTCTTAACATCATTTCCATCCCCGGAACAACATCATATCTATACATAATACGACAAATATAATACAATATATATTGTATTATTCAAATATATATCAGAATAAACAATAAAATTATCTATTTAGGTTCAAATTTTTCCAATTTTTTTTCATTTTTTTGCCTTGCCTCGGGTAAAGGCCTCATCTTCGGAGTGTTGCCGTCCCACCTGAAATTTGGCAGGTAATACTGTTTCGGATTGCGATGGACCATATTTTCCGGGTACAGTTCACCAACGACCCCGCGGAGTTTGATCACCGTGGCAATTTTTCCATCCTCGAAATTGATCTCGAGGGCATCAGCACCGTCCCTGTTGACCCCGTCAGGTACACCGTCGGTGTAAAGGAAATAGAGGCTCTTAGTGTCGCCGTTGGCATAGATGTTCCTGAGGGTGTCCTGCCTGATTTTGATTATTATTTCCTTACCTGCAATCTGGTCTATGCGGTCGGTTTCTACGCTGTCCTCCCTTGAAGCGGCGAATGAATCGGAATAGGAGTGTATCTCGTCCAGTTTCCTTTTCGGTATGTTCACGGTAATCGAATCGCCGTGCAACTGTGTCGAATCATACCATACCACAGGCGATTCATCCATCTCGATGAATTCCCCTGTTTTGTGATAAACGGCATAGCCGCATTTCGCCGACACATCGTTCCTGATCATCCGGACGGAATCGTTGAATATATAGCGTTCATTGTTGTCCCTGTACACTTCGATTGTATCGCAGGATACATAGAGCGTATCGAACCTGAGGTTTTCAGGCTTGGGGCCTGTCGAATCGGTCGCTGTACTGTCTTTTGCAGGGTTGAGGAAAGTCGTGTCAATCTGGTAAAGAACGGGGTTGCCCACTGCAAGGGTATAGCTGATATATGTCCTGTTGATTATGGTATCGGCGAACATAAGTACATTGGAAAACCTTGCTTTTACGAGGACATTGCCAAGAGCGAGGCTTTCCCTGCCGTTCCTGTTGTGCTCGAGCCTGTCTGAGGCAATGAGTACTGAGTCGTCAACGACGCAGGCATTGCCGTAGGCATAGCTCATCCTTGTGTCCCGGTGGTGTTCGGCGGTGTCGCAATAAATGAAGACCGAATCCTCTTCGATGGTAACATTGCCGTAGGCGTAGCTTATTCTGGTTTTTCTGTGGTACTGAACCATGTCGGTGTGAATTGTTACCGAGTCGTCGCTGACGGTAACCCTTCCGTTGAAGTCGGCAATCTGTGTCTGGGTGGAATAGGAACCGCTGTCTGCCTTAAGCCTTCCCCGTTTGTCCCTGACGGTAATGCCCCTGTTGCTGAAAGCAAGCCCTGTGGCTCCGTAATAGCTGACGGCCGGGGATTCGAGCGTCATATCCTCCTGAGTAACAACAACATTGCCGGTGAAGTCGGCCCTGTTCTCGTTTACATACTGAACTACCTTATTGCTGGTTACTGTTACATCGCCCTGGACAATTTTTACATGGCCCTCGCATATATTGACCTTGCTGCCGTCTCTTGAATCCTCGGCACAAGTGTCTGCCCAGATCAGCCTGATGGGTTCACCTTTGCGGCTGTCGCTGCGTGTGGCTTTCTCCTGCGTTTGGAGTGTGGTGAAAATGCCGAGAAAAAGTAGTAATGTAATCAGACGGAACATGATGTGCTTATTCGTTAATAAGGTTATTGTATATCTGGTAATTCTCGTCGTCAAAGCAGACAAAAATTACTTTTTTCAGAGATTTGCTGCTTCTCAGGTATTTATTGACCGTAGTAACAGCAATTTCGGCAGCTTCTTTCTTCGGGTAACCGTAAACGCCAGTACTGACGTTTGGTATTGCAACTTCGGAGATGTGGTAATCTTCAGCCAGCGAAAGAGAGTTACGGTAACAAAGGGCCAGCTTCTGGGCTTCGTTTTTCGTGCCTCCCTGCCAAACAGGCCCGACAGTATGAATTACATACTTCGAATGCATGTCCCCGGCGCTTGTGATTACCGCTTCTCCTGAGCGGCATTCTCCCAGTTTTGAGATTACCCTTTTACATTCATCTTCGAGCTTGGGCCCAGCAGCCCGGTGGATGGCGCCGTCGACGCCGCCGCCGCCCATAAGGCTTTTGTTGGCGGCGTTGACAATGGCTTCGGTGCCGAGAGTCGTGATGTCGCCTTTCAATACTATGATCCTGTCATCTATCATATAAAGCCTTTATATTAATAATTTAATTACTAAATTACCAAATCTTAAATTAATCATTTTTCAGATTACTAAAAAAAAATTCATTCTAAAATAAATATTGAATAGATTTGTAAAAAGGTATTTAAGCCCGGATTAATAATCCGGCTTATTGAGTGAGTTATGTTTTTGTAACTGAGATTTATGGATAAGAAAGAGATCCTGACATACAGCGGGGAGAAAGAGTACGAAGCGCGGATTCTCGTTGTTGACGACGACACAAAAATGCTGAAGCTGATCCGCAACTATCTTACGGTTGAGAATTACCAGGTTGAGACTGCACTATGCGGCAGGGATACAATTGAGATACTCAACAGTCCGGTTGATTATGACCTTTTGATTCTGGACCTGATTATGCCTGACATATCGGGTTACGACATTTGCAAGATCATCAGGAAAACACGTACGCTCTATGAATTGCCGGTGATAATGCTGACTACCAAGAACAAGGTGGAAGACATTGTCAAAGGATTCGAAGCAGGCGCCAACGACTATGTGTCGAAGCCGTTCAATTACCTCGAACTACTTGCCCGTGTTAAAACCCTTATTAAACTGAGGAATCTTACAAGGGCCAACACCATTCTTCAGCAGGCCATCGACATGAAGAACCAGTTCCTCAACATGACGATTCACGACCTGAAGAACCCGCTCAATGTCATCATAGGCCTTACAAAGATGATCAAACGGGAAGTCAGCGGCAAAACAGACTCCTTCGAACTGCTCGAGCTCATCCTCGAATCTTCGGACCTGATGATTAACCTTGTCAACGAGCTGCTCGAAGCTGCGAAGATTGAAAGCGGCAAGTTCAATCTTTCCAAGGTTCTCCTTAACCTTAACGAACTGGCAGAGGCTGCCTATAAGAAAAGCGCCCCAGGCGCAGACATGAAGAGGCAGAAACTCATTTTCAATCCCGAACCCAACGACGACGCCTTCATCCTCGGAGACAACCTCAGGGTGCAGGAAATAATCGACAACCTCATCAGCAATGCCGTCAAGTATTCGCCTTACGGTAAACAGATTGAGATCAACATCAGGGCGGTAATCGGTCACGACGACACCAAGTACATCAGGCTCGAAGTGTCCGACGAAGGCCCCGGCCTGACAGAGGAAGACAAAAACAAGATATTCGGTAAGTTCCAGAAATTGTCGGCACAACCTACGGGCGGAGAAAGGTCGTCCGGGCTGGGCTTGTCAATTGTAAAGCAGCTTGTGGATCTTCACGACGGTAAGATATGGGTTGAAAGTGAACTGGGACAGGGTTCAAAGTTCATCGTCGAGTTCCAGTACGAAGAACCGACTAATTAGCCTTCCTGGTTTCTTCTTTTCTCTCTTTGAAAAACTTCATGGACTGCATGGCAGCAGACTGTTCAGCTTCTTTTTTGCTCTTGCCTCTTCCTTTGCCGTACAGTTCGCCGTCAACGTAGCAACCGACAAGAAATTCTTTGTCGTGGTCCGGACCGCTTTCTTCAATTACTTCATAGCAGGGTGAACTTTTACCGACAGCCTGGACTGCTTCCAGCAGCAGGCTCTTGTAGTTCCTGTCAACCATCACACTATTGGTAATCAGCAGTGGCAGCATTGTGTTGACAATGAATCTGTGTGCCACATCGAGCCCGGAGTCGAGGTAGATGGCGCCGATGATGGCTTCGAGGGCATCGGCGATGATGGATTCGCTGCCTTTTTCCAAAGATTTGGCAGCGCTGTAGCTCATCATGACAAAGGTGTCGAGGCCTATTTTCCTGGAGCAGAATGCGAGCGATTTCCGGTTCACGAGCCAGGAACGCATCTTGGTCAGTTCGCCTTCGAGTACTCCGGAATGCATCGAAAACAGGTGGTCTGCTACGATCATCCCGAGGACGGAATCGCCGAGGAATTCGAGACGCTCGTTGGAAAGGAAGCCTTCGTTCTGAAGTATGGGCAGGTAAGACCTGTGAAGCAGAGCTTGTTCGAAATACTCGACATGGGTGATGGTAACGCCGAGGACTTTCTCCAGTTCTTCTTTCCGGACAGCGTCTAAAAAGCCAACCGCAGGGAAATAGCCCCTGCGGCTGGTGTTAAAAGTGATATATTTCTTTAGCGGCGTATGCCTTAATATACCATTGTAAATATTGACAAATACTTCTTTCATATCATGCATCAAGAAGCATTATTGTGCTATTCAAACATTTTAAAACACAATGAAACGTTGTGTCCGCCAAAGCCGAACGTATTGCTGATTGCAGCCTTGACTTTCTTTGCCACTGCCTTATTGGGAGTGTAATTAAGGTCGCATTCGGGATCGGGTGTCGTATAGTTAATCGTCGGAGGAATGATTCCTTCGGTGATAGCCTTAATCGAGGCAATCGCCTCGATGGCACCGGCGGCTCCCAGTAGATGGCCCGTCATCGACTTTGTAGAGCTGACGGCCAATTTGTATGCATGGTCGCCGAACAAAGTCTTGATTGCAATTGTTTCATTTCTGTCGTTGAAATAGGTTGAAGTGCCGTGGGCATTGATGTAGTCAATGTCCTGCGGCTGCAGGCCTGCGTCTTCGAGGCAGACCTTCATTGAACGTACAGCGCCTTCGCCGCCTTCGGCAGGCTGAGTGATATGGAATGCATCGTCAGTGAAACCCATGCCTGCAAATTCGGCATATATCCTGGCGCCACGGTTCGTTGCGTGTTCAAGTGTTTCAAGAATAAGCACACCTGAACCTTCACCCATTACAAATCCATCTCTGTCTTTGTCGAACGGCCTGCTTGCTGCGGTCGGATCGTCGTTCCTGACGGACAAGGCTTTCATGGAGTTAAAGCCACCGACACCCATGGGGCTGATGACAGCTTCGGTACCGCCTACGACCATTACGTCGGCGTCGCCGCGCTGTAGCAGCATCAGGGCATCTCCCAGAGAATGGGACGAAGTAGCGCAAGCGGAAACCGTTGCGTAGTTCGGGCCTTTCAGTCCCCAGCGTATGGCAACATGGCCGGCGGCAATATCAAGTATGAGCATCGGGATGAAGAAAGGAGAAATCCTGTCGGGTTTACCGCCGCGTTCATACAGCATTTGCTGCTGGTGGTAATAGGTCCACATGCCACCGATGCCGGAGCCGATGATGACACCGATACGGTCTTTGTTGCATTTCTCGAAATCGATGCCGGAGTCTTCAATTGCCATTGTTGCTGCCGAGATGGCATACTGGGTAAAGATGTCCATCCTCTGGATTTCCTTGCGGTTCATGTGAAGCAGAGGATCGTAATTCTTTACTTCATGGGCAATCTTCGTGTCGAACTCAGTCACATCGAAATGTGTGATTGGGCCGCCACCGCTTTTGCCTTCTTTGCAGCTTTGCCAGAATTCATTCAGTGTATTGCCTATCGGAGAGACGACTCCCATACCTGTAACAACAACTTTAGGAAAATTGTATTTTGGCATAAAATCTTGTTCTAATTTGTTACTAAATGTTAAATATTGCTGTTAACCCATCTTTTCAGTCAGGTATGAAACTACGTTGCCGACAGTCTGGATTTTTTCGGCGTCGCTGTCTTCGATTGTGATATTGAATTCTTTTTCGAATTCCATGATCAACTCAACTGTGTCGAGTGAATCTGCGCCAAGGTCTTTTGTGAAGTTTGCTGTGTCTGTAACCTGTGATTCTTCAACACCAAGTTTCTTCACAATTATTTCGGTTACTTTCTTTTTTATATCGTCCATAAATACACCATTATAAAAAGTTAAACATATAGATTTAATCTATTAAACGATTAAGAGTTTACATTAACATGCCGCCGCACACATTGAGTACCTGCCCGGTTACATAGGACGATTCGTCGGAAGCGAAAAAGGCTGCGACGTTTGCTATGTCTGCAGGGCTGGCTCCGCGTTTCAGCGGTATGATGTCAGTAAAAGCTTTTCTTTGTTCTTCTGATAGTACATGTGTCATTGCCGTTTCTACATAGCCGGGGGTAATGCAATTCACGAGTATGTTCCTGGAGCCGAATTCTTTTGCCATCGACTTGGTAAGGCCGATGACGCCGGCTTTGGAGGCCGAATAGTTTGCCTGGCCCGCATTGCCCATTACTCCTACGACCGAGCCGATGTTGATTATTCTTCCGCTGCGCTGGGACATCATCGTCTTTGCTACAAGCTTGGAACATATGAATGTGCCTTTGAGATTAGTATTGATTACTTTGTCCCAGTCTTCGATGCTCATTCTCATCATCAGGTTGTCGCGTGTAATGCCGGCGTTGTTAACAAGGATGTCTATGCGGTTGTGTTTCTCGAGGATAATGTCGTAGGCTTTCCTGACGGATTCCTCACTTGTAACGTCGGCCTGGACGGCAATGATGCGGTCCCTGATTGAAGTGTCTTCGATGAAGACTTCGTTTTCAGCAGGAACTACATAGTCCATGGCAATGACGACAGCGCCTTCGCGTGCAAATTTTTCTGCAATCGATTTGCCGATGCCGCGGCACCCTCCGGTTACCACAGCTACTTTACCAAAAAATCTTTTTTCCATATTCTTACATTCATTTTTTCGAAAATTATATAAAATACTGAAATCAAAAAAATTACAAAACGAAAATTACAAATATTTTTCAATTTCAGCAACTGTATCTATGCCTTCGATTTCAACATCGGCAATCGTCCTCTTGACTAAGCCCTGCAGAACCTTGCCCGGGCCTACTTCGATGAATTTTCCGAAGCCGTCGTTTTTCATTTCGATCAATGACTGTGTCCAGCGGACAGGGGAAGTGAGCTGAAGGATGAGGGCAGCTTTCAGTTCGTCTGCTTTCTGCATCGGTTTGGCATAGACATTGGTGTACACTGGAACAAGAGCATCTTTGAAACCGGTTTTTGCTATTGCTTTCTCCAGTTCATTTTTTGCCGGTTCCATCAGTGGCGAGTGGAAAGCGCCGCTTACTTCGAGTTCTTTGACGATCTTGGCGCCGGCTTTCTTGAATTCACCTACATTGTCCCGAAGGTATTGGGCCGAACCGGAGACAACGATCTGTCCGGGGGAGTTAAAATTGGCGGCAACGACATGGCAGCCGTCGCTTTTCTCAGTCAACTCACGGCAGACCTGCTCTACGAGGCTGTCTTCCAGGCCGATGACAGCGAACATGGTTCCGGGTTCGGCTTCGCCGGCGTTGAACATCAGTTCGCCGCGGAGCGAAACCAGTCTGAGTGCGTCTTCGAAGCCGACGACGCCCGCTGCAAACAAAGCTGCATATTCACCTATGGAATGGCCTGCAACGGCCTGGTAATCGAACTTGCCGCGAACGAGGCTTGTCGCCAGTGCCGAATGAAGGAATATCGCAGGCTGTGTATATTTTGTTTTCTTGAGGTCCTCCATAGGCCCTTCGAAACAGATGGGGCTCAGGGGATAGCCGAGGACGGAGTCGGCTTTCCGGACCAGTTCGGCTGCCTGTGGATATTTCTCAGAAATATCTTTAATCATTCCTACATATTGGGAACCTTGTCCCGAGAATACAAGGGCTGTTTTCATATCAATTCCAATCAATCATTATTTAATCGTTCATGTGCCAGCCGAAATACAGGGCGCCCCATGTAAATCCGGCGCCGAAGCTGGCAATAACTATTTTGTCGCCGTTGACGAGCTTACCTTGTTCCGACCACTCGGAAAGGAGTATCGGAATCGTACCGCAGGTTGTGTTGCCGTACTTTTCTATGTTGATCATTACTTTTTCGGGGGTAAGGCCCATACGGCGGGCGGTGGCGTCGATGATCCTGAGGTTTGCCTGGTGCGGCACCAACCACTTGACATCGTCTGCCTTCAGGTTGTTCTTGTTCATTATCTCTGCAGAAACGTCGGCCATGCCTTTAACGGCGGCTTTGAAGACGTTCTGGCCGTCCTGGAAGACATAGTGTTCTTTGTTCTGTACCGTTTCGACAGTCGGAGGCTTGACGCTGCCGCCTGCGGGCATATAGAGGTATTTGGCGCCTTCGCCGTCGATGTGAAGCAATGAATCCAAAAGGCCGGTACCCGGTGTGTCCGACATTTCGACAATGGCACAGCCGGCGCCGTCGCCGAACAATACTACGGTGGCCCTGTCTTCGAAGTCGATGATGGAACTCATCTTGTCGCCGCCACAAAGCAGGATTCGTTTGGCGCCGCCGCTTTCAACGATTTTCGAAGCAGTGTGAAGGCCGAACAGGAAGCCCGAACAGGCAGCCGTCATATCAAATCCCCAGGCGTTCGGAAGGCCCAGTTTATGTTGTACTAATGCTGCTGTACACGGGAAGGAATGATCGGGAGTAACAGTACAGACTATTACGCAGTCGATGTCTTCCGGCTTGTAGCCCTTTTTCTCCATGCAGCGTTTTGCTGCCGGTACAATTAAATCTGAAGTTCCTCCTTCTTTGAGGAACCTGCGTTCGTGTATTCCGGTCCTTGCAACGATCCATTCATCGCTCGTATCGAGGTATTTCTCGAAATAAGTGTTCGGATAGACGTCGGGAGGCAGATAATGTGCAATAGATGTTATAGTTGCTGGCATAATCTTTAACTCAAATTGTCTGTAACTATGGGTTGATTTAATGCGAGTTCAATTTTTTTGTTTACTTCGCTTTTGATTATTTCGATCGACTTCAAAATTACTGTTTTGATGGCTTCGGGAGTGGACTTGCCGTGTCCTACCATCGAAACGCCGTTGACGCCGAGGATCGGGATGCCTCCGTATTTCTGGTAATCGAAATCGGAAAACACGGTTTTCATTGCCGGTTTTGCGATGCCCATTACCAGTTTATTAGTGAAGGCCGATTCGGCAAAAGCTTTGAATTTCGACTTGATGAATGGGAACACGGACTCGGCAAATTTCAGGATTATGTTTCCGGTGAAGCCGTCGCAAACGATGACGTCGGCATTGCCGGCAAGGATGTCCCTGCCTTCGACATTGCCGATGAAGTTAAGGTTGCTGTTTTTCAGCATGGTAAATGTTTCTTTGACGACATCGGTACCTTTGCTGTCTTCTTCTCCGATGTTGAGTAGTCCCACACGCGGGTTTTCCAGTCCCAGCACCTGCGAGGAATAGATGCTGCCCATTACTGCAAATTCATAGAGGAACCTTGGTTTGCAGTCTATGTTTGCACCCACGTCGAGAACGAGTGTGGGATGGCTGCCGGTCGAAGGGAAGAAGTTACCGATAGTCGGCCTGCTGACGCCTTTGATCCTGCCGAGTATAATGGTGGAGGTGGAGAGCATGGCGCCGGTGTTGCCGACGGAAATGAAAGCGTCGGCTTTGCCCTGTGCGTGAAGTTCCAACCCTACGTACAACGAGGAGTTTTTCTTCTTCTTAATGGCAGACGTGGAAACGTCCTCCATCGTCACTACCTCGTCGGCGTGAACGATGGAGTAATTGAGGCCTTTGTGTTTTGACGCATTAACGGCGGCGCCGATCTTTGCTTCGTCGCCGACGAAGATGACCTCGACGGATTCTTTGTCCTGCAGTCCGGCCAATAGCTCCAGAGCCCCCGACACTTCACTGGCAGGCGCAAAGTCGCCTCCCATCGCATCGATGGCAATTCTTATTGTCTTACTTTCTGTCTTTGTCATTATTAAATTAAATGCCCGGTTGGAGAACAACCGGGAATTGCATTATAATTTATTTATACTTAACAGTTGATTACAGAGAAGCAATCACTTTTCTGCCGTTATAATACCCGCATTCGGGACATGCCCTGTGAGCAACTTTGGCTGCTCCGCACTGGGGGCATGAAGAAACTGTCGAGGGAGTTGCTTTGTAATGTGTTCTCCTTTTGTCTCTCCTTGTCTTCGACATTCTACGTTTTGGATGTGGCATTTTTATAACCTCTAATTTATTTTTAATTTATTTAATACTGACCATCTTTCGTCAATATGCTTACTTTCTTCTTTGCCCGGCGAAAACTCCGGGTGCAGTTCTTCGAAACTCTTGTCCCTGAACCGGGGAGCGACTTTCTTCAGCGGTATGTTCACGGCCAGTTCTTCCCTTACATCTTCGCTGATGTCGATGAACTTGTCGTCTTCACCAATGAGCCTGGCGCCCAGTTCTTCTTCGTTTTGAACTGTGTACCTCAGGCTTTTCTGTTTCGAATCGGCAAGGAACGCAACGTTAATGTCTGCCGCAATTCTTTCTTCGTACTCGGTTACCGACACGTCGCAGACAAGCTTGGCGCTGCACTCGGCGGCGCCGGTGAAAGTGTACCTGTTGCCGAACTTCCTCAGCTTACCGGTCAGATGTATCTCTCCAAAGAACTCAGGATATATATCCTTTACTTCTTCCACCGGAACATGCTGGTCGATCTCATAGAGCCCGTCTTTAATACCCTGTATAAAAATCTTAACCATTTTTCAATTCCAGTTAAAAAATCTTACAAATATACGAACGATTTATATATTTTCAAAAACCTATAAGTCTTTCATTTTTCTCAAATATGAAAAAGGACATAGTAAATATGCCCTTTTTCGACCGATTAACACAATTTTTTTACTCTCCGTTACAGTCCAGTACAGCCAGCTGTTTTCTCGCATTGGTATTATTCTTGTCGAGTGCAATAGCTTTCTTGTAGCAACGGCAGGCGTTGTCTTTGTCCTGTTTGTTGTGGTAAGTATAGCCAAGAACGAACCAGGCGTTGGAACTGCCGGCGTCGGCCTTTGTCCAGCGTTCTGCCAGTTCTTTGAGTTCATTGAATTTCTTGTCGCCCATATAAATGCCTGCAAGTTTCTGGAAGGAATTCCTGACACTGGACATGTTTTTGGCGGTGTCGAGCAGGCCTTTCTCTATTGCCTTGTTGAACCATTCGATGGATTCCGGCATCATTTTCAAATTGGCGTATGAGTCGGCCAGGTTAACATAGGCCCTTACGTATGACGAATCGGCCCCGATGCACAGTTGATAGGCGTCGGAGGCTTCTTTAGGCCTGGTCATGTTCTGGTGGCTAAGGCCGATGTAATAGTACATTTTTGCCAATTGTTCGTTGGCGGTTCCACCGTTTTCGTCGCCGCCGTTGTCTCCGTTCTGGCCGTTGTTACCGTTGCCGGCGCCGTTGCCTGCTTTCAGGTTGTCGATCACCTTCTGGTAATAGATGATGGCGTCGTCATAGCTCTTGCGTTTGAAAAGCTGCACTGCGAACCATGCCATGTAGTCGGTCTTTGATTTTTCCAACTCGAAATAGTTCTTGAAAACGTCGATGGCTTTCAGTGTGTCTTTGTTCTGGAACAATGAATTGGCGTAGAGGAAATAGTCATTGTTTTCGAATGGGATATTGTTGTTTTTGCACTGTTCGAAATATTTTATCGAAGGCTCGTAAATCTTTAACTTCGAGTTGCAGCGTGCCAGTTCCATGCAGGCTTTGTATTTGACGGAGTCGATGTTGTTCATTACGATTTCGAGATGAGGTATTGCCTGGTTGCAGCTGTCAATCTTGACAAGGCACTGAGCCAGGTACCACCTTCCGAGGTGTCCGTCAGGGCGCAGGTCCACGTATTTAATGAACGCCTGTGCAGAGTTGCCCCATCTGGATGCGAGGTAGAATATCCTGCCCTGCTGGTAGAAGGCCTTGGCGTTCTTCGGATCGTCTTTACCGACCCTGTTCCACTGTACAAGTGAACGGTTGAAATACTCGTCCCTGAGTTTGGAGTCGGTCTCGGAGTTTGCGCGCCAGTAATAGGACGTGGCAAGTTTGATGCGGGCGTCGATCAGCTTTTCGTCCAGGGCGAGGGCCTGTTCATAGTTTGTTATGGCCGGGTCATAGACCTTCCAGGCATAGTACAGGTCGCCGAGAGCAATGAAAGCGTCGGGTATCGATTTGTCCATGTCTGTAGCTACGCTCAGGACTGACCGGGCAAGCTGGAATGAATCGACCTGGACATATATCAGGCCTTTCTGGATATAGTTATATACGTCTTTTTTATCTTCTTTGATTGCTTTGTCAATCATCTTGAGCGCTTCTTCAATCTGTTTTGTTTCTGCAAGCACTTTGGCGTACTTACGCATGACAAATTTATTTTCCTTGTCTAATTCGTATGACCTTTGATACATCATATTTGCGGAGTCGAGTTTTTCCAGTTCATAATAGATGTCGCCGAACAGCTCGAATGCTTTGGCGTTTTTCTTCTCCTCCCCGATTGCCTGAGGAATCAGCGCTCCGGCTTTGTCATATTCTTTGTCCGATACCAGGTTCCTGATTTGGCCAAGGGTATTCTGGGAGAATGACGTGCCAGTACTTACCACAAAAGCCAAAATTAATAATACATACTTCATCGCTATACCTTTATTAATATAAAAATTATTCCATAATTAGCTTGAATTTGCCATAGGCCGGGACGATGCCGGCCTCGTTGAAATAGTTCTGGGAGGGGGACGACTGGGACAGGAATCTCAGTAACCAGTCGGCTTTGCCATTGGTCTTGTTGTAAAGATAGATGTAGTGGTTTACTACATAGGGATAGAATCCCTGGACAATGTTCGCCTGGTGAACGATGCGGGGCCTGATCCACTTACCCGTCGAATCTGCGAAGCCGATCTTCAGCATCTTCACACGCGGGTCGTTAACGACCTGCGACAAGTATCCGACACCGATGACCTCTTTGTTCAGAGCTACATAATCGATGACGGAGTCGGCAGTCGAGAAGGGTTTCAATACTTTCCTGCCGGGCTTGCCTTTGAGGACAATGTTTTTCAGGTTTTCATACTCCGAGGAATACTGGTTGCAGATGGCAAACAGGGGATCCTTTGTGAGTGCCGGATAGAGGGCTTTGAGGGAGAACTTGTCGTCGGTGAACAATTGTTGTACCTCGCCGGCAGACAATGTATCGACGGGATAGTCCTTCCCGGTAAAGAAGACGAGGGCGTCTTTGGCCATTACTGCCCTCGGTTTGTCTTCGACCTTATAGAGAGCCATCTGTTCTTTTTCTTCGGGGGTATAGTCCCGTGGGATTATGCACACCTTGAAGTTAGTGTCGGTAAGCAGCATTGCCATTGCTCCGAGAGCTGTGGTGTCAATCAGTTCGTACTTATTTTCTTTCTGTATCGAATCGATAATACCGAACAGCGGTTTCACAAGATTGTAAACGGAATGGTCAATATAAACCCTGATTGGTTTGTTATCCCCGCTGTCCTTGCTTCCGGAACATGAATAGAGGGCGGTGGCTGCAATCATGGCAAAAACCGGAAGCAGAAGCTTCAGCAGCCGGCTATTTTTCATCATCTTCATCATCTTCTTCACCTTCCAGGTATTTTTGATTTTTTAAGGCAAAATAGTAAGCTATTATTCTGTAAACACCCCAGATTACCATTATTGCCCCAAGTACTTTCTGGGTGGTATCCTCCAGGGTGTTTATGGAGATGACCCCGGTGAGCAGCAATATACCTACTATTGCTACCAATCCCCGGACGATATAATTTAAGATTACTGAACTCACTTAATTACTTTTTCATTTTTTTACACAAACCAATTAAAATTGGCGAATTTACGAAAAAAATATTGCCGGAATGAACAGTTAATTTTTATTCAGATAAAATAAATTTAACCGGGATTCGCATCCAGCACCCTACGAGCTTTCCCCTGTTGACGGCGGGACTGTAGCATCGGGCGTTCAGTACTGCCCTGACAGACGCATCGGCAAGTATCCTCGAACATGGTGAAAGGGCTTCTGCTTTTGAAGGTATCCCGTTCTCGTCGATCCAGACTTTAATCAGGATTGTACCTTGTACGCCGTTTCGTCTTGCCGCTTCCGGATAGGTTACGCCGGCCTGCAGAGTGTTAATATCGACAACAGGCGGGACATCGACGGAATATGATTCGGTTTCTTCGGGCTGATCGATTGTCTCTGCCGGCACATCGATTACTGTAGCCTGCTCCGGTTCTGTTCCAAGGCCCAAGCCACCATTGTCGTCAACGGGCATTGTCCCGTTGCCGGGTGTTCCGCCAGCAATGTCTAATTTTCCCAGGGGAGCGATCTCAATCGACGTGTCCAATCCGGGATCTAGTGAAGGGATTAATGTGCCCATTACTTCTTTGATACCCGGAGGCGTTAAGAGTTCAAGCGGTGGTAATGTTGTCCGGTCGTCGGGCGTTTCCCGTTCGATCAATACTTCGGTTGTGCCGACTCTGTAAGGAACCTTGTGTAGTATTTTCGTTTCCTTCGAGTTAAGGCTGCCGGTAAATACAGACACAAGAAGAAGGCAGGCCGTCAGCGCCATTGCCATCAGGAACGCCTTCAGGGTATTGGCGCTGATGGACTGCTTGATTTCTGCTGCGCCGTAACCGGGTTTCGGCGGCAATTCAATTTTCAAGTAACGATTCATATAAACCTCCATAAATTTGAGTTAATAATTTATATTAGCTCTGCTGCAGCGGAGTTTATGTATATCTCTGTCTTTTTTTTCGTTACCCTTTCTTTTGGTTGAATTTTTGCAATAAAAAACCGTTACCAGCCAGTTACTATGTGGTTTTGAAAAAACACAGCTATAGTTTCAGATTTCTTCTGGTAACGGTTCAATTCATATTGGTACCGTTAAGCGTCCGCTCGATTTGTCTATTGCGAGAGCGAGAACTTAATCGGTATGGTCAGCCAGCATCCGACGGGCTGCTTGTTCTGGATGGCTGCCTGGAATTTGGCGTTCATCACAGCTTTGATTGCAGCGTCGTTCAGAAGTTTGTTGTCAGACTTAATAACCTCCGGTTTTTTCGGATTGCCGTTTTTATCAACAAAAACGCGTATAGTTACTTTACCTTCGATGTTATTCCTGCGGGCCATTTCAGGGTACTGAATGCTTCTCTGCAGTTCATTAATATCCGTATAGGGCTGAACTTCGACGGCTATAAACTCAGTGGGATCGGGGATCTCCTCAGTTTGGACGTCGGAAACTTCGGTAACCTGTATGTCGTCGCCGCCGGGTATCCTGAGGTCCTCGTCGGGGATTTCCATGCCGTCGCCGCCTTCGGATGAAGCTTTGTCGAGCAGGTCCATGTCGGCGAATTCTTTCATGTCTGCAGTGATTTCAGCGTCGGGAACAGCGACAGGCGTACCTGCGCGTGCAGCCGGGCCGCTGGCAACATCCATGGGAGGAGGCGGAGGAGCCGTCTCCTGGTTCTCCTGTGATTGCTCGTCCATCGTGCTTGCGGTTGTCAGAACAGACAGCCTGCTGACGGGGGGCTTCATGAAAACGCCGTTGGTATTGGCTTTCAGGATACCGTATATGAATGTAATCAGGAATAACAGTACCAGAATTGCCAAAGTAATTATAAACGCTTTATATGTGTTCCTTTTAATGAACGCTTTGATTTCGACAGCGCCGTAAGTCGATTTCGGAGGTGGCTGTATTACAATTGTTGATGACATAATTACCTCCTTATTATTTGTTTGTAGTATTAGTTTGAGCGGCAGGAGCCGGGGTAGCCGGTACGAATGACGGGTCGACCATAGCCCTATCTTTATCCATCAAGGGAGCTATCGTAAACTTGCGCTTTCTTTCGACCGGCAAACCAGTTTCGGGGTTGCGGTCTTTGGACAGCGCTTCGATTATGATAGACTCTGCTAAATTCAATTCATCGAGAACTTTGATTACCTGTTGGTATTCAACACCATCGTCTGCTTTGAACACTGTAATGAGTTTGTTCTTTACTTTAGGATCAAGATTCTCCTTGGCAGCGATCTTGGCAAGCTCAGTTACTTTGATCTTTCTGGGTGCGTTTTCACAGACCCAATACCACAACTGGGCTTTATTGTCGAGTACCAGAGTCATCAGTTCTGAGCATGGTACTTCGACACTGTCCTTTATGTCCTCCGGTATCCTCATCTCCATCATCTGGGGCTTGAGCATCGTAGTGGTAAACATGAAGAACGTAAGCAGTAGGAATGTGATGTCCACCAGCGGAGTCATGTCGAGCCTGAACCCGATTCTCTTTTTGGCCTTCCTCTTGGATTTGCCTCTTCGCTGTTTGTGCTGGACGCCTAACGCCTCACCTCCACCAGACATAATTTATCTCCTTTTCATTTTCAATTTCTGTCTTTATACTATAGACATTTTAATTAGTAAAAAAGTTACAACTTTTCTTGAAAAACCTATTTTCTTTGTTTAACGGTCACGTAATTGAATTTACGTGCGTTGTTCCGGTTCATGATGTCCATAATCATCGATATCCAGCGGTACTTGATGCTGTAGTCGGCGTCGATGGCAAACAAAGTATTCTTGTTGACAATCCTGGTCAGCAGGATGAGCTTGCCCAGCAGGGCAGTGTCCACCTGTACGAGCGCCTTGTCTTTCAGTTCAGTGATCTTCTGAATCTGATCAGGCGTAAAGTCCAGTCCTTTAGCTTCCCTTTTCTCCCAGATCTTGACCCGGTCAGTCTGGTTTGTCAACGAATAATAGAGTACCGTGTCGGCTTTTGTTTTATCGTTGATATCGATGTTAATTATTGCCAGGTCCTTTTCGGGGACTTTGGTAGTATCAGCGCTGGCCTGAGGCCTGGTGATGGAGAAAGCCTGTTCGCTTTCTGCTTCCGACTTAAACTTTGCCGTAAACATAAGGAAGGTTAAAAGCAGGAAGGTAATGTCCACCAGAGGCGTCATGTCAACAACAAAACCCATTCTTCTTTTTCTGATCTTAGGCACAAAAGCCTCCTTTATTATTTACTAACACGTACTGTGAATATCTGAGTTACATTAAGGACTGCTTCGTCGATCATATATGTATAGCCGTCAACCTTGGTTGAGAAGAAGTTGAAAGCGATGATCGAGATGATTGCAGCGCCGAGGCCGCCGGCAGTGTTGTAAAGAGCTTCGGAGATACCGACGGCGAGCTGTGTGGCGTCAACAGTACCGGTGGAACCGAAAGCGGAGAATGCCCTGATCATACCGACGGTTGTACCGAGCAAACCGAACATGGTGGAGATTGATGATACTGTTGAAAGGATGACGAGGTTTTTCTCAAGGAGTGGAGTCTCAAGGTTGATGGACTCGTCAATGGCGCGCTGTACTTCGGACAATTTCTTTTCTTTGTCCAGTTCGCTGTCGCCCTCGACTTCTTTGAATCTTGCAATGGCAGCCCTCATGATATTGGCTAAGCTGCCCCTCTGCATTTCGCATTCTTCCAGAGCTTCTTTGGTTTTTCCTGCAATGAGAAGGTCGGTAACTCTCTTTGTAAATTCGGCAATATTGCCTTTGCCGCGGGCTTTATTGATTGAAAGGGTTCTTTCGATTGAAAAAGTAATGGAGATAATGATCAGGGCCATCAGGATGCCTACGATGGGGCCGCCTGTGTAGATCATACCGAAAATATTGCCGGGCTTAGGTTCTTTCCTCGCTTCGTCGTTAAAATTATCTGCTGCGCCGAACCATACTTCCCACAGCGCAATACCTAATGCCAAAGACAACACAATTACGATTGCATTAAATAAGTTTTTCATAGATCCTCACCTAAAAATATTAAATCAATTTATTATTACATAATATTACTAAATTTTCTTAATAGCTTCTTCAACATTGGGGGCTATCTCAAAAACAAGTGTTAACTTCGTTATTACAAACAGGTTCTCGATCGAATCGGCCAGGCCTGTCAGTATTATCCTGCCGCCTCGCTTTATGAAGCTGGCATGGGCAGCAATAAGGACACCAAGCGCCGTAGAGTTCAGATAGCTGACGTTCTTAAGATCGATGATCAGCTTTTCTTTCTTTTCTTCAGCAAGCTTTGTCAACACCTGTTGCAGTTCAGCAGTTTCCTCACCGCCGATGAACTGGCCTTTGAGCCTGACAACGGCTCCGCCTATTTGTTCTTCAATTTTTACACGGGGCATTCTTCACCATAAACTTTTTTCAAAAAACAACTTGCACGAATAACAAATTTAACCATTTTTATAGTTTATATAAAAATATTTTATTTCAACACCTAAGACACAATAAACGTTTAAAAGGTTACATAATTATTAGCCTGCCTTTTTAAGCGTTTCGTGCGTCCGCGGTGTAAATCCTGCTGTCAGATGGAATTACCGGTTAAGGAGACATGTTTTTATTGCATATTTTTAATTGATAATCCATTTCCGGTTCATTTTCAACCCGTGCAGTTGGTAACAATCCTTGGTATGCCGCTAAAGTCCCTGGCCGTAACAACACCGAAGCCTTTGTTCCTGAAGATAGCTTCCACACTTTCACTTTGTCCGTAAGCGATTTCAAGAAAGAATCTACCGTTTTCTGTGAGTATTCCCGGGAATATCTCTGCGAATCGTCTGTAAAATGTCAGTCCGTCACTCTTGTCTGTCAGCGCTTCTTCCGGTTCGTATTCCCTGACCTCGGGGTCAAGCCTGTCATGTTCCTCTTTGTCGATGTAGGGTGGATTCGACACCACCAGTTCATACCGCTTATTATAGATGTACGATTCGGGGGCGCCGCTTTTCAATATGTCGGCAACGACAAATTCCACGTTGGCCACCCCGTTCGTTCGGGCATTGGCAGCAGCCGTTTCGACGGCTTTCGGCGACAGGTCGGCGCCGCAGACAACGGCTTCCGGAAAGGCTTGGGCAAGGGCAAGGGCAATGCATCCCGAACCGGTACCGATGTCGAGTATTGTCGCAGGAGGAGCGCTGCGGCAGGTTTCGACTGCCAGCGAGACTAACTGCTCCGTCTCCGGCCTGGGAATGAGGACTCCGGGCATTACGGCAATCTCAAGGCCCATGAAACCGGTACTGCCAAGGATATACTGGAGAGGTTCATGTTTAAGCCTTCGTTTGATGAAAGACTTAAGCAGTTCAAGTTCGCTGTCCGAGAGATACCTCTCGAAACCGGAATAGAGATCGATCCTGCTGCAGGACAGAACCTTACACAGCAGGAGTTCGATTGTCAGTCTTGGTGAATCGATTGCTTTTTCGTTGAGAAATTGCCTGCCCCAATTGATTACATCAATTACTTTCCAAAGGTTTCCCTTCTGAACCATAGTGCCTGGCAGGAAAGTTATTTGTTGATGAACTTAGACAACAGCGACAACACGGCCATCCTGATATAGACGCCGTGTGTAACCTGAGTCTGGATGAGCACATTGGGATAATTGCTGATGTTGTAATCGAGTTCCACACCATAGTTAACCGGACCCGGATGGAGCAGTACCAGTTCAGGTTTCTTACTGAAATGGCTCATATTGACACCATAGTTCATCGAGAACTCCCTGAGTGAAGGTAATATACCCGAGTTCATTCTTTCCCTCTGCAACCTGAGTACAATCAGTACGTCAGCCCATTCGACAGCGTCTTCGATATGGTCAATCAGGTCGATGCCCCAAACATGATAGTTCCTGGGAATCAGTGTACCCGGTCCGCACAGTTTCACGTCCACTCCGAGAGTTTTAAGGACTGTGATATTGGAACGGGCAACCCTGCTGTGAAGGATGTCTCCGACGATGCAGAGCTTCAATCCCTGGAGCTTACCGAAATGTTTAACCAATGTAAACGAATCGAGCAGGGCCTGTGTCGGGTGTTCGTGTTTTCCGTCGCCGGCATTAACGACAATGCCTTTGGTGTTTTGCTGGAGGAACTTCGGAACACCTGAAGCGGAGTGCCTGACGATATAGATATGCACGCCCATTGCTTCGATGGTACGCAGCGTATCGATCAGGGACTCGCCTTTTTTCAGGCTGCTGGAAGAGGACTGGAAAGAGAAAGTGTCGGCCGAGAGGCGCTTGGCTGCCAATTCGAAAGATATTTTGGTCCTTGTGGAATTTTCAAAAAAAGCGTTAGCAACTGTAACGCCTTTTAAGTCATCATATTTAGTCCCGGGCTTGTAATCTTTCAAAAAAAAATCAGCCCTCTCGAAAATCATCATCAAATCATCGTATGTCAGGTCATCTGCCTGTATCAAATAAGGATGAGAAAGTTTGCCTTCTGTCATAAACCACAATTATATTTTTCAAACAACTAAATTAAGCAAAAATAAAAAAAAAGCCGTTCCAAAGAACGGCTTATTTTTCATTGCTAAAAATTAGCTTATTTTTTTCCCTTTTTCTTGGGAGCGGCAGCTTTCTTTGCTTTGTTGGCTACCGTTTCGGCAAGGGATTTGCCGGGTTTGAATTTGGCAACTTTCTTTGCAGGAATTTTAATTGTGTCGCCTGTCTGGGGGTTTTTGCCAGTGCGGGCGGCTCTTTCAAATACCGAGAAAGTACCGAAACCGATCAATGTAACGTTTCCACCGCCGGCTAATTCGCCAGTAATTGCTTCGATTGTAGCTTTTACTGCTTTTTCGGCGTCGACCTGTGTTAATTTAGTAGCTCCTGCTACTGACTTAACCAGTTGTGTTTTGTTTAAACTCATGCGCATCTCCTAAATAGTTAATAATAAATGCAACCCGTGCTGCTAAATTAGCAGATTATTTCATTGTTTGCAAGTTTTTTTTTCTCAATTGTCAAGATTTCATCAACTTTTTTAAATTTTTTTTCCCTTTTGTTCGGGATTAGGGCGACAATCCTTACTTATCTTATCCCGGGCCACCGCACCAGGCCTAAAACTTTATGTTAATCCATTAACATTTTATTCCTCTTTCAAAAATTGCTCCTTCAATGCCCCGGAACTCAGTTCCAGTCGAAATACATACCGACGAAGGGCAGTGCCCTGTATCCTCCAAAAACAATATGTATCGTTATTGCTGCTATCACAGAAGTAATATTATTGATAAAATATGAAAAAAACAAGTACTTTTCTCTTTTTTTTAAATTTTTTTTCATTTTTTTCCATATTTCTAACTCTTTGAGCACTAAATATATACAGATCCCTGCCAAAATCCACACCGGCGAATAGGTGTTAAATGGAGACCAGAGGGCCACAAACACTGACACAGACTCGGTTACCGGCAATTCCTCCATGGAGGCAGGGACGCGTTTGGCCCGGACGAGCGCGGCCGTTAACGCTGTACTGACAATGATGAAGCCAAGCTGCAACTGACTGTAGCTCGCTTCGAAAACCACCATGCCGATCTGATTATGCCGGGAGATGAGATAGTACGCGGTTGCCGACAGAACTATCACCACCAGGTTTCCGCCATATTTCAACCTGCCGGCGCCCAGGAACGTCAGGTAGAGAGCTGCAATATCCACTTTCCTCTCAGGCACTTTTCCCTTTGCCGAACAGCTTTATAGATGAAAAGAGGGCCTTGTTCCGGTAAACATATTCAACTCCGGTCCAAACTGTAAACACCGTCAGCGACAGCATCATGTAATAGGTCAGGTCGGACCTGAGAAGGCCGTTGATGAAAACTGAGCTGTCGGCAAAGGTTTCCGAATTGCTCAGCAGCATCAGTATGAGGATGTAGAAAATGAACACCATCTGGATGAAAGTCTTGACCTTGGCCGACCAGGAAGTAACGATGGGTTTACAGATGGAGTCCGCATAGACTCTCAGCACAGTTGTACCTACGTCCCTTGCCAGGACAATGATTACCATCCACAGCGGGATGAAACCACAGACTACGAAGGCAATGAACGAAGCGCCTGTCAGGAACTTGTCTGCAAGCGGGTCGAGGAAATTGCCGAGAGAGGTTACGATATTTAATTTCCGGGCAAGGAAGCCGTCGAAGTAATCGGTAAGGGCTGCAATGCCGTATATCACACATGCCGTCCTGACTTTCAACGGATCGTCCGAGATGATCAGAACAAAGAAGACCGGCGAGAGAACCACTCTCGACAGGCTGATTATGTTCGGCAGATATGACAGCATCGACAAACTTACGAACCCCTTCTATGCAATTATTTCTTCTGCAATGGCGATGATGTCGAGGAATTTCTGCGGGTCGAGCGAAGCGCCGCCGATGAGGCCGCCGTTAACGTCGGGCAGTTCCAGTATGGTTTTGGCATTTTTCTCGTTCATGCTTCCACCGTAGAGTATAATATTACCCGAAGCTTCCCCGCCGAGAGTCTCAACAACGGTATTGCGAATGAAAAGGTGAGCTTCCTGTACCTGTTCAGGAGTGGCTGCCAGTCCGGTGCCGATTGCCCAGACGGGTTCATAGGCAATGATTACGCTGCCGGCAAAGCTTTTGTCGATTCCGCCGAAACCGACCCTGACCTGCCTTTCGAGGACAGAAAAAGTGTTGCCTGACTGTCTTTCTTCCAGAGTTTCACCAATGCAGACAACGGGCAGCATTTCGTTTTCAAGTACGACCTTAGTCTTGCGGTTCACGCTCTCGTCGGTCTCGCCGAAGTATGTACGCCTTTCCGAATGGCCGATTATTATATGGCTGCAGCCGATATGTTTAAGCATCGATACCGACACTTCGCCGGTATAGGCTCCGGACGCTTCCCAGTGGCAGTTTTGGGCACCGAGGGCTACTTGCGAATTCCTTACGGCCTCCCCAACAGCCTGAAGGCTGGTAAACGGAGGACATACGAGAACGCCGCTTCTCAGTTGTTTGTTCATGACGCCGCCGAGTATGTATTCAGCTAATTTAGCGGATTCAAATGAATTGGTATTCATTTTCCAATTACCGGCAATCAACATTTTCTTCATTTCTGTTCTCCACTAACTTTAAAAATTCTGTAATATTTCAGGTTTTGGTCCGATTCAAAGCCGTAACCCTGTATTTTCTCTTCGGGCGAATCGATGGTAACAAATTCAGTAGAATAGAACAACTGGGTCTTGTTGTCCCAGTGCAGGACAGAGGTCTCAAGCTTCGTTCTGCTGCTGTCCGACCAAACCAGAACATTGCCTTTGGCGAGCATATTCTTTGTCCTGTCGTCGATCTCGGCGCTGTCGCAGCTCATCAGGGTTGTCCTCTGTTTCGTTTCGGCAGAGAGGAACTCGACTTTGACCTGCCCGTCGAGGTATGTTTTCTTCTCTTCCTGGTAAATCCTGGCAACGTTTGCCGTCAGCCGTGCTTTTGTGTACGACGAATCGACAAAGAACACTTCGACGTCACGGGAAATCTGGTCCGGAGCTTTCTGCCTTCCGAATTTCTCTAATGTCGTCCTCGGTATCTCTTTCTGCTCGGAACATCCGGCTGCAGCCAGTACCACAGCCATTGCCAGTAATATATATTGCAATGGGTGACTCATCTGCCTATGATTCCATGTTTTTAACATAGTTCCAGACACCGCTGATTTGTTTGATAAATTCGGCAGCGTCGGACAGCGGCAGTTGTGTTGCCGGGTCGCTGAGCGCTTTCTTCGGATCGGGGTGCGTCTCGAAGAAAATGCCGTCAATGCCGATTGCAGCCGCAGCTCTTGCCAGCGGAAAAGTAAACTCCGGGGAACCGCCGGACTGGATTCCTGCCGAGGGCTTTTGCAGTGAATGTGTTGCGTCGAACAGCACCGGGCACCCGAAGCTCTTCATAATCACCAAAGAACGGTAATCGACAACAAGGTCGTGGTAACCGAAAGAAGAGCCCCTTTCGGTAAGCCACACTTCACTGCTGCTTTTCTGCCTTACTTTCTCCACAGCGCTTTTCATGCTGTCGGGAGCCATAAACTGGCCTTTCTTGATGTTTACGGGCTTTCCGGTCTCAGCTGCTGCATGCAGGAGTTCGGTCTGACGGCAAAGAAAGGCCGGTATCTGGAGTATGTCAACGTATTGTGCAGCCATAGACGCTTCTTCGACAGAGTGAATGTCGGTCAGAACCCTCACTTTGTACTTCACGGCAATTTCTTTAAGGTAGCCTAATGCCTTCTCGTCCCCAAGGCCGGTAAACGAACTGCTGCTGGTTCTGTTTGCCTTCTTGTAGGAGGACTTGAAAATGAAATCCACATTAAGCCCGCTGCATATCTCCGTAAGGACTCCGGCAGTCCTGTCCAGCAGCTCGAGAGACTCGACCACACAAGGCCCGGCAATCAATATCATTTTATCTTTCATATTTATTCAAATTTATTAGTAATATCAAAATAAATTAATATTCACAAACAAATATAATCAAAGTATAGGCACGCAGCAAACGACAGATTAGGGAAAATGAGATTGCCGGCAGGATGATATGGAAATTTGAACCACAACGTTCATTGCAGATTTTACTCCGGCCGCCTGTCTCCGTTACGCCCGCAGGGACAGCACGGCAACCGTTACCGTTAAAGCAAAATTCAAAACTAACGATTAGTATAAATGAATAATAATTGTTGCCGGAAAATTTGTGGTAACGTATTTTTGCACTTTTTAAAATTGAATGAAAAGCATAATGAAAATTGACGCATACCTTATACCGGTGAATGAAAAAGAGGTCCATTTCGAGAAATCTGCTGTAATAATGATTGACGTGCTCCGTGCTTCGACTACGATCTGCGCCGCATTGTACAACGGCGCAAAGGAAATAATCACATGTGAGACTCTCGACAAAGCTTCCCAAATCTACAACAGCCTCAGCAGGCAGTCCAGCTTCCTCGGCGGTGAACGCAACGGGCTGAAACCCACTGGTTTCAACGCCGGCAACTCCCCACTGGAATACACTCCCGAAAAGGTGAAAGGCAAGACCATAATACTTACTACAAGCAACGGAACGAAAGTTTTCCGGATAGCAAAGGTTGCCAAAGCCAGGATAATAGGCGGTTTTGTAAATATCAGCGCCGTTGTCGATTACCTGCTGACAAAGCTGTACCCGCAGATCCAGAACATCCAGCTTTTGTGTGCCGGTAACAACGGCAGGCTGTCCTACGAAGACACTATCTGTGCCGGCGCTTTCATCAACAGGATCAGGGAGGCAGTACCCGACGCCGAAATGACCGACTCTGCTCACGCCGCCGAGAAATTATTCCGGATTCACTCGTCGGATATGAATGAATTCCTGGCCTCGCGCGAACACGCTTCCCTCCTGAAAAACATCGGCTTTGAAGAAGACATCGGCCTTTCCCTCACTTTCGACAAATTTCCTGTCGTTCCGCTGGCAGATAACAACTTTATTATTAAGAGATTTATTGAAAATTAACTTTTTTTTAGTAAATTACACTTGATATAGCAGCATAAAGAAAAAATACAGGAGTGTTATCATGGATAAAATTCATGATAATGTTATTATCCAAAGGGAAGCCCCGAAGAAGGAAAACAGGGCCTCGAC
The DNA here is from genome assembly GCA_964634885.1 of uncultured Hyphomicrobiales bacterium. GTDB lineage: Bacteria > Bacteroidota > Ignavibacteria > Kapaibacteriales > UBA2268 > DAINRZ01. The sequence goes on along the minus strand of CAZWLN010000004.1, from coordinate 84,756 downwards.
CGAGGATGGCAGCACATACGGTAAAGGGAGCCGTTCATACAGCCCAAGGAATGCCAAGGCAATCTCGATATTGCTGGTGTTTTTTTCAATATTCCTTTTCCTTTCGCTTGTGTCTTACACGCCGAAGGATTACGTCAACACGCGGCTTTCCTTCGAAGAATACTTCGGCCTGTTTACCGGCAGCGACATCGTCAAGGCAAAGATCGACGCCACCTCCAACTGGCTGGGGCTGATCGGCGCCATTGCCTCGGATTTCTGCTACAACTCCCTGATAGGCTACACTATGCTTTTCATGCCGTTCCTGATTATGCTTCTGGCCGTAGAGCTTTTCCGCAACAGCTTCATTTCTGCCGACACAAAGAAGAAGGCCTGGGCTGCCGTCATCCTTGCCGTGTTCCTGTCGTCGTCCGTCGCCTCTTTTGCACACCTGGAATGGATTGCCGACATGGGCCGCGAATGGTACGGCGCAGTAGGCAATATGTTCGCCAGGCTCTGTTCGGCCCTCCTCGGTTCTTTCGGAGCAATGATGCTTTTCCTGGCGTTGTCCGCCGTTGTACTGATTAAAATGACAAACATCAAGGTTGATAAATTGTTCGAGACTGCTTTCGACAAAAGTGAGGACAGATACCGCCGCCTGAAGGAATCACTGAAAAACAGGAAGGAAGAAACCGGCTATTCGGCAGAAGAAAGGCAGCCACGCGAATCGGTTTTCAGGAAACTCTTTACCTTCAACAGGGAGACAGTCGAAGTTCCACCAGCAGCCAAACAAGACACTGACACCGTGGAGGATCGACGCCCGTCCCATCCGAAAACACGCCCTCCGGCTGCTCCACCGGCACATATCGAAGAGCGGGAAACCACCAGGCAGCCTGAACCGGCACGCATCATCAAAGGCAATGTCGAGATCCGGGTTAACAATCCCACCAACAGAATAAACCCTATAATCAAAGATGTCAGGGCCACTGACGGACAGCATGGACCGGGCAATACACTCGTCGAAAAACTGATTGAAGAGAAAAAGCTCTCGGAGATGAAACCGGAAAGCCCTGTTAAGCCGCCGGCTCCCGTTGCAGCACCGGCTCCCGTTGCAGCCCCCTCTCCCGCCGAGGCCATCGCTTCGATGAAAGAGATTGAACCGGTCGGTGTTACAATCGACAAGAACGACAAAGCAACCGTCGGCCATATCCCCGAAAAAGAGCCTGCTGTCCCGGAAACCGCCTCAGTCATTGAACCGGCAGTTGACGTTGACACCCGCGAAAGCGCCGTCGAAGACAACATGGACTATCAGTACGACAGGCCGCCGTTGAATGATCAGGAAGCCGAAGAAGAGGAGCCTGAAGAAGAATTCGCCGTCGAAGAAGTGAAGATCAATCCCGAAGACTATTTCACAGACCTTACCGACATCAGCCTCACAGATGAAAAAGAACCCGAACAGCCGAAGGTTGAAACTGCCCAGCACGCACCATTAGCTCCCCAGCCGGCAGCAATTCCCGTGCCCCAGCCTGCCAAGCCCCTGGTCGTTACCGTCAGGGAAAACCCGCTTGAGATCAAGGAACCCGCACAGGAGAAATTTGTTAACCCGATTGGCACCTCCATCCTCGACGAAGAGTTAGACTATACTTTCCCGGTAACCGATTACTTAGAGGAAGAGGAACCCTACGGCGACATCGACGACGATGAATTGAAAGAGAACGCAAAGATACTCCGTGAGAAGCTTGAAACCTTCAAGATATATATCGAAAACCTCAGCGTTACCCCCGGCCCTGTTGTAACGCAGTATGAATTCGTACCTGCACCGGGCATTAAAATCAGCCGCATTGAAAGCCTTGCCGACGACATTGCCATGGCGTTGAAAGCCAAAGGCATCAGGATAATCGCCCCCATACCCGGTAAGGGTACCGTCGGCATCGAGATTCCGAACAAGAAGCGAACCACTGTAAGATTCAAAAGCATCATCACTTCGTCCGGTTTCCAGCAAGGCAGCTTCGCCCTGCCCTTAGCGTTCGGCAGAACCATATCGGGCGACGTTTTCTGCACCGACCTGACGAAGATGCCCCACCTGCTGATTGCCGGTTCCACCGGCGCCGGAAAAAGCGTGGGCATCAACACCATCATCACTTCGCTGCTTTACAAGATACATCCGAAATACCTGAAGTTTGTCATCATAGACCCCAAAAAGGTCGAACTGCAGCAGTACCACACCTTAGAGAACCACTTCCTGGCCGTTTCTCCCGACGTTAACGACATGATCATCACCGATCCCGAAAGCGCCGTGATTACCCTGAAATCACTTTGCGTCGAGATGGACAGGCGCTACGACATACTCTCGAAGGTCGGGCAGAGGAACATACAGGATTACAACCTGCGTATCAGGCAGGGAAAGATCAAAGACGACAAAGGCCTCATCCACAGGGAGATGCCATACATTGTAGTGGTGATCGACGAATTGGCAGACCTGATGCTTACCGCCTCCAAGGAGGTGGAAGTACCCATCATCAGGCTGGCACAGCTTGCCAGGGCCATCGGCATCCATCTCATCGTAGCGACTCAAAGGCCTTCGGTCAACGTCATCACAGGCATCATCAAAGCCAATTTCCCGGCAAGGATTGCATACTTAGTAGCTTCCAAATTCGACTCCCGTACAATCCTCGACATGGGTGGAGCCGAGCACCTGCTTGGACAGGGAGATATGCTCTTCCTGCCGAACGGCACTCCCAAGCCCATCAGGCTGCAGAATGCCTTCCTCAGCACCGAAGAAGTGGAACGTGTATGCGAGCATATCGGTAAGCAGAAAGGCTACTCCCAGCCCTATCTCCTGCCGAGCATCAACGAGAACGACAGCCAGTCCAAAGGCATTGCCCGTGAAGACAGAGACCAGTTGTTTGAAGAGGCTGCCAGGCTGATTGTGGCACACCAGCAAGGCTCAGTGTCGCTGATACAGCGAAGGCTGAAAGTAGGCTATGCACGCGCCGGAAGGCTCATGGACGAACTGGAGGCCGCAGGCATCGTCGGCCCCTTCGACGGCAGCAAAGCCCGCCGCGTCTATATCGAAACCGAAGACGAACTGGAAGATTATCTATAGTCCCGAAGCCTGAGAATTCAGAAATGTTTGTCCGCTATGCAGAGCAGCATAGATAATTATTAAATATCTGAAATTCTTTATAACATCATTAACAAAAGCTATTCAAAATTTTTATTACTCTCTAAATCAGAGTTTAGTATTTTTGTTAAAAAGGATAATGTAATTTTAACTTGAATATGCTGAAAAGTCTGTACATAAAGAACTTTGCCCTCATAGAGGAACTGGAACTCGATTTCTCCGCCGGGCTGAACATCATCACCGGCGAAACCGGGGCCGGCAAGTCCGTCATAGTGGACGCCATGATGCAGGTACTCGGCGAACGTTCCTCTGCCGATTACGTTCGTAACGGTGAAAGTAAAGCCGTCGTAGAGGGACGGTTCTACGTACCCTCCAGCCACCCCATCGTCGCTTTGCTCGGTGAAAACGAACTCGACTACGACGGCGAGGAACTGATTGTCAGGAGGGAGATTGCAGCGAAAGGCAGTTCCAGGTGCTTCATCAGCGACAGCCCGGCTCAGCTCAATTTATTGAAAGAAGTCGGCGACCTGCTTGTCGATTTCCACGGACAGCACGACCACCAGTTGCTGCTGCGCAGGGAATACCATGTCGGCCTGCTCGACAGCCTTGCCGGTGTCGGCAATGAGAAAGCCCGGTACGAGGCAATCTACAGGGAACTGCAAAGCCGCATCGCTCAATACAAAGACCTGGTTAACAAAGAAGCGGCCCTCAGGGAGAAAAAGGATAACTACGCCTTTGAGCTTAACGAGATTGAAAAGGTCAGCCCCAAAGAAAACGAAGAATACACCATCGAATCTGAACTGGCCATCCTCGAGAACGCCGAATTGATACACAGCCTTTCACAGTCGGTCAGCAGCAGTTTGTACGACAACGAGAACTCAGTGCGCGACCTTCTTGCCGGCGCCAGGAAGGGCCTTGGAGAGCTGTCCGCAATCGACCCTGCTTTCAATGTCTATTGCACCGAGTGCGACTCTGCAATCATCACCGTCGGGGAGATTGCCAAGTTCTGTTCCGGCTACGTCGAAAACATCAGTTACGACTCCGGGAAGATCGAGGAACTGAGACAGAGGCTGTCCCAGTTACAAACGCTGAGGAAGAAATACGGAAAATACGAAGCTGTACTGGAACGTTGGGAATACCTGAAAAAGGAACTGGAACTCATTGTCAACTACGGCAAGGATACCGAAAGCCTGAAGTCCGACATTGCCGGGCTGAAGCAATCGCTCGGGCAGGCCGCACAAGCAATCGGCAAAAAACGCGCTGCCGCGGCAGTCAGCCTTGAAAGCGCCATCGTTTCCACTCTCGGTGAACTTGGAATGGCGAACTCTGTTTTCAGGGTTTCCATTGCTCAGGAACCGTCAAAGGGTACTGTCACAGACATGACTGCCGTTACCGGCAGGGAAGAACATAAAGCATTTACAAACGGCGTGGACATCGTTGAGTTCCTGATCTCCACGAACAAAGGAGAGGAACCGAAACCGCTCATCAGCGTTGCTTCCGGCGGAGAGGTTTCCAGGGTGATGCTCGCCCTTAAAAGCATTGCCGCAGAAGCAGACACACAGCCAATGCTTGTGTTCGACGAGATTGACACCGGCGTCAGCGGAAGAATTGCCCAGAAAGTCGGCGAGCAGATGAAGAAACTCTCGGCGAAGAACCAGATAATAGCAATCACTCACCTGCCGCAGATTGCCGCAGCCGGAGACCTGAACATCAGTGTAAGGAAAACGGAGCAGGACGACAGGACATATATTACTGCCTCAAAGCTTTCAGCCGGGGAAAAAGTAGAGGAAATCGCAAAACTGTTCAGCGGCGATTCGATTACCAACACGGCTATTAAAACCGCCAGGGACCTCATCAGCTCCTACAAATAGAGAATACTATTCCTGAATCGACTTCCTGAAATAAATCCTGCCTTTAAAATAGGCCTGCAACGTAACGATGAGCAGTGAACCGGCAAAACTCAGGAAGAACCCGATTATCAACATCATCTTCCTGTTGGGCGAAGCGCAGTACTCCGGTACAGAGGCCCTGTCCAGGGCTTCGATTGCCGTTACATCGCTTGCTTCCTGGATTGCTTCCTGGTAGTTTTGTGTCTCAAGGTACAGGTTGACCTGCTCGAGTATCTTCTGGTCGCGCACCAGCATACGGTATTCCCTGATAAGTTTCGGTACTTCGGTCAGGGGGATGGAAAAATCGTCATTCTTGACCAGTCCTCCACGCTGAGACATCCGGTACTGCCGCCTGAGAGTCTCTACCTGTTGCCTGTAGGGCGCTACGGCCGGAGAGTTGGCATTGAACTCCTGCAGTTTCATCTGGAGTTCAATCTCCGCTTTGGACAGTTCGGCCCCGAGATTGACGGCGTTGCTCATGATGGCAGAGGTCTGCGATTCGATCTCCAGTACCTGGTTGTTTTTCTGGAATGATTCAATCATTTGATCGACCGAATCGAGTTCCCTTTTCTTCTGGACAAGCATTTTCTCTATGAACAGCTTTTTCTGTTTTGCCTTGGAGGTGTTTTTCTGCCTGAACAAATAGTCAACGCCTTCGATGGCCGTATTAATTAAGTCTGCGGACAGTTTTGCAGCGAGATCCCGGTCGTCGGAGGACGGGAAATAGGAAGTCTTCACCCTGGAACTGACAGCAGTAAGGCCGCTCCTGTTCACACTCGCATCGATGCTCTTCATCACGGTACGGCACAGTTGCTCACCTGACAGGTCCTTGAAGAAAGGGTGACCGGCAAGATCCAGCTTCTTAATGATGTACAAGGCCAGTTCGCGGCTTCTGACAAACTCGGAAATAATCTGCGTCTTGTTGGACTGTCCCATTCCACCGAGGCTGATGTTACCGGCAACAGACTGCAGGAAGCCCGACAAGCCGCCGCCACCTGATGATTCCTCGGGAGGCAGGATGGAGCCTTCGGCTTCAAAGGCCACCGGCATGATGAAAGAATAGACGGTAATTACCGCCAGAGCTGCAACGACGAGCAGGGAGATTAACTTCTTCTTCAGCCAGAATATTTTTAACAGATTGTCGAGAGTGGCCTCTTTAGGTTCCGGTTTATCCATATTACTAATAATTTAATGACAAATGACTTATTTAATAGTAGTGAGTGAGGTAACAATAATAATAATTGTGCCGAGTAAGCTAACAGTAAGCTGCAAAGCGGTATTCATGTCTTTCCAGAAGGTAGAGGGCTTTTTCGGTGGAACCAGGATGTTGTCTCCCGGTTCGATGATATAATTCATATCCTCTGCCAGGTATTGCTCGCCGCGTGTCTTGTGTATGAAAGTCTCACTCTCGTCGGCACGATAGGCAAATCCGCCCGCTGCATTAATATAGTCCAGGTATGTATAATTTTCCCGGTATGTAACCAATCCCGGGGTAATGACCCTGCCCTGAACGTTAACGAAATACTTCTTCTGGGGAATGATGATCGAGTCCCTGTGAATCAGGAGTGCATTGTCGTAGCTCTGGCCGTCTTTAAGTATCTTTCTGAAATCGAGCGCCATTACGCCTTTCTCTTCAAGGATTCTTGCCTGGAAGTACTGGTACTCGGTTTCGGACATCTCGGAAGCCGGGATGGTCTGAAGCCTCTTGATCTGCCTGTCTTCGATCTTCATCTCGGTAGCCCTGATCATGACCGCATTCTCGACAGAAGCGTCGTCAGTCAGTCCGCCTGCTCTTTCAAGGACTTCCCTGATCCGGGTTTCGCCTTTTTTGATGGCATATTTTCCGGGATAGAGGACTTCACCGCTGACCGTAACATACATGTCTTCTTCCCATTGAGGTTTGTTCCTGATATAGACCCTGTCGCCGGATTCGAGGGAAAAATCGCCGGGCAGGTTCGGATTCTCGAACAGGTAGTTCCGCCATTTGTTAATATCAACAAACCATCTGTTGATGCCGGCGTTATTATCATAGAACCTGACAATTTCCACGGAGTCAAGATTGGAAGAAGGCAGAAAGCCCTGTGCAAATTTAATAATGGTCGAAAGTGAGTCGCCAGTCCTGTATTCGAATTTATCGGGTTCAATCACCTCGCCTTCGATCTCGATGAAATCTTTTTCGTTGATTGTAGGCACATTGATCACGTCGCCGCCGCTGACGAAAGGATTGGAGTCTTTGTCGCCGAGCATAAAGAATTTGAGCAGGTCCACGGGAACAATTCGATTGTCCTTGGAACGGCGGAGGGTAATATGCCTCAGGGACGCATCGAACTTCATGCCCCCGGCTCTGTCGATGACTTCGGAAACCCTGTCGAGAGCGGTTGCCGCAACGATAGCGGGTTTGGAAACAGAGCCGCCAACGATCACCTTGAATTTCCTGATCTTTTTCAGCAGCACATATACTTCCGTAACACGGTAATATTTTTTCACTTTCTCTTTGATAATTGTGTCTGCCTGTGCCAGCGATTTGTCTTTGAGCGATATTGCGCCGACATCGGGGATGACAATCTTGCCCTCGGGAGAGACAATTGCATCGATCTCCTTCGAAAGGGGCGAGACAATGGCAATGGTCAGGACATCATTCGGCCCGAGGATATAGGTAGTTGGATCGACTTCGCTTTCAAGCAGGCCGGCAGTCTCCTCGGTAATCTTCTTTGCTGTCTCTAAGCTGAGAGTGTCTTTCTGGTTTTTCTTTGCACCACTGATCTTGAAATTGCTGATCTGCGCTTCGCCCGGTTGCGAAAATGCCGCCATCAGCACAATTATTAGGAAATACCGACTTAAACAATGAATTTTAAGTCCTGTCATAATACCTCTTTACATCTTTATTCATTACTAACAAAAATAATTTTTCAAATTATTAAAAAAAACCATATTAACATAATTAATAAAGAATTCATAATTTTGAATATTATTATTAAACAATAGAAGTAATTGAATGGAAAAAATTTTAGAATGTGCAATTGAGACGGCCCTCGGTGCAGGGAAAATCCTCAAAGAAGGCTTTGGTACCAATTTCTTAATTTCCAACAAAGAAGGTATCAACAATCTGGTAACGGAGTATGATACGCGGTCTGAAGAATACATAATCGGCAATCTGCGGAAAGCCTTCCCTTCACACAGTTTCCTTGCCGAAGAAAGCGGCAGGACCGGCCAGCCTGCACAGGGCTGCATCAGATGGGTAATCGACCCGCTCGACGGTACAGTCAATTTCGCTCATGCACTCCCGGTTTTCAGTGTCAGCATCGCTGCCGAGCTGGACGGGGAGCTTCTCTGCGGTGTGGTGTATCACCCCATACTGGATCAGATGTTCTACGCCCAAAAGAACGGTGGTGCTTTCATGAACGACAATCCCATCCGTGTCTCTGCCAATTCCGACATTCGCACAGCTTTTCTCGTTACGGGTTTCCCCTACAATGTCAGCCAGAATCCCTGCAACTGCATAGACCATTTTGTGCAGATCATCAAGGACGGCATCCCTGTAAGAAGGCTCGGTTCAGCCGCCCTCGACCTTGCATACGTTGCTGCCGGCATATTCGACGGCTTCTGGGAGATCAACCTCAATCCGTGGGACGTCGCAGCAGGGGCTTTACTCGTAAAAGAAGCAGGCGGGAAAGTCACTCAATACAACGGTTCGGATTATTCCATTTATAACCAGTCGATTCTGGCAACCAACGGGAAACTCCACAACGAGATTACGGGCACTCTGATGAAATGCAGGTGTAAAGTGAACTATGGAGATTGAAGTATTCTATATGTCCGGCGCCGGCAACACTTTCTCAGTCCTAGACAACAGGAAGTTGAAACTGTCTGTCAGGAAAGCGGCAAAGCTGGCACCACTGCTCTGCACAAAGAACGAAGCTAACAAGTACAGTACCGAAGGCCTGATGATGCTGGGTGAGGCAGAACCAGGGACGGACTTCTCCGTCGAGTTTTTCAATCCTGACGGCTCACACGGCGCCATGTGCGGCAACGGTGGCAGGTGCGCCTTAATGCTGGCAAAGCACCTGGGTTTCATCGACGGCGGGAAGCAGCAATATACTTTTTCGATGGCGTCGAACATATACAGCGCCGAATTTCGCGACCCGGACATACGTCTTTACCTTCCTCCACCCTTTGCTGTCAGGTCGCCCCTGAAACTCATCCTTCCCGGTATGGCCCTCGATTACGGCTATGTCGATGTCAATTCCGACCATGTGGTCATCAACAAGAACTCTGTGCCTGCCTTAAGCAGTATTCCGCTGAGGGAGATTGACATGGCGGAATTTGCACTGCCGATACGGCATCACCAGGATTTTATGCCCTCAGGAACGAATGTAAACCTTTATGAGGTTGACAGCGACAATACGATACAACTGCGCACATTCGAACGCGGTGTAGAGGCAGAAACCGGCGCCTGCGGAACAGGATCCGTCTCGACGGCATTAATAAGCAAACTCAACGGCGAGGCCGGTTTCCCTGTCAGGATCATCCCCCCCAGCGGCATTGCCCTCAGGGTCGATACGGTAACCGACAGGAACGGCAATATAATTAATACTGTTCTCGAGGGTCCGGCAGTCATCATTGACAGGTCAGAAATTGATATTGCCCCCGATATACTATAATTACAGTATTCTTCCGGCACATAATAATTATCACAGCAAGCGGCTGAACTATTTCCTCAGGATGAGTATCTCGCTGATATATTTCAGCAAAGTCTCAACGTCATAGGGTTTTGCAATGAATTTATAGTTCCTGTTGGAAAAGGTCTTCAGCGCAGAGTCCTCGTCGAAATAGCCGCTTGTAAGAATGATGCCGATCCGGTCGTCATTGATGACATCGTTAAGGAAATCGATGCCGGTTTTGTCCGGTAAAGCAACATCTGTAAAAATCAGGTCAAAATTACCATCCTCGGCGTTGAATATATCCAGGGCCTGTCCCGCATCGACAGCAGGGAAAACGACATAGCCGTGGCTCCTCAGGGACTGGACCGCCAGTTTCCTGACGTTTTCCTCATCCTCTATCAGCAGTATCCTCTGGCCGTTGCCTTTGTATTCTTTCATCAGGTCGGCAGCCTTCTTCGACGAGGCCGTTTTCTCGACATGGACAGGGACAAACACACTGAAAAGCGTACCTTCGTTCACCCTGCTTTTCACTTCAATCCATCCCCTGTGCTGCCGGACGATGCCGTAAACGACAGCCAGTCCCAGTCCGGCGCCTTTATCCTCGGTTTTGGTGCTGTAAAACGGTTCAAACATATGACTGATGCTTTCTCCGTCGATGCCGATGCCGTTGTCGGCAATAGACAGCCTGATGAATCCTCCCGGATAGGCATCTTTGATGTCTTTACAATCCTCTTCCGTCAGGTTGACGAATTCGGTTTTAATAACGATGGAGCCTTTGATGATGATGTCCTTAATTCTTTCGATGGCTTCGACGGCATTGGTAACCAGGTTACGTACCACCATTTCCACCTGTGTTTTGTCAATGTTGACTTTTACTACACTCTGCTGCAATTCGTAATCCAGGCCGATATACTCGGGCAGGCTGCGTGAGAGCTTCAGCTTCATGTTCTCAAGAAGGTCGTTGATGTCGAGAACTTTGGGCATGAACATCTGCTTGCTGCTGAAAGCGAGAAGCTGGGTGGTGTAAGAAGCTGCTTCCTTGGCAGATTTGATAATTTTCATCACAATCCCGAACAGGTTGTCGTTACCCGGAAAGCTTTTGATTATCACTTCGGAGTAGTTGATGATTGCAGTCATTATATTATTGAAATCATGGGCAATGCCGCCGGCAAGCCTGCCTACGGCTTCCATCTTCTGGGCGTTGACGAGTTGCTCCTCGAGCCTTTTCCTCATCTCCAGGTCGCGTATGTTGATGTAAATGCCGTTGACAGTCGTATTGTTCATCATGTTCCTGCCGATGCCTTCGACATAGCGTGAAGAACCGTCTTTGTGAATGAACCTGATCTCGAATGTACTGTCCTGATCGGAGTTCTGCACGACTTCCCAGAAGAAATTCAGCGCTTTGACAATATCTTTCTGGTGAATGACATCGAAGAATTTCATAAATTCGAGTTCGTCGGGACGATAGCCGATGATTTGCTCGAAGGAATTGCTGATGAACCTGAACGTACCGTTACCGTTTAGTATTATTATGGCGTCGGAAGAATTCTGTATCAGGGTCCTGAAATACTCTTCGTTCTGTTTCAGTGTCTCCTCGTATTTCCTTCGGTGCGACACATCCCTGCCCACTCCGAGCATTCCCTTCTTCAGGTTTCCGTTGTCGTAAATAACGGTAATATTGAGTTCCAGAGGTATTATCTTCCCGTTTTTGGAATGGAAATTCACCTGGAAGAAAGGTATCTCCTTACCGGTCAGGCCGCTTACGAACTTTTCCTGGATGATTTCCAGGAAATCCGTTTCGACGACATCGATGAATGATTTGCCAACCAGTTCTTCTTTTGTGTAACCGGTCATCGATTCGAAATTGCTGTTGGCAAAAAGGAACCGTCCGTTCAGGTCGGTAGTGAAAATGAGGTCCCGCGAACTTTCTACAAGAATCCTGTAATTGTATTCGCTCTCGTTAAGCGCTTTTTGGGCTTCGGCGAGTTTTTCCCTTGTTTTGATGTTTTCCTTAGCCTGCCTGACAACGACAGGCAGCAGGGACATGAAGTTCGGGTCCTTGATGATGTAGTCCTGAGCGCCAAGTTTCATCAGGTTAACGGCAACTTTTTCATCGCCGAAACCGGTCATGATGATGAACGGGATTTCCAGCCCCTTCCCGCGCACATACTCAATCAGCCTGCTTCCATCCATGTCGCTGAGGAGGTAATCGAGCAGCAGAAGGTCCGGTGGGTTGCTCCTGATGGCGTCGATGGCAGCAGCGCCGTCGTTTGCCGTCTCAATCATCATGTCCTCGCCGGGCAATTTCTTTTCGATGAGTTGCAGCAGGGTACTGTCGTCCTCTACGACCAACAGCCTGAATTGTTTATTTTTGAAATTTTCAGTTTCTTCCATCGATGTTCCCATTCATTACCGACCTGCCAGTTAATCAGAAAACCAGTAATAATCAGTATTATCCAGCCGCTTACTTACGGGTTTACAGGTCAATAACAAAAGTAATCCGACAAATAATCCCAATTATATAGGAAATATAGCAAATATGCATGATTAATCAAAAAAAAATGATTCGCCGGAGACAGTAAATATTCCCGGCGAATCATTGTTGCAGTTTTATTCTCTCAGAGAGGCTTTTCGAGCTTACCGATGAACATGACCGTATTCGTCTTTGTGTCGGTAATGAGGAAGACGAAAGGCTTGTTGAAAACGTAGGTCGGCGGTGTAGCCGTATTGCCGATGCCGACAGAAGTAGCTGCGGCTGCTACTGTACCTTCTTCGTCAACTTCTACGTAAGACTTGTGTTTTACTTCCGAGATATACAATTCATCGGAGGCTTTATACATATTGTAGAAATCGGCAGTATTCGGATCGAAAGCGATGCTCAATCCCATGGCAGACAGGTAATCGTTAAGCTTAACATCGAAATCCATTGTGAACCGTGGTATTACGATGTCGGTTTCCCTTTCTGCCAGCAGAGCGTCGATTGCATTAATATCAGAATTGTCGAGGCCTGCAATGTAATCTGAGATGGAACCTTCAGGCATCAGCAGCAGCATTCTGAAGCTCCCGTTACCGTATGGCAGCGACAGCGCTGTAACCGTCTGGTCGCGCCAGCAGAGGAATTTGCCGCTGTTTTGCATCAGCTTGCAATTGATGGTTTCACCGTTGGAATTGATAAATTCTCCGTCGATTGTTTTTGTTTTGTCAAACTTATACTTCCAGGGTGCATCAAAGTAGATTGTATTGATCAGGTACATGATCATCTCAGGCGATACGGACTCTATCAGTTTCTTAATCTTCCCGCCGGTGTTCTCCTCGACCCATTTATTAATAATACCGGCAGCATCCGGCGAATTGAAATCGAGGGCTGTAACTTCGGCGTTGAAGTATTTTTTGTTAAGGTCGATGAAAGTCTTTTCAAAGCTGTATTCCTGCTTGTACCAGATGGAATTGGCGAGCGAGAATTTGACTTTGTCGTCTAAACTGTACAAGATGTCGGAGACATTCCGGTAGGAATCATTGACTTCAATGCTGTCCATGCCTGCCAGTCGCAGTACATTGACAAAAGCTTCCCTTGTTGAGCCGGAGGCGCCGTTGTATGTCATTCCGAGGGCAAATGAAACACTAAGCGGAGACAGGAAGACATTTTTTCCGGGGTTGTCTTTCTCGACCAATTTAAACAGGTCGTAACCGAAATCATTACTATTGGCAATTGTTTTCTGGTCGGCAGCGGTGATGTTTCTTTCGGGATGCTTGTCCACCGGGTTGTCCTGGCTGCAGGAAGCTAACGTCAGGGCAACGGCGAGAGCAATGACACAATTTCTTAAGCTTTTCATCCTTATTCTCCATGTAATTCAATAAACATAACTATACAATAATAAAAACACAGAAAAACAGGAAAAGTCGCAAAGAATTTATTCGCCGAATGTAATTGCCGAATTCGGAAGCATCTTTTTAATATTTTCTTCTGCCTTCAGGTCGAATAAATTCTTGTCAAGATAGAGCTGCAGCGGCCTGTTGCTGAACTTTTCGAATGTAGCGGGCAGGTTCTCCAGTTCGTTACTCGACATGTCAAGGTAATTGAGGTTAATGAGGTATCCCATCGATGGGGGCAGTTTACTCAGAAGGTTCTTCGACAGGTCAAAGAACTCCAGTTTCTTCAGGTTGCCGATGCTGATGGGTAAACCGGAGAGTTCATTCTTAGAGAGCACAAGCTTTGTCAGGTTAGTAAGCTGGCCGATGCTGTCGGGCAGCGATTTAATATAGTTGTCGTTCATCTCGAGAGTTTTCAGCGCCTTCAGTTTTGCGACGACGGCAGGGAAAGTGTCAATCTGGTTGTATGACAGTACCAGAGTTTCAAGCTCGCGCAGCATTCCCATCTCGACGGGAAGCGTTTTCAGCTCATTGCCGCTGAGGTCCAGGTTTTTAAGCGAGACAAGGTAGCCAATATCGGGAGGAATTGACGCAATGCTGTTGCCTTTCATTATCAGCGTCTGGAGTTTGGGCAGCTTAACCAGTGCAACAAATACTTCTGAGAGGTTCAGCCCGGGGTTGCTGCTGAGGTCAACGATCCTCACATTGCCGTAGGTTTCGATGTTGTCCGGGAGCTGTTCAAGGTTGCGGTTAGCAAGGTTCAACAGGGTGTCGGGTTTGTATGAAGAAGTGTCCACCTGGTTTGCAGATGAATCTTTGGGAGCGCCGCCTTCGGGTTTGTCGGCGCCACCGCATGAAACCAGTACTGCCATTGACAGGAGCGCTGTAATTACATAAGCTTTCATTATTTTTCCTTAATTTACATTGTCTATAATGTAATTGTAAAATTAAAAATCTTTGTTAATTTATCAAACAATTTATTAGCAGGGATAAGATAAAAAAGATATGAAAAAGACAGACAAAGCCCTAATCTATGCCCTCTCGGCAGTACTGCTGTGGTCAACGGTAGCTACTGCCTTTAAAATTGCACTGCAATATGTTGACTACCTGAACCTGCTTTTCTACTCGTCACTGACATCTGCCACAGCACTTCTGATAATAATCATTGCCACCGGTAAACTCAGGCTCGTCCGTAACCTGGAACGAAAGGAACTGACGCACGCTGTGTTACAGGGCATCCTTAATCCTTTCCTCTATTACCTTGTCCTGTTCCGGGCCTATTCCCTGCTTCGGGCACAGGAAGCCCTGACGCTCAATTATACGTGGGCGGTAATGGTAGTCCTGCTGTCGGCTGCCATTTTCAGGAAAGCACTTCGTTTCCGTGAACTGTGCGCCATCATGATCAGCTTCTCAGGAGTTCTTGTAATTGCAACGAAAGGGTCATTCGATTTTAATTTCGACGAACCGCTGGGGATTGGCCTGGCCTTGGGCAGTTCCCTGATATGGGCATTGTTCTGGGTTATGAATATCGGTACAAAAACTGATGAGACAGTGAAACTCTTCATCTCATTCGTAACAGGCTTTGTACTGATTACCATTACCGTTGCGGCAACCGGCAGCCTGACTTTACCTTCGTCCGAAGGCCTGGCTGCGGTTGTTTACGTAGGCCTGTTCGAGATGGGAATAACCTTTGTCCTGTGGCTCAAAGCGCTGAACCTTACCGACAGTATAGCCCGGACGAGTAACCTGGTTTACCTTTCTCCTTTCCTGTCACTGGCATTCATAAATGTCATCATCGGCGAAAGCGTGGCACTGTCTTCGATTGCGGGCCTGGCGCTGATAATGGCCGGGATAATACTTCAGCAGAGTAAACGCCAATCCTTAGAAGACTGCCCGGAAGCGGCAGGTGAAAGATAATTGATACAAACCTGTGTACACTCTTCCCGATTCATTTTACTGTACGGGAATTACTATTATCTATAGCTGTAAAAAACAGAGACTTCTTTTTATGGTGTTTTGGTGTAGTTACCGGGATCGTTGACGGCGGAATTGCCGCTGAACTGGTATGTGTTGGCGGCATCCTTAAACGTCAGGTAATCGACTTCGATATAAACAGGGAATATATAGAAACCTTCTTCAGCCTCAGGAGATGCCCACACGGTACCCGGGTTGAGTTTGAACCATCCGTTGCCCCAGCAGGCGTTACTGCATTGCCTGCTGTATTCAACCTGATACAAATTCCAGAAGCCGTTAATATCCGATTTGTCATCATAGTCATTGCTGCTGCCTTCCGGCCCATAGGTATCGCCCGGCTGGGGCCCGGCAACGTCCTCTTTTGTATTGGCATCCTTGAAGAAACCAGGTTGGCCGCTGAGGGAAAATTTATTACAAATAAATTTCTGTGTTGTCCCCACCTGGTTCCAGGAACCGACATTATTGGTAAAGAACCATTTGCTGCCTCCAAGGAATACGGTCCTGACAGGCAGGTTCGTTGTTTCATTGATTGCGTAGGCAATGTGTTCAGTGCTGTTTGTTGACTCGCCAATGCTCCCGGACGCTTCGAAAGCCCAGCCGTTACCACCGGTAATATGGAAGAGCATATTATAGCCTTCGAGGTCCTTGCCGCCGTCAGGGTTAAGCCAGCCAAGATAGATGTTTCCGGTAACGTTATTGATGTCTATCTCACAAATGACAAACAGTCTGTATTCGCCCAAAGCATTGTCGAAAGAATAGTCGTTGGTTTCCTGTTTGCTTACGGCGTCGTCGGCATTCCACGGCCCTGTGTAGCCGGCCTGCCCGTCGGGCGGAGGTACGGCGAGACCGTTAAAATATGATGTTATTAATATTATTGCAGCAAGTATTATGAACTTTTTCATGACAGACACCAAAACAAAAAACTTACAATTACTTCATCTATTCATGTTATCAGCTATTCTGTTGATCCCATTATCCAATTCTGTTGATATTCCCAGCGAATTGATGTCAAAATAGTTTCTGCCCTCGGAAACGGAGCTGATGCCTTCCATCAGTTCCTGCAGGCCTGCTCTCTTACTCATATAGCCGGTAGCGCCCATCTCAAATGACTTCTCGATGACGTTTGCTTCGGTATGTGCTGAAAGCACAAGAACTTTGGACCTGCTTTCGGGGGGCAGGCTGTTCATTACTTCAAAACCGTTCATAAAAGGCATTTCGAGGTCAAGGATCAGCACGTCAACTTTGAACCTGTTCATAGCAGGAAGGACATCTTTGCCGTTGTTTACAACGTCAACCACGTTGATGTTTTTTTGTTTGTTCAGCAACGACTGTAACAGCTTTGCCGTCATCTTGTGGTCTTCTGCTATCAATATGTTTAAAGGAGTATCCGACACTAATCCTGAACTTCTCTTTCAATTAGTTTTCAAATCGTCAAATTATCAAACAGTATATTATTTTCGTGCAAAAATACTATATAGAAATGCCTTTGTAAATCCTGTAATACCGGCAATTTACAAAAATACCGATTCATAGGTAGCAGGCTTAAGTGAATTCTTGTAAGTGAAAACAGGGATTAGAAATATCAGTGAAAACAGGGATGTTTGACTTAAATAATAATCTAATGGAAAACCGGAAGTACCTTGTAAAAATAAAAATCGAACTATTACCACTTGCTGTCATCAAGGGGTAATAGTTCGATTGTGCAGGATGTCAGGCAGTTATTTGAACATGTTTTTCAATTTGGCTAAAAGGCCGCCGCCTTGTTCTGCCTGCTGCCCGTCATTGCTCTGCCCGTTTTTGGCTGTGCCGTTCCCGTTCCCGTTCATTGTCTTGTTCTCGGCAGTAAACAGCAACTCGAACTCATCGGGGTCAATGTAAGGCTCTGTGTAACGGAGATTGCCGTCGTCGAGGATCTTCACGGTACCGTCGGAGCCGAAATGAATTTCCCTGCCGTCTTCGATGACACCATGGCGGCCGGCATTGCCGTTTTCGCCGTAGGGTGTCAGCATAATACGCTTACGCGGGGCAGAACCGTTGCCGTTCTTCAGCGTCTTTTCGGTGCTCCAGAACCAGCCGCACAATTCCTTCGACTTTGTCCAGTCGGGGGACATCAGGCCGGTAAAGAGCCGGACGAAGTTTTCATTACTGATACCCCTGGGAAATGAGAGCAGAAATTCATCACTTTTGATTCTCTTTGACACAAGGATTTTCCCGTTGGGCAATTTGCCGATTGCTTTGTCAACAATAGCTTTTAACTTATCGAAAGCAACGTCGGGCAAGTAGATAATATCTGTTTTCATATTTTCCAACCTATCATAATAACAAAAACCATCATTTTTAATTACACAAAAATACCGAATTGTGAGAAAACTTTCTTTGTATTAATAATTTTTAAGAAAAAAATTATATATGTTTCATTCGGAAAGTCCGGAAATCATTCATTGAATCTGCTTTACCATCAATTCATTATAAAACGGTTATTCTTCTTTTCAGAGCCGCCTCATTAATCGATGTACCTTACAGTATATGTCAGGACTGTTTCCTTATCTTTTGGTGCCGGTAATGTCATTATTAGTAATCTGCAATTTTCTAATTCAATAAATATTCATAGCTTCAGTAATGACTTCAAAAAGAGTCAATCCTTAATTTTTCATGGTTCAAGAAGCAAGAGACTGAATAATAAAGCTCTATCGCTTCTATTTCATCCTTATCATTTTAAATCCTTGTCCAATCCTGTCCTGCCACCTGAGTAAGAGCCGATCGCGGCCATTCCAGGCCGGAGTAGGGCAACTGCCTGAACCGGCTTTTATTCTATAATCCCTTAACCGGGTGTACTTGCAACTCCTATTGAACGGATCAGTAATTGAACCTGACTTTGTATTTCAGGACTTTCTCTTCATCTTTTCCAACAGACACCTTGAACACGGCCGTCGAAGCGTTCTTCTTCTCATACTTTTCACTTGGATCGATGATCAACCAGTTTTCTCCGAGATTGGCTTCAACTTCAACAACAACCTTCTCACCCTTTCTGTTTCTTAGCTTTACTTCATAGCTGACTTCGTCAGAGCTTTCACCAACGATATTATGTTCCATTTCTACGGTTTCGGCAACGATGTCGAACACCTCCCCTATTTTCAGGGCAATCTTCTCATCTTTCGGTGTATGCTCAATCCTGTCTTCTCCGATAAATTCCACGGATTTGCCGTCATATTTACTGACTCTGACAGTTCCTCCGGGCAGAGGCATACCCATTTTGTTTTCCTTCTTATTATCGAATTCAATTATTACCTTGACTTTGTCATTATTGCTTTTTTTACCTGTCGAATAGACATACTTTTTTGAGATGTTAACATTCTTAGCTTCGAAGAGAGAGATCTGCTTGGTTTCATTGTTTTTGACATCGGTTTTTCTCTGCAAATCATAGACATGGTATTCGAAGAAATTTTTTTCTTTGAACGGCATTTCGGGACCACGATAGCCAATGGCATCCTGATCATACATATCATACATATTATATTTTAAGCGCCTCCTGTCTGTCATGTTGATGTCGCCGGCAACTAATTTCAGGTTAGCATTTTCGAAGCTCATACCGGAATTGTTAGTGATATTAACCCAGGCATTAATATCCATTTTCGTGTCGTTATCGTTAAGCAGGACAACATATTCAGCCTGCCAGTTCATACCGTTTGTCATATAGGACAGCACTCCGTCCTGTTTACCCGTCTTCGCCGACTCGATGCTCCAGGTAAGTGTAGGTACGGTGATGAAGCCTACGGGAAGTGAAGGCATGGACAAGGTGTAATCATCCGTTTTGGGAATAACTACCAGGCCTCCGTCATTCTTTTGCAGCAGCAGGGACTTGTCGTAAGATACACTCAGGAGTTTTCCCCTGATGGTATTCTTACCTGTCAGTTCGACTTCCTTACCAATATACTTTTTCAGTACTTTCTCAATGCTTACCAGATCATACTGGAAATTCTGTTCCAGGATTGAACCGTCGAACTGAAGTTTTACCGACGTAGGGATGATGTTCTCGGGAATATCAACAATGCTTATTTCTGTTATACCCTGTTTAAGATCCAGTGGCCTCGTCTCCCTGACCACTCCGAGATCTCCGTTGTAAATTGTAATATCGGGCGATTTCCTGACTTCAGTTTGTGAATAAGCCGGATTTGAACAAATAAACACTACCAATAAGACTAAAACAATCTTTTTCATATAGTAACCCCTTCAGATAAAAGTAATATGTTAATTATATCATTTTTCCAAAATAGGACAATCAGCTACTTTACGAATACCTTCATTCCGGGAAATGCATCAATCAAACCTGCCGCATTGCCGCCGTTGACGGCTATTTCCAGGTAGCCGAGGCTGCCGGTGTAAGCCAGCAATTCTCCTTTCGGGACATCGCCGAAAGTGTTTTTCAATCCTTTGATTGTACGGCTTGCCGTCTCAATTGTAATACTGCTGCCGTCCCGTTCTCCGTCCGCCAGGGCGCCGGAATGGATATTGGTAATGAGATTCCCGTAATTGTCTATGATTACCACCTCCCCAACCATCGCTTCCGCTCTTTCGGTAATTCTCCTGTTGCCTGCCAGCCTTACCAGGCTTGCCGGCTCAATGGCCTCACCGACAGTGTCAGGACTAATACCGTTGAACAAATGTGCGGCCACAGGAGCAAAGACGTCGCGCCCGTGGAAAGTATTGGATACTGTGGTCAGATGCAGTCCTTTGTTTGAGAGTGTGAATGCCCTGGCGGCTGCGCTGTCTTCGACGACATAGGAGGCAAACCCGTTGTCGGGGCCGATGTAATATTGACCATCTGCTTCGACGGCAATGGGCTTTCTCGAAGTGCCTACCTGCGGATCGACAACAACTACAAATATTGTTCCCACCGGGAAATACTTATGGGATACGGACAACAGGAAAGCTGCCTGCCCGACGTTGTAAGGTTCTATCTTATGAGACAGGTCGATTATCCCGCAATCCGGCGCTATTGAGCCAATCACACCTTTCATCATTGCAACATAATAGTCTGAGTTGCCGAAATCTGTGAGTAGTACAATGGGGCTTTTCACCTGGTGTTCCATTACTATCCCCGTGGATGGAATGTTTTGTGCACTTCTTTGATGAAATTAATATCAATGTGGGTATATATCTGAGTAGTTTTAATATCTACGTGCCCAAGCATCTCCTGGACAGCCCTCAGGTCGGCTCCGCCTTCGAGGAGGTGCGTGGCAAACGAATGTCTCAGGGTGTGGGGATGGACTCCGGCGGTAATTCCGGTGCCGGCAGCAGCGTTGCTGACGATCTTCCAGACAGACATGCGGGAGAGCCTTGTACCTGTCTGGTTGAGGTAGAGTACGTCGTTCGTTTCCTTATTCCTTACAAACAGGGGCCTGACTTTGTTGCGGTATTCCCTGATCCAGTGCATGGCGGAGTTGCCGATGGGTACAACCCTTTCTTTCGAGCCTTTGCCGAAAACCCGCGCAATTTCCCCTTCGAAAAGAATGTCTCTTTGTTTCAGGTTAATCAATTCCGACACGCGCAGGCCGCAGGCGTACAGGGTTTCCAGGATGGCCCTGTCCCTGATGCCGCTGGGTTTTGTAAGGTCAGGCTGCCGGAGGATATTCTCAACATCTTCGATGGTGAGTGTTTCGGGCAGCTTCTTCTCCAATTTCGGAAGTTCAATGTTAGTGGTAATATCGGCTTTTGTAATGCCGTAACCGAAGAGGAATTTGTGGAACCCACGAATGGCAGAAAGGTAACGGTAACGGCTGGTGGTACTCAGCCCCAGATCGTGAAGCATACCGAGATAATCCCTGATGCATTTCGGCGTTACTTTCCCGAAATCCTGGACATCAACGGAGCAGAGGTAATCGACGTAGCTTTTCAGGTCGTGCTGGTACGATTCGATGGTATTGTCCGAATAGCCGCGTTCGATGTTGATGTGATCGAGGAACATGTTAACCTGCCTCCTGAGTTTTTTGAGGCTGTTACCGATTTCGTTCTGCTCTGTTTTCATAGACATATTTTGCTTTATGTTTGTTTCTTTGGAGGAATCTCCTTGTACTCAACTCTTGGGTGCATGATGCCGATCAGGCTCTTCAGGCACGTTTCCTTGATCATCTGTAAATCCCTGAAAGTCAGGTTGCACTCGTCAAACTGGCCGTCGAGCAGTTTGTCCCTGATGACGCTGTCAACTGCTTCTTCCATTTTATCCCGGTCCTTCGAGGGGAGCCTTGAAATGGCTTCAGCCGTATCGCAGATCATGACGATGGCAGTTTCTTTGTTTCGCGGTTTTGGGCCGGGATACCTGTAGTCGAGTTCGTTGATATCCTCGGGATTAACCTGTTCGAGGGCTTTAGCATAGAAATACTTAATCAGTGAAGTACCGTGGTGCATAGGAATGAAATCGATGATGCGCTTCGGCAGCTTGTATTCCCTGCCCAGCTTGATGCCTTCGATGACATGCCTGCGTATGACCTCGGCGCTCTTCTTGGGTGAGAGGGCATCGTGCTTGTTTTCCATGTCGATCTGGTTTTCAACGAAATACTCAGCCTTGGCAATTTTCCCAATGTCGTGGAAATAGGCCCCCACTTTCGCGAGCAGTTGGTTGGCACCAATCGCAGCGGCACATTTTTCGGCAAGGATTGCCATCGAAACGGTATGCTGGTATGTACCCGGGGCAAGCTCGCCCATTTTCAGCAGCAGCGGGTGGTTGACATTGTTGTATTCCTGCAGCTTAAGGTCGGTCGTAACGTTGGACAACCGTTCGAGCAGGAATAGCAGGCCGTAGGTAATAAGCGGGGAGAATGCGGAATTGACAAGTGATACTCCTAATTTCGACATAGTATTCATCAGGTCGGATGATTTTTCGAGGCTGAAAGCAACGATAGGCAGTGCCAGGCCGATGAAAATGAAGAAAATCGACTGGAACATCTGCGTCCTGCTTTGTATGTCCCGGACAGTGTAGGCCGCAAGGGTTCCGGCAAACATCATTGTCGTACCGGTGTTGTAATCATTGCCCCTGATGCCTGCAAGGAGCAGGGACATGGTCACCGTAACGTAGAATGCCGTCCTGGAATCGAATATAATGGCAATAAGCATGGCCAGGCTGGGAATGAACACTAAGTATTCCAAGGGCAGCGGGCTTTTGATCTCAATCGTCAGCCAGGTCAGGAAGCAGACAAAGACCAGTACACAACAGATCACCAGTAACTGGAAGTTGTCCTGGAATATTCTCTTCCTGATCAGGAACAGGTATATTATCAGGATCAGGAGCAGCACGAAAGAATGGAGAAGGCTCCCGAGATAGATCCAGGAATTGTATCCTGTCTCGGTTTGCATCAGCCGCGACCGCTCATAGGAAAGGATTTTCTTGTATATGTCCGGTGTAACTTTGTCCCCCTTGTTGATGATGACCTCACCCTTCCTGACGATGCCTTCGGTCTTTGCCACCTGGTTCTCAGCCAGTTCCTGTTCCTGTTTCGTCAGTTCGGGCGAATAGATGATGTTGGGTTTGACGACATAGGTCAGCATTTCAATTGCCAGAGGCTGGTAAGCTGTTGCTACCCTGTTGACAATGAACTTCCTGGCCTTGTCCATCACCGCAAATGTGTCCTGGAGGTTGAATTTCGAATAGAGTTTTTCAAGGTTCGGCGGTATTCTTACTGCAACTTCATTGTGATGGATGAAATCGATGGCGTGGTCAATATATCCTAGTGAATAGACAGTTTGAAGGTATTTCTCCAGTGTGCCTGCCACTTTTCTAATCTCGGCCAGCCTCCTTGACGAATCGGACTCATAGAGCATTTCCAGGCTGCGCAGTGAAAACACCTGCCTGAGATAAGTATTCGGAGTGGAACCTGCTACTTCGACATTGGAGAGTATGGTCTTCAGGCTCATCAGAGAGGCTTCTTCGGCGTCGCGGTGAAAAACGAACACCTGGGATGCACTCGTGCGCGCTTCGTCCTTTTCTTTTTCGTATTGCTTTGTTTGCTTAAAAACGGGAAAAGAAAAATCCGCCACAAGGGATTCGCCGGACCAGAAGCTGCCGACATCGATGTTATAGAGCTTTGCCTGATAGGACTGTTTGCCAAGTGTGAAAGTGAAGAAGAAGGAACAAGCCGTCAGTGTCAGGATTATTATCAGCGCCTTTATGAAGTTGGAGTATCTCATGCCCCTGATCTCGCCTTCCTCATCCCGGTATTTGTTGTTTTTTAACTTATCGAACAATGTTTGTTTTTGTGCCATAATTCAACTTTTTCAAAGTTCAATCGAACCGAATAGTAACGTAAACACTTTTACTTACCTATTATCAGAAAAACTAAATCTAAAAAATATATTATAATTAAAAAAATTTTAAATAAATTTACATAATTATTTTTTTTGAATTGTATCAGGAGAGAGATGATGGCAAAAAAAGAAGATGAAATGCTGACAGCAGGCAAAATTGCCGAGTTATATTCAATCCCCCCGGCGAAAGTTAAAGCCGCAATTAAAGACCTTAGCATCGAACCCGACGCCGTCAAAGGCAAGTGCTGCTACTATTCGACTGCTACAGCCGAGAAGATTAAGAAAGCGGCGAAATAGGTAGTTAGTGGCTGGTGGTTAGTGGCTGGTTGTTAGTTGCTGGTGGTTAGTTGCTGGTTGCTGGTTGCTGGTTGCTGGTGGTTAGTGGTTAGTGGCTGGTTGTTGGTGGCTGGTAGATGTGGTCAAATTGCAATAATACGGAAACAGGCTTCTGCCCTACAATAGCGTTGCAGTCATTGCGTGAATTACTTTGTTATCCGGGTGTTTGAAAATCAATTTAAACGGAGAATGATGAAAAAGCTGATTATACTTTTACTTTTGCTTGGTGTCAGGGCCTTTGCCGCTGAAGGCGTACTCAAATATATTGCTCCTTCCGATGAGATCCGGTATATCATCAGGTTAACCAACGGCGATGTAATCAGCGGCTATGTTACCGAATCCGTCAGTGACCCGGACGAAGGCGAAGGCATCAGGTTCAAAACGGAGATAGGCACCGCCATTATCTACGAAGACCAGATCGTCGAAATTGTGCCGTTTACGTCCTGGTACCGCCATGACCACAGGGTTTACCTGCTGCCGACAGCTGAACCGATCAGGAACAATCACTTCATCGGCTCCTTCGAAGTGCTGTTTGCATACATGGGCGTCGGCATCGG
This sequence comes from uncultured Hyphomicrobiales bacterium, assembly GCA_964634885.1. Lineage (GTDB taxonomy): Bacteria > Bacteroidota > Ignavibacteria > Kapaibacteriales > UBA2268 > DAINRZ01. The sequence continues at coordinate 60,071 of CAZWLN010000004.1, read as the reverse complement.
CAATTTCCTTTCCATCAACGCCGGCACCTCTTTCATACCCTCCATCCCCGGCAAACAACAGATACAGTCGGCGAATGTCAAGGCAACGGTCCTCACTACCTATTTCGAATCCATTAATAAGAAACTCACCCTTGCCCTGGGCGGCAATATCGCCTTCCTCAACCACAACAACAAGCTGCTGCACTTGTACGGGGTGGGTTCTTTCGCTTTTTCGAAGACAACCCTAACCGGCGCCATATTCGCAAAAGTGTCGGGAACAGAGCTGTTTGAGATGTACATAGGCAACCAGAACAAATTCGGTTTCGGCTATCCGAACGGCGCTTTCGGCATCGGCCTCGGACTCGACACCAGGTTCAGCGAAAAACACGACCTGCACTTCATCGGCGAATTGTGGAACAACGACGTCTCCAAACCAACCAATACCCTGGTACTTTTGGGATTAAGGCTTTGTAACACCAATGTTTCTGCCGACTTCGGGCTGCTTTTTGCCACTACACCATACGCAGCGCCGTTTGTTTCGTTTGCATGGACGCCTTTCTAAGAACAGACACTAAATTTCCTTTCTTTTTTGCCGAACATTATATAGAGAATATGTATTATATTTGTTTATTTGAATTATTAGTGTGTTTGATTTGAATGACCTTGGAGAACATGTAATAGCGCTGATTCCGGCACGTTTTGGCTCTACAAGGCTGCCGGGTAAGCTCCTGATGGACATTAACGGAAAGCCTCTGCTGCAGCGTGTTTGGGAGTCTGCAAGCAAAGCTATGCTGATCAGGCGCATCGTCATTGCTACCGACGACGAACGAATCGCTGAGCTTTGCATGAACATCGGCGCCGAATTCATCATGACACCAAAGGACCTCAACAGCGGCACCGACCGAATTGCTTTTGCTTACAAAGAACTGGAAGAAGAAGCAGACATCATCATCAACATCCAGGGGGACGAACCGATGATTACCGGCCCTCTGCTCGACAACCTGGCCCGGTCTTTTGCCTTGTCCCACAGCGACGCCGGAACAATAGTCAAAAAGATCGACAATAGTACCGATCTCGAAGACCCTTCTGTCGTCAAGGTTGTAATGGACAAAAACAGCAACGCGCTCTATTTCTCCCGTAACGCCATTCCCTTTGTCAGGGACACGGACAAGACCAATTGGCTGATAAAACACGAGTTCTGGAAACACATCGGCATTTATATCTACAGGAAGAATACTCTGTTGAACTTTGTCCTCCTGAACCCGACCGAACTGGAAATGGCTGAGAAGCTGGAGCAGATGAGGCTGCTGCAGAACGGACTGAAGATCAAATGCATCCAGACAGAACAGCAGCTCATCGGCATCGACACTCCCGAAGACTATCGGAAAGCTACTGATTACTTCCGGAGAACGGAAATCAAAAAATAGATTCCTCGACATAAATATTTCATATTTTCTCTGCCATTGGCTAATTTACATTTTTCGTTTTTGAAATTGGAGAATTGATGGCAGAAAACAAAACGGCAGTCAGAAATCCGTGGCTGTTCGTACCGACGGCGTATTTTACACAGGGCCTGCCTTACGTCATAATCAATACATTTGCTTTAGTGCTGTTAAAAGACCTTGGAATATCCAACGACGGGATTGCCCAACTTACTACGATCCTTGCTCTGCCCTGGACATTAAAACCCCTCTGGGGGCCGCTGGTGGACGGCAGAAGCACAAAGCGCAACTGGGTGTTATATATGCAGTTCATCATACCTGTCCTGTTTCTGTTTGCTGCTCTCGCGCTCAATTTCAATTTCCTGTTCGCAGTCATGTTGGCGTTCTTTTTAATAGCTGCCCTAAGCTCGGCGACACATGACATAGCCCTCGACGGTTTCTACCTGCACGCCTTAGACAAAGGAGATCAGGCATTCTTCACAGGCATCAGGAGCACTTTCTACAGGCTTGCTGTCTTGTTCGGAGGCGGCATCATGGTACAGTTTGCCGGAGATATGGGAAAAGCCACAGGCAACATAGAGTACGGCTGGTCTCTGGCGCTAATCGTCGTTTCCGGCGTATCATTTCTCCTGTTCATTTACCACAGGTTCATCCTTCCTTACCCGGTTACCGACGGCCCAGTGAAAGCAACAAAGAAGGACATACCCTTCTTCGAATCTTTCAAAGAATACTTTAAGCAGGACAAGATACTGATCATCCTGTCTTTCATCCTGCTGTACAGGCTCGGAGAATCGCTCCTTGTCAAGATGGCAGTACTTTTCCTCAAAGATCCGACGTTCAGAGGCGGACTGGGTGTTTCAACGAGTGAAGTCGGATTCATGTATGGGACAATGGGAGTGCTGGCTCTGCTGGCCGGAGGCATCATCGGCGGGATAATGGTTAAGAAGGTCAACCTGAAGAAGCTGTTGCTACCCTTTGCTTTGTGCATGAATATACCGCATATCCTGTATGTTTACCTTGCCTTTGTACAACCAACGGATTACACCTTGTTAGACCTCTCCTTCGTTGCCGACATATTCTCTTCGGGCTCTATATATACAATCAAAGTCTATCCCATTACCTTATTATGTGTGATGGTTGAGCAGTTCGGCTACGGCCTGGGATTCTCGGGATTCATGATATACCTTCTTTATATATCCAAAGGCAGGTACAAAACGTCCCACTATGCCATCTCTACAGGGTTTATGGCGCTGGGGATGCTGCTGCCGGGCTTCATCAGCGGAAACATTCAGGAATGGGTCGGTTACCAGTCCTATTTCATAATAGCCCTGATTGCAAGCATTCCCGGAGTAATACTCGTGTTCTTCCTGCCGGGAGTAAAAAACAACCTGGAAGATAGTGATTAGTGACTGGTGATTAGTGGCTGGTTGCTGGTGATTAGTGGCTGGTGGTTAGTGGCTGGTGATTAGTGGTTAGTGGCTGGTGGCTGGTGGTTAGTGGCTGGTGATTAGTGGTTAGTGGCTGGTTGCTGGTGGCTGGTGGTTAGTGGCTGGTGGTTAGTGACTGGTGGTTAGTGGTTAGTGGCTGGTGATTAGTGGCTGGTTGCTGGTGGCTGGTGATTAGTGACTGGTGATTAGTGGCTGGTTGCTGGTGGCTGGTGATTAGTGGTTAGTGACTGGTGATTAGTGGCTGGTTGCTGGATTTAAGTTTGTAAAGTTCATGAAGTTCATCAAGTTTATAAAGTCAAGAAAATGCTGAGTTGGGGCGCTTTTCTTCTCATTGGATAAGGAGAGTGGTTGGTGGCTGGTGATTAGTGACTGGTGGTTAGTGATTGGTGGTTAGAGATTGTAAATTTTGAATTGAGAGGGTATTTGATAAACTTTATATACTATTAATATGACGCCCCGCCGGGGCTTTCTTTCAACCTTGATAAACTTTATGAACTTTACAAACTTTAAGAACTTGACGAACTTTATGAACTTGATGAACTTGATGAACTTGATGAACTTGACTAACTTGACAAAATAAAAAAGGCTGCCCTTTTGAGACAGCCTCTTTTATTTCTATTTCTCAGCCTGTCAATTCATAAACTTTATGTACTTTACAAACTTTATGAACTTTACAAACTTTATTAACTAATTATACCCAGCCGCGCATTTTAACTGCTTCGGCAACTCTTGAAACTGCGATCATGTAAGCTGCGTCGCGCATATATACGTTTCTCTGGCGTGCCAGTTCGGAAACTGCATGGTAAGCGTCGGTCATCTTGGTGTCGAGTTTCTGGAGAACTTCTTCTTTTGTCCAGAAGTAGTTCATGTTGCACTGTACCTGTTCGAAATACGAGCAAGTAACGCCGCCTGCGTTTGCAAGGAAGTCAGGAATTAACCAGATGCCGTTTTTCTTGATTATCTCGTCGGCTTCGGGTGTTGTGGGGCCGTTGGCGCCTTCGACCATAACCTTAACTGTCGATTTGATCTTGGGAGCTGTTTCAGCGTTAACCTGGTTCTCGAGAGCAGCAGGAACGAGAATGTCAACTTCCTGTTCAATCCATGCATCGCCGGGAAGAACTTCGAAGCCTTTTTCTTTGGCTTTATTGATGTCGATCTCGCCAAAGCGGTCGGCAATGCTCTTAAGTTCGTTCATATCGACGCCGCTCATCTTGCGGAATGTATATGATTTCTGTTCTTTCTGGTTCCAGCAGGAGACAGCAATAGCTTTGCCGCCGTACTGTGTGTAAAGGTCGATTGCATACTGGCTGACGTTGCCGAAGCCCTGGAATGAAGCTGTTGTCTTCTTGATGTCGATTTTCAGTTCTTTCAAAGCTTCTCTTAAAGTAAAGATTACGCCGTAACCTGTAGCTTCAGTTCTGCCGAGAGAGCCACCCATGCCGACGGGTTTGCCGGTAATGAAACCGGGAGCTTTGTAGCCGGTGATTCTTTCATATTCATCGAGCATCCAGAGCATGTGCTGGCCTGATGTCATTACGTCAGGAGCAGGTACATCCTGTAAGGGGCCTACGTTCCTGGCAACCTGCCTGATCCAGCCACGGCAGATAGCTTCCTGTTCCCTCATCGAGAGGTTGTGAGGATCGCAGATTACGCCGCCTTTGCCGCCGCCGAGAGGTATATCGACAACTGCAGTTTTCCATGTCATCCACATTGAAAGAGCCTTTACGGTGTCGATAGTCTCATGGGGATGGAAACGGATGCCGCCCTTGCTGGGGCCTCTTGCGTCGTTATGCTGGACTCTGAAGCCCTTAAATACTTTATAAGTGCCGTCGTCCATTCTGATCGGTATATTAAAGTGATATTCGCGGTCGGGATTCCTTAATAAATCACAGGTTGCTTTATCCAAACCTAATTTTTCTGCAACAGAGTCAAACTGCTGCTGTGCCATGTGAAACGGATTAAATGCTCCACTACTCATGTTCATCCTCCAACAAATTTTTTTAATTCCGGGACTCACGCCCCAAACATTTTTTCAAAATTGTCAATTACAGATAAGCAATTTATAACAAAATTTCATATTTCCATAACATTTATTATTTTAAAATATTTACAAAATCTGCCTCTTCAATAATTTAGCGTTCATCGAAAGAGTCTTATTAACCCTTATCAATCCTGATACATAGCCGGGTTACACCCTTGAGCAAAATGAAAATTATTTCACCAAAAATTACTGAAAAATTAAAAAAGATTAAAATTATCATAATTGACGGTTCACACATTTTAAATACATGATTTACATATTCTGAAATTGTTGCTTTATTTATATCCTTTAATTTTATAATTTAATACATGAATTAACAATTAATATGGAAATGAAAAATGCAAAATGATGAAATGGAACTGTCGTTACGCATGCTGAAGGAGAGAGCCAAGGAACTGGACTGTCTTTACCGCATTGAAGAGATACTCAGCGACTCCGACAACTCTTTCGACGACATCATTCTCGCCGTTGTTGACGCTCTGCCTTCAGGTATGCAATATCCGGACAACTGTTTCGCACGCATCATTTTCGACAATACAACTTACAGCAGGACTAATTTCGAGCCTACATCCCATGGCCTGATTACTGAGATAAAAGTACAGAACGAGGTGTTCGGCACCATTGAGATATATTACAGCCATGAGACAGCAAAAGAGGTAGAAGAAAGCTTCCTCAAAGAAGAAGAGAAGCTCGTCGCTACCGTTGCCGACAGGATCAGCCTCTTCGTCATCCACCAGAAATTCAGCGATGTGTTTAAGGAATGGCGCATCAAACAGGCTGAAATGACTGAAAAGAACAAACCTGAGTGGCAGGTCATCATCGATATGCTCAAGAGAACAGACCAGCACACCTATTCGATTATTTCCCGAAAGATGATCAACCACCTGTTTTACAAAGGCATCGACGAAGCAAAGAGCCTCTTCAAGAAATTGGGCAATCTCTACGATGAAGAAACACCGGGCACCGAAGTGAACAGGCCTACGAAAAAACAGGTCCTGGAAAATTCATACAATCTCGGCGAGGAGATATTCACCATCGCTTCCCGCTATATTACTGAAGATGAGATTCTTAACAACATACAGAAATGGATTAACGAAGAAAAAGCTTTCTTCCTTGTCAAGTCACTGGCTAACCTTAATACACCTCTGATGGAGATTGCCGACGCCATCAGGCGTTACTACCACATTAACCCGAACCTGAACGACCGCCGGTCGGCAAATACCGAAGGCATCAGGGTGTCACTCATCAGGCGCTTCCTTACGGACCAGCTCGATTTCATCAACATCGCCAAAACCTACTGCGACGTTACAGATTTCTACGACCTGCTCCAGAACATGATCTTCCCGCCTGAAAGCCACGGTAAGGTGGGCGGGAAAAGCTCGGGCCTGATCCTGGCAAAGAAGATAATCCAGAAATCTCACCAGTACAAGGACACGCTGGCCGACGTTAAAACACCGAAGACCTGGTACATCACTTCCGACGCCATCATCCAGTTCATCTATTACAACAGCCTCGAAGAAATTGTCGAGCAAAGGTACAAGGAGATCGACGAGATCAGGCAGGAGTATCCCCACATCGTCCAGGCTTTCAAGAATTCGCACTTCCCTACGGAACTCATCAACGGGCTTTCACGCGCATTGGATGATTTCGGGCGCAGCCCCATCATCGTCAGGAGTTCAAGCCTCCTTGAAGACAGGATGGGCTCGGCTTTTGCCGGAAAATACAAGAGCCTCTTCCTTGCGAACCAGGGCACGAAACAGCAGCGGCTCGACGCCCTGATGGACGCCATTGCCGAAGTTTACGCTTCGACGTTCAGCCCCGACCCAATCGGGTACCGCAAAGAACGCGGGCTGATCGACTTCCACGAGGAGATGGGCCTGATGATACAGGAAGTGGTCGGCGTTACCATCGGGAAATACTTCATGCCTCCGTTTGCCGGTGTGGCTTTCAGCAACAACGAATTCCGCTGGTCACCGCGAATCAAGAGAGACGACGGCCTGATCAGGATAGTCCCGGGGCTTGGAACACGGGCAGTGGACAGGATCGGCGACGAGTACCCGATATTAATTGCCCCCGGCAGCCCTGACCTGAGGGTTAACCTTACACTGTCGGAGAGGGTAGCCTACTCGCCGAAATTCATCGACGTAATCAACCTGGAAACCAATTCCTTCGAAACGATACATATCAAAGATGTACTGAACCAGGTCGGAGACAATTTCCCCCTTCTGAACGAAATATTCTCCATCCTCGAGGAAAACAACCTGAAAACCCCCATCGGGCTGGGCATTTCCACGAGCCGGGACAAAGACCTGATAGTTACTTTCGAGAATTTCATCAAGAGGTCGAAATACATCAAACAGATCGACGAGATATTGAAAATCCTCAAAGAGAAATTCGAAGTCCCTGTCGATGTCGAATTTGCTTCCGACGGCAAGGACCTGTACCTGTTACAGTGCAGGCCCCAGAGTTCTTCGTCCGAGACTGTGTCTGCCATTATACCGAGAGATGTGGCTCCGGAACGTATCCTGTTCAACGCCAACCGCTATGTCTCAAACGGCAGGGTGCCCGACGTCAAGTTCATAGTATATATCAATCCCGACAGCTATGCCCGGATACAGGATTTCCAGGACATGAAGAACATAGGGAAGATTGTCGGGATGCTGAACAAGATGCTGCCCAAAAAGAGTTTCATCTTAATGGGGCCGGGACGCTGGGGCAGCCGCGACGACATCCGCCTCGGCGTCAGCGTTACCTATTCCGACATCAACAACACTTCGGTACTGATTGAAGTTGCACGAAAAAAAGGGAGCTATGTTCCGGAACTGTCGTTCGGAACCCACTTCTTCCAGGACCTTGTCGAAGCCTCAATCAGGTACCTCCCGCTCTACCCCGACGACGACGGCGTCGTTTTCAATGAGAAATTCATGCTTGAGAGCGAGAACAGCCTTGCCAGGTACCTTCCGGAATATGCATACCTTGGGGAAACGGTCAGGGTCATCAATATACCGGAAGTAACAAAAGGGCAGATTGTCAGGATACTGATGAACGCCGACGAGGAAGAAGCCATCGCAATCCTCACCGACAGCAATACAAAGTACTCCTATACATCGGCTGTTGCCTCCAGGGATAGGCCCACCTTCGAAGAACCGTGGGAGTGGAGGACAAGGATGGCAGAGACAATCGGGACATACCTGGACCCGATGAGGTTCGGCATCAAAGGCCTGTATCTGTTCGGCACTACCTATCATAAGACAGCGGCACACAACTCCGACATCGACCTGCTGGTACTTTTCAATGGTGACGACATTCAAAAGGAGATGCTGAACCTTTGGTTCGAGGGCTGGAACGATGCCCTGAAAGAGATAAATTTTTACAGGAGCGGCTACATGGTCGATAACTTCATCGACGTTTACTATGTGACCGACGAGGAATTGGAAACGAAGAAGTATTACGCCCAGCTTACCGAACCCAATTCCAACTTCGCAAGAAAGCTTAAACTGAAAGAAGAATAGGTGAACTGATGAAAAGTAAAATAGTGCTTATGGCGTTTTTATTATTGACTATGGTTTCCGGCGCTCTACCTCAGGAAATGTACAGAACCTCAGGCTATTTCAGTTACGGAGTGTCTCCCACCCTGAATTACAACATTTTCAATGCTGACTTCGGTTCTTTACCCGGTGTACCGAGCTGCTGCCCGGTTTTCAACAACGGCAACGGCTGGGGCGCCGGCTTCAGCGTACTTGCCGGCTATGCACTGACCGACAGGCTGTCGCTGTTCGTACAGGGCGGCTATGCAAATTTAAGCGGGGAACTGATTACGGAAGAGATAAAAAAACAGATATACGAAAACTACCTGCACAACGTTACGATTGAACACTGCATCGACGCTTCCCTCGGGGCTGCCAGGCTCAGTGCAGGCGTGGAATACAAGTTTACGAAAAAGCTGGCAGGCTTGGTTAAACTCAATTTGATGAAATTCTTTGCTTATGACTTTACCCAGAAAGAATCAATCAAGTCGCCCGACTGGGTTTCTTTCGAGAACGGGCTCAGGGTAAGAAATGTAGTGTCCGGTGAACTGCCGGATATTAATCCCTTCTATTTTACTTTTTCAATTGGCATAAGATACTTCATCCCCGTCAGCAGAGACCTCTTCATCTGCCCTGAACTTTGCGACGACATAGGCCTGTTCAATTTCATGTCCTCTACCAACTGGAAGATTTCGACGACTTCGGTCTCGATCATGCTCATCTATTCTCCCGACAGGAACCATGCAACACCGATAGAACCGGCGGATTACTGACGGGAACCGGCTGAAACAGCAGGGGCCGCACGTTTTTAGTGTGCAGCCCCGCCTGATAAACACATAATAAGAAAAACAAAATTTTTTACAATTGCTGGAGCATTTTCCTTGCTCTCGGCACATACCTGCTCTTGGGGTAACAGGCAATCAGGTCGGAGAAGGTCTTCTTCGCTTCGTCAACGTTACCGGTGCGCACCTGCGACTCGGCAATCATTATCATGGCATCGTCCTTCTTGGCGCTGTTACCCGATTTCAGCACTTTCCGGAAGTAATTGACGGCTTTGTCGTACTGGTTCAGCCCGAAGTGCGATTCGCCCAGCCAGTAGTTATATTTCCCAATATTTACCGGGTTTTTTTCATTTTTCATCATTTCATGAAGTTCGTTGATTGCATTTCTGTAATTCTTACTCCTGAATTCTTCCATTGCTTTATTGAAGCCGCCGATATTCTCGTCCGGCCCCTGGTCGCTATTCTCGGCGCTGCCGTCCACCTGCGAGAAGTCCTGGACATCGTTCTCTGTCTTCTCTGTCTCCTCCGTCTTCTTCGGCTTATTGCTCCTGACGACTTTTGTCTTCGGTTTGGGCTGGTTTCCAACACTCTGCTGCTTTTTAACCTGTGTGCTGTTTTGCGTACGGACAGGGGGCTTCTTCCCAACTTTTTCGTCGGAGAGCATCACATTCGCCTTTTTCCGGGGAATGTCGTCTCCTTCCGAAGACTCACCTGCTACTGCGTCTTCACGCGGCTGCTTACCGTTCATTGTAATCAGTTCACTCTTAATCATCTCCAGGGTATTTTTCATTTCCGTAACATCTGTTTGCAGTGTGCTTACCTTCCTGTTTATATTCTCCTGCTCGTCGTAAATGGTCATTACGTCGGCAGAGGACGGCTTCGGCATTACAATGCCCGTACGGGCGTCCATGTAGAAAGTATCGCTTTTGTTGCCGTCGGCCGTCAGCTTCAGTTCTTCTTCCAACTGGCTGCGAGCGTCGATAACCTCCTTGTTGTCGATGTCTTTTACCGATTTATTTTCAACTGTTTTTTCTTTGACCGGGTATCGAACCGTCCTGGTTTTCCCGTTCCTGACGCTTCTGGGCGAACAGGAAACAAGCGCTACCGAGATAACAATGGCGAATAATAATAGCCACCTGCATTTTATTATGCATGAATTTATTCCCCCCGATTTCCAAATTGCTCTATTCATGGGCATTCTCCAAATTCTCTATCTTAAATTTCAATATTTTAATAGCCTATTTTTCAATGTTTGTGCCACAATGCCAATTATGAATAATTTTTCATAATTCTGTCCTTAACTTCAATTTTTTAGATTTAACAATATTTGTTATTAATTTTGTCTCTCATAGAATTATTAAAATTCAAATACTGGGAAACAGATGAAAATACTTATTATCAACTGGCAGGATATTAACAATCCTTTCGGTGGCGGAGCGGAAGTGCATATGCACGAGATATTCAGGCGCATGGCGGCAATGGGCCATGAGATTACCCTGTTCTGCTGCCGCTGGGAAGGTTCCGCAGAGGAAGAAATCATCGACGGGATACGCGTCATTCGCAAGGGCAGCCGTAACCTGTTCAACTTCAAGGTCAAACCCGAGTATCTGAAACGGTTCCGCAATGAGAGCTATGACCTGGTAATCGACGACATAAATAAAATACCTTTCTACACACCGCGTTTCGTCAGGGAGCCTCTGCTTGCCGTCAGCCACCATTTCTTCGGGAAGAGCATTTTCCGCGAAGCAGGCTTTGCACAGGGCATATATGTTTACATGTCGGAAAAGCTGGTGGACTATGTATATAAAGAAACACCTTTCGTCGTGGTCTCTGAAAGCACTAAACAGGAATTTATGGAAAGAGGTTTCGACGAAAGGAACTTCTCGATTGTTTACAACGCCATTACCCCGGAGAATTTCCCCCTGGCAGTCGGGGAAAAGTATCCCTATCCTTCAGTGATATACTTCGGCAGGCTGAAGAAGTACAAAAGCCCCGACCACCTGATGAAGGCTTTTGCAGTCATATCGAAGGAACTGCCGGAAGCCAGGCTCTATTTCATGGGCCGTGGCGATTTCCAGCCGTACCTCGAAAGACTTGCCGCCACCCTGGGCATTGCCGACAAAGTAATATTCCTCGGTTTCGTCAACGAGCAGGACAAGGTAAAATACCTGAGCCTCTGCCATGTCGCCGTCAATACTTCGATGAAAGAAGGATGGGGAATTACCAACATCGAAGCCAATGCATGCGGGACACCGGTCATTTCCTCCAATGTCCCCGGCCTGCGCGACTCCATCCGCAACGGCCATTCAGGCCTCCTCTATGAATACGGCAATGTCGCCGAACTGGCAGACAGGCTTCACCTTGTTCTGACCGACAGGAACACTTTGGACAACCTGTCAAACGGGGCTGTGGATTGGGCAAAGAGTTTTTCGTGGGACAAGTCTGCCAGGGAAATGGAAGCAATCTGCCGTAAGACAGTGGAGAATTTCAAGAGATAGTCACGGTTTCGCTTTTCTCAGTGTCCCCGGCAGCTTCAGCACAAAGGGTATCCCGACAAGCGATGCGGCGGCAGCGGCAAGATAGACTCCGTTAAGGGAGATGTAGTCGCTGAGAAAGCCGAAGAGAAATGCAACAATTGAATTTATCACAAAATTCAGAGTCATGTATATGCTGTTTGCAGAAGCAGGATAGTCATGCTCGTTTTCCTGTATCATGGCCAGCAGCAGAGGGTTGATGGAGAAATTGATGAATCCCATAATCACGAGAAGCGGCAGATAGAAGGCCGCGTCGGAATAGATGAACAGGAGCATGAAGAACGGAGCCGTTACAGTTACGATAAACATCAGCCTTTTCCTTCCGAAATAGTCCGACAGAGTGCCTGAAGTGACTGCTCCCAGCGCCCCGGCAAGCTGCAGGATCGACAGGGCAGCGCCGGCAAGCCAGAGATCGGCATGATTGGCTGTCAGATAGGTCGGGAGATAGGATGTGAGGGCTTTGATCAGGAATGCCTTGCTGAGTATTAGGCCAATACTGATGATAAAGATTGTTTTCAGACGTTTCCAGGCAATGAAAATACTGCCCGAACTGTTGCTCCTGCCTGCCGGGTTGCTGCTGAGGCCGGAATTTCTAATGGTTACGAACAACAACAATGACACTACGAGGCCGGGCACAACAATTCTGTATGAGCCTTCCAGGTCCCACCAGTCAACAGCAGCCATGAACATCAGCGGGCCCAGCGTCCTTGCCAGTTCTCCCCCGAACATAAAAATACTCATTCCCCTGCCGATCCTGTCTCCGGAGTACTCCTTGATCATTACGGGTGTGGGAATGTGATAGAGGGCTGAGTTCAGGCCAGAGAGAAAAATCAGTACACAGATGACAAAGTAGGAATCGACGTTGGCAATGAAACTCATCGTCAGTGCGCTGACGGCAGGAGACAAAGCCGCAAGGTAACGCAGGTTGTACTTGTCGGTGTAAACACCGATGAACGGAGTGAGTATGGACGGTATCTGCGAAAGGAAGAACAGGACTCCGGCCTGCGAGTAGGTCAGGCCCAGGTTTGCAATCAGCAGCGGCATCAACAGCGCCAGGAACGCCGGGTAAAGGTCGTGCGCCAGGTGGCTGAGAGCCACAATCCACACCTGTGTTGCCCTGAATTTTCCCGTATTTGCCGCTATCTCACTCACAAATCCAATTACTTATAATCAAAAAAGTTTAAAAATACTGTGTTTTAAGTTATTATAAAACAGTTATCAGCAGGTTTCGTCAATTAATAAGTTATTGTAGAAAAAAATTGAACAATTGAATCAAAGAATGAGAATATTATATATGATGGCGCTGTTTACGGCGCTGAGCCTTACTCTTACAGCCCAGCAGGGGCTTGAAAGCCAGTTAAACATGGCTGAAAGTTACGAGAAGAGCGGCGACCTGAAAAACGCTGCCCGTGTCTATTCGGAAGTGTACAGGCTCAATCCGAAAAACACCAGGTGTTTCTTCGGCCTGGCCCGGACAATGAAAGCCCTGAACCAGTACAGTGGCCTCCTTCCCTTTGTCGAAGAGCAGCTCAATTACACGAAGAGTGCAGATATTTACATACTCTACGGCGAAGTACTGTGGAAGACAGGCAAGCCGAAAGAAGCTGTAACAGCCTGGGACCAGGCAATTGAAACGGCACCGGGAAACGAAGCCGCTTACGATGAGCTTTCGAACGTACAGATCAACCTGATGCTCTTCGACAAAGCCATTGCCACACTTCTGAAAGCACGTAAGGAACTGGACAAAGTACGGATATTCTCCGACAAGCTCTGCCAGTTGTATATCGCCACCGGCAATTACAAGGACGGCGTTACAGAAGTTCTCGACGCCCTGCAGATCACCAACAACCTGCAGGCGGCGCAGGGCAAGCTGTCGGCGCTGATGTACAACGAAGAAGCCAGGAAATACATCAGGGGCGTATTAGAAAGCGGAAGTTCCGGCAGGGAAGCAAGGCTGAAGAAGCTCTACGGCTGGTTCCTCAGCGCCGGAGGCGAATATATGAAAGCGCTCGAGGTATATACCGACCTCGACAAAATGTCCAACGCCGGCGGATACGAAGTTTACATCTTTGCACAGAACCTCCGGACCGACGGAGTCTATGACATAGCCCTGAAAGCCTACGAGTATGTCCTTGAACTCGGTAAGGCAGGCTCCATGTTCCAGCAGGCACTGTACGGGTACGCCAGGACACAGGAACAGAAATTCTCCCAGGACACGGTGCTCAATACTAATGAACTGAAAAAGGTAATAGAACTGTACGAAGATATTTCCAGGCAGTATCCTAACACCCAGATTGCCTGGGACTGCTCCGTCAGGATTGCCGAGATCTATCTCTATTACCTGGCCGACAACGACGCTGCCGTGGAAGAACTGACATCACTCATCGGCAGTGTTAAAGCTACGAATGTCAAAGCCGAAGCATCCAATCTGCTCGGAGATGTATATATCGCCATGGACAGGCTCGAAGACGCCCGGTCCTGTTACACCCTGGTACGGCAATTGGCAGGACGGGTCCCCGTGGATGAACTCGAAAAGGCTTCCTACCGCCTTGTCGAGATTGAATACTACAAGGGGGAAATAGACACGGCCCTGGCACATTTCCGTGACCTGTCGATGATGTCCGGATCGAATTATTCGAACGATGCTTTAAACAAAATTATAATCATCGAAGACAACCTGAAGAACAAAGACGCCGTCGTACGCTTTGCCTCCGCCGAACTGAAAGAACGGCAAAAGAAAACGGCCGAAGCGATTGACCTTTATATATCCACATCGCAGACGGCAAAAGGTTCGACTCTTGCCGAGAAAAGCCTGATGAAAGCGGCTGAACTGAGGTTCGGACTGAAGGAATACGACAAGGTCAGGGAAATCCTCAACGAACTGATGCAAACCTATCCCAACACCATCTACGGCGACTATGCGATGATGCTCGTAGCCGACAGCTACTATGAACAGGGCCGTAGCGACGAGGCACAGAAGAATTACACCGAGTTGCTGAAGAAATATCCCCGTTCCATCTACCTCGACAAGGCGCGCGACAGGATACGCAAACTGAGGAACAGCTGAGAAAAATACCATATTTACCTGTTTAAACGGTTAATTATTTCAAGTAAATAATAATACTTTCATATTATTATTGAAATTATTATATTTGAACTGTTAAACCGCTTTTAAAACAGGAGGATAACATGAAAAAGCTGTTTGCCGTATTATTTTTAATAATAGTCGTATTCCCCGTAAATGCACAGCAATACTGTGAAAAGATACTCGGTTTCGGTACGCTCAGCGATATTGCCTGCAGCCCGGACGGAACGAAAATAGCTTCCGGCAGCCGTGCAGGCCTATTCATCTGGGACATTGCCAAAAAAGACACGATCCTTTCAATCAGAGAAAACACCGGCTTAGTAACATGCATTGCTTACAGCCCCGACGGCAGTAAACTGCTGAACTCAAGCGGAAATGACATACAGATCCGGGACGCTAATACTGGCGCTTTAATACAGACCCTGAAAGGCCATAAAGACTTGGTATTAAACGCCAGTTTCAGCCCCGACGGCAACAACATCGTCAGCTGCGGCAATGATCAGACAATCAAAACATGGGACATCAACACCGGACAAGAAATAAGGACACTGATTGACGGAGCAGCATACTTAAGACGCGTCTGTTACAGCCCGGACGGAACAAAAATTGCAGGCCTTATCAGTGTTTTAGACCCAAGAATATATATATGGGATGCAAATACCGGAGCTTTGATCGATACATTAACAGGATATTCCTCATACATTAACTGTATGGCATTCAGCCCGGACGGTAAAAAAATTGCCTGCGGGAGCAGGAGCAAAGAAATAGTCTTGTGGGACTTAGGTACCGGCACGATTACCGACTCTTTGAAGGGCCATACCCAAGCGGTGTCGTCTGTTTGTTTCAGCCCTGACGGGAGTAAGATTGCCGGCGGTGGCGAAGAATGGGACAGTAGAATAATACTCTGGGACGTCGAAACTGGAGATGAAATTCATGAATTCAAAGGTCATTCATCATTGATTCAAAAAATATGTTTCAGTCCCGACGGCAGCAAAATCATAAGTGCAAGCGAGAACTGGGAGAACGCCATTAAACTCTGGGATGTGGATTCCGGCAATGAGATTTGTACACTGACCGGTTTTACCGGCTGCATTCAGGAAGCTTACTTCAGTACCGACGGCAGCAGAGTATTGAGCCGGAGCCTTGACGGTACGGCAAAACTTTGGAATGCCCAGTCAGGCTCGGTAATAAAATGGTACACAGAACAATTCGGAAATATTAATACTATATCATACTCTCCCAACAACTCCAAATTTGCTTACGGTTTTGGAAACAATGAAATTAAAATCTGTGACGGCAATAGCGGCAACACAATCACCGTATGTAACGGAGGTCTTTACTATAATGTAGAACAAATACTCTTCAGCCCCGACGGGAGCATTATTGCAAGCACCGGAGACGACAGCGTATTAATATTGTGGAATTCAGCTACAGGTTCTGAAATATTCAGATTGCAACATAGCGAAGAAATCGGTTCATTCAAATTCAGTAATGACGGAAGCAGAATTGCCGCACTTGACTATGAAAGCCGGTTAAAGGTCTGGGATGTCGGCTCCGGCGTTGAAATCTGCTCTATACCCAGTATTAATAATATTCTGGATTTCGCTTTCAGTCCGGACGGCAGTACAATTGTAACCGGAAACAGGGACGGCTCTGTTGAGATATGGGAAGTTAAAACAGCCGCGAAAATGAAAACCCTGGCCGGGCACATCGACGAAGTTTACACCATTTGTTTCAGTCCGGACGGCAGATTCATCTCCAGTGGCGGCAGGGACAGTACAATCAGGATATGGGACGCCTCTGCCGGTACAATGCTCAGTGTTCTGACCGGCCATACCGGTGTGGTTTACTATGTGACTTTCGACAAGGATGGAAAAAGAGTAATCAGCTATGCCGAAGATAATACAATCAGGCTGTGGGATGTGAACAGCGGCAAAGAAACCGCTACCTTGTCAGGCCATACCCGATCCATTCATTTTGCGAATTTTAATAAAGATTATAGTAAAATCATAAGCGGCAGTTGCGACGGAACCATCAGGATATGGAACATCTCAGGCATCAACCCCGTAGAAGAAGACATGTCCCTACACTATTCAGACGGATTGAACATCTCCCCCAACCCTGCATCAGATTACATTGACATCCGTGCGGAAGAAGGCCTTGCTTCTCCCGTCGCTGTCCGTGTCTGCAACTCCCTCGGACAGCTCGTGCACACATCGACAACGGCAGGCGCTACGCTGAGGATAGACATATCCCGGTTCGCCCCGGGAGTCTATTTCATCGACTGCGGCGGGAAAACGGCAGCGTTCGTAAAAGAGTGAAATATAATTAAAGATGGCGCCCATCATTGACGGACGCCATCTGCTTTAATCAGTAATACTTTTCCCCGGTATTATTTAATAATCACCATTTTCGAATCGCCACCGGCGCTGCTCTTCAATTTGAGGATATAGGCGCCGGAAGAGAGGCTTTGGGCCGGCTCCATAGCTACAAAGCTGCTGCCTGCCGGTACTCTCGTTTTCAATTCCATGACAGGAGCGCCCAGAAGGTCATAGAGCACCAGTTCGACGTCCGATTCTGCCATTGCTTTCAGTTCGATCATGATCATACCGCCGTCTGAGGGGTTGGGGCTGACCGATGCAATCGATATTCCCTGCGCAATATTTTCGTCTTCAGCTCCGCTTGGTGATGCTTTCTTCGTAACGAACAGATGAACCTCTTTACGCGGATTGGAAATACAACCATAGGTTTCATCCACAGCTTCGAGATAGAATGTGGCTTCTTCATCGGCAATGACGGAATACTCTTTATCGGCTAAAAGCAGGTTACCGCCTGTGGGAGCGT
The DNA here is from genome assembly GCA_964634885.1 of uncultured Hyphomicrobiales bacterium. Taxonomy (GTDB): domain Bacteria; phylum Bacteroidota; class Ignavibacteria; order Kapaibacteriales; family UBA2268; genus DAINRZ01. The sequence goes on along the minus strand of CAZWLN010000004.1, from coordinate 42,389 downwards.
CGTACCAGCGAAAATAGCAATTCATATTTGCCCTTGCATAAAACGTAACAGTTTCATCAACAGATGCGTTTATATCGTCGGCATCGGGCACAGGAAGAGGATGGACATTGACAGTTACAAATTCAGTATCTATTGCCGAAAGGTTGTCTGTAATGATGAGCCTGTAGGTTGTTGTAACCGTCGGGGAAGCTGTTACCACCGGGTCCGACACAGAGCTTAAACCGTCCGACGGCGACCATTGGCAGGTAAAAGGCTCCATCCCGTTATATACGGATTTGACGCCTATCTGTATTTCATCTCCCTGGCACATGTCAACAGAAGGTGTAACAGTAATGTTGAATTTGTTTGTTGTGTAGATCGATTGTAGCAGGTCATCGGTAGCGGCTTTATGAATACGGCCCGAAGTAACAGCATAGAGCGTACTACCGTTAATACCTAAACAAAGAGTATTGCTGTTAGGGAATCCATTGTCGACCCGGTACCAGAAATTACCGTAATTCTTAGACATAAAGACCCCATTCAGCGTAGAAGCGAAAATAATACTCCCCTTGCAAACCAAATAATCAACATATGGATTGGTTAATCCGCTGTTTACAGGATTCCAAGTAGCGCCATCATCTGTGGAAAGAAGGATTCCTCCATAGTAGGCAGCAAATATCCTGCTGCCGACAACAAGGATACTTTTAATACTTCCACCTTCGATTCCGGTATTCGAAGTATTCCATGTAATTCCACCATCAGTGGTAATCATAACCATACGACTGCTTGTCCCTGCATAGACCTTGTTTCCGTCAACGGCAAGGCTTTGTATGGAACTGACGGAAAAACCATTGTCGATACGGTTCCATGTTGTCCCGTTATTTGTCGATTTGAACAATCCGGTCATTGTTCCGGCATAAACTCCGGACGCACCGGCAGCGATACAATTAATATACTGGCAGGTCAAGCCTGAGTTTACTGTCTTCCAGCTAATACCATTGTTTCTTGAAATACAAATACCTCCTTTAGATGAACCGGCATAAAGATCGCTGCCGTATGAAGCCAGACACTGAATATACTTATCTCCGATTCCTGAACTGGCATCCACCCACTTTTCTCCAAAGTCACTTGACTTATAGATACTTTTTGCGCCTCCAACAAAGACCATGCTGTCGCAACTGGTAATAGCTTGGGCTGGCCAATATGGATCGGCACACTCGTGCCATTGGGGCAGCGCCGTTTGCGTATAAGCAATTAATGCGATAATGGTAATTAATAATTTTTTCATAACATTCTCCTCCATAGATACGATAAAATTATACTTCAGGTAATTTGTGCTTTTTCAATACCTGTTAATATAATAACACATGAAGTTCAAAATAGGTTCAAATTATTTTTTTTTCAATGGCTGTAAGTTCCTGAAATTAAAAAAAAGGGCTGTCGCTTACTAAGAAACGGCAGCCCCATAATACGATCCGTGTAATGTTACCTGATAATGCTTATCGTCATATCTGTAACTGTCCTTTCTGCTCTAATCCTGAGTATGTATGTTCCCGTGCTAAGGCCGGATATGTCGAACTTCCTGTTTTTTATTGTCGTGTTGACATGGTCTGTAAATATTCGGTTTCCTCTGAGGCTGTACATCTCGATGGACGTAATGTGCCTTGCTGTGGCAAAATCGACTGTAATGAAGTCATTTGCCGGCAGCGGGTACAGTGTGAAATCGGTCATGGCCTCTGCCGGTGTGTCGTCCTTTACATCATTGACTTCCTGCTCACCCATCGACAGGTCAACATCTACCGAGAGGCTTGTCTCATAGTCTATGCTGACATCGGATTCGACAGCTTCCATTCCTGCTTTGTCAGCCGCAAGGGTGTATTTACCGGCGCTGAGTTCATCGAGGATGAAGGCGCCTGCGTCGTCCGTCAGGGCATAGCCCGCAACCTCGTTCTGGCTATCGAGCGCGTAAACAAAGGCTCCAACGACAATCTCATCGCCCTGGGGTATGCCACCATCAAATTTTATCATCCCTTTGTGATGCTTTTTAATGTGTCCGGATGTTTTACCGATGCCTTTTTCTGCTTTACGCAGTTTATGTATCAATACGTATTCGAGACTGTCGAATGTACTGTCAATGTCAATCAATCCGGACTTCTTCCATTTGAATACTACAAGGCTATCTTCGTGATAGTACCCGGGGACATACTCTTTGTCGAGAGGTATCGACAGCAGCAAGTACTTGCCGGGAATCAGGTTAGTAAACTCATAAGCCCCTGTTTCGTCCGATTCGGTAATCTGTGCATAGGTAAATCTGCCGATACTGTCTTCGGCGGGTTCTGCAAGGTAAGCCACAAGCTTTGACTGTAAAGGTTCATTGTTGTCGTTGAGTACTGTGCCTCCAAAACCGTTCACCCATTCCTCAGATTCCGGCAATGCAAAGTCCACAATTGTCATCGTACTGCTTTCGGAATTAATTATATCTGCTTCGAACGGGTCGGCTGCATCGATATAGTAACGGCTCATCAATCCGCTCCCGGTCTCCGGAATAGCGAAGGCTATGAATTTCAAGCCACCTTCTACTTCGATGGAATACTTACCCGTCGAGTCTGTTACAGCCGTATATTTCGACAACTTCGGCTTCGCTGTACCGGCGTTACCGAGACTGCCTGTGGGGATGAATTCCACTACGGCCTGTACAGGCGTACTGTCTGCAGCAGAGACGACGGCACCTGTAAAGGTAGCGCTTGAAGGTTCGCAAAGAGAGCTGTCGGCTTCCAACATGAAAGGAACTTCGTATTCATTGTCACATTCCACATCGATACGGGTTGCGTGTTCGATGCCCATTGTGTTCTCATACCATTCGTCCTTGAATTTGAAAGCCGAAGCTTTTACAACATACGTACCTTCCGACACATTCAATTCGTAGGTTCCATCTTTGAAGTCAAGTTTGTAAACCTGCTTGAATTCGGAATTGTCCGACTTGTCGTCAACTCTCCAGGCCATGATCCTGCCTTCGGGTATTGCCACGCTGTCTTCGCCGGTAACGGTACCTTTGATGACGGCACACAGCTCATCCGCGGTCTTCTTCTTTATGTTGATTACTATTCTCTGTTTGTCGGTTACTTTGTCGTCACAGCCCAGTGTAGCATAGAGCCAGAACTGGTACACTCCCGGTTCTTCAGGAGTCCATGTAAGTGAAGTGCCCCCGATGTCGGTTACAGTCGAGGAACTGAAGTCGATCAGTTCCATTCCTTCCGGTGCATCGTCGCTTAGCGAATAGACAACCATGCAGGAATCCGGAGCGTTGGTTTCCGCTTTCACGGTGTAAGTCCACTCTTCGCCTGCATCGCCGAACTGGCAGGGACTGGAAACTATTTTAAGATAGAGTTTCTTTTTATCCTTGTCATTGTGGTGGTCGTCGTCACCCTCTTCAACCCTGACCGCAAATTTGCTGACGGTAAAGACTTCGTTGTTGCAGTCCAGGTATGCCTTAACTGCAAAGTAACAGACACCTTCATTTTCGGGCGCCCAGGTAACATAGTACCCGGCTTCGTCGGTAACAGTGGAAGAACTGTTGTCGATTAGTTCCATGCCTTCAGGTACATCTCCGGCCAATTCCCACAGGATCGTACAACTGTCGGGGGCATTCGTCTTTGCCTCGAGCATGAACCTCATCGTATCGCCTGCTTCGAGGTCATCATCCGGCTCGGATGTAATTTTAACGTAAAGCTTCTCGTAATGGCCGCCTTTAACCATTAACTGGAATTCTGCCTCAGCAGTAACCTGCTTGTTGCATTCGAGGTAAGCCTTTACCTTAAAAGTGTAATTGCCGCCGGTTTTGGGTGTCCACTCAATCCCGCCGTTCTCTTCATTAATCTCCATTCCTTCGGGGCCGTCAGCCAATTCGAAGACTACCGGACAACTCTTCGGAGCGTTGGTTTGAGTCTGCACCCTAAATTCGAATTGTTTCCCGGCTTCGCCGTTCAACTGGTATTTCGAAGTAATCTTCAGGTAGTAATTGTCTCCGCTGCTGTCCGAAACAAATGCAATATTCGAAGGTTCGCTTTCTTCATAGTCCTTATGATCCCTGTATGCAGCCGTAACATAGAAGGAGTATTCGTTGCCCTTCAGCTTGTTGAATATATACTGAAAGTCGCCTTTTTTGTATTTCATTTTTTCTGCCAGCTTGAAGTCGTCCATGTCTTCGCTGTTTCCTTCAGCAATGTAAATGAAAAAGTATTCGGGAGCCTGGTTTGACGTGTAGTCCCAAGTCAGTTTGATTGTCCTTGCCTTGCCCGACTTTTCGGCCACAGCCTTGAGATTGGTCGGCGCAGCTCCGTTTTCGATTGCCGGTGCCGATGAAGAAAACAGGAAAAATAGCACGAAAATGCCGGTTAATACTTTACTGAAGGTGTTGAAGTTTTTCATGGGCACCTCCTCCTACAAAATAAATAAACAAACTGTCAAATTTTCATCTTTCATTTATCAAAATCTCGAAACAAATATATGAAATTATGATTAATATACAATGAACAATTTTTCATAATACACGTCTCCATTATTCATTCTTCCCTGTATTCATGCATATTTTCAGCATTTTTCAAAAATGAATAAAAGTTTAAAAATATGTAAATGTACTTATGAACTATTTATGAAAAATACATTTTTTTATATCTCGTCTTATTATGTGTAATATCGAGTGTTTAATATATATTGGCGTTAGAAGCGTTTTGTCACATATTTAAAACAAGTTTTGTCATATTTTGAAGGAAAATAATAACAATAAGATTTAAAAAACAAGTAAGTAAAACTACTTATTATCATTATCCTTGAAATGGTTATGCTGTTAGTCATACAGAGCCTTGTCTGTAATGAAATAAACAGGGAATTTAACCATCACCGGAAATTATTGGACACGTTACTTAAGGCATTTCAATGATGAGTTGTTGCTAATCGTGATGTCAAAGAAAATTTGTTTCTAAAAACAGTATTTACCGGAGATAGTATGTATAAGTACACAGTATTCATTCCTATAATTCTCATATTTCTATCAGCTTGCAGCGACGATTCTTCGTCGCCATCACTGCCGGATTACACTTCAACAGGTAAAACAGCGCTGGTCATACTGGTAGAAAACAACGACGGAGTAATTGACGGCATCTATAGCCTGGGCTATAATAATTACAGGACCGAAACTCTTGACATATTCAGCGAGCTGTTCAATATTCCCGTTGAAGCCATGGACACTATGTCCTTAAACCAAATAATAGAAACTTACGGCGAAGACTGGCAGATCAGGTCCATTGCCGAAGCAGGCAAGGCATACTACGATACTATAATAGGTTACAGGAACGAAAAATGCTCTGAAGAAATGCTGAAGTCAACACTTAACAATCTCTCGAAAGACAGCTATACAATAGATATGGTTTTCTGCCTGCACGGAACAGAAACAAGTTTCAGCCTTTACGACCGGTCATGCAATGTCAGCGATTTTACATACTACCTAAATATTAACTCCATCAGCATCAGGGCTTTGTACCAGACCTGCTGCTTCGGCTCCGGTATGATCGACGATTGGCAATCGTACGGCATCCATGCAGTAAACGGCTCTGTCGGCAAAAACTCCATTACCATGTTTTCTCCAGCCTATTTCATTGAAGAATGGACAAAGGGCAAGACGTTTGAGAAGGCTGTCTATGCCGCTTACAACAGGGAAATTGAAAAGATACGGAGCTACAGGGACAGAATTCCGGTCATTGAATACATCCTCACGAACGAGAATCTGGAGGACAGCAAACAGAAAGTCGGAGGCATCAACAAATCCATCTTGTGGAAGAATTTACCTGAAATACTTAATCTCTAATTCCGGCCATTGTAACGAACCGCAGACAACAATGCATTGTACTGAGTATATTTAACTGTAGCTGTTTTTCTTCAATAGCTTCGGTAAGCAGATGAATCAACTCAGCATTATGAATTCATAAATCAGAATTCTGTTGCCTATTCCGCAAAATAGTTTTACTTTTGCCGTGCAGCATGAGTTAAAATAATATTAAGATAGGAACTTATGGATAAATTTGTAATTGAAGGGGGACAAAAATTAAGAGGCAGAATTAAAATATCGGGCGCCAAAAACGGCTCCCTGGCTTTAATGCCCGCCGCTCTCCTCGCTCCCGGTGTTTACCACCTCGGCAACACTCCAAACCTTCGCGATGTCTGGACCATGTCCCGCCTGATGGGGCAAATGGGTGTGTTCTGTGAACTGAACGGCAACGACCTCTTTCTCGATTCTTCCAACATCACCAGCTTCGAAGCGCCATACGAACACGTTAAGAAAATGAGGGCGTCCTTCTACGTCCTCGGTCCGCTCACTGCCCGCTACGGCGAAGCAAAGGTATCCCTTCCCGGCGGCTGCGCCTGGGGACCACGGCCCGTTGACCTCCACCTCAAAGTACTGGAAGCCCTCGGAGCCGAAATAATCCTCGACGAAGGTTATGTCATTACCAAAGCCAAACGCTTGTCGGGCGCGAAGTTCCATTTCGACATCTCCAGCGTCGGCGCGACAGGCAATGCCATAATGGCTGCATCGCTTGCACAGGGTACTTCGCTGTTCACAAACTGTGCTGCCGAACCCGAAATTACCGCCCTGGCAAGAATGCTGGTTAAGATGGGCGCGAAGATCGACGGCATCGGCACTACCACACTCGAAGTCGAAGGCGTGGACGACCTCCGGCCTGTCGATGAAGACACCATTCCCGACAGGATCGAAGCGGCAACATTCCTGATTGCCGCCGCCATGACCAAGGGCAATGTCGAGATTACCAACACCAATCCCTATCATCTCACTGCCGTACTGGCAAAGCTCGAGGAAACAGGCTGCACCATCGACGTCAACAGCGACAACATACACCTTGTAATGGAAACCGACCCACAGCCGGTCAACATTACTACTTCGGTCTATCCGGGTATGCCTACGGACGTACAGGCCCAGTGGCTCTCATATATGCTCCTGGCTCCGGGAACCTCGAAAATTACCGAAAACATATACAAAGACAGGTTCAAGCACGTACCTGAGCTACAGAGGCTGGGAGCCGGCGTCGAACTCGCCGACAACATTGCAATCGTAAAAGGCGGCACACAACTGAAGGGCGCTACTGTAATGTCTTCTGACCTGCGCGCCAGCGCCAGCCTGATACTTGCCGGGCTGATGGCCTCGGGCAGGACGGAAGTACTCAGGATATACCACATCGACCGCGGCTACGAAGAAATAGAGAAGAAACTCCAGGCCCTGGGAGCTAACATTAAAAGAGTCAGGACTGATCTGATATAATTTGTATTTGTATGCTTGCTTTGTTGATTTCGAATTATTTCACGATGATTATTCTTTTACAATCAATTCAACAGGCAATATTCGTTGAATAATCATGCTTTTGAGTCAAAATTGATGCTTTGAATGAAACTTATTTCAGATGATTTGAAATTTAAGCTTCTTTCAGAGGAAATGAGTAAATTTTACTTTAATCAGATGTCTCAATATACAAACTATTGATATTACATCGATTCCCCTATTGATAAATTCTTACTCCGGTGAAAGTTTTACCAATTCTTTCTTTTACATGGCTGCTGCCCGGCAACTTTTGAATGGAATACTCAATCAGTATTGAATCGTTATTCTTGCCGAAAATAGTTAATAATCCCTTTGGATTCAGGCAGTCATAATTGTAATACATAGCAAAATAGTATTGTTTATAGGTCTTTTTTGACAAATCCCAATCATAAAGCTCACACGAACCAATAAGGCCGTCAATTTTTGTTTTCATATCCCAGACAGAATCACCGCCTGGTTTTACATAATCACTCTGGATATTGATAGTAAAATCTTTAAAAGGATTATCATTATTGTGACCTTTATATTTTCCAGATATCACATCAATATTATAAGTATGTGTTTCATTAATATATCGTAAAGTATATAAATACCTGATTACAGTGTCACATCCGTCATCGTCAGGAAAACACTCTTTATTCGGAGTCTTTTTAACTATCAGTCTTACCGGTATAATGGCGCCTCCGGGAAAGCTTGTTCTTGAAAAACTTTTTTGGGTTATGGTTTCAGCGCCAATCGTCCATTCGTATTGAGCATCATCTTCGAAAGCTGAAAAAGTAACAATACTTGCTGCCACAACTGTATCGCAGTCGTGTGGGGTCCAGTATTCAGGGAACCCAAGCTGCGGCAGCTCATAAATCATGAAATCAGCAGAAACGGGTTTACTGCTACTGCAAGGATCGGGTATTGCCGGATCGTCTTGGCAAGAACAGGTTACTATTAACAGAAAGATCGCGGTAAATAAAACTTTGTTCATCATTGCCTCTTGCTATTCGGATAATTTCTTTTTTAATTCATTAGTTTCACAGTGTATTTCATTATTCTTTTAATTATATTCAAATTTATATAAGAAAAGTTCTTCAACCTTCTCAAGTAATTTTTCCTGCAATTTTCCAGATTCAACACCGTTTTTTTTCTGCATCCTCAGATTGGGGAAGGCCGGGATGGGGTAACTTCAAAGTCTGAGTATTAACCTTTCAACTACTACTTACCCACTACAAACAGAGAAGAACCAATTTTTGCATTAATTCTCAGATACAATTAATGCAGTCCCCCCTATTTTTTGCGTTTTGTAGCTGAGGCTTTCTTCTTTTCACTCAGGAAAGCGTAAGGCATTGCTTCGGTAATGCTCCTTACCGGAATGATGTTCAAGCCGCTCTTGATCTCTTCCTTCATTTCATCGATGTCCCTTTCGTTGTCCATTGGAATGATGACATTGTTGATGCCGGCCCTCTTGGCTGCCAGAAGCTTTTCGTTCAGCCCGCCGATGGGCAGGACGTCGCCGCGCAGGTTCACTTCACCGGTCATTGCCGTGTCGCCTTTGAGTTGCCTGCCGGAAGCGGCAGAGATCAGCGCCATTGTCATTGTAATGCCGGCTGAAGGCCCGTCTTTGGGAATTGCACCTTCCGGTACGTGTATATGTATCTCTTTCTTCAGGTTGAATTTCTCAGGGACACCAAGCAGTGTAAGATTGGACCTGACGTATGACAGCGCTGCCTGTGCCGATTCCTTCATTACATCGCCGAGTTTACCGGTGAGAGTCAGCTTTTCAGCGCCGGGCATGATGGTCACCTCCACGGGAAGTATCTCTCCTCCCATGCTGGTCCAGGCAAGGCCCGTCGCCACGCCTGTTTTATCTGTAAGTTCGTCCTTCTTCTGCCTGTAACGCGGCACTTTCAGGTATTGACCGATTTTTTCTTCGTCGATCCGGATGACTTTATTGTTGAAATTCTTCATGAAAGGCTTGTTGTCTTTAAGCATTTTCCTTTTTTCGCCGGCTGACTTCGGATTTTTCCTGCGTTTATTGTCATAGTCCTCGACTATCTCCTTAGCGAGTTTACGCAGTACCGAGCCAATCTCCCTCTCTAAGTTCCTGACCCCGGCTTCGCGTGTATAGCCGTTGATGATTGACGACAGCGCTTCGTCCGAAAAGCTGATGTTCGAATCCTTCATCCCGAACTCGGCGAGCAGCTTGGGTATGATGTGCCTGCGGGCAATCTCAATCTTATCTATGTCGAGGTAACTGTTCAGGTGGATGATCTCCATCCTGTCCTGCAGGGGCAGCGGGATGTCATACTGCACGTTGGCAGTAGTAATGAACATCACGTTTGAAAGATCATAGTCGATTTCTAAGTAATGGTCGTTGAAAGCCACGTTCTGTTCAGGATCGAGAACCTCAAGCAAAGCAGCGGAGGGGTCTCCCCTGAAGTCCATCGACATTTTGTCAACTTCGTCGAGGAGGATGACCGGGTTAACGGTACCGGCTTTTTTCAGGGACTGGACAATTTTCCCGGGCATGGCTCCGACATAGGTTTTTCGATGGCCGCGTATCTCGGCTTCGTCCCTGACACCGCCGAGGGAGAAGCGTACGAACTTCCTGCCGAGGGCACGTGCGATGGAGCGTGCAAGCGAAGTTTTACCCACGCCGGGAGGCCCGACAAAGCAGAGTATCTGCCGTTTCAGGCCGCCTGCCAGGTTCAGGATGGCAATAAATTCCAATATTCGCTCCTTAGGCTTCTCGAGGTCATAGTGGTCTTCGTCCAATATCGTTTTGACGTGTCCGATGTCCAGATTGTCCTCTGTGCGCGAATTCCAGGGCAGAGAGGAGACCAGTTCCAGGTAATTCCTCGAGACGCTGTATTCCGGCGACATCGTCGGTGTTTTCTTCAGGCGCTCGAATTCTTCATTGGCTTTTTCCTTAGCGTGGGCCGGAAGTCCGGCTTCGTCAAGCGCTTTCTTCAGAGCCAGCAGTTCCGGCAGCAGTTCCTCTTCGTCGCCGAGTTCTTTCTGCAGAGCCCTGATTTGCTCCTGAATGTAGAATTTTTTCTGGTTCCTTTGGATGGATGAATGTACTTTCGTATCGATCTCATTCTCCATCTTCAGCATATCCAGTTCGGAACTCATGATGGACAGTAGTTCGAAATACTGTTTCTTGAAACTTGAAGCCTGGAGTATCCTTTGTTTGATGTCAACACCCTGGCGGATGTTGGAAGCGGCAAAATAGAGCTTCCTGTGCGGATCGTCGATATTCTGGTAAGCGGCAATAAGATCGGAAGGCAGATTGTGGCTGCCTTTTACATATTGCTCGAAAAGTTCGGAAGAATGCCTGATGAGAGCCTGCAATTCCTTGTCCTTTTCGTCATAGTCGGTTTTCACCTGCTTGATCTCGGCTTCCATCCATTCTTTATTGGGCATTTGCTTTACAATCCTTGATTGGAACAAGCCCTCGACCAGCACTTTCAGGAGATTGTTCGGAAGCCTGAGTACCTGTATGATCTTGGCAGTAGTGCCGAAAGAATAGATGTCGTCGAATTCGGGGTCCTCAACCTGTGGATTCTTCTGAGCGCTGACAAATATATACTTACCTCTTTCGATGGATTCGGCTACGGCTCTGAGAGACGCTGTCCTGCCGATAAGTACGGGGAATATCATATAGGGAAAGATTATGGTATCCCTAAGAGGGAGCACGGTCAGGCGCTTTGGTATGGTTTCGGATTTCTTGTCCGAATTTTCTATTGAATTGAGTACATCATCATTTTGCATTTATTAACTCCGATCATTTTTTTGTTTTCCATAAAAGTAAAAATCAGGTAACGATGAATTGCCCGGAAAATTTTAATAATTCATTAAGATTCGAGGGCCTCGAGAGCTGCCGGGAAAGGCGACAGTACCCGCTTCAGTACTCCCTGCACGTAAGAGATCAGGATTCCGTAGTTTGTAATGGGCACACCTGCCTGCTTTGCTTTGGCAATTCTGTTGAGCTTTTCGTGCCTTGTCAGCATACAGCCACCGCAATGAATCACAACTTTGTATTCCGACAGGTTGTCGGGATAGTCCCTGCCGGCTGAATGTTCAATTATTATATTCGATCCGATATATTGCCTTAGCCAGCGGGGGATTTTCACCCTGCCGATGTCGTCCTGAAGGGGATGATGGCTGCAAGCTTCAGCAATCAGCACTTTGTCCCCCGGCTCTAATTTTTCAATTCGCGCCACTCCCCTTGCTTCCTCGACAAGATCGCCCTTGAAGCGGGAGAAAAGGATGGAAAAGGTTGTGCACTTGACATCTTCCGGAGTGTCTGCCACCATCTTGTTAACCACCTGGGAATCGCAGACGACGAGGTCGGGCTTACGGTTCAGCAGGCTGAGAGCATGTACATACTCCCGTTCTTTTACAACCATCGACACGGCGTCATTGTCGAGTATATCCCTGATGGCCTGTACCTGTGGCAGTATGAGCCTGCCTTTCGGCGCCTGGAGGTCGATTGGGGTAATTAATACCGCAAGGCCGCCCGGTGGCACAAGGTCGCCTACGAGCGGCAGGTCGTTCACGATGCTGTCTGGTGTAATCTCACGAACCAATGTCTTGAATTTATTAATGTATTCATCTTTCAGAATGGGCGATTCATCCGTTGAACTGGAAGCTGCCATCAATCTGCCGTTTGACGCGGCAGAGACTTTCTGCATGAAATCGTCCTTCGGAGTGTCGATGTCAATTTTGTTTACAACGCACATAAAGGGTATTTTCTTGCCGTTCAGCAGTTCCGTCAGCTTATCCTCGTACTCGCCCCATCGGCCGGGTTCAACGATCAATACGGCAATGTCAGCCCTGTCGAGTATGTTCATCGTCCTCTGGATTCGCTTCTCAGCAAGCTCCGATTTGTCGTCGATGCCGGCAGTATCGAGAAAAACGATGGGGCCGATGGGAAGCAGTTCAATCGATTTCTCGACAACGTCTGTCGTCGTCCCGGGGACTGAGGACGTAACAGCGACGTCCTGCCCTGCCACCATGTTAAGAAAACTGGATTTCCCGACATTGGTCCTGCCGAGGATTGCAATCTGCAAGCGCATCGATTTGGGTACATTCTGCATATCTATTTCCAAATTTATTCATTTTTACTTTTTTCAAATTTAATATAATAAATAATTTCTGACTATCAAGTTTAATCGGGATATTAATGTTATTGACGATTGCATGGATTTATTAAAGTGCAGGCCATGCCTGCCTTCATTTTCTTCTTACCTTGCAGATATTCAATAGTATTATGCAGGTTTTTTAATGATCTCCCGGCTTCCGATTGCAGCTGAGGCGATACCTGGGGCTGCTTCAATCCTGGCGGGCAGAGAAACGGGGTATTATGTAAGTATCGATGAGGGCCCCGGATTGGGATATCACCACCCCCGACAACAGTATTGCGCCGCCGATGAGGCCCCTGACGCCGATTACCTCGTCGTATGCGAACCAGGCAATGGCAGCAGCGACAACAGGTTCAAGTGAGAATATCAGCGCTGCCTTGACAGGTGTAGTGTATTTCTGGACGCTGGTGTGTATGAAAGTAAGCATGAACGAAGCAATGATACCATTGTATGCCAGTGAATAGAAAAGCCCTTCAGCCCATACTACCGGGGGCGCCGACTGCTCGAAAACTAAGTAATAGGCCAGGGTAATGGGAATGACAGTAACGAGCTGCATGATCACCATCAGGGCAGTCTCCCGGAATTCGGTACGGTCGCGTGTGAATACATCCATATAGGAAATATACAAAGCCCAGAATATGGTTGAAACGAGTGTCAACAGGTCTCCCGTATTAATCTTCGCGATGTCGGGATCTGAAAATATCCACAAGCCGGCAACGGAGACCAGGACACCTGTCTTCTGCCACATGGTAATGGATTTCCTTTCGATGATCCAGTAAACGAAGGGCACAAGAGGGACACTCATGCCGGTAATGAAAGCAGTATTAGTAATCGTCGTAAATTTAAGTCCGTATGTTTGTAACAGGAAGCCGCTGCCGAAGAACAATCCCAGTATCAGTCCATGGAAGAAAGTTTTTTTGTCGATGGACGGGATGAACCTGCCGAAAAACACCAGGGAAATCGTCAGGGCAATTGTAAACCTGAAAAGAATGTAAAGCGACGGCGGACAATAGCCTAAGCCCATCCTGGTAAAGGTAAAAGTGCCTCCCCAGATGAATGTAATGAAAAACAACAATGTTTCCGCTTGCCACCGTTTCAAAGCTGTAACCCGGAATAGTGATAAATAATAATCGGAGTTGATTCAAAGACTCACGGATCAGCGCGCGTTAGGCTTGGCAGTCTTTGGCTTCTGCGCGGCCGGTTTTGGTTTTCCTGTCCCGTTAGTGGTTTTGGAGTTATTCTCAACGGGTTGCCCGCTCTGTTTCGATTTCAGTTCGAGTCCTGCCTTTTTTGCTTCGTCTGCTCTTCTCTTGGCGTTGAAATTGACGCTGGGAGTGAGCTTCACATTAGGCCTGATGATGCCTTTGTCGCGGAGGACCTGTTCTGCTTCCTCGAAACGTTTCCTGTTTGGCAGCCTTCCCCTGCTGCTTTCCGGAATCTGTATGATGGGTATCAGTGCTTCCTCGACAGCCATCGGATTGGGTGGCAGAGGCATAATAGTATCTTTGTTGGAAGTAAGCTTAGTCCACATTTGTTTGCGCTCGGGAGCAAAGTCGTAGTGGTCGATGATGATGACAGGAGTACCGGACAAGCGGATGGGTTTCTTCTTCTCATCGAACTTTTGTCCTTCGCCCCAGGAAAAGAGCCACTCGGCGTCTTCCATGAACTGGCGCATACAAGAGTGCGAGGCTGGAAAACCCGGCATCTCGAACTGATGGAAAGCGCTGCCGGCTTCTCCATGGTAGTTATATGTAAAGGGCATTACCCAGTTGCTGTCCAACGACGAGCGGCGGACTCTTTCTTTCCAGGTCAGGGCATACCTGCCGGGATAGGTGGGAGTCCTTTCTTTGCCCGAGTTAACGGCAACGAACCGTACCTGTTTGCCGTATTCGTAGGCAGCGTAGCACTGGTAATAGCAAGAAACGACAATACATTTCGGGAGATTGGCTGCTCCCGGATAGAACTGTGGGAAAATGGAGTAAGCCCTGATGTCGTCGATGATCGTATCGGGAACAACGATGGTCTGGCCTACTCTCATGAAACGCCATTCCTTCCTGTTGAGGGTAATAATGGTTTTCCATCCGGCGTGCCACTCTTTGGGATGATTGTATTTTTCTCTCAGGCTCTTCAACTGTGAAGCGTCTTTGATGGTAATCTGTTTGTACCTGATCAGCGGAAACTCTCTAATGGAGTTAGTATCTGCCGCCATATCGGAACGGCTGGAATCTGCCCCTGTACCTTTTGCCAAAGCGCTGCCGTCTTTTCCTGTTTTGTCGTTTTCACACGATACCAGGCAGGAATTGATCATTACCAGAACAATAAAAAAGAACAACCATCTCAAATCAAAGCGTAACATTTTAACACATTTACAAAATTGCAACAAAACCGATTTCAAAATTAATAATAAATCTGATAATAGTAATAAATTAATATTATTATCAGGAACATAATACTATTAAACAGCTCTGAAAAGCTTTTTTTACTCTTCGTTGTCTTCTTCTTGAATGTGCCCGGTGTCGAACTCTTCGAGAAATCTTCCGTCTTCCATAATCAACTCGTCGTCAAAATAGACCGTCGGGCTTTTGGCAACCCCTTCGAAGTAGCTGTCGATGTCGATCTTACCGCCAAAAGGAGTGCTTTTGCCGAAACCGAAATGGACAGTCCCCAAGACAGTCCTGTCTTCGTGTATATCTCCGGAAAGTTCGGCCCTGTTGTTAAGCCCGAAGCCAAAAACGCCGATGGCACGGGCGTCATGCCCCAAAGTGCTGAGGTTTTTCGAAAGAGTTTTTGCCTCTTCTTTTCCGGTAATTCTCTCGGCGAATCCCTTCTTGATTGTAAACGAGATGGGGTCTTCCAGTAGTCCGAAACCGTTAAGGGCAGCGTCAACAACAACAATGCCGTTAGATTTGGTCTCAATCGGAGCAATTTTAATCTCACCGGAAGGTAACATACCGCTTTCACCGATGGTCCTGAGGATGCCGGTGTTTGTATGTATCCTTCTTCTCTTTACCGGCATTACAATGTCGGTACCCAATTCAGTTATTACTCTGATATTGAAAATATTCTTCATTTTCTCGATGAGGTAGGAAGTAATGTTTTTTATCAGAAGATGGTCTCCCATCATTGAACGTGAGAATGATTCAGGTGAAACGTTGTGCAAAGCGGCAATCCTGACGCCTAACTTACTGGCTTCTCTCCTTGCAGACGTTTTGTACAATGATTTGGAAGTCACACAAAAGACAGCGTCCACTTTTTGCATCATTTCAGCAACCGCTTCCGGAGGTTCTTCGTTTTTTTCTTTCTTGGAACCCATCTCAAGAAGAATCGAATCGCGGGCAACTTTCTTGCCTGCTTCAAACAAAGCATATCCAATATCCCTCTTGTTCTCGTCGGTTATGACGAGCAATGTTTCGTCTTCTGTCAATCCCAAATAACTGGTCAGAGCGTTCACGGACGCTCGTGCTAACTTAGTTAATCCTGCCATTTAATCCTATCCCGCAATATGATTAAAATAGTACAAAAAATAATTATAATATTGTCAAAGGCAATATTTAATAAATTCAATAATTTTACTCTATATTTTTGTAATTTAATAATTTTATTACATAATTCATAATTATAAAATTAAATCTCCAATATAAATCTAATAAAATAACTTATGTTAATTGTTTACATGACCTCGTCTTCAACCGGCGCCATATTTCCATATAAGAATATATCGGATAGAATCTGACCTTACTTTAGGCTATTTTAAAATTTTTCGTAATTTAAATGAAAATATTAATTTTCATTTAAAAAAAACGGCTGTCCCTGATTATTTCGCAGGACAGCCGCAGGCTATTTTACCCTGTAATTCGCAGGATATATAGTTTAGTTTGCTAAACTTTATTAGGCTTTTCGAGGCCGTAACCTTTCTTCTTGTCAATGGCAACCAGGGCAAAGGCAAATATTATTGCAAGTACTCCAAGTGCGGTAAAGCAAAGCATCGGTATCGTATAGTCATACTTTGCACCGGCTACACCTGCCTGTATTTGCCCTGCAACTCCGGGATTGGCAGCGTCAAGGACAATTCCTATAATCGCCGGCATTGCCCAGAGGCCGATATTCTGTATCCAGAAAACGAGTGCGTAGGCTGAACCGAGATACCTCTCTTCTACGATTTTCGGTACTGAAGGCCACATGGAAGCCGGAACAAGAGAAAATGAGACACCGAGAACGCCCATAACCACATAGGCCCAGAAAGTCGTAATCGGCATTACGGCAAATACCAGATGGGACAAACCCATCAACAAGCCGCCAAGGAGCATCAGGCTGGCCCCCTTTCCTTTTTTGTCGAGAAAGTATCCGAAAACAGGGGTCAGGATGATTGTACCAATCGGCAGGAATGCACTGATTTTACTTGCAGCAGCCGTGTCTATCGACAGTTTACTTTCAAACATACTTGTTGCATATTTCAGGAATGGGAACACTCCACAGTAAAACGTCACACACAGCAGAGCAATACAAATGAACCCGGGATTCTTAATGATTTTTGCCAGATCCCTGACGTGGAATTCATCTGCGGGATCTGAAGGATTGGTATCTTCAATCTGCTTGTCAAATTTCCTGTCGAAGAATGTGTAGATGGTAAACGTCATCAATCCGATTGCAAGTAAAGCCAGGCCTACATAGGCAGAATTCAGGGGATTCTCATTGGCCGTGCCGGCGCCGGAAATGATTGGAGACAATGCTAAAGCAGCGGAGGCTCCCAACCTTGCAATGGACATCTGCATACCCATCGCCAGAGCCAATTCTTTACCTTTGAACCATTTGACAACGGTTCTCGATGTCGTAATACCGGCCATCTCTACACCAACACCAAAAAGTGTGTATCCAATCGATGCTACTTTTGCCGAAGGAGGCAGATCGGGAAGGAATGAGTTGAAAAAGTCAAAGCCGAAACCGCCATTGTTAAATTCGGGTGTTAAACCGTACAATTTGATCAGGCCGCCGACGACCATTACCAATGCAGCAGCGAAGCCTGAAAATCTTATACCCATTTTATCCAGGATGATACCTGACAGAATCAGGAACCCACATACATTGAGCATATACTCGGACCCTGAAAAGAATCCGTATGCTCCGGGCGACCATTTGTAGTTCGCCTGGATCATCGTCATCAGGGGAGCAATCATATCGACAAAAAAGTATGCGGCAAGCATAGTCATTGAAATCAGAACAAGCATTCCCCAACGCATGCCGGGAGAGTCATTCATCAATTTGTTCAGTTTTTCAGTCATATCACCAATTCTAACAAATATTTATAATTCTGTTTATTATTTCCTGTTCCGGGGGCTCCGTCTGTTCGCTCCCTCTGTACCCATTGCTTTTTTGAAATGTAGCTGAATTAACGACCGGGGTTGATGGTTAATAATTCTGTCAATTCATTTATTCCAAAGAAAATAATTTACAAAATTTCCCTGTAACTGCAAAGTAAGCATTTATTACTTCAATGATTTTCAACTATTCATTTCCCCCGGAGGCTTACTCTTTTACCAGCTACCTAAACAGAATAGTAATTAATCGGAAAAATAATGCTGCAATTTTTTTTATATTGCTATTGTTTGCAATGATTTTTGATTTTTGTTCAATAAATTATTTGGGCTTTTATGAGAATATTACGATTACCGGCGCTCCTTGCTGTTTCCGCAACCTTGCTGATGTTTTGGCTTCCTTCCTGCAGCAACAAAATTTCAAACCCCGACCCTCAGCTTTTACTGTTAAAAGCCGACAGCGCTGCAGCCTCCGTACAGTCCGCAAGCTACACTCTCCTGAGGGTTCATTCCAGAGACAAAGACACAGGCTATATCGAGTATAATGTCCTTGTTAAAAAGACAGCACAGGACGCTTACGGTTTTTCTTACAGGATTGACGAACCCGGCAAGGCTTATGCTATATACCACCAAGGCTGTTTCATGCTTGTTAACCCCCGGGACAGGATTGCCATGGTACCCCGGCCTTCATCGAACCCACTGGACTTTGCACAGACATACCGTCATGTCATCGACTATGTTATCAAAAAGGAACCCGACGTAACGATTGGGCCCAAAACACGCAACCTCCTTTTCCTTGGTACCGACGAAACCGGCGGCAGGGAATGTTATATCCTGTCAAAGTGCGACACGACACCTGAATTTCACATCACAGACGCTACCTATTACCTGGATATGAATTCATTTATGATAATAAAGTACCTGTATGAAGAGAAGGACATGGCCGGCAGAAACATCCGCAGCGACATGGTTCTCATCAGGGACCTGCAATTAAACCGGCCCATCGACGACAGGAAATTGGACTGTGAAATTCCTTCCGGCTACAAAAAAGAGGTAATTGGAATGTAGGGAGCAGTTACAAAAAAAAGCTGCCTTTTGAGCAGCTTTTTTTTCATGTTGCCGATCTATCAATGATTACGTTAAATTGAAAGATCCTGAACTTCGAGTTGGACTTCAAAAGTATAGAAGCCCTCTAATGAGCTGGGAGATGCGAACAAAGTTCCGGGTACGAGTTTAAAGTGCGCTTTCTTAGTATTTGTTTTAATCCTGAAATCCGCTTTGTTGAAGGAGTTGCCGCCGTCGAGCATGGTCCAGGTAGCAGTATTCCTGTCGTCGTAAAACCACCTGCTGCCCATGATGAAGACTGTACGGTCCCTCCAGTCAAATGTGCCCTGGGCGCGAAATTTCTGGTTGGCGGTTCCTAATACTTCAAATTCCAATGCATAGTCGTTCGAGAGTTCTTTGGCGCCGTCAGGGTTGATCCAGCCAAGATAGACATTGCCGGTAATCATACGGACACTAAGTTTTGAATCGCCGCATAGTATCTGATCGTTGAACATTTTCTGTGCTTCGCTGCAATAGCTGATTGACAGAAAGGTTGCAAGGACCACAAGTATTTTGAATTTTACCAGCATTTTCATTTTCATTTTCCTGATATATTATACTTTACATATTTTCAAAATTGTTTTTTATTACCTTACAAACATACGTTACAGAATCAAAGAAGTAAATACCGAGTATTCGGTAAAATTCATAAATACCAACTAATACGTAATGCCATCCGTAAATTCAGGTATATAATTTTAATTATCAAAAATATCATAGGGTTAGACGCTGCTTTTTTATTAATATTTTTATTATGGCAAAAAAGTCCTGAGAAACAGTGCTTCTCATGCTTTACAGGCAATTTATAAATGTACTTACCTGTGCAATGTTACTTAAACAGCACGGGCTAATTTCTTTATTGTCATTGCGTTAGCACCGGTTTTCATTTCCTATTGCATTTCATGTATTGCATCTGGTAATACATCTGCTCCCGTGATAATACACGGGAGGCTGAGGACGGCGACCGGTGCGTAAAGCATATTATTTCGCAACTACTGATCCTCATTGGCGCCGGAAGCGTCGATCTTCCTGAAAACAGTCCCGTCGTAGTATATTATTGCAGCAGGCCCGGGCGGTGGTTTCAGCAATCGTACACGGGCGACAGACCTGCCGTCGCTGTGGTTGATTACATTGATAGCAATGGAGCTGTCAGCGTAGCTTCTTTCCTCGTCCGTCAGGTAAGAAGCAGATTTGCTGCCGGGGATGAGAAAGCGGCAGTTAGTAGCCCTGAAAATGAAGCATCTGTCAGCCGGCCTGTCCATGCTGATCCTGCAATCGCCGAAGGTCTCGGTTTTCAAGGGATAAGCCACATCGGCAGAAGAATGTCCGGTATGATAATTCACTAATTGCTGGACACCGACACACATCGAATTGACATTGTCGGTTTTATTGGGTGCTGCAAGCAGGGTAATATGGTCCATGTCTTTGCAGTCAATGGACCGAAGGGACAGAAAAGCCTTCTCAGACTTTTCCGATACCCCGGCCCAGTCGTTCATTCGCTCGAAACCGGAGTAGCCCGACACTGCAATCAGGAACAGGATTGCCACCCTTCGCAAATTTTTATGGTTCACTGAATCATAGAAAGCAGCAAGTGTAATTACCAGGCCGGCGGAAGGAATGAATGTGTACCAGCGGCCAAGCTTGAACAATACGGGGACGATGAAGGCCAGGAACCAAAAAAGGCCAAAGAGGGCCGCTTTTCGATTAATAATTCTTGTCCGACGGAATAATAGGACGGCTCCTGTAAGGGCTGCCGCACAGATCATCGAGAAAACCGCGACATTGGCTTTTGCAAACAGGTAGAGATGTTCCAGCAGGTCCGACGGAATGAACGAAAGTGGCAGGTATGCAGCGAAATTGAAAACCATGTCTCCGAAGGACACCGTACTTACGTTTTGCGACTGGAACAGGAAGCCACCGCCGATGAAGAGCCAACGCAGGAAGACAATGGAAAGAATCAGGGCGCTGCCGGCAATGAATTCCCGGTACACCTTTAACCGTCCAACCGGTTCACCACAGTAAACCAGCCTGTAGAACGGGAACATGAGCACCAAAGGATAGGCTGCTTCTTTGTTGAGGAAAGCAATCAACATCAATACTGTCAGCACTATGAAGAATCCCGAGCCCGTCAATCTCCCGCCCGGGCCGGCAGCCACTCCCTCTTTCACGGTGAAGGCACCGGCAGGCACAGTTGGTAGTTCCGGCAAACCCATTCTTTTAATAAAGAAGGACAGGGCCAGCAGGATGAAAATCAGTGAAAAAATATCATTCCTTGTGGAGAGCCAGGCTACAGCCATCTCGTGGGAAGGCAGCAGCGAGAACAGAAGCGTAAACAGCAGTGAAGCTTCTGTGGAAAGATTGAGCAGTTTCATGAACCTGAAAAGCAACAATGCTGCAATGGTATATGCAGCAAGGCTGACCAGGTGAAAGACAAAGGGGTCGGGGCCGAAGAAAAATATGGTAAATGTGTTGACCATTGCCGCAAGGGGCCTCCAGTAAACATCCACTACATGGGGGGACCAGAGAGGCCTGAAGCATTCCGCAAGGGAATCGGGCACAATCCACAGTATTATCTGGAAATCATCATTAATAAGCCTGATGAAAAGCGAAGGGAACCACGCAATAATGGTAGTGATGGCAATGAGGAGATATGCAGCGGCCCCTCTCCTGTTGTTTTTACCGGGCATGGGCAACAGATCAGTTGTTTCTTATTACCGCAATTTTTGCAACGGTACCGTTGCCGTTGCTTTCGGAAGAGCCGACGATCAGATAGACACCGGTAGCTACGTAATGGCCGTTGTCGTCTTTACCGTCCCAGATGACAACCTTGCTGGTGGTTTCCAGAGCCCTGACGAATTCCCCATTGACTTTAAGGATCCTGATGCTGGTATTTTCTGCCAGTCCTTCAATTCTCATCTCTGTGTCCCTGAGAGGGTCAAAAGGCTGAGGATAGGTTTTAATGTCGTAAGTCTCAAGAGGTTTGACGGAAAGGCTTCGTACTTCGGTCATACCCTTATCTGTTCCGATATAAACAGTACCGTCTTCCGGGTTGTGTGCCAGGGAGAAGATTCTGTTACTGATCAGCGGACTGTTGCCAATGGTGTAATTCCCAATCAGGTTCTGCTCGTCGTCCATGATGAACAAACCGTTTTCGGTGCCAATCCACAGATTGTTGACGGCGTCAACCAGCAGGCAGTTGACTGCGACCTCGCGGAGCAGTTTGGGTACAGGCTGACGGGCAGTAATTTTGCTGCCGCTCAGAACGTTGTAGGTACTTGCAATGTAGTTAAGGCCTCCTGCGGTGCCGGCCCAAAGTAAACCGTTCTTGTCCAGAACAATATCATTGACTGCATTGTCTGCAAGGCCGTTTGACGAGGTAACGGCGCCGTACTTGTCGTCAGACGCATCGTCGAGAGTACCGCGCTCATTGAAGTAATAGAGGCCGCCTTTGTCCTGTGAACCAATCCATTTTGTACCATAGTTGTCAACGGCAAGACAGACGAAGTAACGGTCAGACTGGTTTACTTTGTTAACGAACGGATACCAGGTGTCGTCTTTTCCGGCAACGAGTACGGGACCGCTTTTTTCCTTACCGTAATTGACAATCCACAGAACACCTTTGCTGTCAACGGCAGACTCCAGGGAAACGATATAATACTCGGGATTGCCGCCAGGACATGTCAATGGGGTGTTTAGATTGGAATAATGATATACAGAGGGTATGCTGTCCGTATCATAGAAAACGCTGAAGCCCTGCCCCCAGGTACCGGCAATTATCCGGCCGTCGGAAGCAGCGGTAATCTCCCTGTAGTCCATCAGGGTGGTGTCCTTATCATAGTACCTGTACTTAAAAGACTTCCACAGCGAACCGTCATACTTTAACACCCCTCTTTGGCCGGAGGCAACCCACAGGTTCCCGTTCTTGTCCACGTCCATGCTCATAAAATCATTCGAAGCAGGAGAATCGGGGATCCTGTATATGATGGTATCGGTAAGTATCGCCATGCCTGCGTTCGAATAGGCAAGGACAAAGAAAGGCTTTCCTTCGTAGGTCATGTAATAAACCTGCTGAATTAATTTCGAATAGTCGAAGAGGTTGTAGCGTGTAGTCTTTTCGGACATTATATAGAACTTGATTGTCCAGTATAAAGTGTCGTTAACATTCAGGAGCTGATCGATTACTTCCCAGTTAGCGAGGGACTTGTGCATCTCTAACGTGTCTGAAGACAATTTGTAAATAACCGAATCGGCAGCAAAGTAAAGGCTGTCTTTAACTTTAACAATACTCGAGAATCTCCCGTCGCCCCCATTGTCAGGGAAAGAATATGTTTTCCAGTTGTCCGGGACAGAGAGGGACTTTGAGAGCGGGCAAGCGGCAAGCCCCAGCTCTGTAGCGATCCATAGCGTGTCGTTATTGACCTGCAGGTCGTTTACAATGGGATTGGCCGCAAAGTGGCTTACTTTCTGAATAGTTTCAATGAATACATTCTCGTCGGTGTCAAGAACAGTCAGGCCAAAAGAGGTGGCAATGTATGCCAGCCCGTCGAAGAATTCAATATCTCTTATCTGTTTAATGGTATTGGGAGAACTGCTGATGTCGGTTACGTGCACCCATTTCCCTTCTTTAGTATATATATCTATATAACCGTCATTGGAACCGATGTAAACTGCTCCGTTTCCGGGATTGTACTTAACCATGGTAATATCGATGCTGAGCAGCCCGTTGATGTTATTGTATATACGGTAAGTATCGTTCTTTTGATCATAGACATAGACACCGCCTGATGTTCCGCACCAGATGTTGCCTTCGGCGTCAATATCGGCAGAGCGTACGTCGAGAAATGAATTGTGATGCTTCCAGTTGTCCAGCCGGAACTGCGCAGAAAAGGCAACGGAACTCACAAGGCACAGCAAAACTGCTGCAATCGATAATCTGGCTGTTTTCATGGTCTTCCTGTAATTTTATTGACTCTTACTTAAGCGCTTTGATGAGCGAAGCCATCTCAATGGCTGAGACAGCCGCTTCGAAACCCTTGTTGCCGGATTTGCTGCCGGCACGTTCAATTGCTTGTTCGATGGAATCGGTGGTGATGACGCCGAGGATGCAGGGTACACCAGTTTCCAGGTTGACATGGGCAATACCTTTGGTAACTTCGCCGGCGATATATTCAAAATGCGGGGTAGCGCCCCTGATGACGGCTCCCAGGGCAATGACCGCATCATATTTGCCCGATTCTGCCATTTTCTTTGTTATCAGGGGTATTTCGAAAGCGCCGGGACAATATGCAATTGTTATTTTACTGTCGTCGGCGTTATGTCTGCGGAACGCATCCAGCGCACCGTCGAGCATCTTACTGACTACGAACTGGTTCCAACGGGAAACCACGATGGCAAATGACTTGCCTTTTGCATCGTAAACGCCTTCAATTACTTTTGCCATTCAAATCTCCAAGATTAATACTGATTACTATTTCATGCAAAAATAAGTTAATAATTTAGAATTTTGACGTGGTAATAATCAATTTCTTTTATTTGTATTATAATTCGCGCCTTTGCACGCCGTTGCACCAACGCCATGCCTTTCTCCGGCAGGCGTCTTGCAGCAGCAGAAAGACTTTTTCAATTGCATTTTTTTTTGATACTTTCAAACAAAAATAATAAATTGCATCTTTTTAATTCCGGGGGGGAAATCGTGAAGAAAAAGGGTAAACGCAGGCACAGGAAATCCAGGCTTCTGATATTTGCAGAAATAATTGCAGTATGTACCGTATTTTTCTACTGTTCGTACGACAACTCTACGAGCGGCCCCAAGGCCGACTCTGACCAACTGCGTGTAGCGTCGTTCAACATACAGGTCTTCGGGACAACGAAGATCGGCAAAGCTGACGTGATGGAGAAAATTGTATCTATCATCGGTAATTTCGACGTCGTCGCCATCCAGGAAGTACGCAGCACCGACGCTACCATCATCCCCCGGCTTGTCGATATGCTCGGCACTGACTGGGATTACAGAATTTCAGAAAGGCTCGGAAGGACAAGTTCCAAGGAACAGTATGCGCTGGTTTTCCGTAAGAGCATGGTAACGGTTGACAGTGTGTACCAGGTTCCGGACCCACAGGACCTTCTTCACAGGGAACCGTTCGTTTGCTACTGCCGCTCGGGCAAATTCGATTTCAGCATCATCAATATACACACTGACCCCGACGAAGTGGCACAGGAAGTAAACGCCCTCGACGACATCCTTCTCAGCGAAATCAAGAAAGAGAAAGACGCCCTGCTGATGGGTGACCTTAACGCTTCGCCCTCAGAGTTTGACGAGTTGGGGAAAATTGCCGGAGTATTCTATGTCGTCAAGGACGGGACAAAGACAAATGTCAAGGGAACTGCAACCTATGACAACATCTTATTTATCGGCAACAATGTGCAGGAATACCTGAAAGGCGACGTATTCAACTTCAGGACAATTTACAACCTGAGTGAGGATTTTGCTCTTGACATCTCCGACCATCTACCGGTCTATGCCGTATTCATGACGGATATGGCCGACGACGACAAAAAGTCTGTGGCCTTCGCTGCGAACCGGCGCAGATAGAGCCGCTGCAGCGTCAATCCATGAACAGGAACGGGCGCCATGTGTCTTCCACTTTACCCACTGCCTGCTGAATGAAGAGGATGTGGTTCGGCCTTTTCGGCCTTGCAATCAGTTTCATGTCCGCTTCTTCGGGGGTACGGCTTCCTTTTTTATTGTTGCATTTCTTGCAGGCAGTAACTAAGTTCTCCCAACTGTCGGCTCCACCACGGGACTTCGGAATGACATGGTCCACGGTAAGGTCCGTATGCTTCCCGCCGCAGTACTGGCAAGTCATCGCATCGCGCCTGATGACGTTCTTCCTCGACAGTTCAATCTTTTTGAACGGCACCCTGATGAAATTGGCGAGCCTGATGACACTGGGGAAAGGAAATGATTTCGTTATGGAACGAAGAACCAGGCCATCCTTTCTGGCAACCATCTCGGCTTTCATCAGCAGCAGCAGTACTACTGCTTTCCTGGCAGTGCAAGTGGTGATTGGTTCAAAACTCTGGTTCAGTACCAGTACCTTACTGTTGGAGAGCGCAAGCTGCCTGCTCTCTGCGTCGGAGAGGTAAACCGAAGGCTTAAAATTATTGTTGTAACTGAAGGCTCAATCCCCCCTTATAATATTAACATCTAAAATTATTCAGAGATATATACCTGTCCTTGCTACTCTATCCTTCTATCAATTTTTGTTACTTCTCATTTCAAATATATAATACTTACCTTAAGTCCTAATTTAACAAATATCCCGATACGTTGTACCTTGTAACCGATATTCTTTTCGGCTAATATGTGCAAATAGAAAAAATCATTGAATTTTATAAAATTTATTATTATGTTTTCGTCTTGAATACTTGTATTTTTTATAAAATATACGCTGGAGTATTTATGGGAAAAGAAAAGGATATTAAAAAAGAAGCCAAGAAAAAGCCTACGAAAACCCTAATGGAGAAAAGGTTGGAAAAGAAGGAAAAGAAACAGTCAAAAAAAGGCTGACGTCTCTGATCTTACAGGCTTAATTATTTTAAAATGAAGAGGCAGCCTCGAGGGCTGCCTTATTTTTTTATCTCCTGGCGCCGGCTTCAACAAACCGGCCAATTCCGTATTTTCACGTTTAAATGTGCAGCCGTATATTGAGAAAAGGATACAGTATGTTTTCCGAACATATTATACCGCTAAGGCCGGGCTCGAGAAAGAATACACCATTCATGTCAAGTAAATAGCCGACAGTAGCCACAGCACCGAAACTGTTTCCCTCTTCATTGATGCTGTACAAAGGGCCGGCGGCTACAGTTAGATTTTTAAACGGGAACCTGTAATGAAGCCCGATTATGTTAAGGGAAGGATGATCATTATGGCCGTTCATGGAGATATAGCGTATCCCTATCATTGATAGTTCCCTGCTGTCAAGGAAATAGTCAAACCCAAAATTCGTGCTAATATTCGAACCGGAATATTTTTCACCAAAGTAATATGAATAGCCTACACCGCTATAGATTGCAAAGGTCTTCGGCTGATCTTCGGGACGGTAAGGCTTGGTGGGCGTGTCGCCCCATATCTGGGAATAGGCATAACCAAAATTGAGCAGGAACAACAGAAAGGGCAATAATCTTTTCATATAACACCTATAGTTTAAAATATTTTAGGACAAAATTAAATAAGAAGGGCACAGAAAACAAGATAATAATATTACCTGGCGGCATCCACGGTTACAATTCGGAGTGTGTTAAAAACAGAAACGGACGTTGACGAATGCATATAGCTTAAAGGAGCTTACACCGAAGTCAACGTATAATTTTTCATGCAGTTGTACCATGGCGCCCAAAGTACCGGAAAACCCCAGTTCTGAGGAAGACGAACCGTTTGACTGTTCACTGGTATAAATCGGCCCCAAAGCAAGGGTAAACCATCTGAAAGGTAATCTGTAATGAATTTCTAATACATCAGTTGTCACACTACTGTTAGAATAGCTTGATTGCCTTTGTATCCCGTAATATCGTATTCCGATCATGGCAAGGCTTTCACCGGTAATATAATCAATTCCAAGGTTCAGGCTGGTTTTACCATTGCCGTAAGAGCCCAATGGAAAGCCGGCGCCGCCGGTAAAGCTAAATCCCGCCGGTGTCTCACTTTCTTTATTCACCTTTACATCGGCATTATGTGAAAAGACAAGACCTACATTAATAATGAATAACAAAACAGGTATTATTTTTCTCATATTACATCCCTATGTTTAATGCTTAATACAAAATTAAGCAAGATTGTATGAGAAATCAAGACAAATGTGTTCAGCCCAAAGCCCAGCCATGATATACTACTTAAAACGGTAGCACAAGCCGGCTCCCAGATAGATCCTGTCAACAAGCCTGGTGTTAAATACGGCATTACTCTCAATCATAAACCTGTCACTGAGTTCAAACAGATAGCCGATCGAGCCTGACACACCGTACAGGCCTCCGTTAAGAGCAATGGTACCGACAGACAAAGAGAAGTTTTTCAGCGGGAATCTGTAATGGAATTCAACCCCATACAAATACCATATACGAAATCCTATCATCGCCCAGGAGTTGTTAAGCTTTAAGTCCCATCCGATCAGGTAGCTGAAAGAATTGTTTTTTCCTTCCTGCCAGTCAATCAGGAAACCGGGACCGCCACTGTAAGAGTATTTCCAGTCGAAAGCCTGTGCCGGCGTCTGCTTACCTGCCACGGCGCTGCTGTCCGCGCTGAAGACTGCAATTGTGTTCGAAAGGATGAAAAATACCAACAGAAATATTTTCATTTTACACCTGAAAATGGAAATAATGATTATTAACATTGTAAACGGAATCACCGGATGAAAAGTGTAAATACAAACGGCAGCTATAAGCAGGCTCACTGATTTCTGATATACAGCCAAGGTTAGAGAGCATTAATAATTATCCAACACAATTGATTGGATTCCATTCGCAGTCATCTTCAACAGTAGTATGGGGCAGGTTAACCATTTTGGGAGTTAGGTAAAAAATGAAATGTGAATTTAATAGCCACGAGCTTTAGCTCGTGCCTATATAATATAAGAAAGTTAAACCTTTCTCCCCAATTTTTCAACAGTCCCTGAATTCACTGACAACAATCATCCACATGTCAGGAAATATGTACAAATTTTCATTAATTATTTCCTGTCAATTTCAGCAGGAAACCCGGCTTAATTACATCAACAGCCGCTCCTGTACGGCTTTCTTTCTGAAACGCAGTCCTGGCCGGTAAATGAAATAATTTTCACATTACTGCAAAAAATTCTTGCAACTTTCATGTATTCATTCGTAATATTGGTAATTGAGAAGGTGAAAAAATGAAAATTATGATACCAAATATCGTGCGAACCCGATTTTAGATCGACCCCCGATCTGAAAGCCTAAGCAATTGTCCGCGGAATATTCCGCATCATTTACATTTTTTATTAATTATTTTTTGGAGGATTTATCATGAAATCAACTAATTTATTTACCGCCGTTGTATCTGTGCAGCTCATTGACGTATTTACCATGCCAATTATGAACAAAGGACCAATAATTTATTATGTTAAACAAAAACGAAAAACAGAGAAATGAGTTATAATTCAGATAAAACAAAAGAACTAAATTTAGAAGCCGGTATGGAAACTTACGGAATGATGAACTTCCTGAGAGACGTAGGCAGATCCCTGGCCGGCAATGAGATGGACTTCACAAGCGGTACAATCCGCAAAGCCATCTTCCTCCTCTCGGTTCCGATGGTCCTCGAGATGATCATGGAATCGATCTTCGCACTGGTCGATATTTACTTCGTCGATAAAATCGGCCCCGGAGCCGTCGCTACCGTCGGCATTACCGAATCGATAATGACAGTAGTGTACGCCCTTTCATTCGGGTTAAGCTCGGCAGCCACAGCCATCGTCTCCCGCCGAATCGGTGAAAAGAACCAGGCAGAAGCTTCAAAAGCAGCTTTTCAGGCCATTCTGACAGGCCTTGTCGTTTCACTGCCGCTTTCGGTAGTAGGCATTCTGTACGCCGACAGCCTGTTGACACTGATGGGAGCTGAACCTGCCATCGTCGAACAATATTCATCCTATACCCGGATTATGTTCGGTACCAACCTCGTCATCGTCTGGCTCTTCATCATCAACAGCGTAATTCGCAGTTCGGGAGACGCCGCCATATCGATGAGGGTGTTAACGCTGGCCAACGTTTTGAACATAATACTGTGTCCCTGCCTCATCTTCGGCTGGGGGCCTTTCCCGGCAATGGGAATAGCCGGAGCAGCCACCGCAACTACCATCGGCAGGGGAATAGGAGTTCTGTACCAGTTCTATATCCTGTTTTCAGGCAAGCACAGGGTTAAACTGACCCTGGGCAGTATGAAACCTGATTTCAGGCTGATATTCAGGATTGTTAAGCTCTCCCTTGGAAGTACTGCGCAGAACCTGATCTCCACTTCGAGCTGGATATTCCTGGTACGAATACTCTCGACTTTCGGCAGCGAAGTAGTTGCAGGTTACACCATCGGCATCCGGTTGATTTTCTTTGTAATGATGCCTTCGGCAGGCCTCAGCAACGCCGCCGCCACACTCGTGGGGCAGAATCTGGGCGCCGGACAGCCGGAACGAGCCGAGAAATCGGTATGGATTACCTCGCGCTATAATATGGCGTTCCTTGGATCGATAGGGATTTTCTTTGTGCTCTTCCCCGAATTCTGGGTCGCTCTTCTGTCAAAAGACCCCGGCGTCCTGAAATACGGCTCTGAAAGCCTTCGGGCCATCAGTTTCGGCTTCCTGTCATACGCCCTGGGAATGGTAATGATTAACTCTTTCAATGGTGCCGGTGACACAAAGACTCCCATGATCGTTTGCACAATTGCCTTCTGGCTCATCGAAGTGCCTCTGGCTTACCTCCTGGCAATTGTCGCAGGGCTTGGCGAAGTCGGTGTTTACTACTCAATCGTATTCGCCGAGACATGCTTCGCGCTGATTGCCCTACACCTGTTCCGCAAAGGCAGGTGGAAGCAGAAAATGGTGTAAGCAAGCGTTTATCGAAGTAAATATAGATCGACCCGGCGGTTACCGTCGGGTTGATCGATGATTTTTTCCGAAGACAATTCCTATCATCCGAATCGACATTCTTTTTTAAAATTTCCGTTATAATATCTTCAAATTATATCAATGGTTCTTAGCTGTATGCATCAAACCATCCGTATGATTGAAACAGTCGGACGGTTCACAACGGACAAGATGGATTCCATCTGCGAGGTGGATGGAGTAATAGATGTGTTAACTAGGGGCAGATGCCCCTTGTTCAAGCGCCGGGAAGGATAGGAATAACTAAAGTAATATCCCCGAAAATAAAGTTGTAAAATATTTGTTAAATCTTTACTTCAATAGGAACTTATAGCTTGGCAAAAACGTAATAGAAAATAGTAAAATTAATTTGATGGATTAGAAAGGATAGAAGATGAGATTGAAAAGTGTACTACTGCTTACCTTAGCCCTGGTAATAACATACACAGCCCACACCTACGCCGGCGACGGCTCAGGAAAGCCTGCCGGGTTACAGCAAAACAGGTTCAAGCCTGTAACAAAAGAGGATTACATTAAAGCATTCAAAAGCGTTCACAAAAGGGTACCCAACAAGTTTGACGCTTCAAAACTGAAGGCTGTTCCCCAAAGCCTCGTAAACAACAAATCAGGAAACGACAATGTTCAGGGACTGCAAACACTGCCCGAGAACATGATCTTTCCCGGCGAATTCGACGAAGTAAAGGCCATACTTATCACCTGGCCCTATATTTCAATTGACGAAGAAGGCTATTACACAGAGCAGTTGTTTGAGAACCTTGTCTTTTACTATGACCAGGAAAACGACGAAATGTATTCGGAAAAGGTATATAACTTCATCGACACTTCAGTCACAGACCCCTTCGCCATAGTATATTCACAACTGGCACACGCCATCGACCTGGAAGCCGAAGTGTGGATCAACATCTGGGCTGCCGAAGACAGTAACGCAATCAAATCATTCATGGCATCCCTCGATATGCCTCTCCAGCATGCCCGTTTCTTTGTCAATCCGGGTAACTCCTTCTGGTACAGGGACTGCGGCCCGGTAGCTTTTTATTATGGCGACCAGGACAGTGTCGGATTCATCGATTTCGAATACTACGGCGGACGCCCCATGGACGACAAGATACCCGTTGAAATAGCAAAAGCTGTAGGCTACCCTGTCTATACGACTACCATTGAATACGAAGGCGGCAACATCCTCTTAGACGGCAGAGGAAGGCTCTTCACTTCCGAAGCCCTGTACACAACAAACCAGGATGAATATGGCCCGTATGTCCTGGTAGATGACACTACGCTTAATATGATATTGAAGGATCCCCTTACTGTACAGCAGATCAAAGACAGCCTTACAAACCTGCTCAATCTCGATTACCTCAGGATACTTCCCTCTCTGCAGCATGACGGCGGCACCGGCCACATCGACCTCTACGCCGACATGAGCGACGAGAACACCTTCGTGTTCACAGTTTTCCCCGATGACCTGAAAAAACTTACCGACTACACTGTCTCCAAACGAAACATCGACACCATCATGTCCATCGGCAGAACAGACGGGAAGCAGTTCACAAGGCGTAACATTCCCTTCCCCAGGAAAGACGACGGCAGTTGGTACACTAATAACAAAGACTATGAGGAATACACAAGGACATACAGCAACCACACTTTTGTAAACAAGACCATCATTCAGCCTGTCTTTGCCGATGAGACAACGGAAAGTTACAACTATATGCTTGCAGACTTGGACAGCCTCAAAGCGAAGTATCCCGGTTACAACATCGTACCGATCGACGTTCGCTCCTTCGACGGCTCCGGCGGCGCCATCCACTGCATCACAAAACAGATTCCTGCCGACAATCCCATCAGGATATACCACAACCGCATTCCCGAGCTGATTACTACCCTTACGGATTATCCTGTTTCTGCTGAAATAACAAACAAGAGCGGCATTGCCTCTGCAAAGTGTATGTGGAGATACAGCGGTACTGAAAGCTGGAACGAAGTAACACTTAACACCAATTCGGGAGCGGTTTACAGCGGCTCCATTCCCAACGACAAAACGGAAGGCGCCATCGACTATTACATCACTGCTACTTCAAACAACGGTAAAACCATTGCCAAACCCTTACCGGCTCCCGACGGATACTATACTTTCACTTTCTCTACTTCGGTAGGTGTCGAAGATGAGGCCGATCAGGCGGGCATTGCCAACGGTGAATTCTATCCGAACCCGGCAGTCGAATCGGCTTCCATCGCAGTCAACAACGGCGGCACCCTGGAGATCGTTATTTCCGACATACTCGGCAACAGGGTCTATGGCAGGACAGTAACAATGGATAGTTCGGAGAACATAGTAACACTTAACACTACTTCGCTCTCATCCGGTTCCTACATTGTTACTTTGAAGTCAGGCAGCACGGTCAGCCACAAGATGCTTACAGTAACAAAATAAGAAATACCAAGATATTGAATATTAGAAAGCCTGATGATGACAGTCAGGCTTTTTTTTTATTTATTTTCAAAAGAAAACGCTTTGCAATTATGGCAAACCTTGTTAATTTTAGATTTATTAATTGAGAAATATAAAGGATAATACTATTAATATCAAGTTAGTACAAGACAGCAAAACCCTGCGCGAATTTGTAAAGTTCCAGTTCAACCATTACAAGGGCAATCCGAACTTTGTCCCACCCATAATAGCAGATGAGATCGAGACTTTCTCGCCTGAGAAAAATCCTGCATACGAGGTAGCAGAAACAAAGCTTTTCCTGGCCTATGAAGGCGATAGAATAGTAGGCCGGATTGTCGGAATACTGAATCACGCCGCCAACAAAAAGTACGGGACCAAGAACATGCGTTTCGGTTGGTTTGAAACAATCGACGATTACGAAGTGGCCAAAGGACTTTTTGATGCGGTAGCCGACTGGGCAAAAGAATGCGGCATGGAAACGATGACCGGGCCACACGGATTCTGCGACCTGGACCCTCAGGGCCTGTTGATTGAAGGCTTCGACAAGCTTTCAACGATAGCTACCTATTACCACCACCCCTGGTATCGGGGCCTGGTAGAGCAGTACGGCTTCGAAAAAGATGTCGATTTCCTGGAATTCCTTTCAACTACACCAAAAGTTACGGATATACCGGAAAAGCTTCTGCGCGCCAATGAGTGGATACAGAAACGGTATAAGTTCCACGTTGTCAGGTCCAGGAAACTGAAGGATTATGTCGCCCGTGGCAAGGAAATGTTCCAGCTCCTCGAGGAGACTTTCCGCAATAACTACGGAACAGTACCGCTGACAGACCGCCAGATAGAATATTATATCAAGAAGTACTTAGGATATATCAACACTGACCTGATCAAATTCGTGGACAATGAACAGGGAGAACTCATCGGCTTCATGCTGACGATGCCCAACCTGTCGAAAGCCTTCCGGAAAGCTAACGGCAGCCTGTTCCCCTTCGGCTGGTATTATGTCCTGAAAGCGCTGAAGACCTACGAAGTGCTGGACTTCTATTTTGCCGGCGTCCGCGACGATTACCGCGGTAAAGGTGTCGATGTGCTGATGGTTACGGAAATTGTCCAGGCAGCGGTTAAGTATGGCTTCAAACATGCCGAATCGAACCAGGAACTGGAATTCAACAACAAGGTTCAGGCACTGTGGAAAGATTTCAATCCCGTGATGCACAAACGCAGAAGGATTTTCAAGAAGAGCATTGTTTAGTGGCCGGTGGTCAGTGGCTGGTGGTCAGTGGTTAGTGATTAGTGGCTGGTGGTTAGTGATTAGTGGCTGGTGGTTAGTGATT
>CAZWLN010000004.1:0-7923 GCA_964634885.1 uncultured Hyphomicrobiales bacterium | reverse complement strand
GTGGTTAGTGATTAGTGGCTGGTGGTTAGTGATTAGTGGCTGGTGGTTAGTGATTAGTGGCTAGTGGCTGGTGGCTGGTGGTCAGTGGGAATTTACTTATTTACCAATCACAAGCTTTTGGTTGACCGAACGGCTTCCGGCAGTTCCGGTAACGAAATACATCCCTGAGGTCAAGTTTTTCGTGTCAATCAGGAAGATGTTGCAGCCTGCAGGCCGGTTCTCATCGGCAATAGCAGCGACTCTGTTACCAAGACAGTCCCTCAGTTCAAGTTTAACATTGCTGTCTTCAGGCAGATTGATTTCCAGCCGGCAGAAGTCCGTTGTGGGGTTTGGTACAAGGACGGCAGATATAATTGGATTGCCGGAACCAGGTTCGACCCCGTTCACCTGGCGGTCAAACCGAAGAACGTACAGGCCTTCATTCGAATTATAAAGGTAGATGAGGCTGTCTTCTACCTGGAAGGCGCCAGCGCCTCCCGGCGGGTTGTAGCCGGTCAGGTAACGTATATTATTTACATCAGAAATATCATAAATACCGAGGCCTTCGTCAGTGCTAATCACATACATCAGGCCGTCTTCAATGGAATAGTTAAAATAGGTTTTCTTCTTAAACAACACTTTCTTAGAGTTGTAATCGGCCTTATTGAGATCGATGGCGGAGAGAAAGTAGCTACTGTCTTCATCCGAGTAGAGTTGCATCAGCAGATAATCCTTGTACACTGTCATGTTTCTTATATAATCATTGGGTTTTGACTTAGCCGGGAACGAAAGTTCCTTTTGGGGGCTGGAAGGGTCTGTAATGTCAATAATATAGCATGAATCTTTTGAACTACAAATTATGACTTTGTTGTTCCATTTGCTGAGATATGAAATAGGATCTTGAGCTTTATACTCTCCCAAAATGGTAATACTATCAATATTGGAAATATCACAAATATAGAAATTAATATATGATACCGCAATCATGAGATCATCAAAAATATTCAGGCTGTAAACAGAATTTGGGAAAAACACTGAGGATTCTTTCATTTGAAAGTTACCGGAATCATCAATTCCGATTACATGTAAGCTGTCGCCATTTTTACTCTTAGTAATAGTATTTGAGATTAATAGATTATCCTTATATAACTTATATACGGAAGCATCTACCGGTATATCAACCCTGTTCATTCTCCTGATGTTCGCCGGATCTGAGCAGTCTAAAACTACAAATCCATTCTGCGGGTTGTATAATGTGCCATATTCATATTGATAAATATTGCGGTGGTGTACAAAGAAATTGCCGTGGCTTGAGTACTCAAAGGTGGTAACCGGGAAGTGTTTCAGTTTATTTATATTCTTTATATCATAGAGTTTTACCGAGTTTGATTGATATACCCTGAAGTAACCGGAACAGACATCCATTTTAATAAGGAATGGCAGGTACAATGACGCCAGGTAATCTGAATATGTATTGTCATTGATATTACAAAAAATACATCTGCTGCCAGAATAAAATATAATTATACTATCTACAATCGTACATGAATTAGGACTCACACTACTAAAATTCTGAAGAATTTTACAAGAATTGAAATCACCGATATCCAGTAATTTGCTTGAATATGTAGTCCTCAACACAGCGTATTTTTTATTGGCAAAAATGATCTTTGCTTCTTTTAACCCTACAGTGTCCGGAAAACTGTAGTCACTGGTGTTGACAGCCAGATGAAGGTTTTCAGTAAGCTCTGCCGACTTCAGGTAATACCTCTTCCTGCCGTCCACAATCTTCTCGCTGAGATATAGTATTCTATTATCAGACACATATATGGCAGGATATGAGCAGGAAGACAGTTGGATTCTGAAGAGCTGTGTCATATCATGGGCTTCGTTAAGTGTAAACACTATCAAATTATTTTTATCATCCCTGATGACCGTCATCGAATCATTGAGCATCTCAACCTGCAGAACAGAATCACCATCATATTTAAGAGACCGGGTTCTTATCGGTTTCTCCGGGTCTGTTAAGTCGTAAACTGAGATATTACTATTTTTAAACAGCAGTAATGAGTTCTTTATTATTGACATATAGTCCGGAGCCACATTGTTAATTGTACTTGCCAGGACAGGTTTCAAAGGGTCAGTGATGTCAGTAATAGTAACGTCACTCCTGGATTTGATTTCAAGGCGGCCATTTGTAACAACTTTATTAAATTGCTCCGATTTTTCAGAATGCCACACTAATTTGGGATATTTATATTTACCGATGTCTGAGATTTCCAGTCCGAGAGTATTTGTTATTGTAATAATATATTTATCCGATACACAATAATCTCTGATGTCAGTGTTACGACTGCCGATTTCTGTTGTAAAAATACCTACGGAATTTATGTTATCTATATCAGACACATTAAAATATTCAATATCATAGAATTCTTCAAAAGAGAACAGCATGCTGTCCCTAATGAAAATCTTACTACAGATACATGAGTGCATCTGCCAGTCATAAATACATTTTGGATTGTCAATATCTCTCAGATTATAAATTCTGATTGTTAATCTGTTGGAGCTGTACAGAATGCTGTCATAATATACCAAATGTTCATTATCCCATTCGGATTGGATTGTGTCAATCAGTTCGGGATTAGTAATATCCTCAGTATTATATATATCAATATAATCTTGCCAGTTATTGTAATAATATCTCCCGACGAAAGCCAAATTGTCTGCTAAATAGAAACAGGTAGTTCCATCGTCTGATGAAAAGGCATCTGTAATTTCTGGATTCTCCATGTTTTCAAGATCAAGTGCCTTCATCCTGTTGTCTGAAATAAAATAGAGGCTTTTGCCAAAAGCCTGGAAATTATGAACATGGCTGTAAGACGTATCGCTGAACAACGTTACAGGTTTTTCGGGGTTGGACACATCTATTATGGCAATACCGTCATAACCGATGGCGGCATAGTGATCAAACAGATAGATTTCTTTCATCTTCACATCTGTTTTTAACTGCTTCAACAACTTAGGGTGTTCAGGGTCCATAATATCGAAAACACAGAAGATATTACCTTTGCCTGCGTAAACATAGTCTCCCATTGAGGCTACACAGGTATAATCAATGCAGTTTTCCACCCACCTGCCGACGAGGCTGAGGCTGTCCTGGGCAGGACTGCGCTGGAGCAGTAAAAAGAATGCCGTGATGAAAAACAGAATACCGTAAATTTTTCGCATAGTTTTCCCCTATCGTGTCTTTTATATTATTGTATTGACACATGAATATCAAAAAGGTCACGGAAATTTTTTAATTTTTTTTTGGGGGGGTGAAATTCCCGGCATCAGAAAAACAACTCTGATATAAAAAAAGAAAAGCCCGCATTCTTTACGGGCTCCTTCTTCATTCATCTGTATTTTAACCGGGATTCTCTGTGACGCAGCTTCTTCAGACACTCACGTCAAAATTGCCGGTTTCGCTTTTCTTTTCTTTGTCGCTGCTGCCGTTGCTCCTCATGCTCTTCAGGGCGTTGAGTTTGCGGATGTTGATAGGTGGCAGTTCTTCGCCGTTAATGATCATTTCGAGTTCTTCGCCTTCCAGTGTCTCACGCTCAATCAGCATTTTTGAGGCTTTGTGCAGCAGATCGATTCGCTCCTGTAGGAGCGATTCGGCTTTGTCGGAGGATTCGACAAGAATTTTCCGTACTTCATTGTCAATGAGTTGGGCTGTCGCTTCGCTATGATCGGGAGGCTGTGATATCTCCCTGCCGAGGAAGACCTCTTCCTGGACGCTGGCAAGTTTTACCGGGCCGACTGCTTCACTCATACCCCAGTCGCATACCATGTTTCTGGCGAGCTTGGTAGCACGTTCAATGTCATTGGCAGCTCCCGAAGAAAGAGAATTGAACACGAGCTTTTCGGCAGCCCTTCCTGCAAGCATCATGATTATTTTCGATTCGATATATTCTTTTGAGTATGTATGCATATCTTCAAGCGGTAGCGACGATGTAACGCCAAGCGCCCTTCCTCGTGGAATGATCGTTACTTTGTGAACAGGATCGCTGTTTGGTATGAAGCGCATTGCAAGGGCATGGCCCATCTCATGGTAAGCAGTCATTTCCTTTTCCTTGTCGGAGATTACCATGCTCTTACGTTCGATGCCCATCATCACTTTATCTTTGGCGTTCTCAAGATCGAACATTGTTACTTTGTCGCTTTCACGCCTGGCAGCCAGGAGAGCCGCTTCATTAACGATGTTTGCAAGGTCTGCACCGGAGAAACCGGGTGTACCTTTTGCCACTACTTCGAGATTGACATCCTCGCCCAAAGGTATATTCTTCACGTGTACCTTGAGTATTCCCACCCTGCCGTTAATGTCGGGCCTGTCAACCACTACCTGCCTGTCGAACCTGCCGGGCCTCAGCAGCGCCGGATCGAGTACGTCGGGCCTGTTTGTCGCTGCAATGATGATGACGCCGGCGTTCTGTTCGAAGCCGTCCATTTCGACAAGTAACTGGTTCAGTGTCTGTTCGCGTTCGTCGTGTCCGCCGCCGAGGCCTGCGCCCCTGTGCCTGCCGACAGCGTCGATCTCGTCGATGAAAACGATGCAGGGCGCATTCTTCTTTGCCTGTTCGAACAGGTCGCGTACCCTGCTGGCGCCAACGCCCACAAACATCTCCACGAAATCGGCGCCGGAGATGGAAAAGAACGGCACATTGGCTTCGCCTGCAACAGCCCTGGCAAGGAGGGTCTTACCGGTTCCCGGAGGGCCCAGTAACAGTACACCCTTAGGTATTTTACCGCCGAGGCGCTGGAACTTCTTGGGTTCTTTCAGGAATTCTATTATTTCTTCAAGCTCATACTTGGCTTCGTCAGCGCCGGCAACATCCTGGAACGTCACTTTTGACTGGTTTTCGTTGAGCAGCCTGACCCTGGCTTTTCCAAAGGAGAACAATCCCTTGGAACCGCCGGCTCCGGCGCCTCCGCCCTGCATCCTCCTGAAAAGGAAGATCATGAAGCCGAAAAGTAATATATATGGGAAGATGGCAAGTAAAGTTGTCCAGATGGAAGCGTCGCCGTCCTTGTATGTGAACTCGATGCCCTTTGCCCTCCAGAGCCTTTCTGTCTCAGTGTCAACGACACCCAGCTTGGTAATGAAACTCTTGATCTTGCGAATCTGGCCTTCGATCTCAATGCTTTCCTCCTGCACCAGTTCGCCGTGGAATTCATAGTCATTCAACTGCGTTTTGGTTATTACCGCTTTTTGGATCTTGTCCTGCTCCAGCAGTTCTACATAGGTCGAATAGGGTATGGGCCATTCACCCTTCTGGTTTGTGTTAAGCATCATGTATATGATTATCATGCTGCCGAAAAGGATTACCCATATGATTATATTGCGCATCATCTTTGTCTGGCTGTTTTGCCCGTCACTGTTGTAGTTAAAGTCTCCCATAGGATTGGTTTTCCTTTTGTCATTTTTATCTTCAGATGAATCACTCATCAAAAAATCGCCTCCGCCTGTCTTCTAAAAATTAAAAATTTTAAGGCTATGACGTAAATACTTACAATAAATTTGCCTTAAGGGTAAAGTAATATGAAAATAAAAACCGACGATCAGTCGGTGAGCCTGTAAATATCGGGCAGGTGGCGGCCTCTTTCGGCATAATCAAGTCCATAGCCGATGACAAAAACCGGTTCGATTTCCATTCCAATATATTGAACTTCGACTTTGACTTTCCTTTGGGCAGGTTTCGAGAGCATCGTTACAGCAGCAACAGAAGCAGGATTGAGCTTCAGTAGTTTCTTGTACATTGCCTCGAGTGTCAAACCCGTATCGACGATATCCTCGATGATGACGACGTGCCTTCCTTCGCAATTGAACGACAGGTTGTCGAGCCTGACAATGCCCGAACTGGTCATCGAGTCGCCGTAACTCCTTGCCCTGATGGTGTCCATCTCACAGTTGATTGTAATATGGCGCAGCAGGTCGCTGCCAAAGAAAACCGAACCTTTCAGTACAATGAGAAAGATAGGGTCTTTGTCCCGGTAGTCTTCATTGAGCCTGTCAGCCAGCAATGTCACAATCCGTTGTATCTCGCTCCTGTCGATGAATTTTCCGAAGGTCTTGCCATTGATCTCGATGGTTTCTGTTCCTGAATACATAAATCCCTTTATTTTCTGTATAATTTTATATTTTTATCAATTCTGCTTTCAGTACTCTTGTCGTGTTCTCGTCGATTTTATAGTCTTCGCTGATGCGCTGCCCACAGACCCAGATTATTTCCGACCTGGAAGCAAGGATCGGCAGTTGCGCTTTGTCGATGACAGAGACTTTGTTGTTAGTAAAAAAGTCGCTCAGTTTCATTGTTCCCTGCATACCCAGAGGCCTGAATACATCTCCCTGTTCCCAGTTGCGAAGGTACAGCAGAATCGGTACTTTGTCATAATCGAAATACTCGGTGTTCTTATCTTCTTTGTATTTTACCTGTTTGAGTTTGACTTCCTTCAGGACCATCCTGTATCCGTTAAAATCGTATTCACCGGTTTTTTCGATCATCACGGTCTGCTTCAGTACAGGTTTACGCCTCATGAAAACCAGTTTATCCCTGTCTTTGATTACATAGTAATTCTTGTTAATATCTATCATCGAGCCGGACGACGACTCGTAAAGGCTGATGATCCTGTCGATGACGTTCATCGGAAGGGGCTGCAGGTGGAAATTGCTCTTCATTGACGCTTGAATTATCTCACCCTGGATAAATTCATTGTTAGTCTGGAGCAGGTTGATTTTAAGCGAGAACCTGCCTTCTTCTTTGTCAACAGTAACAGCTTTAACTTTCTGGTTTACGAACTCAGCAATGAATTTATCGGCGCCTCTCAACAGCAGTGTAGTCCTGTTCAGTACTTCGACGATTGACGGGTTGTATTCATCTTCGAGATATTTGATGAGGCCATGCCTGATCTTATTACGGGTGAAATTCAGGACCGAATTAGACTCGTCTTCCCGCCATTTTAGCTTCCTCTCAGTTGCATAGGCTATCAGGTCCGTTTTCCTGCAATGTATCATCGGCCTTGCAAGCGATATATTCTTTCCCATTCCCCTGATCCAGGGAATCCCGCTAAGGCCTGTAATGCCCGCTCCTCTCATCAGGTTGAAAAGGAAGGTTTCTGCCGAGTCGTCGTATGTATGTGCTGTGGTAATATACTGTACCTTCAGAGTCCGGGCTGTCTGCTCAAGGAACCTGTACCTCAGAATCCGCGCCGCCTGTTCGATGCTCA
This sequence comes from uncultured Hyphomicrobiales bacterium, assembly GCA_964634885.1. Lineage (GTDB taxonomy): Bacteria > Bacteroidota > Ignavibacteria > Kapaibacteriales > UBA2268 > DAINRZ01. The sequence continues at coordinate 675 of CAZWLN010000004.1, read as the reverse complement.
TCGAATTATTTTCCGCATATTCCTTTACATTACCCCTTGTTGAGTGTATTGGAATGTTGTAACGCTCGGCGAGTTGTTTTACATGTTTTTCGTCTTCATTGGAAGATTCGCCCCTTAACTGGTGATTGTAATGGACGAGGAAAAGGCGGAAACCGTATTTAGCCGACAGATTGGCAAATACATCGAGCATTGTTACGGAATCGACGCCTCCGCTGACTGCAAGCAATATCCTTGAATCACTCTGGACAAAGAGTTCATTTTTGATGAAGTTTTCCGCCCTGTTGAGTACTTTGGCCATAACAGGATTATTCCAGCCGTCAGATTTTAATAAAACTTTCTTGTTAACCGACCATTTTTCAGCGCTGCCGCTTTGTCTTCCATGTTTCTGTCCATCTGCCCTTGGGCCCTGCCTGCGGTTGTCCTGCCTGCGGTCAACAGGCCTTGGTTCCTCCTGCATCGGAGCTTCAGGTTTCGGCTCAGGTTTCTGTTCTTCTACCCTGCGGCCCTGCCTGCGGTTGTCATATCTGCGGTTATCCTGCCTGCGGTCAACAGGCCTTGGTTCCTCCTGCATCGGAGCTTCAGGTACCGTCTCCGGCTTCTGTTCTTCTACTCTGCGGCCTTGCCTGCGGTTGTCATATCTGCGGTTATCCTGCCTGCGGTCAACAGGCCTTGGTT